>NZ_QVMO01000031.1:0-45000 GCF_010501055.1 Dysgonomonas sp. 521
GTAAACCAAACGGTGACCAAAGGTGGTGCTATTGCCGCAGGGGCTGCGGGCGCTGCTGCAGGGAATATTGCCGGACGTCTGAAAGAAGGCGGCAGCTCCGGTAGCAGCAGTAGCAGTTCTGTTGGTAGCAATGGCAGCCAGCCACAGGGGCAGAATTATTCCACAAGGGGCGGAGGACAATCCAGAGCTTCCAGGAAGACTCCTTCATAATTAGCAAAATGAGCAGATTCGGAAATTAGCAAATTGTCTTGATTCCAAAATGTTTTATTTCCGAATTTGCTAATATTCACATTTTTACATTGAATAAATGGAATTTAAATCATTAAAAAACATAGAAACCAGCTTTAAACAACTGCGTATTTTCAGCATTGTGTTTTTGTGCATGTGTACTATCGTTACAGGGTACAGCATATACAACGCCTACGACTTTGCAGAAGCACAACGTCAGAAAATATATGTACTGGACAACGGAAAATCGCTGATGCTCGCCCTCTCACAGGACTTATCACAAAACCGTCCTGTGGAAGCACGGGAACACGTCAGGCGTTTCCACGAACTCTTCTTTACGCTGTCACCTGATAAGAATGCCATTGAATCGAATATTAACAGGGCATTACTCCTGTCCGATAAATCGGTTTTCAATCATTACAAGGATTTATCGGAGAAAGGATACTATAATAGGGTCATCTCCGGCAATATCAACCAGATGGTACAGATAGACAGTGTGGTCTGCAACCTGAATGTTTACCCTTATCAGGTGGCTACTTATGGAAAGCAGATGATTATCCGGGAGAGTAATATCACCGAACGCTCTTTGGTCACTTATTGCCGCCTGTTGAACTCCGTCCGCTCGGATAATAACCCGCATGGTTTTATTATCGAGGGATTCGAGGTGAAAGAGAATAAGGATATCAGGGTGTTGGCCAGATAAGAGCCCCTCCAACCTCCCCGAGGGGGAGGCCCTGTTTCCCCCTTCGGGGGGACTAAGGGGGGCTAAATATTAAGAATAATGAAAGAGCGAATAAGAGAATTAGTCTATTGGTTTGAGGACAGGCTTAAAGACCTGTGTGGGGAACTGACTCCCGATAAGCGGATAACGGCAATAGTGGTGATGCTCCTGATACTGACGGTTGGCAACCTCTATTTTACATTTTCCACCATATACAACTGGGGAAAAGATAGTGAAAAGAAAAAGCAGCCGGAACCGGAGCATATCAGGCAGCCGGAACGGAACTATGATTTTATAGATTCTGTAGATTCTGAGATTGAGAAAGGCCTGTTAGACCTGCATCAGCAGAAAATGAAACAGGATTCCAGTATAAGTATTAACGAACAACGATTAAAGTTATATGAGCGAACGATTAAAAATAAGTGCGGAGCAAAAGCAGAAGCTTAAGAAATATGCAATTTTTGCGTTAATGGCAATTATCTGTGTGGGTTGCGTATGGCTGATATTTAAGCCGTCAGATGCGGAAAAGGCCAAAGAAATGCAGGGAATCGGCTTCAATGCCGATATACCCGACCCCGATGGAGGCGGGCTTATTGGTGATAAGAAAGAGGCATACGAGAAAGAGCAGATGCAGAAAAAAGAGGCTGACAGGATGCAGTCCTTGCAGGGATATATGAGTATGCTGGAAAATGAATCTGGTACAGACAAAGTAAACATTGTTATCCCCGATGAGCAGCCCGTAGCGGACGTGAAAATTCAGGATAAGGCAAAAGAACCTATCGGCAGTTCCGTCTCCGCCTACAGGGATATCAACCGTACACTGGGCAATTTTTATGAACAACCTAAATCCGACCCGGAAAAGGAAGAAATGAAAAAGAAGCTGGAAGAACTGGAAGCCAAGATGAACGAAAAGGACAATAAGCAGTCGGCTGTGGATGAACAACTGGAACTGATGGAAAAGTCCTACCAGATGGCAGCCAGGTATATGCCGCAAACTCAAAGACAGGCTGAACAGGACGTAGATGGATTAGGCAAAAGGATAGCTAACGGTACAGTGAACAACAATAATAGTAGTAATAAGACAAAGGTTACCCCTATCCGTCAGATACAGAACCGGACGGTTTCGGCATTAGCCCAGTCAATAGGTAGTGAAGAGTTGTACCAAATGTATGACCAGCCACGCAATACGGGCTTCAATACGATGGGCGGCGAAATCGGGATAAGTGCCAGAAATACCATTGCTGCCATCGTCCATGATGACCAGACGGTAGTCGATGGGCAAAGTACCCGCTTGCGGCTGACCGAACCACTCATGGCAGGAACTACTCTTATCCCCGAAAACACCATTGTAACAGGCGTTGCCAAAGTGCAGGGCGAACGGATGGAGATTCAGATTTCCTCTATCGAGTACGAAGGGACAATTATTTCTGTAGAAATGGTGGTGTACGACTCAGACGGGCAGCGTGGAATCTACATTCCCGGCTCATTGGAGATGAACGCCGCCAAAGAAATCATGGCCAATATGGGAAGCAGTGTCGGCACGAGTTTTACCATGACCGAAAGCACGGGTGCTCAACTGACCTCCGACCTGACCAAAGGGGCGATACAGGGTTTATCGGCTTATATGCAGAAAAAGATAAGGCAGGTAAAGGTGACGCTTAAATCGGGATATCGCATTATGTTAATACCCAAATAGTTACAAGTTTACCTCGCCTTCGCTTCGGCGAATGTTATTTCTGCACCCTGCGGGCAGTTACGAGTTACAAGTAAACTAAGAAAATGAGAAATGAAAAACTAAAAATTAAGAATTAAAACCAGAGACGATGAAAAAATATATCATACTATTTGTGCTGGCGGTAGTAGCTATCGCAGCTAATGCCCAGACAGATACTATTCTTGTTATCAACCAAACGACAGAGGAGATGCAGGAAGATTTGCAACAAATGTTGAAACCCTCTTTCGGGGATTATTACGAAGGGCTGACTAAAAAAATCACCTTTGACCGTATGATACCGCCATATGGTCTGGAAGTGACTTTCAATAAGACGGTACATATCATCTTTCCTGCAGCTATCCGCTATGTAGACCTAGGCTCAAACAATATCATCGCAGGAAAAGCGGGCACTTCTGAGAACATCCTGCGGGTAAAAGCTGCCATCCGCAGTTTTGAGACGGAAACCAATATGGCGGTCATTACCGAAGAAGGCAGCTATTACACCTTCAATGTAAAATTTGCCGATGAACCGGAAAAACTCAATATCGAGATGAAGGATTTTATGCATGAAGGTATTACAACCAACATTCCGAACAATTCGATGGACATCTACCTGAAGGAATTGGGCAGCGAATCACCCCGCATCGTCTACCTGATAAACCGTGCTGTCTACAATACCGACAAGCGGATAGTTAAACACATCGGTTCCAAACGATTCGGCATCCAATACCTGCTCAAAGGCATCTATTCGCATAACAACTTGCTCTACCTGCATACTTCTATCAAAAACGCATCCAATGTGCCCTTCGATGTAGATTTTGTGCGTATGAAAATAGTAGATAAGAAAGTAATGAAGCAAACAGCCATTCAGGAAACGGTGATCTATCCGCTCAGAGCTTACAACTTCGTATCGTCTGTCGGGGGTAATAAAAGTGAACGCACCGTGTTCTCAATCGATAAAATTACCATACCCAACGATAAACAGTTGGTGATCGAGCTTTTTGAGAAAAACGGAGGGCGAAATCAGTCCTTTGTGATTGAGAATGAGGATTTATTGAGAGCCGAAGAAATCAACGAACTAAAAGTGAAATGAAGAATTAAAAACTAAAAATTAGAAATAAAAAAATCTATGTACAGAATAGTATTAATAATAACATTGGTCTTTTCACTAAGCCTGTTTTGTATGGAACAGGCTCATGCCCAGCGTTACCTGCCGGGGCAGAAAGCCATACAGGTTACGGGAGGTTTTGCCGATGGTTTTACATTGGAGAAGAAAGACGGGCAAGCGTTTTACGGCGGTATCGCCTTATCTGCCTATACCAAAAATGGAAATCGGTGGGTATTTGGAGCGGAATACCTGCAAAAAAACTATGAGTATAAGGATAAGTTTATTCCTCTGTCCCAGATAACAGCCGAAGGCGGTTACTACCTGAACTTTCTGTCGGACGGGAGTAAAACATTGTTTTTCTCGGTGGGACTTTCGGCTGTCGGAGGATACGAAACGATAAACTGGGGCAAAGAGTTGCTCTTTGACGGAGCTACTATTACCAGTGAAGATAACTTTCTGTATGGCGGAGCGGTGTCTTTCGAAATTGAAACTTTTTTATCCGACAGGTTCGCCCTGCTCTTCAATGCCAGGGAGCGGATACTTTTCGGCTCGGAAGTTAATAAGTTCCATACGCAGGTGGGAATCGGAATCAAGATAATTATAAACTAAAAACTAAAAATCAGATTTAAAATGAAAAAATGTGCATCTTATATCATCTTTACGCTATTGCTGGCCGCAATAGCGTGTGCCTGTAGCGATCGTTTTGATGTTCGCCAAAGTTATGAATTCGAGGTTACTTACTTGCCTGTGCCAAAAAAACTGAAAGTCGGAGAAACAATAGAAATTCGCTGTCAGTTAGAACGAAGTGGCTATTATACCAATACGGCATACCGATTTCGGTATTTCCAAAGTGACGGAGAGGGCGAGCTGCGGATGGGTGGTAGCGAGCCATTCCTGCCGAATGACTATTACGATTTGACCAAAGAGTCATTCAGCTTTTATTACACATCTCGTTCCGATGAACAGCAGACGATAGATATCTACTTCTTCGATGACAGTGGCAACTCGTGTGTCCTTTCTTTCCAATTCAATTCGGATAACACTGAGGAGGAAGAACTATGACAACGACAATGGTAATTTCGTATATAGTTACATGGATAAATATTATTTATTCATGGCTGATTGCCCCGAATGAAGAAGAATCTTCTGATTATCTGTGATTTTTAAAGTTTGTACAGCCAATTTTCTTTGAAGTTTTCTAAAAATTTGAAAAGTCTCCGATGTAGTATCGGAGGCTTCTTATGATAATGTATTCACTTCACTTTTTTCTTACCATATTATAGATACCTTTCTGTCCTGTCTGTATGACTTCGTACTTATCTAATTTTTCATAGATAGCTCCCAACGTTTTACATCCATAGCGTCCGGTTTTGAATTTCGGCTTTATCTTTTTCATCGCCATACCGATTTGGGAGAGGGTTACCTCTTCCTTTCCGTCGGCTGCCGATTCATATGCCTTGTCGAACAGATCGGCTTCCTTTTGAAGCAATACGGCAGGGGTATCTCCCTTTTCGGCTTTAGGATTCTTCTCCGGTTCTCGGTCGGAATAGATGAATTTTTTGCAGGAATTGATAAAAGCAATCGGGGTTTTGCTCTCTCCATAACCGATTACGCTTACCCCTTCCTCCCGAATACGCTGAGCCAATGGTGTGTAATCGCTGTCGCTCGATACGATGAAGAATACATCTATATTTTTTGAGTTTAACAAGTCCATTGCATCAATCACAAGCACAATGTCAGTAGTGTTCTTTCCTTTTATATAAGGCAGGGCTTCAATTAAGCGGTAAGAAAATTCCCTTGAAGGCTCTTTCCAACTCGAAAGTGTTGTTCTACTCCAGTCCCCGTAAATTCTTTTGACAATCACCTCCCCGTAAGCGGATGCTAAACCCGTTATATCATTCAGTTTAGCCGGAGAGGCATTATCCCCGTCTATCAGTACAGCTACTTTCTTCGCAGAATTATCTTTCAGGGATTTGTCTTTTTTCATTCTTCTACCGTATTGTTGTTTATATCCGCCATTTTCTCATGTTCAAAAATTTTATCTTCAAAACTTTTTTGCTATATCTACTAATTCATTCTGCTTCTTTTTCGGATAAAAATGATATGGATGTTTTCATGTAAAATTTTTATTTATTTTCAAAGATAATAAAGTTACGGAAAGAATTACAAATCAAATACAATTTCATTTTTTCATTCTATGCGAAAACTGAAATCGTTAAAATCAGTTTTCAATAATGATAAATTTTGTATAGTTTTGTGAAAACAACAGCGACTTATGAAAAAAATATTACTTGCCCTGTTATCTTTAACAGTAGCTTTTTCTTCTGTTTGTGCACAAGATTCCTACGAAACATTTGATGGTGATATTCTCAAAAAAGGAGATGTGATTAAAATCGGTATTTTATCGTCAAAACATGCTCCATATTTATATATCAGGGAGATAGTAAATAAAGGCGGGAAAGAAGAATTTATAAATATAAGAGAGAATCTGGCTTATACAGATTTGCAGGTAAGGGAGATTATTCAACCCGAAGGCAATTCTGCTTTTGGCAATAAAAACACGGTTATAAGAACTTACAGTCCCAAACTCACTAAAGAATATCTTGTCGGGATAGATTTTGCTATTGCCAAAGGCGAGATTATCAGCCGTTATGTAGATCATTCGAAGGACAAAGCTGTTTTTCTCAGCGATGACCTTCTTCTGGCTGCTTGCATCCGGGTAAATGAAATAAGTATCGACGACCGAATAATCCTTCTTTTCATCAAACTGAAAGATTGGGAATTATACAATAAATGCAGTAAAGATGAATTCGAATTTCATGCTGTAAAAGAAGAATATGGCCGTATGCTGAAAGACATGGCGAAGAATTTCGACTTTACGGCTACGTATTATATCAAAAACAGTTTGGAAATAGGGAAGTACGATTTCGCGAAGAATGCTTTTCCCCTAACCTATATACACGATACCAAAATGAATTTCCACAAATACGGCGACTATGAATTTATCGTTACCAATCCCTCATTCGGCAAGTTCCTGCCTGTTGCTCCCGATGAAGCCCGCAAAAGCAACAAACGCCGCATAGGTATGGATAAACACGGATATGTAAGCACTTTGGCTTACGGACGTATCTATTTTAAACTTTTGGATAAAAAGATGGAATTGTCTAAAGAAAAATTTCAACTGTTCGATGTGGAAAAAATGTATCGCCATAAGATTGTCGGAGTTCAACTAACCAAAATAGAAGTTTATGACTATCAACATTGCGATTATAATTTAATCGGCAGTGTTGAATAGAATAAGTCCGGATATAGAAAGTCTGCTATCCACATAACTATAAAAGGGTACTTTCTCCTCTCCGGTTTTTTGTTTCTTTTTTATCCGCTCAGGCTCATTGAAAAAAGAAACGGACTGAAATTTTCAGTCCGCATTATCATTGTTCTCTTTATCTTCTTTAGGTTTCAGATGTTCAAAGACATACCAACTGTCCTTATACAGATGACCTATCAGATTAAACACTCCCGTTTCTCCGCACTTATCGGCAAACTGTTTGGCTTCCAATATACTTTTAAACTCACCTAATTTCTTAAATCCTACAAATAGTTTATACATATCCTTATTATTTTTATGTTTCTCTACTTCCGCCTGTAAAATAGCATAGGCTTCATTATAATTTCTCTTTTTCTGTTCCAGTTTGGCATTGGCTTTGAGTAATGGTTCATCCGTTTCGGTATTGAAGAATAAATCATTCTGTGTCATATAGGTTGTATATTCAGCTATCTTCCTCTCAACCTTTGTTATCTGTGCCTTTGCAGAAGCAACTTTCGATAATAGGAAATTAAAGCCAGTCTGTAATCCTGTACGTTTGTCGTAGGCACAATGATAAACGGTTACTTTCTTCCGAGGGTACTTACAGACAAGTTTTGCCCTTCGCCATTCAATTAACCACTGCCATCGGTCTACCATATCACGAGGCAAGTCTATTTTATGCAGAATTTCTCTGTGTCCGTCTTGGTGTCGTATCTCAAAAGTAATATATACCCAATGTTCAATCTTTAGTTCACGTTCTACTTTCGCCAAGTCTTTGGCATACTGCATCCAATCGTCCATTACTATTAATATAGATTAATTGTTATTATTCCTTTATGCTGCTAATCTCTGTTCAATAAGAGGTATATTTTTCTCTACAAGCTGTACTATTTGATTATGATACTCAGTATTCTTATTACAAACACCACGGCTCTGTATGACTTGTAGCTTTGAGAGTGACACTTCAATAGTTTCCATTTTCTTTCCGTCAATACAGGCAGTAAGAATAAGAGAATCTTCTTTTGAATAGTAGCCTCCTACACAATGGTGCATCAGTTTCCCTTCCAATATGATTTCCTCTATACTTTCAAGTACCCGTACTTGTATATGTCCGTCAGAAAATACAAGTCCGAAGAATTTAGCTTTAGCTTCTCGGAATGATTCTTCTTTTTCCCGTAGTTTTTCTACTTCTTTCTGCGCATCGGCTTTTGCTTTCTTCTGCATATATCTGTCATGTTCTTTATTTAGATTGGCAGGGCATACATATTTAGCGTTATGTAGGTCTTTTCCGAACATGCGTAAATAATCGATATAGTCAAACCATAGAGTAGCATCCTTTATCTGATATCCGTTACGGATACAGATACGGATGGATGCCCAGTAATTATCGAGTTTTCGGCTTGTATCGCTTAGGAACGCTTTAAATAGATGTGTTTGTTCTGATTTTAACAGGGTTTCCATTCGGTTATCCTTTAATAATGCCCTGTACACATCAAAAGGTCTTTGATTGAAATGACGCTTTTTAATGCCTGTTCTTTTAAGTTCGGGTATTAACTGCTGTTTCGGATAGTAGTAATACGGGAACAATCTGTTGTAAGCATCTACTTCGCTTCTCAGTTCCAAAGGAGTGCTGAATATCCACGAATCGTAATACATTGTACCCATTGTCTGACGCAGTTTAGCAAAGGTGCAGTATCTGCCGTCAGGTGCAATCCAATGTTGCATTACTTCGGCATGAGTGTATTCGGGATATGAACCGACCTTTGCAGTACATTTTATCATCAGGTAGCGGATGACCTGATAACCTTGACATGTAGTAATGAAACACAAGTATTCACAGCCTTTAAATATCCGTTTGTTAGTGGTCTGAACTTTTAGCTTTGCTTTGCAATTAGGGCATTCGTGTTCTCCTTCTTCGCCTGTGAATACATGGTTACATTCAGTACAGGTAACTTTACCTTTGGTGGTTCGCTGTCCGATATGCTCGATACAATTCTGATATCCCCATTGTATCTGTTCCTGTGTGATAGAGGGTAATTTCTTACTCGCTTCTACAACTGCCTGTTGGAATTTATTTTGTGGTTTCATAGGTCAAAAATCAAATAATGTGGGTTGTGTATTTAATTCTACTCTCTTAGCCTTTTTAACAGGCTGTTTCATTTTGGTATAGGCTTCGTTCTGTAATTTCTTGATAGCTTCCTGCCGTGCTTCTGCCTTTTCTTCTTCTGTGAGTATTACCACATGGTTGACTACCGTTCGGGCATTTATCGGCTTACCGATATTGATGTTATCCTGTTCGTAATAATCGGTTGCCATCAGATAAATTTCTTCATCGGCAAAACCGTTGCAACCGCTTTTCTGTACAGTATTCAGAATGTATGTAATACAGTCGTCTATGTTCTTATCAGTCTTTGCGAACGATTTGGCAAACAACGGGTCTGTTTCTGCCCGTTGTTCTAAATACGTTAATATGGTTCGTGTAAAATATGCTGTTGATTTCATGTCTTTAGTTATTTGTTGTTATTATTTAGATTTAATACTCCTTCTAATTCTTCTCTTTTAGTTTTGGAAAATATCCATCCAGCCTTCTTGGTTTCCTTGTATGCCAATCTTGGATTGAACTTCCCACCCATAGCAGATAATAAGTCTTTGATTGGCTTGGTATCTCCGAACAGGGCAATAGCTTTCTCTGAATAATCGACTATCTCAAATTGGAGGTTATCAGATTGTATTTGTGCAGTGGGTTGTTGTTCCGATTCGTTTAGATTAGTATTATTGCTAGCTTTACCTGATTTATTGAGTTTGATATGGATACCATCGGGAGAGCCTGCTGTATAAGCGAATTCCTCGATTGTCCTTTCACGGTTATAAATAGGCTCTTTTTCTATTATCCATCCTCGGTACTTACTTTCTCCTAAATAGTAGCCTGCACCCATTGAATATTTTTCCCTGTGTTCGTAATCTTCGTTATATTCGGCTAAGTAGGCTGTACCCTCAAAGTTGGATGCGTGTTTACGCATTTCGGAGAATATATCCCGTGTATGTTTGGAGAAACCTAATATAACATTGCTTAGAGTAGAGGATGCAAAATAGTCTGTCTGTGAATCGGATTCATCCTGTTTCAAACGACCTACAATAATGGCTTTAGCATCGGCTGGGAGATTGTTTCTCAACCATTCACGACCGACAACCCGAACTTCTTCCCTGCGCTTTTCTTCGGCTCTTTGCTGTTCCATTTCATCCACCCGTTTGGCTTGTGCTTTGGCATAGAGTTTAGCTACTTCTTCTTCGGTCATAAACTCGATGTTTTTATCATCGTAATACATACCGATACCGAACTTTTGGCTCAAAGGTTTGATTATTTCGGATTGGTGGAAATCATGGCTTCTGAGGTTGATTAAATGGTAATGATACCCGAAATCATTATGTGTTATTTTATATACTACATACCTGCTGTATGAATAGCCTTCCATTTGTACAATTTGGTTTACTTCTACTGATTTTACATCTGTATCTGTTGTTGTTCCTCCGAATAGGGAATATAATTTAGTCATGGCTGTGTAATTTTAAAAGATGAGTAATAGAACTAATGCGATAATGATGATAAAAGAGAGAAGGGAAAGAATGACTTTTAGTACAAACTTCACTACCTTAAACACAAGGCATATTCCCATATAAGCAAATACACCACCAAACACGACAGATGTATTTATACTCAGTTGCGTAACAAACCACGCACACAATGCAAACCCTGCTACCCACAAACCAAATTTTATGATGATTCCAAAGGGGAGGGAGTTTTGTTTCAATATGTTTTTTCCGTTTCTCATAATTATGACATTTTTTTTCATGCGTCATCCGTCAGGTCGGTCGTTTTTGTTTCATAGAGCAACAAAAGGTATTGTGTTTAAAGCAGGGATGTTTTTCCGTCAATAAATACGCTCGCCGAAGGAAAGAGGAAGATTTTTGCGGAAACCTGAAAGGCTCTGAACATAAATGTTCTAAACACTATCATACCTTTGCTCTGATGAACAATAGACCGAACAAGGATGGCTTCGAGATAAACGTGGAATGGTTATGGAAGAAACGGGAAAGGACATCGTTAGAAGTCAATAATCTACTCCGCAAGTGTAGCTTCCGCTACTCGTGCTTAGTTATCCGAGACTGTTTCTTGAAATGGAATATAAATGCAATGCAGGAAAGTGTCGCAGGATTTGGTAATACTTTATCGAAAACCTCAAAACAATAAAAAGTCGATCATGGGAGAAATAATAAAACTTGTTGACATACTGTTGTCATCCCTGCATAATACATTTGCATTGTAGTTAAATTTAAAAACATTTAAACATGAAAATCAAACCTTATTTAGCCTACAATGGCAATGCAGAAGAAGCGTTAAACTTTTATGCCGGAGTATTCAACGGAACTGTGGGAGAAATCTACCGTTACGAAGAATATCAGGAAATGGAATGTCCTGCGGAATACAAAAACAAAATAATCCATTCCTGCCTCACCTTTAATGACTGTACCATCAGCGTGGCAGACACAATGCCCGGTACAAAAGCCGACTTTGGCTCTATGGGATATACACTCACTGTATTTTGCGATACGGAACAACAATTTAAAGACATTTATACTAAATTAGCTGTCGGCGGACAGATAAAATGTGAACTTTGCCAGCCATCTTATGCCAAACTATATGCTGAAATTATTGACAAATTCGGCGTATCTTGGGCATTGATTATCGAATAAAAACAGCAGAGTGGATAAAGACTTAAACCGGATTGACCGCATATCGGCATTATTAGTACAATTACAGTCGCGACCGATTGTTAAAGCCTCCGAAATGGCAGAACGTTTCGGGGTAAGTCTGCGCACTATCTATCGGGATATGCGTACCCTGTCGGAAGCAGGTGTGCCAATATGCGGCAATTCGGGTGTAGGTTATTCTTTGATAGAAGGTTACAGGCTGCCATCTCTTATGTTTACCAAAGAGGAAGCAATGGCTTTCCTTACCGCCGAAAAAATTATCGAGCAACTTACCGATAACCAGAACAGCAACTACTTTCGCCAGGGAATGGATAAAATACGAGCCGCATTGCGTGCTGTGGATAAAAAATACCTTCACGATATGGATTCCACTATCGCGGTGTACAGAAGCCGGAATGCCGACGAAAGTTTACCTAATTTGATGCAGGTAATATTGAGCAGTATAAACGATAAGCTGATTATAGAGATCGACTACATCAATGCCGACGAAAATAAGAGCAAACGGTTATTGGAAGCTGTGGGTATCAGCTATTCGCATCCTCGCTGGTATCTTTCGGCATGGTGCCATTTGCGGAAAGAATACCGAATGTTCAGGCTTGACCGTATTAACAGTATACAAACAACGGGTAATGAACATACGAAAATTCATCCGCCATTAGAATCGCTTCTTGGATGTGATGATCCGGGGTGCTTGACAGAAGTTGTCCTGCATACAAGTAGAGAAGTATCCAAACGTTTTGCCGACAGGTGCTATTTTATGGGACTGGTGGAAGAAAAAGAGCTGGAAAGCGGTCGAATAGAACAAACCTACATGGCTTATTCTCTCGAAGCCCTTGCAAGATGGGTATTGGCAAATGCCGATACGACAACAGTGATTAAACCTGTTGAAATAAAAGAAATTATAAAACAAATCATTAAAAATTTAGACTTATGAAGATAAATAGTGCAGAAATAAAGAATCTTAATCCTATTAAAACAATCGCGATTTCACACCTTGGAGATTATTCAGGTATAGGAAAAACATTTGAGAAATTAGCCGCGTGGGCCGGAGCCAATAACCTGTGGACAGCATCTCCTAAAATGGCAGGCATCTACCATGATGATCCGATGAACACTCCTGTTGATAAATTACGTTCGGAAGCTTGTCTGGAGAATCTTTCCGGCATCGAACCCGCGGAGGGTATGAAACACTATACAATAAGCGGAGGCAAATATTTTGTTATGCAGGTAGAAGTTTCTATGGCCGAATATGGCGAAGCTTGGAAAAAAGTATATGCTGTGCTTGATGAAAAAGGATATGTGTGCGACACACGGGATCATTACGAACTGTATGTGAGTTGTGCGGGTGATACACAGGATGCAGATGCTCCGTGGATAGTAGATTTGTGCATCCCGGTGAAATAAATTTTCTATTATTAAAACAGAACAGCTGCGCAATGGTTTTATGCAGCTGTTCTGCTTTATTTTGCTGTCAGCATAAAATAGGGAAATTATAACAAATCTATAACTGCAAAATAGCGAAGTATACACTTATTGTAATTCCTTCAAAATTTCCTTTAACCCGGAATCGGCATCCTCCGGTATTCCATTTTTTGTATAATCTTTCGGTACGGTATATTTTTCTGTTATCAATCCGGCGATAGCCCTTACATAGGAAATTATAATAGCTGAAGTTTTAATACAACAAAGCCTTATTTTAACCGATTCATTTCCTATTTTTGTAAGTATGGATAAACCGGTTACCATAGAAATATTCAAGGCCGAAACCAATATAGAATTGGCATTGCCGATAGCGGACGAAGGCATTAAGGCGGGATTCCCGTCTCCCGCTCAGGACTTCATGGATTTGGCTATCGACCTGAATAAGGAGTTGGTAAAGCATCCGGCTGCTACATTTTATGGTCGGGTAAAAGGCGACAGTATGGTTGACGCGGGTATTTATGACGGGGATATCCTGATTATCGACAAATCGCTCGAGCCCCGTGATGGGAATATGGCAGTCTGCTATATCGACGGGGAATTTACCATCAAGCATATCAAAATAGAGAAGGAGGCCGTTTGGCTGATTCCTGCCAATGAGCAATATAAACCGATTAAAGTAACCGAAGACAACGATTTCCTGATCTGGGGAATCGTAACTTATTCGATAAAAAAGCAAAGATAAAAACCTTAATTTAGTATTTCAATGTTTAAAAACTGGTTTGGAAAAAAGAAAAATAAAGAAGAGCCTGCATCAACAGATAAATATACCATCAATAAAGGAGAAAATATCCCGGCTCAAAAAAAGAGTAATAGCTTATATAAAGTTGTTAGGGATATATCTGATAATTTATCTCAAAAACTGGAATCATCGACAATTCCGCTTTGGATAGGACAGCTATATATGCATTATTGGAATAAAAATACTTTAGAGGATTTGAATAATCCTGAATGGCAGAATCAAGGTATGTTCTTTTGGAGAATAGAAGAGCCCTTTCCTAATAAATCCCTGCCTCCATCTTTCGAATTGATGGATAAACGGATATTTAGGATTACACATGAAGTCCGTATTTTTCAAGGAACGGCAATGCCTTGGTTCGGCATGCCCGGAGGTGGATTGAAGATGGGATTCGGAGATCAAAATACGCCTATTCCTATAAAAGAAATGCAGAATAAGGATATTATTGAATATATAGAATTGGTAGAGCTATCAGAAGAAAATACAGATATACTATACGACCGTGAACGTTATACATTAATAGCAGGTGGGAATATTACATATGAGGATAATACCTTTTATCTGGATGGTGCACCTGTCTCTTTGTCTACAGCATATAGTGCAGGTGTAATACATGTCGGTAAAGTTGTAAACTATTAAATAATCAAAATGTACGCCCTATGCGACTGCAATAACTTTTTTGTTTCCTGCGAACGGGTTTTCAATCCCTCGCTGAACAATCGTCCTGTCGTTGTGCTCAGCAACAATGACGGATGTGTTATTGCCCGAAGTAACGAAGCCAAAGCATTGGGTATAAAAATGGCTGTGCCCTTCTTCCAAATTAAGGATTTGGTAAAGAAACACCATATAGCCGTTCATTCGACCAACTTCACCTTGTACGGCGATATGTCGGCAAGGGTAATGACCATCCTGTCAGGGCTTGTCCCTGAACTTGAACAGTATTCCGTGGATGAAGCATTCCTAAATCTGTCGGGCATCAGCGATTTGGGTGTTTATAGCAGGCATATCATAGATACAACAACCAAATGCACGGGTATCCCCGTATCATTAGGAGTTGCCCCGACCAAGACATTAGCCAAGATTGCCAATCATTTTGCCAAGAAATACAAAGGCTACAAACAGCTTTGTATTATCGACACGGAAGAAAAACGGATAAAAGCCCTGCAAAAAATAGCAATAGGCGAAGTATGGGGTATCGGACGTAATTATGCACGCACATTGGAATACCACAGTATAAAAACTGCCTATGACTTTACTCAAAAAAGCCGTTCGTGGGTAAGACGTAAGATGTCTGTCATCGGGGAGCGCACCTGGATGGAGTTACAGGGAATACCCTGTATCGGAAAAGATGACCTTGAAACGGAAAAGCAGCAAATATGCACTTCCCGCAGTTTCGGACAGCCTATAACCGAATACAACAATCTGTTGGAAGCGGTAGCCTCTTTGGCATCCTTAAGCGTCAGTAAGCTGAGGAAACAAAAATCTGTAACAAAAGGAATTTATATATTCCTGCAAACCAACCGCTTCAAGGATGAAGTATATAAACCATCCAAGATTATCCCCTTATCATTTTATACGGCTGATATAGCGGAGATAATCGGCTATTGCCGCAAAGCTCTTGATTCCATCTATATGCCAGACATGGAATATAAACGGGCAGGGGTAGTATTAGCGGATATAATACCGGAAGAATATTCAACGGCAGATTTGTTCGATCCCATTGACAGAGAAAAACAAAAACGGCTGAATGAGGCATTGGACGAGATAGCCAAAAAGAACGGCAGGGAAGCCGTAAAAGTCGCTGTTCAGGGAAACGGTTACAAGGCAAACATCCGGCAGGAGCATTTATCCCGGCGATTTACCACTAACCTGAATGAGATAATTGAAATAAAAGCATAGGGTATATTTGCAATACATAAAATGATTTTATCTTTGCCTGAATTTTAAAATAAACGAAAAACAATATGAAAAATTTAGTAGAGAATTTGAATCAACTGTTTGCGGACTTCGCAAAAGATGCAGCTTCACAAGTAGAAAACGGAAACAAGGCGGCAGGAACCCGTGCCCGTAAAACCTCTTTGGCAATCGAGAAAGCTTTGAAGGAATTCAGAAAAGTGTCAATTGAAGAAGGAAAGAAATAAATTTCGATTTTGCATAAAAAAAGAAATAGTCCGAGAGCTTTTTCCGGACTATTTTATTAGATTTCAAATCAGCTGATTCTCCGTTTTTTTCTATTGTATGTCTTAGCCAAATTATCCATATCCGAACTTAGCTTTTTATCTACAATCCGGGCATAAATCTGTGTCGTTCTTATGTCTGTGTGCCCAAGCATTTTCGATACTGTTTCAATAGGCACTCCATTCGCTAAAGTAACAGTAGTTCCGAATGTATGGCGGGCCACATGACAGGTTACCGGCTTATCGATTCCACAGATTGCAGCAATCTCTTTCAAATATTCATTCATCTTTTGGTTGGAACACACTGGGAATAGTCGTCCGTCTTTTTGTTTTCCTTTATACTTTTCAATGATCGCAAGAGGTATTTCAAGCAAGCGGATATTGGATGGCACATTGGTTTTCTGACGATTGGTCATAACCCATTGATGACCATCGAAAGCTGTTTTGATATTATCCTCTGTCAATTGAGCCACATCAATATAACTTAAGCCCGTATAGCACATAAAAATGAAAATATCCCGAATATGGCGGAGCCTTTCTGTCAGGAAATCTTTCCGATAAATCGTATCAATTTCCTCTTGTGTAAGGACTTCCCGAATGACTTTCTTGGTCTTGAACCTGAAACCGACAAAGGGATCTATCTTGATATCCGCTCCGGTACTTTTAATATAGTTGAATACAGTCCTGAAACGTTGAACGAATTTTAGAGCGGTATTATTGCTGCAATTATGTTCGTTTTGGAGATATAAGAAGAATTTCTCTATAAATACAGGGGGCAGTTCCATGACAGGAATATCCGTCAGATGGTATTCCTTTTTAAGGAACTCCTGTAAGCGTGTTTTAGTCAATTCATACCTTCCATAAGTTATTTGAGAGGTATCTCGTCCGACTTTTAACAAGTAGAACTCATTGTGCTCTGCAAAATGTTTCAACAACATTTTCTTTTTATCCGTCTCAATGCCTAATACAATATTCTTGATCTTCTCGGGCAATACATATCCGTATTCATTAAGTTGTTTGTGATAAAGCTCATCTATCTTTACTCGCATGGCATTCAACAGGCGATTGATGTTGACGGCTTGGGCAGAATTGCCCGACACTTTGCCGTTTGCCGTGTCCCAAAGCTCAGGTTTGACTTGCAGTTTGGAACTGAATTGGGTTTGTTCTTTGTTGACAGTAATACGAACCATGATGGAGCAGTTACCCGCTTTATTTACTTCGTTCTTTCTAAGGTAAAACAGAGTCCTGAACATAGACTTCGTAACAGTTGATTTCATAACACATCATTTTTTAGTGTTTAAAATTATGATTAATTGTTAGAAGCCAGGCGGACAAAACACTGCCAATTTACGACAAATGAGATTATTACATTTTAATTCGTTACGGTTTTATCTGAAATTAAAATCCGTAACGATATCGTAACGATTCGTTGTCCCTTATTGGAAAAAAGGTGGCGGATGATGTCTTGTTGCAGAAAATAAAAAACTCCCTAAAATGCTATTTCAGAGAGCTTTGTCTTATTTTGTCGGAAAGTTGTCTGTTCGTTTCCGATCTTCTAGTGATCCGAGCGGGATTCGAACCCACGACCCACAGCTTAGAAGGCTGTTGCTCTATCCAGCTGAGCTACCGGACCATCCTTTTTGCTTTTTAGCGAGTGCAAAGATAGTACTTTTTGTAAAAAGAAAAAGAGTTTGATCGAAAAGTTTTTAGTTTGGCGGTAGTAATATACAGATATTCTGGATAAAATTGTGTATTGCATGCAGTATATTACTGTTTTTCGAAAGATTTATTAATTCACTTTAGATAGAACGCATCATAATTTTAATCCTGTTATCTTTGTATTTTATGTAGATATTATAAAATAAAAATAATTATGGAAATAAAAGGCAGATTTGATCATTTTAATATCAATGTTACAGATTTAGACAAAAGTATAGCTTTCTATAAAGAAGCTCTAGGACTAACAGAAGTAAGGCGCAAAGAATCTTCAGATGGTTCTTTTATCCTTGTTTATCTGGGAGATGGAGTAAGCTCGTTTTCCCTTGAATTAACTTGGCTGAAAGACCATACCCAACCATACAAACTGGGCGAAAATGAGAGCCATCTATGCATAAGGGTTGAGGGTGATTATGATAAAATCAGAGAATATCACCGCCAAATGGGATGTATCTGTTATGAAAACCACAGTATGGGGCTTTATTTTATAAACGATCCCGATGATTATTGGATTGAAGTATTACCTGTTAAATATTAACACATTCCAGATTTGATAATTAAACCTAAAAAGATAATATAAATTAAGATTGATTTATTCGTTTTTGTTAAACGAATATACATTTATATTATCTTTGCAGGTATTATCATTCATAAAAACATATGGACATTGTCATATCAATACTTATTACTCTTTTATTTGTTTTTCTTAATGGTTTTTTTGTCGCGGCCGAGTTCGCTATTGTAAAAGTAAGGTCTTCTCAGTTAGAATTAAAAGCTCAGGCAGGTAGCCATGCAGCAGCCCTCTCAAAACGTATAGTGTCGCACCTTGACGCATATCTTGCTGCTACCCAGTTTGGTATCACTATTGCCAGTCTGGCGTTAGGTTGGATCGGGGAACCTGTAGTATCCAAAATTATTAAAGAACTGATCGGGCTATTCAATATTGAACTTGCTCCGAGCGTTCTTTCCACAGTATCGTTAGTTACCGCGTTCGTCATCATTACCATACTTCATATAGTATTAGGAGAGTTAGCCCCTAAGTCATTAGCTATACAACGTTCCGAGCAGACAACACTGGCGGTAGCCTACCCGTTACATGCTTTTTACTGGATATGCCGCCCTTTTATATGGTTGCTAAACGGGATCGCTAACCTCGTATTAAAATTGGTGGGCTTGCATACTGTCACAGAACAGGAAGCATACAGCAGCGATGAATTGCGTTACCTTGTAGACCAGGCCAAAGAAAGTGGCAATGTAGACAGTGCCGAATTTGACATTATACAGAATGCTTTTGATTTTTCGGAACGTACAGCGCGCCAGATAATGGTTCCCCGTACGCAGGTTGTAGCAATAGACGTTAACGACTATGACGAGAAAACACTTGAATTTGTTATAGAAGAAGGCTATTCGCGTATACCATGTTACGAAGATAATATTGATAATACAATCGGGATAGTCCACCTGAAAGACATCTTAAAAAAGATGCGCATAAACGGCTCTGTAGATATCCGTTCCATTATACGGCCGGTATCGTTTACCCCTGAAACCAAGCGCGTTGGTCAGCTTCTGAAAGAATTTCAGGTAAAACATCAGCAGATAGCGATGGTACTCAACGAATACGGTGGGGTAGAGGGGGTTATCTCAATGGAGGATATTCTCGAAGAACTTGTAGGTGAGATACAGGACGAATACGATAACGAAATTCCGTTTGTAGAACAGACCGGCGAGAATACATATTCGGTTATTGCTACGGCAGCCATATCAGATATTAATGATGAACTGCCGCATCCGATAGATAAAGACAAGCAATATGATACTCTGGCCGGTTACCTGATAGATAAATTTGGCCGTATCCCAAATACACACGATAAGCTGGAGGCCGAAGATTACCAGTTTACGGTGGTGAAAAAGAATAAGACCACAATAGTTGTAGTACAGCTAAAGGACTTAATCCAGAAAGAAGAGTCTGAAGAAGGCAATCAGCCTAAAACCTCCCAAATCTGAGTAAAGATATAAAATGGATTTTAAACTTCAATATACCGATGGTCAATCCAATGCCCGTGCAGGGCTGATTACAACCGACCATGGACAGATAGAGACTCCCATATTTATGCCTGTGGGTACACAGGGAGCAGTAAAGGCAGTGCACATGCCCGAACTGGAAAATGATATACACGCCCAGATTATTCTGGGCAATACATACCATTTATACCTGCGTCCGGGACTGGATATATTACGTGAGGCGGGAGGATTACATAAATTTAATAGCTGGAATAAGCCAATACTGACAGATAGCGGAGGGTTTCAGGTATTCTCTCTGGCCGAAAACCGAAAACTTACAGAAGAAGGCGCTATTTTCCGCTCGCATATCGATGGTTCCAAACACATATTCACACCAGAATCTGTAATGGATATTGAGCGTACAATCGGAGCCGATATTATGATGGCCTTTGATGAATGCACACCCGGCGACGCGGATTATGCTTATGCGAAAAAATCCCTTGAACTGACCGAGCGCTGGCTGGACAGATGTATCAAGCGTTTTGAAGAAACAGAATGCGAATATGGATATAAGCAGGCGCTGTTCCCTATTGTACAAGGATGTGTGTATGACGACTTGCGGAAGAGAGCGGCTGAAAACGTGGCGTCGAAAAATGCCGAAGGCAATGCCATTGGAGGTCTGGCGGTAGGAGAACCCACCGAAAAAATGTACGAAATGATAGAGGTAGTGAATGAGATACTGCCTAAGGATAAGCCCCGTTATCTGATGGGAGTAGGTACACCTGCCAATATACTAGAAGCAATAGAACGCGGAGTGGATATGTTTGACTGCATAATGCCGACACGAAACGGGCGAAACGGGCAACTCTTTACCCGCAATGGTATTATGAATATGCGGAATCAGAAATGGGCAAAAGATTTTTCCCCGATAGAAGAAAATGGAGCATCTTTTGTTGATACTTTGTACACAAAAGCATATCTTCGTCACTTATTTATTACAAATGAAATTCTGGGACTGCAAATAGCTTCTATCCATAATCTGGCCTTTTACCTGTGGCTGGTAAAAGAGGCGCGCCGTCATATTGTCGAAGGGAATTTCACGGCATGGAAGAAAGTGATGGTTGAGAATGTTTCGAGACGTTTATAACAGTTTAGTTGAATGAAATTACTAACGATACTGGATAAGTACATAATAAAGAAATTTTTGGGAACTTACATCTTCTCAATTATTCTTATCATTTCCATCTCGGTAGTATTTGATATTAACGAACGGCTCGATAAGTTCCTGAGCAACAATGCTCCGCTAAAAGCGATCATATTCGATTACTATGTAAACTTTGTGCCATATTATACAAACCTGTTCAGCGCCCTGTTTGTATTTATTGCCGTAATATTCTTTACATCCAAGCTGGCGGATAATTCGGAAATCATAGCCATGCTTTCTAATGGGATGAGCTTTAAGCGGCTGATGAAGCCTTATATGATCTCGGCAGGTATTATTGCAATCTGTTCATTCTTATTGAGCAGTTTTATTATTCCCCCGGCAAACGAAACACGTATAAAATTTCAGAATAAATATATAAAAGATAAAAGTGTCGATTATGCCAGCCGCATTCAGATGCAGGTTGATAAAGGCGTTATCCTGTATATCGAACGGTTTGATAATAAGACACGTCAGGGTTATAATCTCTCCCTTGATAAATTTGAAGATAAGGAATTGAAATCAAGGTTGGTGGCCAACAGGATAGAGTATGATACAGCTTATCATTGGATTCTGAATAATTACTCAATCAGGGAGTTTCATGGGATGAAAGAAGAAATATCTACAGGAACCCGGCTCGATACTACACTGAATGTTATACCAAGCGATTTTCTCGTGTCGGTAAACGACTTTGAGCAGATGACTACCCCAAAGCTGTATTCATATATCCAGCGTCAGAAAGCAAAAGGGCTGGCAAATATCGGCGGGGTAAGTATCACTCAATTCGAAATAGAATTTCATAAGCGCTTTGCTTCTATTTTCTCCGCTTTCATCCTTACTATTATAGGAGCCTCCCTGTCTGCCCGCAAGATGAAAGGGGGAATGGGGCTCAATATCGGAATCGGACTGGGGCTGAGTGTAACATATATCATGTTTCAGACGATAAGCTCTTCATTTGCCGTTTCGGGAACGATGCCTCCTATGTTGGCCGTATGGATTCCTAATATTGTATTTATTTTTATTGCGGCATATCTGTATTCGAAAGCACCGAATTAATATTCCAAATCCTTTCTTGTATTTCCATTTGTATAGTAGCAGAGTTTTGTTTCCGTTACAAGGGTGTGCCCGTCCTTCCGGATTTTTAGATATATTTGTAATGTCCGGGGAGATTCCCTAAATCTTACAATATTTACCTAATAGATAGAATAGCTATGACTCCACAAAACATTGATGAATATATTGCAGCATTTCCCGGAGATATACAGGTACTGATGGAAAAGTTAAGGGCTGCGATAAAGAAGGCTGCACCGGAAGCTACCGAAAAGATCAGTTGGCAAATGCCGACATTCCAAATGAATGGCAACCTTATTCATTTTGCAGGGCATAAAAAACACATCGGGCTATACCCCGGAGTGGAAGCGATGGAAGCTTTTAAAGAGGAACTGGTTGCTTATAAAACGACAAAAGGTGGTATACAACTACCTTACAACAAACCTCTTCCATTGGGCTTAGTAGCGAAGATTGTCAGGTTTAATATAAAAAGGAATCTGGGGAAATAGGATGTAATCAGGCTTTCTATACCTTCTCTACATACTTTTTCTTCTGTTCCACCTTTACCAGTTTGAACAGCTTATCCGACGGACGGATTTTTTCGTTCACTTTCATAGAGAATTTTTCCCCTTTAACGGTTTCATCTACCGGTTTCAGGTCTACACGTATTTCATCCACAATCTGGCTCACGGCACCTGTTGTAGGGCCTGTTATGAGTATTTCATCCCCTACCTTCAACGATTGGGTTTCCATCAGGAACTCCGCCACGCCCAGATTGGAGAAGTATTTGAGTCCCTTTCCGATATAAACCTTGCGCTTGGTTGCCCCCGAACCGTAGTTGCTCGACCATTCGCCCAATCGCTGCCCCAGATAGTAACCATTCCAGAAGCCACGGTTGAAAACCGTAGCCAGACGCTCGTCCCAGTCAGCTACCTTATCTGAGGTAAACGTATCTTCGCAGTATGCTTTTATAGCTTCCTTATAGCATTCGACCACCGTTCGCACATATTCAGGGCCGCGTGCACGGCCTTCTATCTTGAACACACGCACGCCCGCATCCATCATTTTGTTCATGAAATGGATGGTTTTAAGGTCTTTAGGCGACATGATGTATTCATTGTCTACTTCCAGTTCTATATCGGTTTCTTTATCTTTTACAATATACCCCCGGCGGCATATCTGGTTACACGCCCCGCGGTTGGCCGACAAATCTTTTTCGTGCAGGCTCAGGTAGCATTTACCCGATACAGCCATACACAGAGCACCGTGCGAAAACATCTCGATACGGATAAGTTCTCCGTTAGGCCCTTTTATATTCTGGTTTACAATATCATTATATATGGCAGCCACCTGATCGAGGTTCAGTTCGCGGGCTAATACTACCACATCGGCAAACTGACCGTAGAATTTCAACGCTTCGGTATTTGTTATATTCAGCTGTGTAGACAGATGTACTTCAACGCCTATACTACGGGCGTACATCATCACGGCGACATCCGAGGCGATAATAGCGCTAAGTTCGGCTTCCTTCGCCGCGTTCACAATCTGGTGCATCAGCGAAATATCATCATCATAAATGATGGTATTCACTGTCAGGTAGCTTTTCAGCCCCTTTTCTTTGCAGATAGCAGCTATCTGTTTCAGGTCATCTATGGTAAAGTTATTAGAAGATTTGGCACGCATATTAAGCCCCTCTATCCCAAAATAGATAGAGTCGGCGCCACCCTGTATTGCCGCGGCTAATGAGTCGTACGAGCCTACAGGCGCCATTATTTCAAAATCAGATATATTCTTGCTCATGTGTTTGGTTATTATTATGCTTCTGCAAGCAGACTGCAAAATTATCGCTTTTATATGAGAAGGGCAAATATCGATCCAATATGATTTCTTTATTGTAAAAAGAAAAGGACTTTGAGCAAAGTTGCTTTGGCTAAAGCTGCTTTATTGAAACGATACTCATTTTATATTCAATTAGTTCGTTAAACTATTGTTGGTGAACCAAGTTTTTATATATCTTTAAGAAATCTTAAATCAACAAAGGCATATTTTCGGACATCTATCAGCTATAAATTGTTTCAATAAAGGCAACTGCAAGCATTAATAAGTATAATTCTTCCCTCTAGCAAAGAGGTTTCTATAACTTAAAGTCTTATATTATGAAACGAAATCTGTTATTAGTATTATTCAGTACGGTGCTGGCTTTAGGAGTTATGGCCCAACAAGAACAAACTTCCGGCAACCTGATTATTAAAGTGGAATCTACGCGTGTAATAGGCGATCAGTTACTTGTCTCAGGTAAAATGTTCGCCAATAAGGAATTCAGGATTATGAACCTCAAAACCAGTATTGTAGCCGCTGACGGAGACGCCCACAAACTTTCGGGTTTATGGTGGGGAGGCAAATCCACTTATTTATCCTCTTTCGACCAGACCCTTCAACCGGACATACCTTACAGCTTTGACTTCGCATTTGCAACTCAGAACAAAGACATGAATCCGGTAACGGCAATGTTGATAGACGCCAGAGACTGGACAAACAAAATTGATATGAAGTTTAACTTTAAAGCTATAAATGTACCTCTGAATGAAGATCCCAACCTGACACCGGGAACAATGGAGATCGGTAAAAATATTTACCTGACATGGAAAAAATATGAAGAGTCGGCGACCGGCCTTACAATCAACTTCGTTATCGAAAACAAGTCGAACAAAGATCAGGAAATGTCATTCCGAAGCTATAGTAATGCAAGAATCATTGATAAAGAAGGGAATATTTACGAAGGAACGCTTACCCTGAGAGACAGGGTGGAATTCCCATCCGGCACTCCGAAAGCGGCATCTGTCTCTATCAAGGAAAAGATAAAAATGAGTGAAGTGAAAATGGTTCAGTTCGAATCAGGAGACTTCAAGTACTCTGTAAAAGATAAGGATATAATATTTCCTGCAAAATAAGGACAGCAGAAGAGTATTTGTCATTGCGGAGCCGATTCGCAATCCCCGCATTATCAAAGCTTACATTTTAGGGGATCCCGTGCCAGGCACGGGATGACGTGCTTTTGTGGCATGCTGCCTCTTTTAGCCTTTATTATCTATCTTATTCTCTACAATCTTGATACTCGTTTCCACCTCTGTTCTCAGGTCAGGCTGGTCATTTTCGTCGAGTTTTTCAATTACAGTCCGATAATCTCCTAAGGCGTCGTCATATTGTTCCATCTCATAATATGTATTTCCCCGGTTATAATAGGCTATTGGCGAACCCTCCAATTGTATCGCCTCATTATAATCGGCTAACGCCTCCTCGTAATGTTCCATCTTTTCATGCACCAGTCCACGGTTATTATACGCGCTGGCGTAATCAGGTTGCAGTTCTATAGTGCGGTCTAAGTCTTGTAATGCTTTGTCAAACAACCCCATATTACTGTATATCGACCCACGGTTGTAATACGGCATGGCGTCATCAGGGTCTAATTCAATGATTTTGGAACATATATTCAACGTTTGCATCTCGTCCCCCATCTGATAATATACAATAGCCAGATGCATATATGTTTTCACAAGGACTTTGTCGCGCCACTCGGTATCTTTTTTATATTTCTCGTCATTGTCTATCCGCTCTATCAAAGCGTTTAACATTTCCGCCTTCTTTTGAGGAGTATCCAGCTTATTCAAAGCCAGATAGACATCATTATTAAATTTTACAAGGCTCTTCTCCCCCTGCTTCTTTCTGCGTGCTATTAAAAAAAACATCAGGGCAAAAAGCAATAACATCAGGGCAAACATTGTAATAATCCCAATTATGCCTATATTTACAAACGAAGCACTACATGAAGAGAGTAATAATGACAACAATAATATATATACAAATCTCATTATAAACGGAATAGATGGTTAGTATGACTTATAATAGCTTTATATGCAAATTTAAGTAAAAAGATTAATTCAGAAAACTATCAAATGAGCTATCAATAAGATTGATTAGTTAAATAACTGATTTCTTTCATTGAAATATATAAAATTCGTAGCTTTGTATTGTTAACCTTTCTAAAAATAATATGTTCGCAAGACCACAAGTAGATATAAATCAACAAACGGGCGATCCTGATTTATTTTCCCTGATGCAGAAAGGTAACAAGGAGGCATTCACTGTTATCTATAATAAATACCATAAACAGTTATATGTTTTGGCTTACACTTATCTTAAAGACAGGGATATGGCAGAAGACGCCATACAACATATTTTTACCAAATTATGGGAATTCCGTGAAGATGTCTCAATAAAAGTAAGTTTAAAGAACTTCCTGTATACTATCACTAAGAACTATATATTAAATCAGATACGAAACGAAAATACTATTATTAAGAAGAACTATGAATTGGCACAGACTGCTGAAATTTACCAAGATGACTTACTGAATACAATCGAGCAAAAAGAACTGATGACCATATTCAGGCAGGCACTGGCTGCGCTTCCGGAACAAAAAAGACAAGTGTGTTTGCTGAAAATGGATGAAAAGATGTCGAATCAGGAAATCGCCGATAAGATGCAAATTTCAATAAATACAGTGAAGACACATTATGCACAAGCTATTAAAATACTAAGAGCCCAGATGGGGAAAATGTTAATAAGTCTTATTATTATCATTCTTTTCTGAAAAATATGTGTCAACTATATAAGGAGAGCTAATATATACATAATTATTATACTTATACTATAATGAATAGACCATCTGACGAAACCATCCAAAAAGTTATTGATGGCTTGGCAACTACCGAGGAAGCTAACACCGTAGCAGAATGGCTTGCTACAGAGGAGGGGCAAATGCATCTGTCGCATAAGATGGATATACAGGCTCTTCATGCCAAAGAAGGGTATGAAGAACTCTTTGTTGACCATATCATCCCTTCCGATAAAATGTTCGACAGGATAGTCGAACATGGGAAACGGCGCCGCTTTCGCCGCACAATTCTTCGCGTGGCAGCTATTGCTATACCATTCATCTTTATTCTTGGCTTGGGATGGCAGGTCAATAAGAAGGTGGATTTATTTGGCAAAACCGAGTATGTAGATGTATATGTACCTAAAGGCGAACGCATACAAGTCATGTTTCAGGATGGCACAAAGGCATATCTGAACTCCGACACGCATCTGCGTTACCCTAAAAAGTTCAGCTTGTTCGACAGGAAGGTCTACCTGAATGGAGAAGGCTATTTCACTGTGGACAAAAACCCTGACAGGCCGTTTATGGTACAGATGAACGATGATGTGATAAAAGTATATGGAACCGAATTTAATGTAAAAGCCTATTCAGCCAGTAATCTTATATATGTTGCTCTGGACGAAGGAGATATTAGCCTTATACCCTTTGCCAAAGGGAAATATTGCGTTAAGCCCGGAGAAAAGCTGACCTATGACAGAAGTACGGGCGAATGCCGCATTTCTAAAAATCAGGATACCGAATTTGTGTCTTTATGGAAAAAAGATATCCTGGCCTTTAAAAACACGCCACTCAAAGATGTTGTAGCAGATATGAACCGATGGTATAACGTACCCTTCATCGTAGAAGATAGCAGAGCCTATATATATTCGTATACGATCGTATCCGGAAATGTTCCTTTAGAAAAAATGCTTACTGATTTAGAAAAAATATCTCCGGTTAAATTTTATTTCGATGGTAAACAAGTGATTGTCAGTATGAAATAAAATAATTAAAAAAAATTACACTTTCTTATCATCCTTTTGGTGCACTGGTGGGTCTATTATATAAAGAGCCTATTTTTTTAACCTTAAAAAAATGTAAACTATGAAACGTGTAATTTTAGCCTTTATGGTTATATTTATGTGCGCGACAATAACAGTGTCGGCTCAGAAGGTAACCATGAATTTCCAGCAAACAAAACTGGAAAAAGTTTTATCTACAATTGCCGAACAAACTGGTTATACTTTTGCTTATAGCCAACCGGTAGTGAATATTGATAGAATTGTAAACATTGAGGTAACAGATGCAGACCTCTCACAAACATTACAAAAAGTTTTTGCGGGTACAAATATCTCTTACGAAATAAGGGATAAAAAGATTCTTCTCTCCCAAAAGAAAGAAGCAGATCAGGACAACAAATCTACACAACAATCACAAAAAATTACTGTTAAAGGTATTGCTTTGGATGCAAACGGCGAACCGCTAATTGGTGCCAGCGTATCCGAAAAGGGAACAACCAACGGTACGATGACCGGAATAGACGGGGACTATGCTCTTACCGTACCAGCCAATGCTACACTTGTAATCACTTATGTAGGCTACCTGCCTCAGGAAATAGCATTGAACGGTCAAACGAACGTTGATTTTACACTGAAAGAAGATTCTCAGATACTTGACGAAGTAGTAGTAACAGCTCTGGGTATCAAGAAGAAAGAAAAATCATTGACTTATTCTACACAGCAAATAGGTAATGATGACCTGACAAGAGTAAAAGACCCGAACATGATCAACGCCCTTGCCGGAAAAACTGCAGGTGTACAGATCAATAAGAGTTCTTCCGGTCTGGGAGGTTCGTCTAAAGTTGTTATCCGTGGTGGACGTTCACTATCAGGGAATAACCAGCCATTGTATGTAATCGATGGTATGCCGATGTCGAATGGGACAAATGAACAACCATTGACTGTATTGGGTGGTACAAACGATGCCGGAGGACGCGACTCTGGTGATGGTATAGCCAACCTCAATCCGGATGATATCGAAAGCATGAATATCCTGAAAGGGCCTGCCGCAGCCGCACTTTATGGTTCGGAAGCTGCCAATGGTGTAGTATTGATTACTACAAAGAAAGGTAAAGCCGGTGCTGTAAAAATAGATTTCTCCAGCAACCTGATGCTAGATTATGCATTTGAAACACCTGATCTTCAAAAAACATATAATGGTAATTGGGGAGAAAAATTATCAGGAGGAAGCCGTGATAATGTAAAAGATTTCTTTAATACTGGTACAACTTTTACAAATTCTCTATCATTTAGTGCCGGATCTGATAAAATGCAAACCTACTTCTCGTATGCAAATACATCAGGACAAGGTATCGTGCCAAACAACTCGATGATGAAGCATAACCTGAACTTCAGGGAAACAGCGAAATTCTTTGATGATAGGCTTTCACTGGATGCAAATGTGAACCTGATGAATCAGACTATCAAGAACAGGCCTGTAGCAGGGGGGTACTATATGAATCCATTGGTAGGTCTATATAGATTCCCTCAGGGACAAAGGCTATCTGACTATGCAGGTGATGGACGTTTCTTATTTAATAACGACCGTAATGTAAACGAACAAAACTGGTATGACCTTACTGAAAAAAGCCAGAACCCTTATTGGTTAACATCGATGATTCCGAGCAGTGACAAGAGAAACCGTGTTATCGCATCCCTGACTGCAAACCTGAAAGTGACCGACTGGTTGGCATTGCAGGCCAGAGGTAGCGCCGACTTTGCGGCTGACAGGTATTGGCAGAAAATGTATGTAGGTACACATACAGCTTTGGCTAAAGGAGGTAACGGACGTTATATAAAATATACAGGCGAACAGATGATTAGCTATGGAGATATTATGGCAACATTTACTCCTCAACTAAAGGGGCCTTTCGGTATACAAGGAACAATAGGAGCTAGTATTAAGGATGAATATTACAAATCAGAACGCTTTGACTCAAATCCGGGTGGAATGAAGTATGCGAATGTATTTACATTACAGAACCTGATATCTGTTGAGTCTACTGCTACTCCGGTAGATAACCATTCTCAGATGCAATCAGTATTCGGGACAGCACAGCTCAGCTATAATGACTATCTGTTCTTAGACCTGACAGCACGTAACGACTGGTCGTCTAATCTGTCATATACAAAAAATATGAGTTTCTTCTATCCTTCAGTTGGTCTTACTGCTGTATTGTCTGATATGGTTCAGATGCCAAAAGCTATCTCTTTTGCTAAACTGAGAGGAGCATGGAGCCAAGTGGGTAACACAGTGCCTATCTATTCATCAAACCCGGCAGGTTCGATGGCTTCTGATGGTGGCTATCTGGAAAGCGAAAATGCTCCGTTTACAGACCTGAAACCGGAGAAAACCACATCAATAGAGGTAGGTACAGAATGGAGATTTTTACAAAACAGAATCGACTTTGACTTCACATATTATAAGACAAATACGAAGAACCAATTCTTCTTGGTTCCAGCTCCAGCTGGTTCAGGATATGCATACTATGGCGTGAACGGTGGTGATATACAAAACCAGGGGGTTGAAATCGTTCTGGGTGGTAGCCCGATTATGACAGATGCATTTATGTGGAAAACATCTTTCAACTATTCACTAAACAGAAATAAAGTAAAGAAACTTCACCCGGATCTTCCTTCATTCATCTTAGGTAATAAGACTCAGACTGGTAACTATCAGATGGTAGTAACAGAAGGCGGTTCGTTCGGAGATATTTATGGTATTGCTTTCCAGAGAGATGAGAATAACAATATTATCTATGAAAATGATCTTCCTTTGAGAACTACAGCGTTGGAAAAAGTAGGAAATACAGCTCCTAAATACAATATTGGTTGGTCAAATACCTTTACTTATAAAAATATAGTTTTCAACTTCCTGATCGACATGAGAGTAGGTGGAGATGTATTATCCATTACTCAGGCTGACCTTGACTACAGGGGAGCTACTGATGTCACTGCTGCTGCAAGAGACAGAGGGCATGTAATGTTGGAAGGTACAAAAATCTCTGATGTAAAAGGATTCTACCAGACAGTTAGTTCCGAATTCGGAGCAGGCTTAACAGAGTATTATATGTATGATGCAACAAATATCAGACTTCGCGAATTATCTATCGGATACCGTTTTAGTCCGAGATTATTACTGAAAACTAAAGCTATAAAAGCCGCTGAGTTATCATTTGTTGCCAGAAACCTGTTCTTCTTCAAGAACAATGCTCCATTCGATCCGGATGCGACATTATCTACAGGTAACGATTTGCAGGGAGTGGATGCATTTGGTATGCCATCTACACGCAGCTTCGGATTCAACCTTAAACTTAGTTTCTAATACAAATAATAATAAACATTATGAAAAAGATATTCAAATATATTTGCTTATTGGTGCTACCGGTAGCAATAACACTGATGCCTTCATGTACCGACGGATTTGAGGATATGAATACATCCGATCAAGGTATTTACGATGACGATATGCTTCCCGATGACAATCTGGTAGGCGCTTATTTTCCCGGATTCCAAACAAGTGTAATATTCAACTATAACTATGGATCAGGTACTGACTGGACATACCAGCTATATCAGAATCTAAATTCAGATATGTTTTCGGGATATATGTCTTCTCCTAGTTTCGGTGTGTCTTCTAACCTGACATATGCTATGAACGACGGATGGAATTCATACGCATGGACTACATCGAACAGTTATACTATGGCCAACTTTATGAAAATGGAGAATAAAGCGGCGCAATATGACAATCTGGCTATATATACTAAATGGGGCAAGATACTGAAAGTTGCAGCAATGCATAGAGTATCTGATGTTTATGGCCCGATTATCTATTCACAATTTGGAAAATCCGATTTGGGCGCTGCTTATGACAACGTAGAATCTTTATACGATCAGTTCTTTGCAGATTTGGACGAAGGTATTGCTGGCCTGGAAGCTTATGAAAATGAAGATCCTGGCAATGCGAGATTTGCCAGAGTGGATAATATCTATGAGGGAAGCATGAAACAATGGATTAAATTTGCTAACAGCCTTCGCCTAAGACTGGCCATGACAATAGTGAAAGTAGCCCCTGAAAAGGCTAAAGCTCAGGCTGAAAAAGCTGTAAACCATTCTTTAGGTGTACTTGTAGCCGCAGGAGACATAGCCAAAGTATCTAATATGGCAAACCCTATTGCTACAATAAGTAACTGGGGGGATTGTACAATGAGTTCAGATATGGAATCAATATTGAAGGGTTATGAAGATCCACGCCTCGAAAAATATTTTGTACCAGCTACAAATGCTAAGGTTGAAGGAGAATACAAAGGTATCCGCTTAGGAACAGGAGTAGACAGGGAAATATATGCAAATAGTTCAGCTATCAATGTTTCAGCAAGTACACCTCCGGTACTTATCAGCCCGGCTGAAGTGTATTTCCTAAGAGCAGAAGGAGCTCTCCGCGGATGGAATATGGGTGGAACAGCTCAGGAACTATATACAAAAGGTGTAACTGCTTCATTTGAACAATATGGATTATCAGGAGTTGAAAACTATCTTGCATCAACAGCCTTACCTGCAAAATTTGAGGATCCTATTATTCCTGCAAACAGCCACGATGCAGTGAATCTGGTAAGTCCTAAATGGGATAATGCAGACAACAATGAAGTGAAACTACAGAAAATAATAACACAGAAATGGATTGCTGTATTTCCGGACGGAACACCTGCATGGACAGACCATCGCCGGACAGGTTATCCAAAGTTGTTCCCTGTAGTGAAGAACAACAGCCAAGGTCTTGTATCTACCGAACTGGGACCACGCCGTATACCATTCCCAAGTTCTGAAGCTGTGGATAATGCAACTAATTATGCAGATGGTGTAAGCAAACTCGGAGGTACCGATAATGCAGGAACACGTTTGTGGTGGGATGTAGACAAAGCGAATTTCTAATAAGCTACAACCTAAGATAATAGAAGAAAAGGAGAATGCAGGACCATATCCTGCATTTCCTTTCTTGACAATAATATTTTCTGTATATTTACACCATACAGATCAAATTCTCAAAACGAATGCTATGACTCATAAAAATCTATTTTCCGCGTTCCTATTATTCTGTATTCTCTTTACTACCAGTTCATGTAGCCAAAAGGAGGAGAATATATATCAAAAGATTAATTTGGCTACTAACTGGAACATCCAATCTTCGGATAGTATCACAAATACAGGAGATATCATTTCCGGACCCCAACAATCGGTAAAGAACTGGTATAAAGCAACTGTACCATCTACTGTGATGGGGGTTCTCACTACAAACGGACTTTATCCGGATCTTTTCATGGGAACAAATATAAAGGATATAGATAAGAGTCAGTTCGATAAACCATTCTGGTACCGCAACGAATTTGCATTACCTCAATTAACAAAAGATCAACATGTAACGTTGAATTTTGACGGAATATCATATTATGCAAATATATGGTTGAATGGTAAGCTTATAGCTTCCCGTGATTCTGTATATGGAACATTTCGTCATTTCTCATTTGATGTCACACCCTATATTACATCAGACAACGTCTTAGCCGTAGAAGTATTCAAAGCCCAACCCGGCGATCCCAATACCGGATTTGCCGACTGGAATCCTCGTCCGGCCGATGAAAATATGGGATTGTACAGAAATGTATATCTGACTGTGACAGGAGGTGTGAAACTAAAAAATACCTATGTGCAGCCTAAGGTAAACACTGCAACCTTAGACGAAGCATGGCTGACAATAGAAACCGAAGTAGAAAACCTTACAGACGAAGAAGTTACAGGTAACTTAATAGGAGAAATAGAATCTAAATCATTCTCTTACCCTGTGGTATTAGCTCCTAAGGAAAAGAAAAAAGTAAAGATAACCCCGGAAGAGGCCGACATGTTACACATGAAAAATCCGCGCCTGTGGTGGTGTAATCACATGGGAAAACCCGAACTTTACAACCTCAGTTTGAAGTTTAAGGATGATAATGTTGTCTCCGACAAAGAAGATGTAACATTTGGCGTACGCGAAATAGAATCTTACCTTACAGAGGAAGGGCACAGAGGGTTCAAACTTAATGGAAAAAACGTATTATTGAAATCGGCAGGATGGACAGACGATATATTCCTGCGCGACACACCGGAAAGTAACGAAACTCAGGTTCGATATGTAAAAGACATGAATATGAACATGATACGTTTCGAAAGCTTCTGGGGTACAAGTTCCAATATCTACGATTTATGCGACAAATACGGGCTTATGGCCGTTGTAGGATGGAGCTGCCAGTGGGAATGGGAAGCCTATTACGGAAAGCCTTGCGATGATAAATTTGGCTGTATCCTTACCGATGAAGAGATAGACCTTATAGCCGAATCCTTTGCTACACAAGTATTGTGGCTGCGCAACCATCCTAGTATCATATCCTGGATGCCGGGCAGCGATATGCTTCCTACGCCTAAACTGGAAGAGAAATATCTGGCATTCCTAAAGGAGAACGACAACAGGATTTATGTAGCTGCTGCACAGAAACGCGAGAGTGAACTATCGGGCAAAACGGGCACCAAGATGTTTGGACCTTATGAATATGTGGGGCCTAACTACTGGTACATCGATACCCTGTATGGCGGAGCATACGGTTACAATACCGAAACCGGCATAGGAGCACAGCTGCCTGTATTAGAATCTATTAAAAGATTCGTTCCCGAAGATAAACTATGGCCTATCGGCGATGCTTGGAGCTACCATTGCACCGCGTCTACTACAGCGATGAACTCCCTTAAAGAACTAACATCAGTCATCAACAGCAAATACGGGTCGGCTAAAGACCTGAACGATTATCTGATGAAAGCCGACTTAGTCAACTATGACGGCACACGCGCCATGTTTGAAGCCTTCAGGGTAAACATAGGTAAAACCACCGGCATTGTGCAATGGATGCTAAATTCGGCATGGCCTTCCCTTTACTGGCAAATGTATGATTACTATAAAGTCCCTACAGCTGCATACTATTCTGTAAAGAAAGCGAATCAACCATTACAGTTAATTTACAACTATGGTAATAACAGCGTATATGCCGTGAACGAACAGATGGAAGATATAAACGGATATAAGGCTATAGTACAGGTGTTTGACATAAATTCCAAACTGAAAGAGAAAAAGGAAATCGCTCTGGATATAAAAACCAATACATCTGCAAATATATTGCAACTGGAACCTCTGACCGAGAATGTATTCCTTTCTCTGGAAATATTCAATAAAGAGGGACAACCCGTTGCCGATAATTTCTATTGCCTGTCTTCAAAACCGGATGAATATCAGTGGGAAAAAACCAACTGGGTACACACTCCGGCTAAAAGCTACAGTGATTTCACAAACGTTTCACAAATTGAGGCTGTGAAATTAAATGTAAAGACTGCCAAAGCAGAAAAGGATAATGATACCATATACAGTGTCGAAATAGAGAATCCTACTCAGCATATAGCGTTTATGATAAGTATGAAACTGAAAGACAACAAAGGTGAAATGATCGTTCCTGCATTCTGGACAGATAATTATATAAGCCTGTTGCCTAACCAAAAGAAAATAATTGAATGTAAAGTAAATAAAGAACAGGTTGATGCAAAAGGCGCTAAACTGGAAATAAAAGGATGGAACAGTCCTTTAAGCGAAAGTAATTTATAAACATGGTTCTACACTTTCTTATCACGAAACTACATGGATGTTAGTAGTTTTTTTTAAGAAGAAGGGATGTATTTTAATAATACATCCCTATTTCTTTTCCGAGGTAAAATTTATCTTTTATTTCAGGAACTTACCTAAAAGTCCACCTAAAAGTCCACCAGCCGAATCGCCACCACCAGTAAAAGACTTAAGCAATGAACCGAAATCGAAAGAATCGTTCGGGTCACTTGACTTTTTAGACAACAGACCTATCAAAGCCGGAACCACAGTAGAAGCGATAGTATTAGCCATTGCAGAGTTCAGACCTACTTTTTCGCTCAAAGAGGTTACCACGGTCTTCTGTATAGAGCTTACAATAGGATTGCTCGCCGAAAGAGCCGAAGAAGATGATGAACTTCCTCCAAAAAGACTCATAAGAGAAGATACATTATCAAGACTAAGCTGATCTTTCAACCCGTCTACAATCGATGAAGCTGTAGTCTCTACAGCCGCACTTTGTTTGTCTGCAGGCACACCTGCTTGAGTAACGGCACCTAATGCCTGATCTTTAATAAGATCTAAAATTCCATCCAACATACTTGTAATGATTTAGTTTTAAGAGAATATTCCCAATAATAATTGTGCAATTTACTGTGTATATTATGTTCTATATAAAAGCCTGTTATACCCGTTTTAAAGATACAAATTATTTCGAAAAACGAATCTAAGAGTCTGTTTAAATTTTAGCGAAAATTAAACAGGCTCTAATATTGTTCGATTTATTATTTACCAATTCAATAATAAATATAGATAAAACTGAACCTGCTCTTATTCAGCCAGAACTAATACAGAAGCAATAAGTAACTGTTTAAATTTTATTCGTTCAAATTTTTAGAGCTGTTTTAGAGCTGCTTTTTTACATACGCTTCGCTCCTGTGACCGTTGGTTCTTCCTCGAAACGATAATAGCGGGCTATTTGAGTTGAGAGAAAGGAAAAAATAGCCGAAAACAGACTAAAAATGAACGAAGAAAAAGGTATAATAAAATATTCGTATAAAATTTAAACAGTTACTAACATCCATATTATTCTTTTGAGTACAAAAGCACCCAAAAGACTTTATATTTAATTAAAACAATGCTGAGGGAAAAAAGTTACAAAGGTGACACTTTTTTTCAGTCAACAGTCAACACTTATCAGTCAACAGCGAGGCGTATTGTTCAATTTTTCAGGTCTGCTGCAAGCCATCAATTAAAAAGTGACAAGGGTAAAATAATAGTATTTATAATCAAAGAGTTACAATGAAAAAGTGACAAAGGTGACACCTTTTCCATACTTTCTCCATGTTACTTTTTTTATATTGAAACCTAAAATCCTCATTATGTCAAAGAGCCCTTATATAAGACAAATTTTTTGTGTGAAAACGCAATCCTTCGTTCGCATTATTATCATTAGCGAAGTAACTGTTTGGGAAGATTCCATAAAAACAGGATGTTAACAAAAATGAAATAAGAGAGAAATGATTATCCAGCCACTTATTAATCACGTATTTTATGTAAGTTTGCTTAAAATATGCGAATCAAGGGTTAAATGTGCCGTTAGGCACATCATATTGGTAGAAACATGAATGAAATTCGTTTTTTTGTGCCGTCAGGTACAAAATGTGAATTGTTCTGTAGATATTGCGTACCTGACGGCACGCAATTAACCGGTTAAAGCTTCTTTCTACCAACATTCAGTCCCTAAAGGAACAAAAAATAGCACATTTAACCCTTGATTCGCATAAAATATATATTGTAAAACTTTTTCACTAACTCTCAAACTACAATGATAAGGAACATTATCTATATACTTCTCGCGTTTTATATTTCGGTAAGCTTTGTCAGTTGCAACGATAACGATAACGATGATGAGGATCTGGTTGTAAAGAAAGAAATCAAAATAAGTATACTCGGCGATTCCTATTCTACCTTTGAAGGATTTGTCACGCCGGTCTCTAATCCGGTTTGGTATCCTGTAACCAACGGATGGGATGCAAATGATGTAGTGGATGTAAAGCAGATGTGGTGGCATGGGGTATTACAAGAGTATGGAGCCACATTGGAAATAAACAATTCATATTCGGGCGCCACAATATGTAATACCGGCTATTATGGAACGGATAGTTCTTCACTCTCTTTTATTGCCAGAATGAATAATATGGGAGACCCCGATATAATATTTATCTTTGGCGGTACAAACGATAGTTGGGCAAATTCTCCGGTTGGCGACTATAAGTATCATGATTGGACAACAGCCGATCTGAAAAGTTTTCGTCCCGCTTTTGCGTATATGCTCGATTACCTGACAAAAAAGCATCCGGATGCCCGGATAATAAATATAGTAAATACAGGGTTGAAAGAAGTAATAACAGAATCACAAACACTTATCTGTGACTATTATAAGATAAAATCTGTACAACTTATGAATATAGAAAAGCAAAGCAATCATCCAAACATAAACGGTATGAATGCTATTAAAAAGCAAATAATGGCTATCTTAGAAACTGTTTAAACAAGCTTTTCTTATAAATAATGCGAATCAAGGGTTAAAAAGCACAGTAACTTATTGTCCCGAAGGGACTGAAGGTGGATAACCACGGGCAAAACCCGTGGCAGGAACTGACTGAAGAATATGTCTCCCTATCCGCTTTTTCCACGGGTTTTACCCGTAGTTATCCATATTAGCCCACTTCGTGGACTTAGAACCCTGATTGCAAAACAGAAGATTGATTTATAATAGTATACTTCAACCCAAAGCAACCCTTGATTCGCATAAATTAAAAATCCCTGCAACTGAAAAGTGCAGGGATTTCCTTATTCTTAAAGCTTTACCACAGCAGACACTGCTTTTGTCTTCGTGGTAAGCCTAAATATTCTCTCTTATCTTTTTGGCTATTTCCTCAAACTCCGATTGTTCAAGCTTTACTCTCGGATTAGAAAGCGCCATATCCGATTCTTTGTTAATCGGAATCAGGTGTATGTGCGCATGAGGTACTTCCATGCCTATGACCATCATTCCCACACGTTTGCAGGGAATGGCTTTCTCTATAGCCTTAGCTACTTTTTTAGCGAAAGCGGTCATGTCTTTTAGTGTTGTATCGTCAAGGTCGAAGATATAGTCTACTTCTTGTTTCGGGACAACCAGTGTATGCCCCTTTGCCATCGGGTTAATATCCAGAAAAGCAAAGAACCGGTCATCTTCGGCCACCTTGTACGATGGTATTTCGCCTGCTATTATTTTACTGAAAATACTAGGCATAGGCTTTATAGTGAGATATTCATTATTTCGAAACTCATAACTCCCGACGGAACCTTGATTTCGGCTACATCGCCTACTTTTTTGCCCATCAGCCCCTGTGCTATAGGTGTACTCACAGCCATTTTGTTTTCTTTCAGGTTGGCTTCACTTTCAGCTACGATCGTATATGTCATTTGCTGATTGTTCTTCGTGTTACGTATTGTAACCTTATTCAGAATTTGTACAACATCTGTTCCTATAGCGTCTTCATTGATCAGTCGGGCATTCGCCAACAGGTTTTTCATTTGCGCTATTCTGGCTTCTAGTAAGCCCTGAGCCTCTTTGGCCGCATCATATTCTGCGTTTTCCGACAAGTCTCCTTTGTCTCTGGCTTCTGCTATCTGTTTTGATATAGCAGGTCTGTCTACGGTTTCAAGCGTGTTTATATCTTCTTTTAGCTTTTTGTAACCGTCTTCGGTCATGTAAGAGATAGCCATGGTAATTAAAAATTAAAATTAGTGACTACTGTTTTTTTATTATTATTAATTGTTTTAAAGCGACAAAAAGAAAAAGAATCCTTGCCGATATAGGCCAGAACTCCTTTTCCTTTTTCGATTATCTTAAAACAAAGATAGATTATATTTTTTGTATTGTCAAATATTTAGCCGCACTTTTATAATAATTTTTGAACTTCCGCAGCTAGGTTATCGGTTGCCAAAACCCTTTTAACGATCTCTCCGTTTTTGTTTAATATGTATGTAGTTGGGAACCCTTGAACGTTAAATCTGGCAAGTAATTCAGAGTTGAGAGACTTGTCTTCCCTAACACAAATCCAAGGCAGATTTATCGCCGCATTTTTCCATGCATGCATATCCGAGTCGAAGGATACTTGATATACTTCTACCTTTCCTTTATTCTTGTCATATATATTATTAATAAGGATATTGTGAGCCGGGGAAAATTCGGTCTGGTAAGCGGTAAAATCAAGGATGACAACTTTACCTTTCAGGGATGCCAGGGAAACCTCCTTGTTGTTGATATCCGGCAATGTTATATTATAGAAAGCACTGTGGTCAGATAGTTCTGTATTTTCTAATTTCTTGATTGTTTCCTCCTGATTGGCCATCTGCTTTAGTCCTGCCAGTGCTGTCAGGGTAAAAGATTTAAGGTGTTCGGCTCTCGGCGATTTTGATTTGTATTGGTCCCATACAGTGGCAACGGCTCTGAAGGCGACCAAATCATTCTTGTCGTACGGGTCGAAAATCAAATATCCTTCTATTTTCTGGAACAGAGCGAAGTAGCTTGCCATACTCTGGTAGTCGGACAAAATAAGATCCTTCGCTTTTTTCTTATACTCATCTATTTCCACCTGTATGTCGGCTACATATTGATCTTGCGAAATCCCCTTATTCTCAAACTTCTTCCTTAAATCCGATACGTTTTGACTGAGTTTATTTTGTGCGAAAACAATATCTTTTATTTTTACCGAACTTTCAGAACCTTCTATTGCATATTCTGTGGCAAAAGTCGGTTTATTGGCATTTACAGTGATAGTTTCTATCGAATCTATAGCCAGGTTTATAGCCTGTTTGTCCATTCTCAACAGGTAAAATTCGGGATAACCTAAAGCCGGTTCCTCAAATTTAAAATTACCATCCGTATCCAGCCTTACCGAATCAATTACTGTGGTTTCATTTAATGAACGTCTTTCCAGATAAAGCATAGTGCTGTCGGCATTCGCTATTTTCCCTTCTACGGTAAAGTGAGGCTCTTTATCTTTACAAGATACAAGTGCTATAATAGCCAAGGCTACAACCGGAAGTTTTTTCAAAAGAGATGTTTTCATGTATAATGTATATTTATATATATGTATTTTAGTGTAGCAAAGATATATATTTGTTATGAGTTAAATATTATAGGGATTAAGATTTTTATTCAGTAATAGATACTATAATATTACAGAATTAAAATTTATTGCTTTTACAAATATCTTATTTTTAACAAGTTGTCTTAAAATATGAAAAAAACTCAAAAAACTCTTATTAAATTATTTGGATAATTGAGTAATAAATACATATCTTTGCACCCGCTTTGATAGAGAACGAGGCGCTTAAAAAAGGGGGTAATATTACCCGGTTTTGTTTTTCGTAACTATAGAAGTGACAAGCGATCTTTGATAAAATGACAACATAAAGAGTGTAGTACATAATATTTATATATTAAATGTGACTACCGTCAATAGATTAGGTATAATTAATCGGGTCGGGTCAAAGGATTTAAAGTAAAAAGAATATACAAAGAAGAGTTTGATCCTGGCTCAGGATGAACGCTAGCGATAGGCCTAACACATGCAAGTCGAGGGGCAGCATAGGGTAGCAATACTTTGATGGCGACCGGCGCACGGGTGAGTAACACGTATGCAACCTACCTACAACAGGGGAATAACCCGGAGAAATTCGGACTAATACCGCATAATACAGGGGTGCCGCATGGCAATATTTGTTAAAGATTTATCGGTTGTAGATGGGCATGCGTTCCATTAGCTGGTTGGTAAGGTAACGGCTTACCAAGGCAACGATGGATAGGGGAACTGAGAGGTTTGTCCCCCACACTGGAACTGAGACACGGACCAGACTCCTACGGGAGGCAGCAGTGAGGAATATTGGTCAATGGACGCGAGTCTGAACCAGCCAAATCGCGTGAAGGATGACTGCCTTATGGGTTGTAAACTTCTTTTATACAGGAATAAAAGACATTACGTGTAGTGTATTGCATGTACTGTATGAATAAGCATCGGCTAACTCCGTGCCAGCAGCCGCGGTAATACGGAGGATGCGAGCGTTATCCGGATTTATTGGGTTTAAAGGGTGCGCAGGCGGGCTTTTAAGTCAGCGGTGAAATATCCAGGCTCAACCTGGGGACTGCCGTTGAAACTGGTAGCCTTGAGTATAGATGAAGTAGGCGGAATTCGTTGTGTAGCGGTGACATGCTTAGATATAACGAGGAACTCCGATTGCGTAGGCAGCTTACTAAGCTATAACTGACGCTCAAGCACGAAAGCGTGGGGATCAAACAGGATTAGATACCCTGGTAGTCCACGCCGTAAACGATGATTACTAGTTGTATGCGATATATTGTATGTGACTAAGCGAAAGCGATAAGTAATCCACCTGGGGAGTACGCTGGCAACAGTGAAACTCAAAGGAATTGACGGGGGCCCGCACAAGCGGAGGAACATGTGGTTTAATTCGATGATACGCGAGGAACCTTACCCGGGCTTGAAATGTACCTGAATAACTTGGAAACAGGTTAGCTAGCAATAGCAGGTATGTAGGTGCTGCATGGTTGTCGTCAGCTCGTGCCGTGAGGTGTCGGCTTAAGTGCCATAACGAGCGCAACCCACATCATTAGTTACTAACAGGTTTGGCTGAGGACTCTAATGAGACTGCCGTCGTAAGATGCGAGGAAGGTGTGGATGACGTCAAATCAGCACGGCCCTTACGTCCGGGGCGACACACGTGTTACAATGGGTGGTACAAAGGGCAGCTACTTGGCGACAAGATGCTAATCTCCAAAGCCACTCCCAGTTCGGATCGGAGTCTGCAACTCGACTCCGTGAAGCTGGATTCGCTAGTAATCGCGCATCAGCCATGGCGCGGTGAATACGTTCCCGGGCCTTGTACACACCGCCCGTCAAGCCATGGGAGCCGGGGGTATCTGAAGTGCGTAACCGCAAGGAGCGTCCTAGGGTAAAACTGGTGACTGGGGCTAAGTCGTAACAAGGTAGCCGTACCGGAAGGTGCGGCTGGAACACCTCCTTTCTGGAGAACCGTCCCGAAGTTGTCAGTTAACAGTAAACCGTTAGCAGTCAACAATAATTACCTAAAAGCAAGACAGGAAGTTTCCTGTATTACACTCTGCCATGTTGTTTAACATATACATTCAGTAACGGATTATAAGTTATAGTTGTAAGTGAAGAATAAATAATTATTAATTATTTCTTTACTGCTAACTGTTAACTGCTAACTGCTAACTGAAATAAAGAGAAACCAAGAAGCTGGCAATCAGTTTCAGGCGAGAAGAGAGAGAAGCCAGTCCTATAGCTCAGTTGGTTAGAGCGCTACACTGATAATGTAGAGGTCGGCAGTTCAACTCTGCCTGGGACTACGTCGCTGCGCGAGCAGCACGGTTTCAAGATTCCACTATTTCATAATTTCAAGATTAAGATAAACAATTTTGAAATCTTTAAATTTTGAAATCTTGAAATTCAAAAGACGGGGGATTAGCTCAGCTGGCTAGAGCACCTGCCTTGCACGCAGGGGGTCAACGGTTCGAATCCGTTATTCTCCACATTTTCAATAAAAGATTAAGAATGTAGGAATTAAGAATTATTCTTCATTTTTCATTATTAATTTTTCAATTGAAAGAAGATCTTTGACATGATGAAAAAAAGAGCAAGTAAAGCTAGATTATGTAATATAATCTAACAAACCCACAAGCCGGGCTAATAGCGTATGCTATTATTGGCCAGCTTGAAAGAAATAAAGAAAGTAAAATAAGGGCACATGGGGGATGCCTTGGCTCTCAGAGGCGATGAAGGANGCACGCAGGGGGTCAACGGTTCGAATCCGTTATTCTCCACCAGGTCTATAATAGGCACCATTAGCAGTTGTTAACTGTTAACTGCTGACTGTTAACTGACCAACGATCTTTGACATGATGAAAAAAAGAGCAAGTAAAGCTAGATTATGTAATATAATCTAACAAACCCACAAGCCAGGCCAATAGCGTATGCTATTATTGGCCAGCTTGAAAGAAATAAAGAAAGTAAAATAAGGGCACATGGGGGATGCCTTGGCTCTCAGAGGCGATGAAGGACGTGATAAGCTGCGATAAGCTACGGGGAGGTGCAAATAACCTTTGATCCGTGGATTTCCGAATGGGGCAACCCAGCAGAGGAAGACTCTGTTACACTACTTATGTAGTGAGCTAACGCGGGGAACTGAAACATCTAAGTACCCGTAGGAACAGAAAATAATAATGATTCCCAAAGTAGTGGCGAGCGAAATGGGACCAGCCCAAACCGGTAATGTTTAGGCATTACCGGGGTTGTAGGACTGCGCCGTGGCACGAATTCATAGAAGTAGAAGCCTTTGGAAAGAGGCATCACAGAGGGTGATAATCCCGTATACGAATCTTTGACCAAGCCTAGCAGTATCCTGAGTAGCGCGGGACACGAGAAATCCTGTGTGAATCAGCCGGGACCATCCGGTAAGGCTAAATACTCCTGAGAGACCGATAGTGAACCAGTACCGTGAGGGAAAGGTGAAAAGCACCTCGAACAGAGGAGTGAAACAGACCCTGAAACCATGTGCCTACAAGCGGTCGGAGCTGCATTGCAGTGACGGCGTGCCTTTTGCATAATGAACCTACGAGTTACTCTTACTGGCAAGGTTAAGTGTAAGTATACACCGAGCCGAAGCGAAAGCAAGTCTTAACAGGGCGGCTAGTCAGTAGGCGTAGACGCGAAACCAAGTGATCTACCCTTGGGCAGGTTGAAGGTTAGGTAACACTAACTGGAGGACCGAACCGTTAAACGTTGAAAAGTTTTCGGATGACCTGAGGGTAGGGGTGAAAGGCTAATCAAACTTGGAGATAGCTCGTACTCCCCGAAATGCATTTAGGTGCAGCCTCGGCTTATATTATTGTGTCAGGTAGAGCGACTGATTGGATGCGAGGGCTTCGCCGCCTATCAAGTCCAGATAAACTCCGAATGGGCACAATAACTTTACCGGGAGTGAGGGCATGGGTGCTAAGGTCCATGTCCGAGAGGGAAAGAACCCAGACCATCAGCTAAGGTCCCCAAATACATGTTCAGTTGAATTAACGAAGTATGACTACCAAGACAGCTAGGATGTTGGCTTGGAAGCAGCCATTCATTTAAAGAGTGCGTAACAGCTCACTAGTCGAGTGGTCGTGCGTGGATAATAATCGGGCATAAACATGTTACCGAAGCTATGGGATTAAATAAATCGGTAGGGGAGCATTCTACTCGGCGTTGAAGGCGTACCGTCAGGTATTCTGGAGCGTGTAGA
>NZ_QVMO01000032.1 GCF_010501055.1 Dysgonomonas sp. 521
TCAATGCTAACGAAATAAGACTTATGGGTAAACTAGCTAAAAAACACAATTTTATGATTGTCAAAACGGATATAATTTAAATGACGTCATTGGTAACGGAGTGAAACATCTCGTATCTAGTAGGTCGAGATTCTTCGTTGCACTCAGAATGACAAAGAGAGTAGCAATTTGATAGAGATGTTTTACTTTTGACACACCCTCAATTGGATAAGCCCCGCGAAAGATTCGCACGGTAGTGGAGGTAGATTGTTGCCTTTTTATGTACTGCTAACTGTTGACTGTTGACTGTTGACTGTTCCCTGAATTATCACTTTTTATAAAAATGAAAAATAATATAATGAAGAAAATAATCTTTTTGTTGAACTTATGTGTTTTATCCTATATGGTACAAGCACAAGAATTAATATCCCCTGATGGAAATCTGGTAATGAAGTTTTCCGTACAGAACGGAGGGATACCTACTTATCAGCTCGATTATAAAGGAAAGCAAGTTATAAAACCAAGTAAGCTGGGACTGGAACTAACTGGTAATACAACCAAAGTCGAGTTTGGAGCGGAGATGGATATAAAAACCGAAAGTACCGACCCGAAAACATCCTTATACGATAACTTTGAGGTAGTAGATGCCAAAGCATCATCTTTTGATGAAACATGGCAGCCAGTCTGGGGAGAGGCTAAAGACATCCGTAACCACTATAACGAGTTGGCCGTAACTTTGAATCAGAAAGAAACTGACAGGCAAATGATTATCCGTTTCCGGCTGTTTGATGACGGATTAGGTTTCCGTTACGAGTTTCCCCGACAAAAGAACCTGATATACTTTGTTATCAGGGAAGAACGCACTCAGTTTGCCATGACCGGAGACCATACCGCACTTTGGATACCGGGCGATTACGATACGCAGGAATATGATTATACCACGTCCCGCTTATCTGAAATCGGAGGATTGATGAAAGGAGCCATTACGCCCAATGCTTCGCAAACGCCTTTCTCTCCAACAGGCGTTCAAACCGCCTTGCAGCTCAAAACAGATGACGGAATCTACATCAACCTGCATGAAGCCGCTTTAATCAATTACGCTTGCATGCACCTGAATCTGGATGACAGGAATTTTGTATTTGAATCGTGGCTCACACCGGATGCTAAGGGTACAAAGGGACACATGCAGGCTCCCTGCAATACACCGTGGCGGACGATTATCGTAAGCGACGATGCCCGTGATATATTGGCTTCCAATATATCACTGAATTTGAACGAACCATGTAAGATAGAAGATACCTCATGGATCAAGCCTGTGAAATATGTAGGCGTTTGGTGGGAGATGATTACCGGAAAAAGCGAATGGTCGTATACGTATGATTTACCAAGCGTACAACTGGGAGTTACCGATTATTCGAAAGTAAAGCCTCATGGCCGTCATGGTGCTACAACGCAGAATGTGAAGCGGTATATTGACTTTGCAGCTAAGCACGGATTCGATGCCGTACTGGTAGAAGGATGGAATATAGGCTGGGAGGACTGGTTTGGGAATGCCAAAGATTATGTGTTCGACTTCCTTACGCCTTATCCTGATTTCGACCTGATAGGGATACGCGATTATGCAAAAAGCAAAGGTGTGAAAATGATGATGCACCACGAAACTTCGGGTTCCGTCCGCAACTATGAACGTCATCTGGAGGCTGCCTATCAATTCATGAATGACAACGGATACACTTCCGTTAAGTCAGGATATGTGGGGGATATGATCCCACGCGGAGAATATCACTATAGCCAATGGTTAAACAACCACTATCAGTATGCCATCGAAAAAGCAGCGGAACACAAAATTATGGTTAATGCCCACGAAGCTACCCGTCCTACAGGCGTCAGCCGCACATGGCCAAACCTGATAGGTAATGAATCGGCACGCGGAACGGAATATCAGGCTTTTGGCGGCAGTAAAGCGAACCATGTGACTGTCCTTCCGTTTACAAGGCTGATAGGCGGGCCGATGGATTATACTCCGGGCATATTCGAGATGGATATTGAAAAAATCAATCCGAACAATCAATCGCATGTGAACAGTACTCTTGCTAACCAGCTTGCACTGTATGTGACAATGTACAGCCCTTTGCAGATGGCAGCCGACTTTCCTGAACATTATGAGCGATTTATGGATGCCTTCCAGTTTATCAAAGATGTGGCGTTGGATTGGGACGACAGCAAATACCTCGAAGCCGAACCGGGAGAATACGTTACCATAGCCCGTAAAGCCAAAGGGACAGATAACTGGTTTGTAGGAAACGTTGCCGGAGAAGAAGGCTTTACTTCGAATATCTCCTTTGATTTTCTGGATGCAGATAAGCAGTACATTGCCACTATATATTCGGATGCGAAGGACGCTCATTACAAAACAAATCCGCAGGCTTATGAAATCCGCAAGGTTATTGTTGACAGTAAATCTAAACTGAAACAACAATCAGCACCCGGAGGCGGATATGCGATAAGTGTTTTTCCTGTAAATGACAAAACTCAGGTTAAAGGGCTGAAGAAACTATAAGGTAAAGGATCGGATATTCCCTGATACCATTATAAGTATCTCTTTAAATGGTATCAGGGAATATTAATAATACATTATTCTGCTTAATCTGAATGTTCTAAGCCTGATTGTCTTTCTTTTGGTTCCTCCCGGTATACTCCTTCGGAGATAATCCGTAAAACTCTTTGAATGAACTGGAAAAATGAGACAGGTTGGAAAACCCCGTAGCATAAGCGACCTCAGATATTGTCAGCTTTTTACCCGATAGTAGAGTAGCGGCCTGTTTCAGGCGTATCCCCCTGATGAAGTCACGAGCCGACTGGTTGGTCAGTTCCTTGAGTTTGCGATGCATGTGTACACGGCTCATGCCTACATTTGTAGCCAGCATTTCCACGCTGAGGTCAGGATTGGAGAGATTCTCATTGATGATTCTCATAACCTTTTGCATCAGTATTTCGTCAGCCGGTTTTATCTCTATTTTTTGTAGTTTGTCTTCCTGTTGTTGCAGTCCGGTAAATTTATTCCTGAGTAGTTGCCTGCTCTCTATGAGGTTTGCGACTGTACTCTTTAGCAGTTCGGTATTGAAAGGTTTTGAGATATAGGCATCCGCACCAATATCGAGCCCGTCAATCGTGTTTTCCTGTGTGGCTTTTGCCGTGAGCAGGATAACGGGTATATGGTTGATATTGACGTTTTGTCTTACCTTTCGGGTAAGTGTGATGCCGTCCATTTCGGGCATCATAATGTCGCTGATGATTAAGTCCGGGTTTTCGGTAAGAATGATCCCCAGTGCTTTTTTGCCGTCAGGCGCTTCTGTTATCCTGTATTCTGACGATAACTCATTTTTTATATAATCACGTATTTCGTCCTCATCTTCTACTACCAGTATGCGGTATCTGGTCTTAGGCTTCTCCTTTTTCCTGTCTTCTCCATTGTCTATTATTTCAGGAGAGACAGAAAGCCTATCCACAGGCTCGGTCTTATAGGTTTCTCCATTGTTGAGTTCCTGTATTTTCAGGTGGTCGCTACCCAGAGGAACCCTGATAATGAAACGGGTGCCTTGAGCATCGGTTCTGTTTTCTGCCGATATTGTCCCGTGATGCAGTTCAACCAGCGATCTGGACAGGTGTAGTCCTATACCCGTACCAAAGTTGGAATTAGTGAGGTCATTATTAATCTGATAGAAGCGTTCGAAGATTTGCTCTATTTTGTCTTTATCAATACCTATGCCACTATCGGTAATGGTAATTTCGAAATATTCCCGCAGAGGCCCTCTTACATTTTCGTCATGTCCGGAAGTCAGTTCTATAGTGATATTACCATTGTCGGGCGTGTATTTGAATGCGTTTGACAGGATATTGAGCAGTATCTTATCAAAGTTGTTGAGGTCTACCCAGGCATTTAGCTTCTCGTCTTTATGTATGAAATCGAAATATATGTTTTTCCTCTGGGCGAGGTATTCAAAGGTCAGCATCAAATCTTCTATAAAGCCTACAATATCCGTTTCTCTGAATTGCAGGCGCATCTGTCCTTTATCCAGTTTCCGTATATCCATCAGTTGGTTGATAAGCCTCAGTATGCGTTGGGCGTTGCGATGAATCATTATATATGTTTTCTGGAGCTTAGCATCTTTATTCTCAGACATTAATTTCTCCATCGGGCTTATAATCAGCGTCATCGGTGTCCGTATCTCATGGGATATATTAATGAAGAATTGCAGTTTGGCTTCATTTATCTGTTCCTGATGGTTTCTTCTCATCTCTTCCTGACGGTGCAGCACGCGCGACCGGATATAATTGGCTATAAAGTAAGCGAATAAAACGATCAGTATAGCATAAACGGTGTATGCCCATACAGACTGGTACCAGGGTGGTGTAATGACTATCTTTATTGTTTTTATTGCGGAATAATTGTCATGGTCTTGCGCCCTTAGTTTGAACGTATAAGTTCCCGGGTTGAGGTTCGTATAAGTAACCCTGTTTGCTCCGGGGTAAGAATTTATCCAGTCGGAGCCGAGTTCTTCGATCATGTACTGGTAGACGATACGTTCGGGATTAGTGTACTCCAGTGTGGAAAACTCAATGCTGAAAGTATTGTCGTTATAACTTAAAGTGAACCTGTCCGCGTCAAGTACCGATGTGGTTATGATTTCGTGCCCTCCCGATTTATCTCCTTTCCGGATAGCGTGGTTGAATAAGTAAAAGTCTGTTATTAAAACCCTCAATTCCTTCTTCGTATCGGTTATATCTTTAGGATAGAAGGATGTGACACCGTTGATACCACCAAAATATATCTTTCCTTTCGAGTCTTTGAACTGTGCGCCGCGGGTAAACTCGTTTCCTTGCAGGCCGTCACCCGCATAGTAGTTTATGAAACGGTTTTCGGAAACATCAAATTTACTGATTCCCAAATAGGTGCTTATCCAGATATTGCCGTTTTCATCTTCCTGTATCCCGCAAATTACATCATTGGGTAGACCGTCTTTTATCGAATAACTTTTTACCGATTCATCTTTCTTATCGAATACATATAAGCTGGAAGAGGTTCCGATCCATATTTTCCCCGATTTATCTTCATAGAGGGTATAGGCTATTGTTTTGGGTACGATGGTATTCTGTTTCAGGTAATTGATAAATGTCTTTTTTGCCGGGTTGTAACAGCTCACACCTTTGTAGTGAGCTATCCATATAAGCCCTTCGCTGTCGAATAATATGCCGTTTATCCAGTGATTGCTTAATTCGTCAATGGAGAAATCATCATCCTCGCTCTTTCTCGATTCAAAATAAACCATCTTTCCATCTTTCAGGCTTATTTGGTAAAATCCCGCACCGTATGTCCCCACAAGCAGATTTTTCTGGTTGTCTTCCGAGATGCAGTACACTTTCTCATTCAATAGTTCGGGGATGTATTCGCAATTTCCGGTTTTCCGGTTTAGCCTGGCCAACCCTTTAGTATATGAGCCTACCCACAAGTCGTGGTTCGAATCTTCGAAAATACTTAATATGATATTTGATATTGAGGCAGGGGAAGGGGTTTGCGCAAAGTGGGAAACCCGTTCGCCTTTGTCATTTATGCCGTATATGCCATCATTATCGGTACCTATCCATGTAATACCCTCATGGTCTTTGCAGATAGACATTACCGAACTGGATCCGATGGGGTTGTTTTTTAAAGACTTAAAACCATAATAATCAAATTTCTTTTCTGTTCCGGGAATAAAGGTTATACCCCTCTGGAATATGCCTAACCAGTAGTTATTATCTTTGTCCTGTAAGATAGAATGTACTTTCCCTTTCGAAAAATCAAAAGGGGCGGAGTTTATTTCATAATCTTCAACGATATTTTTCTTATCATCATATATTTTTAGCCCCTGCCCGTCTGTTCCTATAAATAATGTATTTTCTCTGCTCAGGAGCAATGTTTTGACTAACAGTTGTGAGTTGCCGGGATAAGACACCTGCCTGAACAGTTGCGCCTGCTCATCATATTTGTTAAGCCCTTGCGAAAGAGTTCCTACAAATATATTTCCCTGCTTGTCTTCTGCTATAGATGAAATATTGTTGCTGCTGATACCTCCGGGTGCGGTAAACACCTTTATTTCCCTTGTCTTTGGCCGATACAGGTTTATCCCGTTGTATTCCGACCCTATCCACAGATTGCCTTTCGAGTCTTCGAACACAAGGTTGAGGTAGTTGCTGTTCAGTTCCGATGCCAACTCTGATTTTACCAAATGTTCAGGGTCTTCCTTTTTCCGGACAAAAAGGCCTTGCCCGGAGGTTGCAATCCAGATGTCTCCATTTGCGGCTTCCATCATGCAAGTGATATGCGGGGCTACTACTTTACCATCCTTATACATCTTTATTTCCCTGAAAGAATTTGTAGCCCAGTCGTATATCATAAGGCCGTTGATGCAACCCACCCACAGATTATCGGCGCTATCTTCGAAGACAGATCGTACATAATTATCTTTCAGCGAAGTAGAATCTTCGGGCTGATGCTTGTAAATCGTAAATTTTGTTCCGTCAAATTTGTTTAACCCGTTTTCGGTAGCAATCCATATAAAACCTCTCTTGTCCTGATATACCTGATTGATAAGGCTGTTGGACAAATCCTCGTCAGGGGAATAGAACTTCCCTGTCTGGCCGGTAATGTGTAATGAAGCAAAAATGAATAGTATATATATAAGAATGCGCGTTTTCACATTTTCTTGTTGTTGGTAACTAGATATATGAGGTATATGCAAATTTAGAAATAATAATAAGAGCCTGTTTAAATTTTAGCGAAAATTTTTATTATAGGCTCTTGTAATTCATTCTTAGCAACTTTTTTATGCTCTTTCTTAGCGTCTTTTCCCCTTTTTACTCTTGGTTTAGCCCGCTAAACCTACTAGTAAAAATGATAAAATCCATCTAAAAATAGCTATAAAAAAGATTTGCTATAAAATTTAAACAGGCTCTAAGATATATCCTCATTTTCGAAGGGAATGTTACATAGGGAAAAGTTTATGTTACATCCCGGAGAGAGATGTTACATCCCGAAAAGAGATTGAAACATCCGGAAATCAGCTTCTCTCCGATCGTTTGTATGTTTGCATTACATGAAAAATGATATCTAAGCCATCTGAAAAATAGATACTCGCAGGGGGCAAAAGCCTGTCATTCCGTGCCTGATACGGCTCTCAAGAATACAACCTTGATTATGAATAAATTGCGAATCAAGCCAGCAATGACAATTACTCTTTTTTTGACTTTTGGCACACCCTCAATACAACTGGCGAACACATATGTTTGCTCCTACAATATAAAATCCATAAATATTATGTTATTTAAATAACTGTATATGAATAAAAGAAACATGTTTAAGATGCTACTGTGTAGCACTATCTTATTGTTCGGTGCTACATGTATTCAGGCAAAAGTAAAACTACCCCGCCTGATAAGCGATGGTATGATACTCCAGCGTGAAGCGCCACTCAATATATGGGGTTGGGCCTCTCCGGGTGAGAAAATCAACATAACCTTCCTCGGCAAATCATACGATACCAAAGCCGACAGGAACGGTAACTGGCGTATAGAATTGCCAAAGCATGACGCAGGAGGCCCTTACATCATGCAGGTAAACGATATAGAGATAAAAGATATCCTTATCGGCGATGTATGGCTTTGTTCCGGGCAGTCGAATATGGAGCTCCCTGTCCGCCGTACATTGGATTTGTACAGGGATGAGGTAAAAGATATTAACAACTCCCGGATACGGCAATTTCGTGTACCGATGAAGTATAATTTTCAAAATGAAGAAACTGATTTGCAAGGCGGGGAATGGAAAGCCGTAACACCTGGCAATATACTTGATTTTTCAGCCGTGGCATACTTTTTTGCGAAAGACCTGTACGACAAACATCAAGTACCCGTAGGGCTTGTCAATACGGCTATTGGCGGTTCTCCGGCTGAGGCGTGGATCAGTGGCGAGGCCATAAAAAACTATCCTGTATATGAAGCCGAAGCAAAGAAATGCGCTGCTGTTGGTTTTGTAGAAGACACAAGAGCGCGGGAGCAAAAAGCGGGGAACGAATGGTATGCGGCAATGATAAAGACTGACAAAGGTATCGGGTTATGGCATAAAGAAGACGTAGATACATCAGGATGGGATGACTTTTATCTTCCGGGATTGTGGAAAGATAAAGGCATAAATGTAAAGAACGCAGTAATATGGTTACGCAAAGAATTCGAGATGCCGGCCGGAGATGCCGGCAAACCGGCTATCCTTCGTTTAGGGTATATTATCGATTCCGATTCGGCTTATGTAAACGGAAAATTTGTAGGAACGACAGGCTATCAGTACCCGCCCCGTATTTATCAGATTCCGGAAGGTACATTGAAGGCAGGGAAGAATACTATTGCTATAAGGATCGTTACAAATGGATGGGGTGGCATCAAAGAAGATAAGCCTTATAAAATTATCACAGGGAGCAAAGAAATTGATCTGACCGGAGAATGGAAATACCGTGTAGGGGCTGCGCTTTCTCCTGCTCCGGCAAGTACATTTTTCCAATACAAGCCTACGGGACTGTATAACGGTATGATTGCGCCTCTAGCCAATTACAGCCTGAAAGGAGTCATTTGGTATCAGGGAGAATCGAATGCAGGGAAGGCAAAAGAATATACAAACCTCTTTCGGGATTTGATTAAAGACTGGAGAACACAGCGGAATGAGCCGGAATTGCCTTTCATATACGCACAGCTCCCCGAACTGAACAAACCATCGCGATACCCTTCAGAAAGCGGGCTGGCAGAATTGAGAGAAGCCCAGCGTTTGGCACTAAAACTGCCATATACAGGCATGGCCGTAACACTCGGTCTAGGCGAATGGAACGATATTCATCCACTGAATAAAAAAGGCGTGGGGCGATCTCTGGCCTTAGAAGCTAAACGTGTAGCCTATAAAGAGACCGGGGTTGTAAGTTCCGGCCCCCGGCTCGAAGGGGTGAAGCTGGACGGTAATAATATCGTCCTCACATTCGAATCGGTCGGTTCCGGCCTATACTCCAACGATATACTCAACGGATTCGCGGTTGCGGGAGTTGACAAAAGATATGTGTGGGCCGATGCGATAGTGATAGAAAAGAATAAAGTAAAAGTCTGGAGCAACCAAGTACCACAACCCCTGTCGGTCCGTTATGCGTGGGCTGACAATCCGCAGGGTGCGAACCTTAAAAACAAAGAAGGATTACCGGCATCCCCCTTTCAGGCAGAGTATTCCGATACCATCAGAAGTAATAAATCCGGCGTACATGATGGCTTCGGATACGAACTTTGGCACGACAAAGGCGATGTGAGCATGGTTTTGAAGAAAGGTGGCGCGTTTGAGTGCAGCTGGGACAATATCAATAATGCTCTATTCCGTACAGGCAAAAAGTTTGACAGCACAAAGACACATGATGAGATTGGCTCCATATCCCTCGATTATGGTTGCGACTACCAGCCGGATGGCAATTCGTATTTATGTGTTTATGGCTGGTCGGTCGATCCTCTGGTCGAATTTTATATTGTAGAGTCTTGGGGCAGTTGGCGTCCGCCCGGAGCTGTATCCAAAGGTACTGTCAATATCGGCGGCAGTATGTATGATATTTATGAAACCATACGTGTAGAACAGCCTTCCATTGAAGGCGACACAACTTTCCGGCAATACTGGAGCGTACGTACCGATAAGAACACTGCCGGCACTATTCCCGTTAGCGAGCACTTCAAAGCCTGGGAAACAATGGGTATGAGGCTTGGGAAAATATATGAGGTAGCCTTCTGTGTCGAAGGTTATCAGAGTAAGGGTAAAGCCAATCTATATAAGCATGTGCTGACCATTGGTAATACTGTGACCGGAAAAGAAAAAGAATAATATAACAAAGACGAAAAAGCAATGGAATCAACAACACAAAAGACCGAATCGAAAGGTTTTTACAAATTATCATGGGTACAGCGTATCGGTTTTGGCTCGGGCGATTTGGCTCAGAACCTTATCTACCAGACAGTATCGATGTATCTGCTTATTTTTTACACCAATGTATTTGGCATTTCTGCGGCTGCGGCAGGCGTCATGTTCTTAATAGTCAGGGTTGTCGATGTTATCTGGGACCCTATAGTGGGGGCATTTGTAGATAAGCACAATCCTAAACTCGGCAAATACCGTTCTTATCTGGTTCTGGGCGGTATTCCCCTTACAGGCTTTGCCATCCTTTGTTTCTGGAATGGTTTTTCAGGTTCGCTGGTATATGCCTATATTACCTATGTAGGCCTTTCGATGTGTTATACCTTGATAAATGTTCCTTACGGGGCGCTAAATGCTTCGCTCACACGCGATACCGATGAGATTACAAAACTTACCTCGGCCCGCATGTTCTTAGCCAATCTGGGAGGGCTGGCTGTCGCTTATGGTATTCCTATCATTGTAAAAATGCTTTCTCCCGATGGAAAAATCAATTCATCGGAAGCAGGAAACGCATGGTTTATTACCATGACTATCTATGCTGTCGTAGGATTGGCTTTACTCATCTTTTGCTATACCCAGACCAAAGAGCGGGTAGTAATGGACGAAAAAGAGACGGAGAATGTAAAAGCTTCTGACCTATGGATGGAGTTTAAGCACAACCGCCCCTTGCGTATACTGGCATTTTTCTTTATTACGGCGTTCGCTATGATGGCTATCGGGAATTCCGCGGGGTCGTATTATATGATTTATAATGTAGGGGCACCCGATATGCTGCCCTATTTTATGGCATTAGGTTCTATTCCCGCCTTTATTTTTATGCCGATGGTACCCGCTATAAAACGTGCTATTGGAAAAAAACAAATGTTTTATGTCTTCCTTACCGTTGCCATTATCGGCATGGTGCTGCTTTATGTTATCTCTGTAATCCCTGCATTGAAGACTCAAGTCTGGCTGGTATTTGTAGCCCAATTCATAAAGTCTACAGGTATAATTGTTGCTACAGGATATATGTGGGCATTGGTTCCCGAAGTAATCTCTTATGGCGAACACACCACAGGAAAAAGGATTTCGGGTATCGTCAATGCCCTGACAGGTATCTTCTACAAGGCAGGTATGGCATTGGGCGGGGTCGTACCCGGACTTGTACTGGCTTTTGTGGCTTTTGACAAAGATAATGCGGTTTCACAGTCGGACTTCGCTCAGCAGGGTATTCTGTGGCTGGTAGCTGTGATACCTGCTATGCTACTTATCCTTGCCATGTTTATTATATCTAAGTATGAACTGGAAGATGATGTAATCGACAAAATAAACAGGGAGATTGAAGAAAGGCATCTGAATGAAAAATAATGAATTATCGGCAAACGAAGAGTAAGTCAACAGTTAGCAATAGAAAACCAATTATTAATTACTTGTTACTGCCCGTAGGGCGGAGTAACTAAAAAAATATAACGATGAAAAAAGCAAAACACTTATTTCCCGGCGCCTATATGGCAGACCCTTCGGCGCATGTTTTCGAAGGTAAGATATATATATACCCATCCCACGACTGGGAAAGCGGTATTCCTGAAAATGATAACGGCGATCACTTCAATATGAAGGACTACCATGTCTTTTCGATGGAAGATATTGAAAGCGGAGAAATAACAGACCACGGTGAAGTACTTTCCGTGGAAACCATTCCGTGGTCGGGACGCCAATTATGGGACAATGATGTAGCATTTAAAAATGGGAAATATTATCTTTACTTTTCATTAAAAGACCAGAACGACATCTTCCGGTTAGGTGTTGCCGTAAGTGATAAGCCGTACGGGCCTTTCGTTGCTCAGGAAAACCCGATAAAAGGCAGTTACAGTATCGATCCATGTGTCTTTGAGGAGAATGGAGAATATTACATCTATTTCGGGGGTATCTGGGGTGGCCAGTTGCAGCGCTACCGTAACAATAAGGCACTGGAGTGTGCTGCCATCCCTGCCGACAATGAACCTGCACTCTGTGCTAAGGTGGCAAAGCTGAGGGGCGATATGCTTGAGTTTGCCGAAGAGCCGCACGATGTGGTTATACTGGACGAAAACGGCAGCCCTCTGACACAGGGAGATACATCCCGCCGTTTCTTCGAGGCTTCGTGGCTGCACAAGTACAACGGCAAGTATTATTTCTCTTATTCTACCGGAGATACGCATTTGCTATGCTATGCTATAGGGGACAATCCTTATGGCCCGTTCACATACAAGGGCGTGATACTGACCCCGGTTATAGGCTGGACAACGCATCACAGTATAGTTGAGTTTAAAGGCAGGTGGTATCTCTTCCATCACGACAGCGCCCCTTCGGGCGGCAAAACATGGTTGCGTAGTATGAAGGTTGTCGAACTGGAATATAATGAAGATGGAACGATAAAGACAGTTAATAGTTAACACACCCCACCCCGTCCCTCCCCAAAAGGGAGGGGGTGGCTCTAAAATATTATCGTATGAAAATAGGAATTATCGGAACAGGCTGGATTGCCGGAATGCTGGCTAAAACCATCAAAGGCATGGAGAATGTAGAAGCCTATGCAGTTGCTTCACGCAGGCAGGATACAGCCGACGCTTTTGCCCGGGAATGGGGAATTACACGGGCTTACGGTTCGTATGAGGCTATGCTCGATGACGAACAGGTAGAGCTGGTTTATATAGCAACACCCCACTCCCTTCATTACGAGAATGCCATACAATGTATACTGAAAGGAAAACCGGTATTGTGTGAAAAAGCCTTTACCGTAAACGCCTGGCAGGCAGAAGAGGTATTAAATCTGGCTAAAGAGAAAAATGTATTTATCACAGAAGCGATATGGACACGGTATATGCCGCTGTCGCAAAAGATAAATGAAATTTTAGCCAGCGGCGTTATCGGTTATCCGATGATGCTTTCTGCAAACCTAGGCTACCCTATTGCCGACAAAGAGCGCTCAAAAGAACCGTCTTTAGCAGGTGGCACTTTACTCGATCTGGGAGTATACCCCGTCAATTTTGCATCTATGGTATTCGGAACAGAAGTTGAAAATATCGTTTCTTCCTGTACAAAAATGCTTACAGGGGTTGATGCACAGAATAGCATAACCATTACATTCAAAAGTGGGCAGATGGCTGTATTACATAGCAGTATGTACGTTAAAACAGACCGTCAGGGAGTTATTTCAGGCAGAGAAGGACATCTGATAGTGGAAAATATAAATAACCCGCAGAGCATAACCGTGGTAAATAATAATTATGAAACCGTAGCACGGTACGATTGCCCGCCACAGATCACAGGATACGAATATCAGGTATATGCCTGCATGGAAGCCCTGCGGAACGGCTGGCTGGAATCTCCGTATATGCCTCATGCCGAGACGGTGCGCATAATGCGTATGATGGACGATCTGCGGAAGGAGTGGGGAGTCCGTTATCCTTTTGACAGATAATTGATTTATGTAGGGGTGTATTGCATTAATTATGAATTAATTTATCTATATAATATGATATAGGCTTCAATTGTAACAACTAAGAGCCTGTTTAAATTTTAGCGAAAATTTTTATTACAGGTTCAGGTCAATAGTTCTTAGCAATTTTTTTATGCTCTTTTTAGCGTCTTTTACCCTTTTTACTCTTGGTTTAGCCCGCTAAACCGGCTAGCAAAAATGATAAAATCCATCTAAAAATAGCTATAAAAAAGACTTGCTATAAAATTTAAACAGACTCTAAAAAGTAACATTGAAAAATGATGAAATATGTGTCACCTTTGTCACTTTTTAACAATTCGTATTTTATAAACACATGAAACACATATATTTAATTGTTTTTACTCTTGTGTTACCTCTGTCACTTTTTGCGGAGGACGGCAGCCGTCTGTGGCTTCGTTTCTCTCAATCGGGACAAGAGAAGGCGCAGGTTATTTCTAAATACAAAAGTCCGTCAATTGATATTGCCCGTCAGGAATTGGCCGCGCATTGGCAGGGCCAGCCTGTCGAATTCCAACTGGATAAAAAGTTAAGCTATTTGAAAGACGGTTATCGGATAAAAAGTGACAAAAATAAAATAATCCTATCAGCGTCACAGGATGCAGGCTTATTGTACGGAGCATATCATTTGTTGCGCTTGCAGCAAACAGGGGCGGATTGTTTCAACCTTGATATGGAAGAAAGCCCTAAATATGATATACGGATACTCAATCATTGGGACAATCTGGACAGGACGGTAGAACGTGGCTATGCAGGCTATTCGCTGTGGAAGTGGGACGAACTGCCCAACACATTATCTCCCCGATACGAAGCATATGCGAGGGCGAATGCTTCGGTAGGGATAAACGCAACTGTTTTGAACAATGTGAACGCCTCCCCGCAAATACTTACTGACGAGCATCTTACAAAAGTGAAAGCGCTGGCAGATATATTCCGCCCTTACGGGATAAAGGTGTACCTATCTGTCAATTTTTCGTCACCTAAAGTCATAGGAGGAGTAAAGGACTCTGACCCGCTGAATCCGGATGTACGGAAATGGTGGCAGGATAAAGTAAAGGAAGTTTATACACTCATTCCCGATTTTGGAGGATTTCTGGTCAAAGCCAATTCGGAAGGCCAGCCCGGGCCTCAGGATTACGGGCGTACCCATGCCGACGGCGCAAATATGCTTGCCGATGTGTTGAAGCCTTATAACGGAATAGTGATGTGGCGCGCGTTTGTATATAATCCAACAGAAGAAGACAGGGCTAAGCAAGCTTATACAGAATTTGTTCCGCTTGACGGACAATTCAGGGATAATGTAATTATCCAGATAAAGAACGGGCCTGTCGATTTTCAGCCGCGCGAACCGTTCAATCCTCTATTTGGCGCATTAAAACATACAGCCGAAATGGTGGAATTCCAGATTACACAGGAATACCTGGGTTTCTCAAACCATCTTGTCTATCTGGCGTCTCTCTTCAAAGAGACGTTGGATAGTGATACATATTCCGACGGGAAAGGCTCTACTATAGCAAGACTAACAGACGGCACATTACGTCCGGCCAAGTTGACGGCAATCTCAGCCGTAGCCAATATAGGAGAGGATACCAACTGGTGCGGGCATCATTTTGCGCAAGCCAACTGGTATGCATTCGGGCGTCTGGCGTGGAATCATGAGCTGCCGTCTGAAACGATTGCCGATGAGTGGATAAAGATGACATTTTCAAATAATGACGGATTTGTAAAACCGGTTAAAGAAATTATGCTCTCATCACGCGAGGCCACTGTAGATTATATGATGCCGCTGGGTCTTCATCATATATTTGCGGAAAACCATCATTACGGGCCTGAACCCTGGCTGTCGGAAGCGGGGCGGCCTGACTGGACTGCTGTGTATTACCATAAAGCGGATAGTGCCGGATTGGGATTTGACCGTACTGCGGCAGGTAGCAATGCTGTGTCTCAGTATTTTCCGCCACTGGATAAAGTGTATGGCACTATAGAATCTTGCCCGGAAAACCTGTTGCTCTGGTTTCATCATATACCGTGGGATTATAAGATGAAGGATAGTAAAACGTTGTGGGATGCCCTTTGTTATAAATACGATTCGGGTGTGCAGCAAGTGAGGGAATATCAGAAAGTATGGGACAGGATGGAGCAATATACAGATGAACAGCGCTTTAGGGAAGTGCAGTCGAAACTGAAAATACAGGCGCGTGACGCCATATGGTGGAAAGACGCATGCCTGTTATACTTTCAGACATTTTCGAACCGCCCGGTACCATACGATATAGAACGCCCTGTACACGAACTGGAAGACCTGAAAAAGATAAAGTTGGATATGAAGCATCATAATTGATTCAGTTAACAGTTAACAGTTAACAGTCAACAGTCAACAGTCAACAGTAGTAAACTAAAAAATATGAAATAGAGTTTATATTCAATAAAAGAGTAAGATGCATATTTTTAGGAGTTTTAGTTGCCACGACTTTCAAGTCGTGGATAATAATACAGATAGAAAACGACTTTAGTCAAAACATTTTGGCTAAAGCCATTATCTGATTAGACTATTATCCTCCAGCTAAAGCAGCAGGCAATTAAATCACAGAGAATAAACCATATATAATCTTATTGAATATAAACTCTAATCTTGAAATTCTAATTATATGGAAAAGACATGGAGATGGTTCGGCAAAAAAGATAAGATAACCCTTCCTATGCTCCGGCAAATAGGGGTGGAGGGCATTGTCACGGCATTGCATGATATTCCCAATGGAGAGGTCTGGGCACCTGAAGCGATAAACGACCTGAAACAATATATCGTGGGACACGGTCTGCACTGGTCTGTAGTGGAAAGCCTTCCTGTCAGTGAAGCTATAAAATACGGAGGCGAAGATACGGACAGGCTGATTGCGAATTATATCCAAAGCCTTGTCAATCTGGGCGAAGCAGGAATAAAAACGGTCTGCTACAACTTTATGCCTGTGATAGACTGGATAAGGACAGATCTTGAGCATCCGTGGCCGGACGGTACGTCTTCACTATTCTTTGATAAGATACGCTTTGCTTACTTCGACTGCTTTATCCTCGGACGTGAAGGTGCTGAGAAAGACTACACCGCCGAAGAAATGGCTAAGGTGCATGAGCTGAGTAAGACGATTACTGAAAAAGAGAAGGATGCCTTAATAGATACGATTATAGTCAAAACTCAGGGCTTTGTCAACGGCAATATAAAAGAAGGAGACAAGAATCCGGTTGCCATATTCAAAAACCTGCTGTCTCTTTATAAAGGAATAGACAGGAACACGTTACGTGAAAACATGAAGTACTTCCTTTCGCAGCTGATGCCTGTATGCGAGGAATATGGGATCAATATGTGCGTTCATCCGGATGACCCTCCCTATCAGATGCTGGGGCTTCCGCGTATCGTAACATCCGCCGAGGATATAGACTGGATACTGAACGCGGTGAATAATCCGTACAACGGGCTGACATTTTGCGCAGGCTCGCTCAGTGCGGGACTGCATAACGATGTGCCCGAAATGGCGAGAAGATTTGCTTCACGCACACGCTTTATTCACCTGCGGAGTACGGATGTGATGGCGGATGGTAATTTTATAGAAGCACCACACCTCGAAGGCAGGGGGCACCTGATAGAGTTGGTACGCATATTTGAACGTGAAAATCCGTTATTACCAATGCGTGTTGACCACGGGCGGCTGATGCTCGGCGATGGGGATAAGGGGTATAATCCCGGCTATTCATTTTACGGGCGTATGTATGCTCTGGCTCAGATAGATGGCGTTATAGCTACGGTGAAAACAGTAAACAGTCAACAGTAAGGAGTAAGCAGTGAACAGTAAGTAGACTAGAATATTATGAATGAACTATTTAGTATAAAAGATCGTGTGACGATCATTACCGGAGGCTATGGTGTGTTAGGTTCCAGCATTGCCCGGTATATGGCTACACAAGGGGCAATCGTTATCATCCTGGGACGCTCGGAAGAGAGCGGGAGGGCATTGGCAGAAGAGATAAAAGCGGGTGGCGGCGAAGCTACATTCTTCAAATCCGATGTTCTCGACCTAAACACATTGGAACGGAACAAAAAAGATATATTGGCTGAATATGGAAGGATAGAGATCCTTATAAATATAGCCGGGGGAAATGTGCCTGGAGCAACCTTAGCACCCGGCCAGCCGTTCTTTGACATGAAGATAGCCGACTGGGAAAAGGTTACCAATCTGAACCTGAACGGAACGGTATATCCTTCGTATATATTCGGAGAGGCTATGGCGCAACAAGGATATGGTAATATTATCAATATAACGTCTATGGCTGCCTATTCGGCAATAACACGTGTGCCGGGTTACTCCGTGGCTAAGACGGGTATCAGCAATTTTACCCAGTGGCTGGCTACAGAAATGGCTCTGAAATACGGAGATAAAGTGCGTGTCAATGCCATTGCGCCGGGATTTTTCATCGGCAACCAGAACCGTGCCGTACTTATCAATCCAGACGGTTCATTAACGGAACGGAGCCGGAAAGTACTGGCTAAGACACCGATGAAACGTTTTGGGGACATAACAGAGTTGAACGGCGCTGTGCAGTTCCTTTGCAGTGACGCGGCCAGCTTTATCACAGGGGCTATACTGCCTGTGGATGGAGGTTTTTCAGCATTCAGCGGAGTGTAGGAGTACTTATAAGCATAAAATCTGCCTCCGAACAACTGTCAGAGGCAGATTCATTTTGGGCTGTCCCGGTTAGATTGTTTGTTTTCCTTGCTGAATACTTACTTTCTTACTCTTATCTTTTCCCCAGTATATTGTCAGTTCAAATGCTACGTTTGATTCTACGGTTACGGATGGCGTTTCTTCGGGCGAATTACGCTTATTCACATTAAGGGAAACCAGTCCGTCAGGCCCATAGGGGTAACGCTCCATACCGTGTGCTTCCGTCTGGGTAATATCCCATACTACGGCATTATTGGCAAAGTCGGAACGGATACCCAGAATGTATTCGATAAATACGGCGATAGGCGGCAGCCCTGTCCAGCCTACAAAGTCCTTGCGTGCCATAAAGCCCGGTTCGGCTGCTTCGGGAGCATAATATTCCCAGAATGTACCTGTGTTTTTATATACCTCGAATACATTGTTATAGTGATTCTTAGCTATCTCTTTAGCCAGTTTGGCATAACCTCTCTTATCCAACCCCGTGATAACCATATAGTTTGTACCCGGCCAGACACCTCCCTGCCAGTAGCGTCCTTTAGGGTTGTACTTCGGATTGTCGGCAGACAGTGATGGCACCCTGTGCGGACGGTTAAAGGTCTTCGGGTCTTCCAGATGCTTTATCATTCTATCCAGTTGCTTAGTATCCAGCACATCGGTGTGCAATGCCCAGAATGCAGGCATACCCATTGTAGTGCTCAGGCTTCCGTCAGCATATTGGTCGTAAAGGAATCCGGTCTTCTCGTCCCACAGATTATCATGCACATACTTGGTCAGCATCTTTATCTCATCTTCGAACTCTTCTATCTCCTGCCAGCGTTCCAGATAGAAGCCTATTTCGAGAAGTACATTAGCCATCAGTATTTGCTGTAGGCATGCATCCAGCCACACCATGTGTCCGTGGCTATATATCATATTATACTGAGGCTGTACACGGGGCATATTATCCATACCTGTGCCCCACCCGCTCGACCAGTAAGTGCCATTAGGCCATGTACGGTTCAGTTTCAGCCACTTATAGTAGGCACACAGTGCAGGGAATATCTTTTCGAGGCGTTCATTATCTCCATATTGCTTGTAATACAACATCTCGCTCCACGGCAACAGGTTAGGCCCTGTACTTGTAGGGTCGTAGCGCTCGAAGCAATCTGCTCCGTCAGCTTTGATTTCGCGACAGATAAAGCCATCGGGGTGCTGCTTGGCATAGAAGTTATCCAATGTATGCTGGAATGGGAAGAAGCGGTAACCATAGCGGGCGAACATCATCATAAACGAGGAGTCCCACATGAATATATTGCCATTGTAAGCCGTATCCAGATAACTGGAAACAAATCCCGAGCCTTTTTGTGGCTGGCGAATATTGCCGATAGCTATCTGCCAGGCTTTCCAGTACATTTCTATCTCTTTAGCATGCCCTTCCCATATAGGGGCAGGTAGTATATCCTTAGCTTCTTCGAAACTTTTGGGCACAACCTCTTCCGGTTTAGCTATACGGAACTCATTCTCTGTCACCAAAGCCTCTTTCACATAGGTATTTTTATACGGAAGGTTATATTTTGGCAGTGCTTCGCCATTCTCCTCTTGCGAGAACAAGTTAAATGAGACCAAGGTCAGAACAATGATACTTAAAATTCTTTTCATTTTATGGTATTTGTTACTTTTTGTAAACTATTTATTATCAGGTTTCTATTTGTAAAAAGTGACAATTGAAAATCGGCAGAGCGAAGCGGAGCCAAATGTGACAGGTTTTAATATGTTTTATCTGTTACCTTTTCTTTCTGCTGTCATCCTGAGGCACAAAGGATATCTTTTCATTTTTTTATGAATAAATGGGTCGGGATGCTTCCTTCGTCAGCATGACAAAAGTCATCTTAGTACTATATATAAGATAATTATTTACCAATATAAAACATATTATCCGGAATCACATCTTCCCTTATATTACGGCTCGATATACCTACTTCAAGAAATTCTCCCATATAATTCTCAAAATACAAAAGTCTCAGTTCGTGATACCCTGCCTCAAGTGCAATTTTTCCATCTGCACGTTTCAGGCTGTGTGACCCGTCGTTATCTACAACGACTTTACCATCAATAAAGAGTTTGGAACCATCATCAGAGAATGTATAGAACTGATAAACACCTCTCTCCGGTATTTTTATATATGTCTTATATTCGAAGGCCATAGAATCCATCACCGTAGCTGGGGCAATAGAAAAATTATTCAATATCCCTGTCTTTACAAGGCGGGCAGAAGCGATCATATCGGTATGAGTGAGTTTAAAGTCTGCTTCGTAATATTTATATTCCACGCCTTGATTTGCTACCTCAAGCTTTTTTGCCGGCAGGTATTGCATAGTTTCCTCATCTGCCGAAGATAGTCCTGAAGGATAATAGTATTCCAGTTCTGTGCCTTTAGGTGTTCTTACCCATGTATCGAACTGGCTTTTGCCTTCGTACATTTTTATAATACGTCCTCCCCTCTCCAGTTTGCCATAAGCATCGACCCCCGAGGTACGCCCGAAAGCCAATGCTATACCCTGCTCTATACCTATATAATCGTTATTATGGTCGTGTCCTGCAAAAATGCCCATCACATCTTTCTTTTCTACCATAGAGCAGAACATTCCCGAATTTATCTCAGGAGAAGCCACACCTTCTTCCTTATTTCCCAGGGTCTTTTCTTTTCCTACAACATTATTAAATTCCAAGACAGGAATATGGAAAAAAGCGAGCGACGGCAGCGGTGCATTATTATTTTGGAGTGTATACCTATCGCTGGTCTTTCTGTACCAGTCTATCTGATCGAAATGTATCCAGTCGTAGTGACCATACTTATAAGCCGAAGGTTTATTATGCGAGTCGATGCAATAGAGCAGAGCGGCGGCCTTAGTTCCCTGATGAGCCAGAACAGGCAGTACATAATTGCCGCTGCCACTCAGCTTCGGGCCTTTTTCCCCAATAAAGTAGGGAAAACTTTCTATAAAATCGAATACTCCTTCGCGCGTCAGCCCTGCCTCTTCATCATGATTCCCCAACGTTACCGCCCAGGGCGTTTTAGCTTCTTCAAAAATCCTGGCAATAGACTCCCAGCCCTCTTTAGCAGGGGTATCGGTTACAATATCTCCGGTAAGGATTGCGATATCCGGTTTCTCTGCATCCAAGACCTGCCTGATAACTTCAATAGTCTTACTGCAATTAGGAGAATTATTACTCCAATGGATATCCGTAAACTGTGCAATTTTAAAATGCCCGTCTTTATTGAATTTGAGCTGTATCGTATTCTTTTGGGCAAATGAAAAAGTTGCAAAGAAAAATGTTATGATTATAAGTATATGTTTTTTCATGTTATTTTTATTTTTTCTCTGTCATTCTGAACGAAGTGAAGAGTCTCTTGTAGAAACAATTCGATTAAAGGTCGGGATGCTTCGTACCTCAGTATGACAAAAAGGTCTGATTATTAATTTACAATCCTAAAACCTTCTTCATCTTATGGAAAATCTGTGTATTCTTATACACTCCCATAAACTCGGAAGCGCCCGGTCCGTAAGCGAATACAGGCAGCATCAGCGGTGTATGGTCGTCTGTCATATAGCGGGCTGTAAGATGTCCGTTCTCTGCATTACCATCCACAAGGGTAAGTCCTCCTGTTTCGTGGTCGCCGGTTACTACAACCAGCGTTTCACCATTGGTATCGGCAAACTCCAGTGCCGCCTTAACGGCAAGGTCGAAACTCAATGTTTCCATCACAGAACCGGGGAACGAATTGGCATGTCCCGCATAGTCTATCTTGGCACCTTCCACCATTAGGAAGAATCCTTTGCTGTTAGTAGCAGTCAGTTTCTTTATAGCCTGATTGGTAGCGTCGGCAAGCATGGACAGAGTCTCCTCCGAGGCGGCTAAATCCATTTGTTCATCTATACAGATTACCTTTTTGTTGTCTGCATTTATGTCATCAATAGATGTGGATATACGATACAGCTTTTTCAATTCGCTTAGTATATCCTTGTTATCATTTCTTTTGGTGAAAACAGACATACCTGCACCATTCAGTATGGTCAGTTTGCCATCCAGAAGGTATGACGTGATTTCATCGGAATTATCCCTTTCTACCGAATGTCCATAAAATGCGGCAGGAGTGGCATCCGCCACATTACCTAACGTTACTACACCACAGGCATACCCCGCATCATAGGCAATATCGGTCATCGAAGGATAAGGCACACCATCCTCGCTCATGCTTATATGGCGGTTGTTATGAAGCTCTCCTGTAGCCAAAGCACTTCCTCCCGCCGCAGAATCAGTTGTATAGGCATCTTTAGCGCTGGTGTTTTGCAGTCCGAGATATTTCATGTTGAAGATGGTAAGTCCGTTGCCACTCCTGTAATTCGCATTATTAACGGTAGCTCCGGCCTGTAACTGTGCCAGCCCTGTACCGTCACCAATCAGGAAGATAATGTTCTTTACCGTTTTGTTGCTGCCGTCATTCTTATATGTCGGTGTGTATACATCTATACCTTTCGACAATTGCAACAGCTTATTATTGAATCCCTGAAATCCGACAGTGGTTTTATCCAACCGTTTGGCACGCGCAACCTCATCCGATATATCTTCGTTTTTACCTATCTGATAGTTCTTGTTTTCGAACTGGGAAAAATAGTCTGCGCATGCTTCAGGCCTGTCCGTATTGATATAATCCACTCCGATATTATGGAATGTATTCCATGCCGTAACGCCGTCAGGTGTTCCCCAGAAACGGATTGGCTTACCCAGAGCATGTACTTTGTTTATAGTCTCCATCACCTCGTCAAACTCAGCCTTTATTATAGTTCCCTTGCCATTCCACACGGAATAGTCGCGAAAAGAGAGGCTTATCATTTCAATCCTTTTCAGTTGCTCAGGCGTATAGTCTGTTTTGTATCCGTCAAAAAAAATAAATGAGGGGTACTTCCCATAATCATCTTCATCCGGACGATTGCCTGAAATGACGACTTTAACCGCATAAGGATTTACTGCAGGATCGAAAACATTAGGGTATGCTTTCAGTTTAGATACCAGTATATCCAGTGTCGGGTTCGCCGGAGTTTTCAGGTCTACCAGCAAAATGAGATTTTTGTCGGAGTTTTTCCAGGGCCTTCCCCCATTCTGCTTGAAAAGATTTACCAATGGGGTGATATAGGCTTCATCCAATGTTGGCGCCGCAGAGACATCCTGCTGGTCATGCGCAACTTTTAGTTCATTAGCCTTTTCAGTTGCATAAATATCTGCTTCGATAGATGCTACCTGCTGCGCATAAGCCTGATAAAATGGCACTCTTTGCTCATAGTCATTATGGGAATGAATGAGTATCCGTTGCTGGGCATCGGTAACAACAGGAGCAAATATCAGCCCTGCCATTAAAAATAAATGGCATATTATATTTTTAATATTTTTCATTATTTATTTTCTTTTTTAGTCTTTAGCTGTTAGCCTATAGCCATTGTCACCCTAGATTTATTTTATTTCTATGTGTGCGACTACAACTGAATGATCTGAAATAAATTTATCATCCAATTTTTCAGGAAGTACACTATGTTTTAAGACTTTAATATCTTTGCTTACGAAAACATAATCAATAAATTCGCGCCTTTCCACAGGTACTCTGCCAAATCCGTGGAATGTCCATTGCGTACCGCTTTTCTCTACGGCTATATCTTTAGAGTGGATGAGATGTTCCGGATTGGATGTATCTGTTACATGTTTGATTACATCAGACTCAGGAGCAGCATTAAAGTCGCCTGTCATAACAACCGGCAATCCTTTACCAAGCGATGTCGCTCTGTCCAGTAACAGGGTCACTCCTTCCTGACGGGCAACTTTGCCTACATGGTCGAGGTGCGTATTTATAAAGAAAAATTGTTTTTTGCTGCTTACATCTTCCAGTATAGCCCATGTGGCAATACGTTCACAAGCTCCGTCCCATCCTTTCGACCCAACGACTTCGGGTGTTTCGCTCAGCCAGAAATAACCCGACTCAACTTCCTTCAGTCTGTCTTTCTTATAAAAAATAGCGCTGTATTCTCCTTTTTCAATACCATCTTCACGTCCTACTCCGATTGCGTTATATTCCGGCAGACGGGATTTAAGGTCATTCAGTTGGTTTACCAAAACTTCTTGCGCCCCGACAACGTCGGCATTTTGATCTTTTATCGCCTGAGCTGCAATATCTTTACGGTATTGCCAGTTGTTCAGGCTATCTTCAGGGTTATCGTAACGAATATTGAAACTCATTACATTCAGGTCGATAGGCTTACTATTACATGAAGTCAACAATAATACTGCAGCAAGTAAATAAAACAGTTTTCTCATTTTATAATAGTTTTTATTTTATAAATAAATTAGATGCGGGAATCTTTTCAAAGTTATTCGATGCAGGTCTTTTCCAGCCCCAACTCAGATGTTCCCCTTCATAATCTTCAAAGTATAACAGTTTATATGTGTGGTAGCCTTTTTTCAGGGCAATGCGTCCTGTGGCAGAGATAGCGGCATGCGATCCATCGTTGTCCACTATCTTTATATTGTCGATATACAGCACGCTACCATCATCGGACATGGTCATAAATTCATAGATACCATCCTCAGGTACAAAGATAATGCCTGTATAAGTAAAGGCAAAATGATCAGCCTGTTTTGCTCCCGCAATCGAAGGCTCCGGCATTATACCTTTGTCCAATACCGGTGTTTTTTCTATCTGGCCTACTGCGCTGAAATATCCTTCATAGTAGCGGAAGTTTGTCCCGTTCTCTTTTGCCTGTGCCGATACCGGATTCTTAAATATCGCTTTGGTTGCCTGTATTGTGAATACTCTGCTTGGAGTAAAACCTGTTTTATATGCTCTGGCTTTGATGGTGGTGGAAGACGATAATTTTACCGGTTGGGTATAAAGAGCCGACTCTTCTGTGGGTTCCTTTCCATCCAGCGTGTAATAAATCTTAGCATCCTCTGTCACTGTATGTAAGTCTACATCGATATTATCTACAAATAGATCAAGATCGCTCCTGGTATAAGGAATCGATACCGTTTTTCCCATACTCATCGAATGTGGATAGTCAGACTCAGCTATTCCCCGGTTTTTATTCGGAGTAGACGCCAGTGTAAATTTAAGCTCTCCACCCTGCATCAAATCCTGATATGTGATATAATTCACATTTATCTCTTTTCCATTGAAAGAAACGTTGTCGATATATACATTCTTTTGTGGGTTATTGGCGGTTATAATCAATATTTCCCCATTTGCTAATTTAATTGTTGCTTTTTTGAACAACGGAGAGGTTAAAGAGAATTCATTTGAGCCCGGACATACCGGATAAATACCTATACTGCTAAGGATATACCATGCCGACATTTGCCCGCAGTCTTCATTCCCGCTGATGCCTTCCGGTGTAGGCTGGTACATTTCGGCTAAGATACGGCGCGTCATTGCCTGCGTTTTCCAGGGTTGCCCTACATAATTGTAAAGATAAGCCATGTGATGGCTCGGTTCGTTACCGTGCGCGTACTGCCCGATAAGTCCGGTAATATCAGACATGTGCCCTTCTACCTTTGACTCTACTATAAACAGGCTGTCCAGTTGAGCGGTAAATCCTTCCTTTCCCCCAAAGAGTTGTATAAGCCCGTTCACATCGTGTGGTACAAAGAAACGGTATTGCCATGCAGTAGCTTCGGTATAGGCACGTCCGGGTTCGAATGGATTGAACGGATTATCCCAGTTCCCGTCCATGCGTTTACCACGGAAGAACTTAGTGTTCCCGTCGAAGACATTAATATACGAAGAGGCTCTTTCTGTATATAATTTATAATCATCTTCTTTCCCCAGTTCTTTTGCTATCTGGGCAATGCACCAGTCATCATAGGCATATTCGAGCAGGCAGGATACCGATTCTCTCTTTATATTGGAAGGGATAAAGCCGTATTTGATATAATAATCCGAACCTTTCTTGTTTTTGTCGGAAGACACTTTCATCGCTTCATAGGCCTTGTTTATGTCGAACCCCCGAATGCCTTTCATATAGGCATCGGCAATCACCGATACGGAATGGTAACCTATCATTGTGCCTGTTTCGCCTGCCGACAACGGCCAGATTGGCAGTTCGCCCGAAGCATCGTACATATCCAGGTAAGAGTTGATCATATTGTTTACCAATGTTGTATCAGTCAGTGTAATCAGCGGATTCCATGCACGGAATGTATCCCAGATAGAGAATGTCGAATAATATTTCTTTCCTTCCGGTAATGTGCCTATCTTCATATCATGGCGGCGGAACTGGCCGTTTACATCATTCATTATATTCGGCACCACTTTTGAATGATAGGCCGCCGTATAGAAATTTTTCAGATCGTTTTCGCTGCCACCTTCTACAATGATGTCGGAGAGGGCTTCCGCCCACAAGTTTTTAGCCTGATTGTGTACCATATCGAAGTCGAAATCTTCCACATCGTGGCTCAGGTTTTTACGGGCATTTTCTTCACTGACTACAGAGAATCCTACTTTAGCTACAATTGGTGTGCCGTCAGAAGCTCCAAAATTCAGTATGGCCTGTTGATTATTGCTTTTAGCTTTGGCATCCTTTTCCAGCACGATTCCATCATTGACACGGTCAAATGATTGAATATCTTTGGAAAACTGGGCAACAAAGAATACATATTGATTGGTTACCCAGCCCTGAGACCTTCTCATACCTGAGATTTCATTATTGCCGGATTGTTTTATAACAAGAGAATCGATGACTTCTTCGGCTAACACATGAGCCATATCAATGATGATAGATTCGTTTTTCCCTTTTTCAAAAGTGTAGCGGTGTACACCAGTATATGTTGTAGCTGTAAGTTCAGCTTTAATTCCTTCATTTTTGAATTCCACGGAATAATATCCGGGAGATGCTTTCTCGTCTTTATGAGAAAAAGCCAATGGTTCGAAGATATACCCCTTCGCCACCGGTTTTATATCTTTGGTTGTAGGATGGAAAAGCACATCGCCCAAGTCGGCGCAACCTGTCCCACTGAGGTGTGTATGGGAAAATCCCAAAATAGAAGTATCACTGTAATGGTAACCGGAACAAGCATCCCAGTCTCCTGTGCGGGTGTCGGGACTTAATTGCACAGCTCCGTTCGGCACTGTAGCCCCGGGGTATGTATGGCCATGAAAACCTGTCCCGATAAACGGGTCTACATAGTCGATAGGATTTTTAGGTGTATCGGAACAGCATGTCAACAATCCAATAACAGCTAAAGAGAACAAGATTTTTTTCATCAATTTTTTAGTTTAATGAGGGTGTGTCATAAGTATTTTTCCATATCTTTTTGTCATGTTGAACGGAGTGAAACATCCCGTATCTGAAAGGTCGAGATTCTTCGTTGCACTCAGAATGACAAAGAGAGTAACAATTTGACAGAGATGTTTTACTTATGACACACCCTCAATAGATAATAAGTAGTTTATTCCGGATTATTTAAAATTGGAATATCCGTCTAAAGGATTATTAACCAACACATAGTCCGTGTTTTCTATTTCGCGTTGCGGTATCGGGAAATGTGCATCTTTAACGGGGTCGAATGTACGGGCCCCTCTTGGGTCTGTCTCTGTTGTAGCGGCAGCATACACTTCCTTGGCCAATCCCCAGCGTACAAGGTCGTAATGACGCTCGTCTTCATAAGCCAGTTCGCAACGGCGTTCATTTACCAGGTCATTGAAGGTAGGAGCAGTGATGGCCTTTGTATTATCTCCGCCAAAAGCCCTTACTCTCACTTCGTTGAAAGATGTTGCAGCAGCTGCAACTCCTTTGGTCCTGTTGCTTGCACCACCTCCGGCTAAGAAAATTTCAGCTTCGGCATGTATAAGCAGTACATCGGCATAACGTAGCAAAGGCACATCTGCTCCGGTTTCCCAGTTCCAACCGGAAAGATCGTTGTAAGCAGCTGAATATTTGGCACCCATATATCCGGTAGTCATATCTTTGATATTATCGCTGGTAAGAGTGGTTGCAGTTCCCAGATAATGTACGACATCGCCCACGCCTTTCAAGGTTACTTCGCGGCGAAGGTCACCTCCTGAAGTTACAGTTGGTTTTTCGAACGCATCAAACAAACTCTTGGTAGGAGCGAAATAATACCAGCCTGTACCGCCCGAAAGTGTTCCTGAAAGAAGGATAACAGATGTTACAGTTCCCTGGTTCCTTACAGCTTTGTTTGTCAGGTTGAATAATACTTCTTCGTGTTTTTCTCCGGCGGGGGAGAATAAATGTGCGTATCCGTTATTATCGGTTTTATCCAACGAATATTTGCCGGAGTTAATAACTTTTTCTGCGGCAGACTTCGCTTCAGTGTATTTACCCCAGTGAGCATATACTTTAGCCAGTAATCCGTAAGCAGCGCCTAACTGAGGACGTCCTTCCGCTCCTTTATCCCTTGTCCAAAGGTCATGTTTTTCGAAATGAGAGATAGCAGTTTTCAGATAAGCCTCGATACGTGTATATGTTTCTGTTTTTGTCTCGCGCGGCTTATTTATTTCATCCGGTTTGTTATAGTCATAGAATGGCAGGCCACCATACCTTTTAGCTAAATGGAAGTATGCAAATGCACACAGGAAATTAGCTTCACCTATTAATACATCCTTACTCTTGTCAGACATTTCTATACCAGGGGTATATTTCATCACATCATTTGCACGCCTGATAACTTTATACATTACCTTCCAGTTGGAAAACTGTCCGCTGGAAGCATTTGTTGTTGTTCTGAACTCAGTCAGTGCTTCGTCGTCGCCTTTGCTGCGGTTAATCACCATATCGTCGCTGGCGGCGCCTACCCACCAGTGTCCGCGCCCAAATCCTTCTTCTTCATAAAATGGGGCGTAAGCAGCATCCAATCCTAACTGAGCATCGGCCTCCGTATTCCAGAAGTTGGAAATACCATAAGGTTCTCTATCCAAATCACAAGAAGTGATTAGCATGAATGGAATAAGAAATAATAATTTATATAGTTTCATGATTCTTCAATTTAAAAATTAACATTAATCCCCATTATAAAAGTTCTTGGTTGAGGAAACTGTCCTCTGTCTACTCCGATTTCGGTAACGCCGTAATTGTCTATTTCGTTTGCGTATGTTTCTCCCAATTCAGGGTCGAAGCCTTTGTAACTGGTAAATGTGAACAGGTTTTGCATTGTCGCGTAAACTCTCAATTTCTGTAAGCCTAATTTCTTAACGGCATTCTTATTGAAAGTATAACCTACAGTAAGGGTTTTCAGTCTCAGGTAATCTCCTTTATCCACATAGTAGTCAGACATTCTGCGGTTGTTGTTCGTATCTCTAACCGTTACGCGCGGACCGTTGCCATCAGGGTTGTTTGTCGGATGATAGCGGTCGAGTATAGCAGCAAACTGGTTGTAACGCGAATCTACGAACATACCTTCATATTTCAGCGCATTGAAGATGTCATATCCGGCAACACCCTGGAAGAAGAAGCTAAAGTCGAACCCTTTGTACTCTAAGTCTGCTCCAAAGCCATACGTAAAGTCAGGGAATCCGCTGCCAATATTGGTCTGATCTTCGGAGTCTATTTTACCATTACCATCCAAATCGAAGAATTTAAGGTCTCCTACTTTTGCATTTGGCTGTATCTTTTCACCTTTATCATTTACATAGGCGTCTATTTCTTCCTGAGATTTGAAAACACCACCATTCTTGTATCCGTAGAAGTGGGCGATAGGTTCGCCTACACGCGTACGAGTGATGTTTGTTCCACGGTATGCGCTGGTAAACATATTCCGGCTACCGGTTCCCATAGAGAGCACTTCATTCTTTACGCTGCTGAAGTTACCATACGCGTTTATATGAAAATCTTTAACTTTCGTATTATAAGTCAGATTCATATCAAACCCACGGTTACGTACTTCGGCTGCATTTACTATCATACCACCATCGATACCGGCCAAAGAAGGCACGGGGATTTCCAGCAATACATCTGTTGACTTTTTAGTAAAGTAGTCGAATCCAAAATCAAACTTGTTGAGGAAACTGACATCCAAACCGAGGTCGGTTTGAGTAGTTACTTCCCATTTCAGGTTAGGATTTGCCAGAGTAGACTCATAGCGTCCGAAACCTACTGTTTCGGAATTGCCAAATACAGTATTATACCCATCATCGTCGGTCGTGTTGGCAATAAGCACCTTCGTAGGGTAATTGCTTCCTACATCCTGGTTGCCCAGCTTACCCCATGATGCCCGGAGTTTTAAATTCTGGATTGCATTTGCTTTCATGCTTTCGAAGAACGGCTCTTCCGAAATGCGCCATCCTCCTGATACGGAAGGGAAGTATCCCCAACGGTTGTCTTTTTCGAATTTGGACGACCCATCCGCACGGAAACTTGCTGATAATAAATACCTGTCAGAGAAGGAGTAGTCGAGGCGGGCAAAATAAGAGTTCATCGCCCATTCTTCCCTGCCTCCTTGCATCCATGCGATATTGGTAGCGGCCGACAGGTAACGTTGAGATTTATCTTCTGAGATAAAACCGGTACCACGGGCATTTGTAAACTCAGAGTTGAATGATTCGTAAGAAGTACCGGCCAAAAGCATTAATTTATTATTACCAAATATTTTATCATACTTCAAGGTAGTGGTTGTTATCCATTTCGAATCTTTCCAGTCTCTTTGGGTCAACTCGTTTGTATTAGATGCACGACCTGCTTCAGGAACTCTGGTTACAAACCATTTTTCGCCCCAGTCTGACCAGTCGTAACCTAAATCGGTCTTGACAGTGAAATCGTTCAGGAATTTATATTCAGCATAAACATTTCCGAATATACGGTCACGTGTACGAGCACGGTCGGCACGGTCTAGTGTTGCAATAGGGTTTCTAAGGTCAGCGCCAAGCTCACCGCTACCGCTGTAGATGCCTTTAGCCTTGTCTTCGTACACAGGAACAGACGGGTCGAACTGAAGGGCAGGAGCGATAGCGCCATTTGCACCCATTTCAGGAACAATATTCTGCTTAGAATGTGTAATCATCAGGTTTTCACCAACCTTTAGATTTTTGATGACTTCCAGTTCTGTGTTAATCCGTAAAGTGGTACGCTTGAAGTTTGAGTTCTTAAGAAGCCCGTCCTGTGTCAGATGAGCGCCCATGATATTATATTTGAATTTGTCGGAACCTCCCGAAAGAGATAGGTCATAGTTAGCCTGATGTGCAGCACTTGAGAAAATCTCATCTTGCCAGTTTGTCCGGCTTACTTTTGCATAATCCGATGTATAATATGAAGACGGTGTTCCGGTATATCCATCGTATTTGGTCGCGTTATCATACGCTTCCAGATGGATCATATTACGCTGACCGGCATTTAATACATCAATTTTTTTCTGTGGAGAAGAAAATCCCTGGTGCATATTGAAAGCAATATTTACCTTGTCGGACTTAGCTCCCTTTTTAGTTTGTATGATTACAACACCATTAGCGGCACGCGAACCATAGATGGCAGCAGAAGCGGCGTCCTTCAATACATCGATACGCTCGATGTCGCCAGGATTGATGTCATTCATATTATCGGCAGGCATACCATCGATGATATACAGTGGCTCATTATTACCGAATGTACCCATACCGCGGATACGGATAGAGGTTCCCGAACCCGGAGCACCGCTGCTCTGCAACACGGTCACACCTGACATACGGCCTTGCAGGGCACTGTTGATACCGCTTACAGACATATCGTTGAGGCTCGACATTTTCACAGATGAAACAGCACCTGTAAGGTCGGCTTTTTTCTGTGTAGTATAACCTACGACCACTACTTCTTCGAGTGCCTGAGTATCTTCTTTCAGTGTTATATTCAGTACACTCTGGTTCGTTATCTTTATTTCCTGAGAAACAAATCCTACATATTTGAATATCAATACTGCATTGTCGGGCACATTGATACTATACCGTCCGTCGTTATCCGTAACGGTACCCGTTGTTGTACCTCTGACAACAATACTTACTCCCGGAAGTTCCAATCCGCTTTCGTCTTTTACGATACCCGAAACAGAACGTCCTGTTTGTTTCACATCTTTTACCCCATTGGCACCGGCAGATAGTATAATCTGATTATCTACTATGGTGTAAGTGATGTCTGAGCCTTCAAAGAGGGTATTCAGCACTTCGTTTACAGGCTTGTTTTTGACATTTATAGACACCACTTTGTTAGCATCTACAAGTTTATCATTATACAGAAAGTGGTACGAAGATGATTTTTCTATTTCCTGTAGTACGGCACGGATTGCTCCTGTTCTGTTGACGGTAATTGAATCCGCCCGTTGGGACTGGACGGTGAAGGACATCAAAAACAGTCCTAGTAATAAGAGGTATTTGCATTTCCCTCTCACAATAAAATCTTTTAATGTCATAGCATACTTTTTTTAAGGTTAATATTCTTTAATAGGTTTTCGGGCAGGGCAAAGAATTGTCGGCCCCTTAGAAATAAGTGGTAATGTTTCTTCATAAAATTGTAAATTAAAAATGTCTACAAAAGAATGTTGTTATTCTTAAAGAATCATTTTGTTGGCATTAAGCTTCTGTTAAAAAAGTGATAAGCATTTATTCATATCGTTTCCGTTTTTTATTTTTCAGATTTTAGTTTCTTGGTTAGTATTATCTTCTGGTCTTCTTTTTTCCATTCCAGTTGAGGGGAGCTTATAGACAACATGTCCATTATCTGGTATATAGATTCGTCTTTAATTGTCGCAGTAAAGTTATATTCCCTGAGGCTCTCGTCCTCTATTATTATTTCTGTATTATATACTTTGCTTAGTTTTTGCACTACTTCTTCGAGCGGCTTGTTGTTGAACAGCAATACACCCTGCTCGTAAGCGTCATATTCATTCGGAGTAGTGTTCAGTATGATATATTTCTTCCCCACTTTGTCGAATATCAATTTAGTATCCGGCTTCATTGTTACAGAATGGCTAAGCTGTGGCGACATAAAATCTACAACGCCGCGTTCCAGATAAACAGAAATTGTCTTATCCATATTATAATCCCGCACCGAAAACTTTGTCCCGTATGCTTTTACGCGTGTTCCGTCACTGGTCTCTACATAAAAAGGGTTCTTAGGATTCGATTTAACCTCGAAGGTCGCCTCCCCGTTCAGCTTTATAAGGCGTTCATCGTTTTCGAACTGATTTGGATATTTAAGTGTAGAACCTGCATATAATGAGACTTTCGAACCGTCTGATAATGTGATATTAACCACCTTCGCGTTGGCTGCCGTTATTTCATTGTAAGTCAGCGTCTCGTGGCTATATTTATCAATTAACAGGTATGTCAGGCCAAGAATTAAAGGTATGGAAATAACAGCTGCCGTATTTATCACCCAACGGCGCAAACCGGTAAATAACGGAACTCTAGTAGAAGGAATAGATATCTCAGGTATATTTTTATGGATGGAAAGTGCTTCGGATGCCTGATGTACAAGGTTCCAATCGTGGAATATTTCCCTGGCTTCATCAAAGGAAGTCAGGAAATATTCAAATTCCGCTTTTTCTTCGGAATTTAATTGTTTGTTGTGAAACTTGTATATAAGATCTTCAAATCTTTCTCTATTCATAATGCATTTTATGGTTGCTTACATATATAAGACAGATAACTTGCAGGACACCCTATGGAAAAATTAATTTTTATTGAAAAAAATGAAAAGAATAATGTAGGGAAGGTATTCTTTTAATGATACAGACAGCATAGCCAGAGATTTATGCATGTATGCTTCAACTGTTTTTATCGATATATTTTGTTTTTCGGCGATCTCTTTATAGGTCATATATTCAAATCGGCTCATTCTGAATACTGTCCTGTATTTTTCGGGAAGTTTTTCAATTGCTTTTTCGATCATACTCTCCAGTTCTTCTACAGAATATAAATCTTCGGGAGAGTATGGATCGTATGTATTCAGTATATATTGTTCGTAAGTGAGTTCAGTTTTTCTTTTTTCAATCAGGTTGAGACAATGATTCCTGGTAGTTGTGAGCAGGTAGGAGCGTACCGATGTATTTATAGATATACTTTTCCTATCCCTCCATATTTTCAGAAATATGTCGTGTATACAATCTTCCACGGCGCTATAATCTTCTATGTACCTGTTTGCAAATACACATAGAGGAGCATAAAAAAGGTGGTATAGTTTGTCAAATGCGTCGGAATTGTCTTCACGCATCATTTCAAACAGCTGATTATATGTGTTTTCTCTTTCCATTGTCGATAAAACATGGTAATAGTATGGTACAAATGTATATATATTTTTAGGTTGAGGGGTTAATTAAAAAAAGATTCTGGAAAAAATCTCCTATCTTTATACAGTTAGTTATGCCCTTATTTATTCTTTTAGTTCGCGATTAATAAAAAGAAAAATATAAAAAAAGTGAGTATAAAACCACACCATCATTGTATAGTATTTGTAAAATGTGATTGATCGCGCAATTTATAAACCTTTGGTCTAGGTATATTATATTGATCCGATTTATCCTAAATTAATTATACATCATGAAAAAAATCACAACAGTTTTACTTGGCTTACTTCTTCTTGGTAATCTGAATGTATTCTCGCAGAATATTATTAAAACGACTGCTCCTACCCGCCCTGCCGGACAGACCGATGTACTGGAACTGCGCACCGACCCGCTGCCTACTGTGCGCGTAGCCTTTATCGGGCTGGGTATGCGAGGCCCCGGAGCGGTAAGCCGCATGACACATATCCCCGGAGTAGAGATAGTCGCCCTCTGCGATGTGGAGCAAAAGAACACTCAGAAAGTGAATGAAATACTGGTTAAACGCGGATTCCCCAAAGCACAGGAGTTTTATGGCGATACTGCCGTGTGGCGCAAGGTAACCGCCCTGCCCAATGTAGACCTTATCTATGTAGCCACCGACTGGCTGTCACATGCTACCATAGGTATACAGGCCATGAAAGACGGCAAGCATGTAGCCATAGAAGTGCCGGCTGCCATGACGATGGACGAAATATGGGGTCTGATCAATACTTCAGAACAAACCCGCAAGCACTGCATGCAACTCGAAAACTGTGTATACGACTTCTTCGAACTAACTACCCTGAATATGGTTCAGCAAGGGCTGCTGGGTGAGGTCGTTCATGGCGAAGGCGCTTATATACATGGGTTGCAACCTTTCTGGGACGAATACTGGAACAACTGGCGCATGGATTATAATATGAAACACCGTGGCGATGTGTATCCGACCCACGGACTGGGTCCTGTATGCCAGGCCATGAACATCCACCGCGGCGACAAACTGAACTATCTGGTATCGGTAGACGCCAAACAGATATCGAGCATCAACTACCTGAAAGAGAAAAGAGGTGAGGATGTAAAAGACTTCCGCAATGGGGAGCATACAAGTACCCTTATCTCTACCGAGAAAGGCAAATCTATCCTTATCGAACATAATGTAAACTCCCCGCGCCCCTACAGCCGCATGTACCAGTTGACCGGAACAAAAGGATTTGCCAACAAATATCCGATACAAGGCTATGCATTGGATAGCGAGGAACTAGACCCTGAGTTTGCTAAAAACCACGAAAACCTGAGCGCCCACAGCTTTGTACCGGATGATGTACGCAAAGCGTTGATGGAGAAATACAAACATCCTATTGCCAGAGATATAGAAGACCAAGCAAAGAAAGTAGGGGGTCACGGAGGTATGGACTTTATCATGGACTACCGCCTGATTTACTGCCTGCAAAAAGGCTTGCCGCTGGATATGGATGTATATGACCTGGCTGAATGGTGCTGCCTGATTCCGCTGACAGAAATCTCTCTGGATAACAATTCTGCTCCTGTAGAAATTCCGGACTTCACCCGTGGAGGATGGAATAAAGTACAGGGATTGAAGTTTGCGCAATAAAACTCTTTTTTAATAATTCATTGCTGATTCAGTTGACCCGGCAGGTAGTCTTTCAATTAGATTTTTGCCGGGGAACTGCACTGAGGCTGTTAAATTGTTATTATCTTTGTCATCGGCTTCACTTTGCCGGTTTTCAATCGGCTAACGCCGAACGTTGTTTCACTCCGTTCGGCACGACAACCAACGGCCACAGGAACGTAGGGTATGTAAAAAGATACAAAAAATATTTTTGAGACAAATTCTTACATTATACCTACAGATTATTGACACTGGATGCTAAAACTCTAAACATTAAAATAAACCATGAAGAAAAATTATCTAATCATTTTGTCTGTTTTTTGCATGACTTTACTTTCCGTCACGGCAATGGCACAAAAACAATTCAGCCTGAAAGCACCAAACGGAAAACTGGAAGCGACCATCAATGTAGGTAAAACCATCGATTATTCGGTATCGCACAACGGTGACCTGATGCTCGATAAATCCGCCATATCCATGACGCTCAACGATGGTTCCTCTTACGGAAAAGAAGCTAAATTATCGGGTTCTTCCACCAAGACAGTAGACCAGACCATCAATGCCATAATATATAAACGTAAGCAAATCGTAGATAACTATAACGAACTCACACTGAAGTTTAAGGATTATAACATCATTTTCAGAGCCTACAACGATGGTATAGCATATCGTTTTGTATCCACTTCGAAGAAACCGTTTATAGTGGATAACGAGCAGGCCGAATTTAATTTCCCTGCCGACAGCAAGGCTTTTATCAATTATGCCAACAAGCCGGAGACAGCAACGCTGGAAGAACAATTCTCAAATTCTTTTGAACAGCCATATTCCCACCTCCTGCTGTCGGAATGGAACAAAAAAAGGCTTGCGATAAACCCATTGGTAGTAGAAGGCGTGAAAGGCAAGAAAGTTTGTATCGCCGAGGCCGACCTGATGAACTATCCGGGCATGTTCCTCTATCCTGCCGATAAAGCAAACAGCCTGAAAGGCGTCTTTGCTCCATATCCGAAAGAAGTGGAACAGGGAGGGCACAACAACCTGCAAATGCTGGTAAAATCGCGTGAAAACTATCTGGCTAAATTTGACGGAGCAACAAACTTCCCGTGGCGTGTGGTTATCGTTTCCGAAAAAGATGCGGAGCTGGCAGACAGCGATATGATATACAAACTGGCTACCCCATCGCAGGGCGACTACTCGTGGGTGAAACCGGGCAAAGTGGCATGGGACTGGTGGAACGACTGGAACCTGTACAATGTGGACTTCAAAACAGGGGTAAACAACGAAACATACAAGTATTATATCGACTTTGCATCCAAATATGGTGTCGAATATGTTATCCTCGACGAAGGCTGGGCTGTAAACAAAAAGGCCGACCTGTTCCAAGTAGTGCCCGAAATCAACCTGCCCGAACTGGTTGCCTATGCCAAATCCAAAAATGTAGACCTTATCCTGTGGGCCGGATTCCACGCCTTCGACCGCGATATGGAAGCCGTTTGCAAGCATTACAGCGAAATGGGTATCAAAGGCTTCAAAGTAGACTTTATGGACAGGGACGACCAGATTATGGTTGACTTCCACCGCCGTGGCGCAGAAATGGCTACAAAGTATAAACTGTTGATAGACTATCACGGCTCATACAAGCCAACAGGGTTGCAACGTACTTATCCGAATGTAATCAACTTTGAAGGTGTAAACGGATTGGAACAGATGAAATGGGCTGAAGATCTGGATCAGGTGACATATGATGTTACTATCCCATTCATTCGTCAGGTAGCAGGTCCTATGGATTACACTCAGGGTTCGATGCGCAACGCGACTAAAAGTAATTACAGAAGTGTGAATAACGAAGCCATGAGCCAGGGCACACGTTGCCGGCAGTTGGCAGAATATGTAATATTCGAATCACCGCTGAATATGCTTTGCGACAGCCCGTCAAACTATATGGCCGAACCTGAATGTACTGAGTTTATCGCTGCGGTGCCTACAATATGGGACAACACCATAGCCCTGAACGGAGAGATAGCAAAATATGTAGCTATTGCCCGCCAGAAAGGGGATACATGGTATGTAGGTGCAATGACTAACTGGGATGCACGCAATATGGAACTCGACCTGTCGTTCCTCGGCGCAGGAAATTTCAAGGGGGAGGTTTTCAAAGACGGTATCAATGCCGACCGTGTAGCCAAAGATTACAAGAAAGAAATCATAGATATTCCGTCAGACCGGAAACTGCTGATTACTATGGCATCAGGAGGCGGATATGTGGTGAAAATCACAAGGAAGTAAAATTATCTTCTTAGTAACTTTTCCATAGCTTTTTTATGGGTTGTTTTTCGTTTATTTTTAGGCTCTATTATACACATATACTGATGAAGACAAAAAGATTCAGGATGTTTGTAGAAGCTGAAAGCCTTGCACCCAAGTGCATAGTTTTAACTGGAGAATCTGAAAAATAAAAAAGTTTTTGGTTAAAGAAGAAGAGGCTAACAGAATTGTGCTGTTAGTCTCTTTTTCATCTCTAAAAATCATATTTTCATATCTTCTTCAAAGCCTGTTCCAAATCGGCTAATATATCGTCAATATTTTCTATACCTACAGATAACCGGAGTAATCCGGGAACGGCTCCTGCGATAACCTTTTCTTCGGCAGAAAGCTGTTCGTGTGTAGTTGTTGCCGGGTGGATAATTAAAGATTTTGCATCGCCCACATTTGCCAGATGACTTATCAGGTTCAGCGAATTTATTAATGTATCTGCATTCTCGCCTGCTCCTTTCAATTTGAAAGATAGTACGCCTCCAAATCCACGGTTAAAATATTTTTTAGCTACAGCATGATACGGGCTGCTTTCCAGTCCGGGATAATTGACATATTCTATCTTCGGATGTTTCTCCAGCCATTTGGCTACTGCCAGCGTATTTTCCACATGACGCTCTACACGGAGTGATAAAGTTTCGAGCCCCTGCAAAAGCAGGAATGAATTAAACGGACTGATTGTACTACCCCAGTCACGAAGCCCTTCCACGCGTGCGCGAATTGTAAATGCGATATTGCCAAACGGACTGTTTGCTCCGAAGGTATCCCAGAATACAAGACCATGATAACTTTCGGATGGCTGTGTAAACTCAGGGAATTTACCATTGCCCCAGTTGAATTTTCCACTGTCTACGATAACGCCACCCAACGATGTACCATGACCGCCTATCCATTTGGTAGCACTTTCCACAACGATAGTAGCCCCATGCTCTATTGGGCGGAATATTGCTCCCCCTGCACCGAATGTATTATCCACAATCAAAGGAATATCATATTTATTAGCAATAGCAGCAATAGCTTCAAAATCGGGTACATTCAGGTCTGGATTCCCTATAGTTTCCAGATAGAGGGCTTTTGTTTTGCCATCGATCAGTTTCTCGAATGAAGCAGGCTCATCGTCCGGTGTAAATCGCGCTTCTACTCCGAGGCGTTTAAACTGCGATTTAAACTGGTTGTGTGTTCCCCCATATAGATGAGAAGTTGTTACAAAGTTATCTCCCTGAGATAAGATGTTATTTAACGCTATAAACTGGGCTGAATGTCCCGATGCGGTCGCCAATGCAGATACTCCGCCTTCGAGTGCAGCTACACGTTTTTCGAAGACATCTGTGGTCGGATTCATCAGGCGGATATAAATATTCCCGAATTTGCGAAGAGCGAATAAATCGGCTCCATATTGCGCGTCGTCGAATGTATACGATGTGGTCTGATAAATGGGCACAGCGCGCGAACGGGTAACGGTATCTATTTCTTGTCCGGCATGTACTTGTAGTGTCTCAAATTTATAGTTGCTCATATTCTTGTTTTTAATAATGTTTTTAACAACTGGTCGGAAGCCAATTACTCAAACTAAATAAAGATAACCAAAGAAACTGTTTAAATTTTATACGAATATTTTATTATATCTTTTTCTTCGTTCATTTTTAGTCTGTTTTCGGCTGTTTTTTCCTTTCTCTCAACTCAACCAACGGTCACAGGAGCGAAGCGTATGTAAAAAAGCATCTCTAAAACATCTCTAAAAATTTGAACGAATAAAATTTAAACAGTTTCTAAATGGCTGTATATTGATTAAAGAGGATATTCTTCGAAAGCATATAATACGGTTGATAAATAACGTTCGCCTGTATCGGGAAGTATAACGATTATGTTTTTCCCTTTATTTTCAGCCTTTTTCGCTAATTGTGTTGCCGCATATACTGCCGCGCCGGATGATATTCCTACCAGAAGCCCTTCCTCACGGGCTAACTCACGGCTTGTGCGTATCGAGTCATCATTACTTACCTGAATGATTTCGTCTACTACCGAGACATCATATGTTTCGGGTACGAAACCTGCGCCTATGCCTTGTATCTTGTGCGGACCCGGTTTACCTCCCGACAACACAGGGGAATCCGCTGGTTCTACAGCAACGATTTTTACATTCGGGTTGTACTTCTTCAACACTTCGCCTACTCCGCTAACCGTACCACCCGTACCCACACCGGCTACGAAGATGTCTACCTTCCCATCCGTATCGCGCCAGATTTCTTCTGCTGTAGTTTTTCTATGTATAGCAGGATTGGCAGGGTTTGCAAACTGCTGTAATACTACAGCTTTCGGATTCTGCTTTTGTAGTTCCTCCGCTTTCGCTATAGCTCCTTTCATGCCGTCAGGGCCGGGAGTCAGTACGATGTTTGCACCAAGAGCCTTTAACAGGTTTCTACGCTCTATACTCATCGTTTCGGGCATAGTCAGGGTCAGTTTATAACCTTTAGCCGCGGCTACAAATGCCAGACCGATACCGGTATTTCCACTGGTAGGTTCTATCAGTTCACTATCTGGTTTCAGGATACCTGATGCTTCGGCATCCTCTATCATTGCGTTTGCTATGCGGTCTTTTACGCTGGATGCCGGATTAAAATATTCCAGTTTGCCAATAACGTGGGCATCGAGTCCATGTTTCTTATTATAGTTTGACAACTCCAGAAGCGGAGTATTCCCTATCAGGTCTGTCAATTTTTTTGCAATCTTTCCCATAATTTTTTATTTTTTTTATTTGTTTAATTATTGATACAAAGGTACATGCTTTCCTACATACCTGAAATCGCTAAAGTGAGGTATTTTTATACCATGTTTGTGGTATATTTATTAGTAATGCGAATCAGTATTTCGTTTTGTTTAAATTATATGTTCTTTCATTTTTTACATAAAGGCTATCCTAGGCTAAATACTTTAGTCGTAGCTCCCTACTGCCGCGCCCTCCCGGGCTTGCCCCTTCTTTTGGCATTGCCCAAAAGAAGGCAAAAGGCTAGTGCTTTGTCCCTCGGCGACCCACCAACGGTTGGCCGGTTAAACGGGACGAAACTCGCCTGCGGCTCGGACAACATCCCGTTTCACGCCGCCTGCACCGGGTGGGTACCCCGCCTGCGGAACTTATGCACGGAGTCGCAACGCAACGTCAAGAAAGAAGATAGACTCCAATGTCATTAAGTCAAGCTTTTTTGTCCTTGTCATGCTGAGGGACGAAGCATCCCGTGTAGGCAAATTGCTTTTAAGAAAAGAGATCCTTCACTATCGTTCAGGATGACAGGCTATAAGATTTACTTAACTTGATGACATTGGGATAAATCCTGCCCGTCAGGCGTCAGCCAGCGCCATTAGCGAGCGTACGGGGCACCCACCCGGTGCAGGCGGCGTAGAATGAAGTGCGGGCGCTTTTAAGCATCGTTTGCCAATCTGTAGAACGATGAATCTTTCATCACTTCATTCAGCCGGCAAGCCGATGGTGGGTCGTACGGTGAAGCGGGGCGTAATGCTTTTTTGCTTACTTTTGGAGCTTTGGCCAAAAGTAAGGTAAGCAATCTGTGATTGCGCGCAGGATAAAAGAACGTTTTAAGTAACGAGGGCAGAACTAAAATTTATTTTATGTTATGCCGAGTCACGACAAACAACGTTCACAGGAGCGAAGCGTATGTAAAACGACTAATGAAATTTATCAACTACTGATTGACATTAATTGTTTATAAATAAAAAGTGACAAAAGTGACAGCTTTTCACTTTGTTTTTTATGTTACTTTTTTTCATGATTTCGAAAACCTCTCTGTTGGTGCGGACATTTTGTCCGTGTCTTACTCCAAGAGTAATTATTGCTTCGTAACGCACAGACTGCAAGTCTGCGCGGGTAGGGGTTACCATTTCTTGGCGCAAGTTTAGCAAAGCGGGACTTGTAGTAAAAGAGTGATGGGGTATTATGCCGTAAGGTGTTTTAAATTAACGTGAGTTCGAAATAAGATAATTACTTAAACATTAGCATAATAGCGATTTTTTGATTAACTTTAAGTATCTAACATTCAAAGTTTAATTAAA
>NZ_QVMO01000033.1:0-10813 GCF_010501055.1 Dysgonomonas sp. 521
TTCTCTATTCCCTGAAATACAGGGGGCTTACTTTTGATTATGCGAAAAACAAACACTGATATACAAGAGGATATGTCTAAAATAGGCAAGCTTTCGGCTTTTAGCGGACAACAATGGATTTTAATTATTAAAATATAGATTACTATGAAGTCGAGACGACTTCTATATATAGATAATCCTATTTCATTTCCATTACAAAAAACGCATCGAAATAATTTTTTTTCTTTTTTCTCTAAAAACTGTCATGAAAAAAAAATGAATTTATCTATACATAGAGAAGGGGGAAAAATATGTGATTCTTAATAATTAGTATATCATTGATTCATCTGTTTTTCTTCTTTATAAATATTTATAAATCATTTCTAATTAAAAAATTATGGCAGAAAGAACAATTCTTAAAGCGCGTGTAGAAAGTATTGAGTTTGCAGAACCAATCAAGTCAGAAAGCGAATTGTCCGCATCATCTTGGGTAAAACAGCCCCTTACGCTCCGAGATGATGAGGTTTCTATTGTAGAAGCCGAACCTGAAACAAAAGAGGTGTTTTCTCACGAAAATGATGCTCCGGAAGATTATGATCTGATCGGTGGCGGATTAACAATTACAGGTTCGTTTATCAATGCTGACTATGATGAAATGGCAGCCTTACTAGGTGGTGAAGTTACAGGTACTGGAGACACAACCACATTTAAGCGAAAAGCGACAAAAACGCCTCTGAATAAAGCTATTCGTTTCACACTGAAAGACGGGTCCAGCATCGTCATACCAAACGCCAAAGGCTATGTACTGCTCAACCTGAATGTAGGATCAGACGGGATTATGAAATTCCCTTTCAGCTTTAAAGCATTGGCTCAACAGGGCTTCAACTACGATATCATTATCAAATAAGCCGGAGGCAGCCAAAAGATTGTATGTAAGAATAAAAAAAAGTAAATGATGGCTAGTACAAACAATGTAAGGTTGGCTGCCGCAAATATGTTGCTAGACAGAGGTGTAAGGTATACAATATCCGACGCGCCTCTGTTTTGGCGATTATTGCGGCTCAACAAAATAGAAATCAGTCCGTTAAAGGCCGGAGCAATCATAGAGATCAGCCGTATTATTGATGAGGATAAGTTAGATAAAATAGAGACGATTGACGAAGCAAAAAGAAAGCTCGACAGGATAGCACTATTAATAGCAGTAGCTGTATTAAATAACAGAATAAAGATAAAATACCTGTCAGTATATCTATCTAAAGTTCTGCTATGGAAAGTGCCGTTGAACATATTGCTAACAATATTCTATCATATAATACAGGTAAATCATTTGACGGATTTTACAAATATTACCAGATACTTCGCGATACAAGCCAGGATGATGATGAATCCGAAGGATATGGGTCAACAGGAAGCGGGGAGTTAACAGGCTATACAGAAGGCCTCCATAGCCCCTTTGGTTTTATCGGGCAAATAAAGGAAAAGCGCGGGTACACCCATGATTACATCTTATGGGCTGAACCTTGGGCAATCTTTCTAATGGAAATGGCTGACGCGCCACGCTATATGAGAGGACGACGTCCCGCTCCGGTAGTGGAATCAGCCGACGGAATAAGAAATATATTAGGTAATAGAATAAAAAAATAGGGATATGGCAGATACGAAAGAACCCATTGAGTTTACTTTATCAATGAAAAATCCACAGAATTCAAAAGCGGTAAGTAAAGTCCTAAGTGAATCAATAAAAAATATAATTGAGGCATTTTTTAAGACTGAAGAGGAACCTTTGACTGTGGACGGAATAAATAAGCTAATTAAAGAGGCTAAAGACAGACTTAAAGGAGAGCAAGATAAAAAAATAGCAGAGATTGAGAAATTCTATAAAGAAAAAAAAGATGCAGTAACAAAAGCTGAAGATAATGCTAAAACACCAGAGGAAAAGCTTTCTTTTACTAATGCTAGATTGCGCCTCACTCTTTTAGAAGCAAATGAAAAAAGAGCAATAGAAGAGGAATCCAATAGAAAAATTTTGGAAGCTGAAGCGAAATTAATCGAACGGAAAACCGCATTATCAAACAAATTTTATTTGTTCAAATCGGATAAAGATCGTATTTCTTTGGAAGAGCAAAAAAAGAACGCAGAAAAACAACTCGAATCGTTAAAGTTAAGTCAGAGTATAAATAACACTCCGGATTTGGCTACTAAGATAGAAGAAGCAGAGCTAAAAGTAAAAGAGTTAAATAAGTCGATTGGAAAACTTTCTGTACAGAAGTTTGGCGAAGTAGTAACTCTGGCAACTCAATTAGGCGGAGCTTTTAAAGGCATCGATGATGGCTTCGATTCGGCAGTTTCAGCTGTTGGAAATATCTCTAAAGGCTTTTCGAAGGGGAAAGTTGAAGGTATAACTGCAATTTTGAGCGAAACTGTCAAGATATTCACTAATTTGAGTAAAGTCAATAAAGAACATCGTGAAGCTGAAAGGAAGTTAAAACTTGCTAAAATTGAACAACAGCGGCAATACAATAAATTACTTTTTCAAGAGATGTTACTCTTTAAAGAAGGAACGTCTATTTTTGGAACAAGACAAATTGATAAAGCTGTACAGTCTATTGAATTATACAGAGAGGCTACGGCAGACTACAAAGATGAATTAAAAGGAGATGCCCCCAAAGTTCCTCAAAAAAGCTTTTTCACGCAATTACCCAATAAAGCTTTGGAAGAATATGAAAAACAATTAGCCGCATACGAAAAAGGAATAGGAGCTTTAGCCAATGTTGATATTGTTACAGGCAGCAGGAAATCGGGATGGGGACCTTGGAAAAAAAGGAAAGATACTTATTCTGATATACTAGATATCTACCCTGATCTCATAGATGGAGAAAATAAGCTTGATGTTGCCTTAGCCCAGTCAATACTTTCTACTCATAAAATGAGTGACGAAAATAAAACTTTGATTCAATCTCTAATTACTTTGCAAGAAGAAGCGGAAAAAGCTGAAACACAACTCAGAGATTACCTAAAAGAAACTTTCGGGGGTCTGGGGGATGCACTAACAGATAGTATTGTCACAGCTTTTGCAAGTGGAGAAAATGCTGCTACTCAATTTAAAAATAGTGTAACAGATATATTAAACAATTTAGCAAAACAGATGGTGTTTCAACTATATCTGGCTGATGCTTTTGATAAATTACAAAGCGATATAGAAGATATCTATAAGAGGCATGCTGATGGTAGTATTAATGAAGAAGAATTGTCCAAGCAAGTAACGGATGTATTAGGTGGTTTTTTCGGAGGATTAGATGCCAGCATAGAAGGGGCTAACGGATTTCTTGATAGATTTTGGTCTTATGCAGAAAAGCAAGATTTTAAGAGGTCGGAAGCCTCCCCCACACCCACCACAGGCCAGGGCCTTGCCGCCATTACACAAGACTCAGCCAATCAACTTAATGGCAGTTTTTACAATATGCTAAGACATACCAGCGCTATAGCAGAAACCACCACTCAGTCGCTATTGGTACAGCAAGCTATGGAATCTACCCTCTATACCATAGCCGGGCATACCGAACATCTGATAAATATAGACAGTACCCTGGAGGACATTAAAATAAGAGGAGTAAAAACCAGATTATGAGAACAGGAAGTTGTATAATAGACGGAAAAGACATAGCCGAATATGGCATGTTTATCCTTAAGGGAGGAGACTACGACCTGCTCCCTTTCCCCGAACGGATGGAACCCCTGCAAAACGACTGGTACGAAGAAGACGGCATAGACGTAGACCTCAGCGAAATATATTTCAGGCAGAAAAGCGTAAGCCTCGACTTCTACATATCGGCCACAACTGCAGACGACTTTGAGCGCAACCTCGATAACTTCTTCTGGATGATATGCGCCCCTAAAGCGCGGAAAGTCTATTTTCGTGAGTTCGACCGCGAATTTAACCTACGCTATCTTTCCAGTCCTGCCTATACACAAAGCGGCGGGCTGTACAAAGAAGGGAAGAAAAGCGCGAAGATAAGGGTCAACTTTTCGATGGACGATCCCCTGCAATTGTTTAGCAACCCTAACCTGTTAACACCCAGCCTGTCAAGGCCGAAGCAGTTTGTAGAGATAAACGGCTACGACCTGTCACGCTTTGGCATAGTAGTTAACCAATGCTACAATACGGCGCTCAATCATCCGGCCGCAAAGCTGCCCCTGGAACGCAGTTTTAGCAACAGGTCGGGGCTCGAAGTGCAGTACCCCGCCAATGCGAGGGAAGTGAAACAGATGCTCAGGAACAAACAGATAGTAATAGAATGTACCATGATGGCCGATTCGCTTGCCATATTCTATCACAACTACGAAGCCCTGTTCAACAACCTGACACGCCCCGGAGCTGTGGAACTGTCGACCCTTTATGAGAACTTCGACTGCTACTACTCCGCCATGCAGAATTTCCAAAAGCTGGATCCTATGAGTAAGCGCATAAAGGTACAGTTCGAACTGGTGCTTACCATCATCAAGCCCAACAGGCCTATACCTGTACTGGGCACAGAAACCATGATACCGGTAATGACCGAAAACGGGAAATATTATATACGGATTTATTAATAGCCCCTCCAAACCTCCCCGAAGGGGGAGGCTTATTTCCCCGGAGGGGATAGGGGCCAAATTAAAAAAAAACATTATGACAACATTATACATACCCAAAGACGGGAAATACGAAAAACTGGAAATAAACGTAGACGACAGCAGCTACCACTTCCGTGAGATAATGGGAGACGACAGCGTAGTGCTCAACTTCTCGATGGCCGACTTCGTCGATTTTCCCATAGGTACATATTTTATGTACAAAGGCACATACAAATATACCCTGTACAGTCCACAGAACTTTAAGAAAGTCCACAGCCAGCACTACGACTATACCCTGACGCTGGAGTCGGAGCTGGCGCAACTAAAAACCATCAAGTTCAAAATGTTTGTGGCAAAATATGAGAACGGCATCGCCGTGAAGATGGATACATCGCCACGCCTCAAGTTCTCCTTTACCGGAACCCCATACGAATTTGCACGCCTGATGGCCGACAACCTCAACCTGAGCGGTAACCAAACGGGGTGGGAAGCCGTGGAAAAGAACTGTATAGCCAGCGAACGCGTAACCCTCGACTTCAACCACGACTACTGCTATGATGTGCTTACCCGCATCGCCGAAGCCTTCAATACCGAGTGGGAGATAGATGGACGCGAGATACGCTTTGCAAAGGTGGAAAAGATGAAAGAGTCGGCTATCAGCCTGTCGTATGGCTTCCAGAATGGGATATTGGGCGGCATCACACGCAGCCAGTTCGACACATCGAAGGTTATCAACCGTGTATGGATACAAGGCGGCGACCGCAATATCCGCTGGGACACCTACGGCAACGATACCCTGCTGATGCCGACGGATAGCACAGTGCGCTACGACGGCACTTACTTCAGTGACGAAAACCCGGATAAGATAGACTCCGAAAAGGCTGTGACCTACCGTACCGATGCCTCGGGCTGCTATGTGGAGCGTGCCGACCGCACAGGGCCGCTCTTGGAGGACAGCCTCGATGTATCGAAGGTGTACCCGATGCGTGAGGGTACACTGTCTGACGCTTACGAAGAAAACGGCTTCTGGTATTTCGAAGATAAGGATATTCCCGAGTCGCTGGACTTTAGCAAATATGTGCTACCCAACGAAAAAATGACTGTTATTTTTCAGAAAGGGATGCTTGTGGGCAGGGAGTTTGAAGTGGCATATACCCACAGCAAAAGGAAGTTTCAACTGATACCGATAGAAGAAAGCGGACTGACGATGCCTGAACTTACCAAAGATGGGAAAAAAGGTACTTTCATCCCCCGTGCAAAAGACAGCACTTACGAGGGCGACGTATACGGCGTATTCCATATGGGACTGCCCAAAGAATATATCGAAGATGCCGAAAAACGCGCCCGCAACGAAGCCATCAAGTACCTCTACGATAATGCGCAACCCAAATATACCTACGACTGGCAACTCGATGGCATCTATGCCAAGAAGGAATGGGGCGTAAGCGGCGGTATGCTGGGCTGTGGCAACTTTGTGCGATTCAGCGACCCGCAGTTCCTCTCCGAACCTGTGGATATACGCATTACGGCGGTAAAGACTTACCTGCATAAGTTGCACTCGCCCGAAATCACCATATCCAACAATGTATCGGGTAAGTCATTAGGCAGTATCCTAAACGAAATCCCCGCAAAGGAACAGGAGATAGACAGGGGGAAGAATGAGGCGATAGAATTTACCAAACGCCGCTTCCGTGATGCTAAAGAAACAATGGAGATGCTAAAAGAGTCGCTGCTCGACTTTTCGGAAGGCATTAACCCTATTACTGTGCAAACGATGATGATGCTGGTAGGGGACGAGAGCTTGCAGTTCCGGTTTGTGGATGCACAGAACAAGCCTATCAATGATTTTCAGTTCCGGTACGATAAGGAAAATAAGTGGCTGATAACAAACAATCAAGGAGCATTTTTACAGCATTTGACTTTAGGTATTAAAGATATTACTTCAGAGGAAGGCAAAGAGTATAAGACATGGCAAATGCCGGCTGCCGGCTGGAAATCCGCCCCGTTGGATGCTAATCAGAAATGTTACCTATATGCCAAATGTTCTAAAACAGGAAGTACAGGAACTTTTGAGGTAAGTCCCACTGCCATTGCTATGAATACCGAAGGTAAACCTGATTATTATTTCCTGTTGGGTGTATTAAACTCTGAATATGAAGGGGAAAGAAGTTATGTAAGCTTGTATGGTTTTACAGAGATATTGCCGGGTAGGATAACTACGGATAGGGTGGTGTCGGGTGATGGAGAGAGTTATCTGGACTTGGCAAGGAATGCTTTTCGAATAGGGGATGATAATAACTGCCTTGAGTACAACACTGATCCGGATAAACCAAATACATTAACCGTAACAAATGCAACTGTAAGGAAAGCCTTAAATGTTGATGGAGTAGCAGATATTGCTGGATTTCAATTTTCGAACCAGAATATTAAATCGGAAGCAAAAACTGAAGGAATAGATGCTATGTTACTGGACGGAAAAAACGGTATTTTACAGTTTAATAATCATACAAAAAAATGGACAGAAAATAATGAAGAAGTTATCGAAAGGCAGTATATATGTATAAACTCAACTAATGATGCTAAAATTGAAGCGAGAAATGAAACTAATAATGAAGTTGCATATTTATCATCACAAGGTGTATTCGCCAATCGTGCTGGTGTAGATACCCTTCCAGCTTCCACAGGTGTGTCAATGAAGGCAGCTATTGCAGGGCTTGGTAGAGGAAAAATGGATAAAGGATACTGGGATGAAAATCAAGGAATAGTAGGAGTTTATGGTACAGCTTCCAATAGTTCATTAAATCCTGCTCCTGCCTATGGTGGATGGTTTGACCTATTAAGAATAAATGGGTTAATTCTTAATAGTCTTGTTTTAAGTGATACTGATGCAGAGACCACAATACTAAATCGAAATATGAGTATGGTTATTTCTATTGCAAATGCAAATAAAAAAGTATACTTACCTTCTAATGTGTATAAGGGAACCACTCTTTATTTAAAAACGATAGGAACAGGAGGTATAACTATATATCCGAATGAAGGACAAAGATTATTTGACCATCATAATGCGGAAAGCAGCATATTTTTAGAAGAAGGACATATGGCTACAGCTATTTTTATTGGGAAAATGAAAATAGGAAGTGAATCTATGTTTTACAACACTTGGATATTATGCGAGTATTAAAATATCTTCTAGCAAATTGAAGAATTATTTCTTTTTTTGATATTCAATTACTAAAAAATCATAATAGTTATTTATGTTCTCTTTTTCACTAATATTAAAATAATCGTTTCTAACCAATATTTTGAGATGATTATATGTCCAGTAAATGGAATCTTCTTTAAGATATGTAATATATTCTCCAGCTGAAGGTTTTATTATTTCTATTGGTTGAGGTGGTGATAATTTTGCTATATCATTTAAAAATAATTCTTGGAATGGATAAGCTAAAATGCTAGCTTGATAATATTTACAAATCGTATTCAATTTACCATCTTGAAAATGAAAGACAGTAGCTGGAATAATATCACTCGTTTTATTGAGAGAAAAAGCAAGCTTATCATTCCTTATAATATCAGGTTTTACTTCTTCCATACTAGATCCAAAACGATAACCAAAAATAGAATCTGTCTTTGGATATACTATTTCTTCATTTTTTCCTGTGATATCATCATCGCTCCCACAGGCAGAGAATAAAGTAAGGGTAAGCAGGGCAGCTATTGTGTATATAAGTTTGTTCATAAGTTCAGCGTTTTTGATTGCTAACAAATGTAGTTAATTTTCTTTATTCATTCATAATGTTTGTGCCTGAATTTTCCCTTCGGGGGAGGTTCAGGCATTTTTTTATCACCTCACCCCCCGCCCTCTCCAAGAGAGAGGGAGCCGCAAGGCCACGACAAGGGAGGGGAAAGTGACTGGGGAAATGATGAAATTTACTCCGTGTTACTCTGTGTCCTCCGTGGTTGGGAAAAGGTAAATCATTAGGCAGTATCCTAAACGAAATCCCCGCAAAGGAACAGGAGATAGACCGGGGGAAGAATGAGGCGATAGAATTTACCAAACGCCGCTTCCGTGATGCTAAAGAAACAATGGAGATGCTAAAAGAGTCGCTGCTCGACTTTTCGGAAGGCATTAACCCTATTACAGTGCAAACGATGATGATGCTGGTAGGGGACGAGAGTTTGCAGTTCCGGTTTGTGGATGCCATGCCGGTTGAAGGACAGTCTGTTAATGTATTGGAAGGCGTAGATACATATAATCCCGATACAAAACAAATAGAATGTGCTTCATGTGTGTTACAGCATCTTACATTGGATATTGATAATATATCGTCTAAAGACAGTGTAGAGCGGAAATATAAATCATGGCAAATGACTGCCAACAGTTGGCAATCTGACTCGTTGGATGCTGACAAGAAGTATTATCTATATGCCCGATGCCGCACTGATATGTCAAATAATAACACTTTTCTGGTAAGCGAAACAGCTATCCCAATGAAGGATGAGAGCAACACATACTACCATTTTCTGGTAGGTATTCTGAATACTGAGTTTGAAGGGGTGAGGAATTATGTTCCCTTGTATGGCTTTACAGAGATATTGCCGGGTAGGATAACTACGGATAGGGTGGTGTCGGGTGATGGAGAGAGTTATCTGGACTTGGCAAGGAATGCTTTTCGTATAGGGGATAATAAGAGTAGTCTTAGCTGGAATACAGAAAAGGATGAAGGAGAAAAGAAATTGGCTATTAGGAATGCTACTTTTGAAATAAAAAAAGAAGATGAAGTTGTTGCTAAGATTGATGGAGAGAGTGGGGCGGCAATGTTTGGAAAAGGGAGTATAGAACTTAGGTCTGATGGGTCGGCTGCTTTTGGTAATGAGAAGAATGTGTTTAATGCAGATGGGTCTGGTAGTTTAGCCAATCAAAACATAAATTGGTCTTCAGGAGGAAATCTCAATATTCAAGGGAAATTAATAGCAGGAGAAGGTAGTAAAATTGGGGGTATGACCGTTTTAGGAGATGCTTTGTATGGAACATCTGCTACATTTTTTGATTCAAAAGATATAGACTTAGATACAGTAATTTCACCAATTTTTATTATTGATAATTTTAAGAGTAGACAAAATTTTATATTATATGGAAGTAAAGAGGATAATAATAATTATGTTAATATTCAACTACCTAATCAATATCATGTAAATCATATATTTAATGAAAAAGAATATGATTTCACATTAAGACTGATTGTTAAATATAATAGTAAAAGTAAATTTGTAATAAGTCCATCTCTCATTAATTTGCTAAATCCTGCATATTATCCGTATATACGAGATAATAATGGTAATATTTATAAATATAATAATATACCAGAATTCAATAATTTTTTTAAATATGGATATATTACTATGGAAGCAGGAGATATTGTTGAATTATATTTCAATAAAAATACTTACTATATTATTAATCATAGAACATGATTAATTCTTTATAAATCGGAAGCTACAATCTGGAACAAAGCTCAATGTTGATACAATTTCATTATTATAAATAGCTATGATATTCCAATGATATTCGATATTATTTGAAGATATGATATTTACAGTATTATCTGAAATAGAATATTTACCATTGAATGAAAGAGCATCACTATTTAGTATATAGTTCTTTTCATATTCTATATCGCATGTATTATCTTCATAGAATTTAAAAAATGTTTTATTTGGGGACATGGCAACCCATGCATTGTAAGGAGGGTTTCCAAACCCAGTAGCTCCCCATGTACCAACTATAAAGTCTTTTGATATACTAATTTCTTTAAAAATAGTAATAGTTACAGAATTCGACAAATCTCCATACGAAGCAGTAATTTTAGCTACCCCATCAGCAACAGCAGTTACTTTACCCGATGAGGATACAGTTGCTACTTTGGTATCCGATGATGTCCAAGTCAGCTTAGGCAGTTTTACATCGGTAGGTTGGTGGCTTACACTTAGCTGGTATGTATCGCCTATATAGAGGTCTTTGTCTACCGGGTCGATGGCAATAGATGTCAGTACAACGACTTCATTGTTGTTGTCATCGCCTCCACAGGCAGAGAATAAAGTAAGGGTAAGAATCGCAGTAATGATGTATATAAGTTTGTTCATAAGTTCAGCGTTTTTGATTGCTAACAAATGTAGTTAATTTTCTTTATTCATTCATAATGTTTGTGCCTGAATTTTC
>NZ_QVMO01000033.1:10863-50668 GCF_010501055.1 Dysgonomonas sp. 521
TTTACTCCGTGTTACTCTGTGTCCTCCGTGGTTGGGAAAAGGTAAATCATTAGGCAGTATCCTAAACGAAATCCCCGCAAAGGAACAGGAGATAGGCAGGGGGAAGAATGAGGCGATAAGCTATGCCAAACGCCGCTGGAAAGATACGCAGGAACTGATAGACAATATACAGGGAATCACCAACGAGTTTGAAAACAATCTGCTGAGTTCGCTGGTTTTCGAGGGGCTTGTTTTCCGTGCGGGTGCGCCAAGCCTGCAATATAATTTTCTGGAAAATGACTGGACAAACACGAAAAGGCTAACACCTAGATATGAAAACAAGAAAATATATATCGACAATCCTCAACGTATTACCCATGAGGTAATTACCATAGACGGCAAGAAGCCATATTGGAATGTTACTGCTTTTGAGTCGGACAACCTCAAAGCCGACACACCTTACTTCTTATATATAGAGGCCTCGAAAACATTAGTCCCTGATGCAACAGGCAGAATGATAGGTGAAGCCCGCTTTGCGATATCAGACAAGAAGATAAAACTGGAAGATAAAGAAGGTTATTATACATTCTGGGTGGCATTTATTAATTCCGAAAATGAAGGACAGGAACGCAGTATCCGTAGTATGTATGGCTATACAGAATTGCTACCGGGGCAAATTACTGCTGACACACTGATTAGTAGTGATGGGAATAGTTATCTGGACTTGGCAAATAATGCGTTTCGTATAGGGGATAATAAGAGTAGTCTTGATTGGAATGTAAGTACCCCCGAACAATTAAATATCAAAAATGCGAATTTTGAGATTAACAATGGAGATAATCAAATTGTTATAGATCCGGAATCAACTATTATAAGCCTCAACGATTTAAGACCTTATGCTCCTGTTTTCTCGGATTGGGGTTCCTTTGATGGTGTTGAGCCTAGACTGAGGTTTAGATGGAGAGAACCTAGTACTAATGACTATTATGATACATTATATGGAAGAGTTGGTCTTACGATTAAGCATCCTAAAGAATCGGACACTACATCTTACTATGCTCCCGTATTCCAGTTAGGCTACCTCACTAAATGGGGAGGACGAAGAGGTCTGCTCTTACAAGACGAGCATCTCTTTGCCAACAAAACAACAGAAATGATGGTTGATGTTAGTAGAGAGTATCTTATGATGATATTAAGAACCTTGCCTGTAGTGGAAGATGGGCAAGATCCTTCTATATCATTCAGCTCAGGAACTGTTTACCGTGATTCAAATAATTTTTTAAAGATTGTCCCATAATAAATCATTCAGTGAGGCCATTGAACCTCATCTGTAGGCTCAGCCCAAACAGTGGGTACTCCACTTCTAAGAATGAATATATTTTTTATGTTTTTCTTAAGAATATACGGGTCTTCAATACGTACAGGTTGTATCGTATGTGAAAAAAAATAGACTCTGGTAAGTGTATCAATTTCAACTTTTATCTCATTGGAGTATTTGCCTATTGAGAGGTTTCCCAAGTCGCCAAGTTTTTTACATAAACCGTCTTCTGTAAAATAACCTGCTACATTATTTTTTATTTCATTATTAATATCGTGATAAAAAATAAAACTGGTGTAGTCTTGTTGCTTTAAGATAGCTATAGTTACAGAATTCGACAAATCTCCATACGAAGCAGTAATTTTAGCTACCCCATCAGCAACAGCAGTTACTTTACCCGATGAGGATACAGTCGCTACTTTGGTATCGGATGATGTCCAAGTCAGCTTAGGCAGTTTTACATCAGTTGGTTGGTGGCTTACACTTAGCTGGTATGTATCGCCTATATATAGGTCTTTGTCTACCGGGTCGATGGCAATAGATGTCAGTACAACGACTTCATTGTTGTTGTCATCGCCCCCACAGGCAGAGAATAAAGTAAGGGTAAGCAGGGCAGCTATTGTGTATATAAGTTTGTTCATAAGTTCAATTTTTGATTGCTAACAAATGTAGTTAATTTTCTTTATTCATTCATAATGTTTGTGCCTGAATTTTCCCTTCGGGGGAGGTTCAGGCATTTTTTTACCTCAATCCGCCACCTCTCCCCCCGCTCTCTCGAAGAGAGAGGGAGCTGCAATGCCACGACAAGGGAGGGGATAGGGGGTAGTTTGTCACTTTTTACTCTGTGACGCTCTGTGTCCTCCGTGGTTGGGAAAAGGTAAATCATTAGGCAGTATCCTAAACGAAATCCCCGCAAAGGAGCAGGAGATAGACAGGGGGAAAAATGAGGCGATAAGTTATGCCAAACGCCGCTGGAAAGATACGCAGGAACTGATAGACAATATACAGGGAATCACCAACGAGTTTGAAAACAATCTGCTGAGTTCGCTGGTTTTCGAGGGGCTTATTTTCCGTGCGGGTGCGCCAAGCCTGCAATATAGTTTTCTGGAAAATGACTGGACAAACACGAAAAGGCTAACACCAAGATATGAAAACAAGAAAATATATATCGACAATCCTCAACGTATTACCCATGAGGTAATTACCATAGACGGCAAGAAACCATATTGGAATGTTACTGCGTTTGAGTCGGACAACCTCAAAGCCGACACACCCTATTTCCTATATATAGAGGCTTCGAAAACATTAGTCCCTGATACAACAGGCAGAATGATAGGAGAAGCCCGCTTTGCGATATCAGACAAGAAGATAAAACTGGAAGATAAAGAGGGTTATTATACATTCTGGGTGGCATTTATTAATTCCGAAAATGAAGGACAGGAACGCAGTATCCGTAGTATGTATGGCTATACAGAGTTGCTGCCGGGGCAAATTACTGCTGACACACTGATTAGTAGTGATGGGAATAGTTATCTGGATTTCTTGTCTAATCAGTTTAAGTTCGGGAATAAGGATAGTGGATTGGATTGGAATGTGAGTAAAGATAAACAACTTAGTATAAGGAATGCTGACTTCGAAATTAAGAATGTTAATAAAGAGGTAGTATCAAAAATAGACGGTAAAAGTGGAGCTGCTGCTTTTTCTAAAGGACTTGTTAAATTTGAAACAGATGGTAGTGGACAAATAGGAGGATGGTCTATAAATCAAGGGAATTTAATTTCGCAATCAATAAATTTAGAAAGTAAAAAATATGAACTTGAATTGTCTGCTGATGCTGGTAAAATCTTTGTTCGGAATAAAGACTCAGTGTTAGCCACATTTGGAATACATCAGAGTTGGGCTAATAGGAGATCAACTGCTGTTATATTTTATGGGAGCGAAAATAAGCCTAAAGTAAATATTTCAGCAAGCGGCATACGAATGGCAGAGTATGCAGAGGGTGCTGTTATTACCCATAATTCATGTGCTTTAGACATTACTAAAGAAGGACTTATTTATGAAAAAAATGATTCGAATGGCTATTTAGAAAATGAGTTTAGAATACAAATGGATGGTAGTTTGACTAATTTTAATGTAGGTAATCTGCCTCAATATAATGATGCAAATGGATTAGTGCCAGGGAAAGTATATAGAGATAAAAATAATTTTCTTAAAGTGGCTCCATAGAATTTAGTGTGGGTACTGTGTCTTATTTTCTTTTGATACTTCAATCCCTTTATTGTTTGAAAGAATGAAAATATTTTTTATGTTCTTCTTTAGCTTTAAGATTGTATCAACTTTTCCTGTAAAATCATAAATTCCGTTCATATCATATAAATCATAATAGATATGTACATATTGTAATGTGTCAATATCAACTTTTATTTCAGGAGAATATTTATTGCTAGTCAAATTACCTAAATCTCCAAGTTTTTTACATAGACCATCTTGAGTATAGTAACCAGCAATACAGTCTCTGAAATCATTTACTGAATTTATGCTTATTACAAAACTTGTATAATCTTGAATTTTAGAAACAACTAAAGTAACAGAATTCGACAAATCTCCATACGAAGCGGTAATTTTAGCTACCCCATCAGCAACAGCGGTTACTTTACCCGATGAGGATACAGTTGCTACTTTGGTATCGGATGATGTCCAAGTCAGCTTAGGTAGTTTTACATCAGCGGGTTGGTGGCTTACAGTTAGCTGGTATGTATCGCCTATATAGAGGTCTTTGTCTACCGGGTCGATGGCAATAGATGTCAGTACAACGACTTCATTGTTGTTGTCATCGCCCCCACAGGCAGAGAATAAAGTAAGGGTCAGCAGGGCAGCTATTGTGTATATAAGTTTGTTCATAAGTTCAGCGTTTTTGAATGCTAACAAATGTAGTTAATTTTCTTTATTCATTCATAATGTTTGTGCCTGAATTTTCCCTTCGGGGAGGTTCAGGCATTTTTTTATCACCTCACCCCCCGCCCTCTCCAAGAGAGAGGGAGCCGCAATGGCACGACAAGGGAGGGGAAAGGGGGTAGTTTGTCACTTTTTACTCCGTGACGCTCTGTTTTTCCTATACGCTTCTATTCCAGTTCCAAGCCGTATGTCTTCCCCTTTTCGGTAGCCGGAACGCCTGTTTTCATCCATACAGGCATCGGTTCGCCTTTGAGGTAATGGTCGAAGAATTGTTGCAGGCGTATGCTCAGGTCTTTGCTGTTTCTGCGTTCTTTCAGGTTGTGCGCCTCATTGTTGTACTGCAACATCCACACAGGCTTGCCTAGCCGGCGCAACGCCATAAAATACTCAATGCCCTGATACCACGGCACGGCTCCGTCTTTATCGTTGTGCATGATTAGCAAGGGGGTCTCTACCTTGTCGGCAAAAAATACAGGAGAGTTTTCTTTGTACAGTTCCGGTGCTTCCCACATGGTAACACCTATGCGCGACTGGGTTTGCTCGTACTGGAACTGGCGGCTCATACCACTTTCCCAGCGTATGCCGCCGTATGCGCTGAACATATTCGATACCGGAGCGCCTGCACCTGCCGCCTTGAACATGTTGGTGCGTGTGATGAGGTATGCCGTTTGGTATCCGCCCCAGCTTTGCCCTTGCAGCGCCATGTTGTCTTTGTCTACCCACGCGTTCTGTGCAAGCTCTTCGGCTCCCGATACAATGGAATTGTAAGCGCTTTCGCCCGGATGTCCGGTAGTGTATTGTATGTCAGGTGTAAATACGATGTAACCCCTGCTGCAATAGAATGGTATGTTGATGATGGAACGGCTCGGAGCAGGCGGAAAATACTGGTACAGGTTATCCGAATGCTTCTCGTAGAAATAAATCATGACGGGGTATTTTTTATCCGGGTCGAAGTTCTCCGGTTTATATACGATACCCTGTGTAGGCTTGCCATCGAATGTAGTCCACGACATCAGTTCGGCTGTACCCCAGTTGTAATCCCTCATTTGCGGGTTGATATCCGATAGCCTGTCCTCGCTTTTCCACAGGTTGCTTGTCACATATAAGTCGGGCGATGTGTTGAAGTTGCTTTTGGTGTAAGCATATACTTCTTTATCCTTTGCTTTCACAGGCATGGTATACGTGTATTTACCTATAGTTAACGGTGTCAGCTTATTTTTCGCCAGTTCATAAAAACCGTTTTCTTTGCTCGTATTGTCAAAAGCCGAGAGCAGCAGCTTTTCTCCGGGCTTGATAAATCGGCTTTCGGGGTCGGTTTTTACGTACCGTAACGTGGTCTTTTTGTCCCTTCCTATGCCTTTTGTAATGTTTTCAGGTGCTTTTATCCCCGTTGGGTCTAACTTCCATATATCATACATGTCGTAAACGAGCAACGCCTCGTCATTATCTGTCCATGCGGCAAATCCGTATGGAGGCGGCGCAGTGGGGTTGTCATTCTTTTCGTTCCAGAAGTTGATGTTAAGCATATCCGTCAGGCATACTTCTTTTCCGCTCTCTGTGGAGTAAGCGTAGTACTGGCGGGTGTTCAGGTCGTACCACGCGAGGTACTTCCCTTGCGGTGACTGTATCAGCCTGGCCTGTAGCCCTGTCTTAATCTGCTTTTTGGTATGGTTGTCCAAATCCAGTATCCATATATCGTTTTGCATATTGGCCTGATAGTTCCATTGTGTCTCCAACAGGTATTTCAAGTCAGAGGTTCCGACAGCATATTGTCCATTGTTTTCATCGGAAATGCTTACGTTAGGCATATCTTCATTGGCTAGCTGGTAGAGTGTGTTTGTACCGAGGTCGATGTAAGAAAGGTATGTCTGTTTTAATTTCTTTTCTTTCTGCACCAGTTGTTGAGGTTGTATCAGCGGCTCCTGCCAATGCCAGATATCGAGTTGCGCCTTTTCAAAATCGGGGATAGTCGTATCTTTGGGCAGCGCTACAGGGGCTATACCCAGTGTGAGCCTTTTCTCATCTTTACTGAACAATGGTTTGTAATTTTCGCTTACATTCCATTCTTTGGGCATGCCTTGTGTGTTATTATTGGTAATCAGGCGCGCAGAGTCTTGTGAGGGCTCGAAGTAGAAGAGGCTGTAGTCTTTTATCTCCTTTTTCAGGCTGTCGGCTGTGGCAAGATAGGCAAGCTTGTTCCCCGACTCGGACAATGTAAGGCTTTTGTAAATGGTCTTACCTGTAGATACAGTGTCTTTACGCAAGGTGCTGAGGTCGATAAAAAGTACGCCTTGCTTGTTTACCGTGTCTTTCACACCCGGCTTTATAATGGTGGATAGGCTTTTGCCGTTGCGGCTAAACATGTACTCGGTCACATTTTTTATCGTATCTTCTTTTGCTGAATAGAGGTTGCGGAGAACCAATGTACGGGCTTTCGCTTCTTTTTTGTCTTTTACCTTGAGTGTATCGTTTAGGGTGTACGCTATATAGTCGGAGAAGTCTTTGCCCGTCTTGTAGTCTTTCACGCCCGGTATCTTCACTATAGAGAACCCTTCGAGAGAGATAACCGCCAGCGAATCTTTCGGCATCTTCTCATCGGCCGTTTTCTTTATTTTGGCTTGCCTCGTTACGGCAAAGGGCGCTTTGATGAGGGCTATAATATACTTCTGATCGGGCGATACCGAATACGTGTAAGCGCGCGGAACAGTAAACTCTTTTTTCGTTTTCAGGTTGCTGATGAGCAGGTAATTGTCACCTTCCTGTTCTTTTACAAGGGATGCGGTGTGTAACCCGTCATTGGTAACACTGATGTTGGAAATGCTTTTCCACGAATCGTAGACTGTATGGTCTAATACTTTTTTCTGCGCGTTTCCCTGCAATGCTGCAAGAATAGCAAAGCAGAGAAAGACACATTTGCGGTATGTCTTTCTGTCCATAATTATAAGGTATATATAATAAACGGGGTTAGGCTTCTTCGCCGTACTCCATTAAGTATGCTTTGATAAAATCGTCGAGGTCGCCATCCATCACGGCATTTACGTTCGATGTCTGGTGGTTTGTCCGGTGGTCTTTTACGCGGCGGTCGTCAAATACGTAACTGCGTATCTGCGAACCCCATTCTATTTTCTTCTTTCCGGCTTCTATCTTCGACTGTTCGCGGCTGCGCCTTTCCAGTTCCATCTCGTATAACTGGGATTTCAGGAGGCGTATCGCATTATCTTTATTACCGAATTGAGAACGGCTTTCCGTATTTTCGATCACTATTTCCTTATCTTCTCCGGTGTCGGGGTCTTTGTATTTGTAATGCAGGCGTACCCCTGTTTCCACTTTATTTACGTTCTGTCCTCCCGCGCCGCTCGAACGGAATGTGTCCCATGTGATGTCGGATTGGTTTACCTCTATCTCGATGGTGTCGTCTACCAACGGAACCACATATACCGAGGCAAAGGATGTCATCCGTTTTCCCTGTGCGTTGAATGGCGACACGCGTACCAGACGGTGTACTCCGTTTTCCGACTTGAGGTATCCGTAAGCGTACTCTCCTTCTACCTGCAAGGTCGCTGTCTTGATGCCGGCTTCGTCTCCGTCCTGCCAGTTGGTAACAGTTATTTTGTATCCTTTCGATTCGCACCAGCGTTGGTACATCCGCACCAGCATCGAAGCCCAGTCTTGTCCTTCGGTGCCTCCGGCTCCGCTGTTTATCTTCAACACTGCACCCAGCTTGTCCTCTTCGCGGCGTAGCATATTCTTCAGTTCGAGGTTTTCTACCAGTCTCAGGGCATTGTCGTATGCCTTGTCTACTTCTTCCTCGGTGGTAACGCCTTCTTTCTGGAAGTCGAAAGCAAGTTGGAGCTCTTCTGTAGCGCCTTTTACTTCGCTGTAACCTTCTATCCAGCCTTTGAGCCCGCGTATTATCTTCATCTGGGCTTCTGCGGTTTTAGCATCGTCCCAGAATCCCGGAGCCTGTGTCCTTAGTTCTTCTTCTTCGAGTTGTATTTTTTTCGCATCGACGTCAAAGATGCCTCCTCAGCGCGTCCTCGCGCTCCAACACTTCTTTGAGTTGGTCTGCAGTAATCATAAGATTGGCTTTTTTAGTTAGTTCTAATAATTTTGAGGTGCAAATGTATTAAAAAAACACGTAAGAGCCAATCTGTTAAAGTGAAATCTTGTAAGATAGTCATGGATTGTGACAGGCAAGACGGGAGATTATCCCCTGTCCCATGTGTTTTCGTCGGGCGATAGAAGCTCATTGCTTGATTCCACCTCCTTGTCTGTGACTCTTTCGGCTGCTTCCGGGGCTTTTTTTATCCGTGCTTCTTCGTAAGCGATAAATTCCCCATCGGGCTTGTCTTGTTCTTGCTTTTTCATATTCTTTTGTTTTTAATGGTTGATACGAATCAAGGGTTGAAGTATAATAGATATCTTCTATATCCTATAACAGAATATAAGATTCTTATGTTTACCTGCTAACTTTATTTTTTGATATTAAGGTATTATAATGTCCATCTTTGATATCTATTACAATCCGTATATCTATATTTGACAAAACAAAGATATACGCTATGAGAAAAATAATCGGTTTATTCTTATTCCTATCCTTTGCAACGCTACATTTGTGGAGCCAGTCGGATACTGTCTTTATCCGGCATATAAAAGATTACGATAGCAGTCAGTTAAAATATAAGACAGATACGGTCATATTCGATTCTTTTTTCAAAAATAAAATTCTGTACGGGACAATGGTGTTGCCCCAGTCGGCTAAACAACTGACTTTGTTTGGTCATGGACTGACTTTAGACAGCGTTTCTATCAGGGAATGCAAGAATAATGATTTCGAACCTTCATCAAAAGATGAAATCCTTTCGATAAAAGAAAGCGGTGACAGCCTTATTGTAGAAATATTATTAGAGGGAAATTGTTGCCATTCTTTCTTGTGCGATGCAGAGATAGTAGACAATACAACAATAAACCTCATCACTATAGGTTATGGAACTTACTGTTCCTGCATGTGCGGGTATGAGCTTACCTATTGTTTCTCAAGATACGATTATGGCGGATACGGCAAACTAGAAGATATAATTATAGACGGTAATACCGAAACAAGGAAAAAGTTAAGGTAATTCTCTAAGAATATTTACCTTTGCAATCTTCAAGATTAACATATAATAATGGAAAAAGAAATATCATGGAAAGTAAGTCGTTTTGAAGAATTGACAAGAGACGAACTATACGAAATCCTGCATTTACGTTGCAAAATATTTGTGGTAGAACAAGACGCCCCCTATCTGGATATGGACTATAAGGACCAGAGAGCGTTGCATTTGCAAGGTTATGTTGATGGGCGGTTGGCAGCATACTGCCGTTTATTCGGTGCGGGAGGCTATTTTGACGAGGCGTGCATCGGGCGTGTAATTGTAGCGCAGGAGTATCGCAAGTATGGTTTCGGGCACGAACTGATGAAGCGTGCCCTCGCAATAGAAGAATCAGTGCTTGGCGAGACTAAAATTACGATCTCGGCACAATTATACCTGAAAAATTTTTATGAAAGTCATGGGTTTAAGCAGACCAGCGAAGTGTACCTCGAAGATGGTTTGCCTCATATCCAGATGAAAAAAGAATAAAGCGGTGAAAAGAAATAGAATACTTACATCTTTATTTCTCGTACTGCTTCTTATTTCTTGTCAGCAGAATAAGACAGGCTCTGAATCGGTAAAACCGCTTATGGACTCGATCTCCCTCCTCGAAGGAAGGATAATTAATCTTCAGGCAGACCATCGCAGGGAACTGAAAATGAAATTGGATTCGATAATCCGGCAATACAACGAATCGGATATAAAATCCAAGATCGATTCCATCACACATTTATATCAGGTAGAAAAGAGTAAATCATTTCTGTTTGACGAATATGACAGGGATATTTTACGGGATATGGGATTGTCGAACCCGGAAGAAGATCTGAAGAAGAGTCTTCTTCGCTGGTATAATTTTCAGCAGGACGCTATACTTGGGGGCACTATGGAAGTGGAAATGATGCAGCCAGTAGGACCAGAGTTATTCTTGGCTTTGGGCGCAGATGGGCATATTTCGTTATGGTATGTCTTTAGATATGAAATAAAAGAAAACAAGACTATAAAGTGGAAGTTGATTTACAAAGGAGGATAATTTTGTAGATTCTCTTCAAAAATCTTGTACATTAAGATTTTAAATCATAAATTTGCACCCCGAAAATAGAGAGGAGGTTTGATGATTTTTTGAACAGAACATATTCATTTATAGTTTAATATTGTTTTCAGGAAACAATGTTCAGAAAATCGACTGACATTAAAAGAGCCTTATCTATAGAAAGTAACAGCGAAGAAGTTCGCACCATAAAATTGAATTAGAAATTAAAAAATAAATAAATAATTATGATTATTGTTCCAATTAAAGAGGGCGAAAACATTGAAAAAGCCCTAAAAAAATTTAAAAGAAAATACGAAAAAACAGGTGTAGTGAAAGAACTAAGAAGACGTCAGGAGTTCCAGAAGCCATCTGTAGTGAAAAGAGAGCGCAAAATGCACGCTATTTATGTAGAAGCTATGCACCGTTCGGAAGACTAAAAAATAATTGTCTTTTTCGTATAATATTATTAACTTCGTCATTCAGGATAGAAACCCGGTAGAATGATGCTGTTAATTGACAAATATATCAAGTATCTCCGTTATGAAAAGAACTATTCTTTACATACGGAGATTTCTTATTCTGAAGACCTGCGCCAGTTCACAAATTTCCTTGCTGAGCATTTTCCGGATGTGGATATCAAGTCGGTAGATAATGACATTGTCAGGATGTGGATAGTGTCTCTTATGGAGAATGAAATTTCAGCCCGCTCGGTAAACCGTAAATTGAGCGCATTGAAATCGTTCTACAAATATTTATTGCGGATAGGGGAAATGCAGGTCAATCCTGTGAGAAAAATCAATGGCCCGAAAATAAAAAAACCAATTCCGGCCTTTGTGAACGATTCCGATATGGATAAGGTACTGGACGAGGACGATTATGGCGATACATTTGAGCCCTTACGCGACCGCATCATGATAGAACTGTTTTATGTGACGGGTATTCGCCGTGCCGAACTGATAGGCCTCAGGGATGCGGATGTCGACTTTTCTGCTGAGACAATACAGGTAACCGGAAAGCGGAATAAACAACGGTTGATTCCTTTTAGCGACAACATGAAACAGGATTTAGGAAAATATATTTCGATGAGGAATAAAGAAGTAGGCAACCAATCGGGCTATTTGTTTGTTAAAAACGATGGAGAGCCTCTTTACCCGATGCTCGTTCATCGGATTGTGACAGCCCGGCTTGGTCAGGTGCCCACTCTATCCAAAACGAGCCCGCATGTTCTCAGGCATTCGTTTGCCACAGGTATGCTAAACAATGGGGCGGATATTAATGCGGTAAAAGAATTGTTAGGACACTCAAGCCTTGCGGCTACAGAGATATACACACACACTTCATTTGAAGAATTAAAGAAAATTTATAACAAAGCTCATCCAAGGGCTTAAAAGTAAAGGAGGATTAATTATGAATATTGCGATTCAGTCAGTGCACTTTGATGCAACAACTCAGTTGAAAGAGTTTATTGAAAAAAAAATATCTAAACTTGATAAATTTTCAGACCAGATCGTAGACGCTGAAGTTATATTGAAAGTTGTAAAACCCGAAGTTGCAAACAATAAAGAGGCTTCGATAAAACTGAATATTAAGAACGGAGAACTGTTTGCCAATAAAATTGCAGACACATTCGAAGAAGCGATTATGCAGGGAGTGGAAGCTCTGGAAAAGCAGGTTCTCAAAGCAAAAGAAAAGGCTCAGGCTAAATAAACAGATGGTTAAAATAATTATTCCGATACAAAAAGATAGATGCTTGAGCAATCAAAAGGGAAAGCAATCGAAAAATAAATCTATAAAGTATTGTGATTCTAAAAAATAATTTCTAATTTTGTCGCCGTTTCGCCCTCAAAAAGCGGACGGCGATAAAAATTAGACTGTTATGCCTCTTTAGCTCAGTTGGCCAGAGCACGTGATTTGTAATCTCGGGGTCGTTGGTTCGAATCCGACAAGAGGCTCAAGCTATATGGAAAGAGAAGTTTTGAAAAACCTATAAATCAAATAGATTTGAATATTTCTTCACTTTAATTTCCAACTTTTTCGCTTCAATAATAATGCACCCGTGTATTTGTTTGCTGGGGGAAGGTTTTTGTTGGGGCGGAACTTTGAAATTTAAGCCAATGTAGCTCAGGGGTAGAGCACTTCCTTGGTAAGGAAGAGGTCGCGGGTTCAAATCCCGCCATGGGCTCATTAGTTTGGTACTTGATTCTGATAGAATTAAATATATACATTAACTAAATAATAGAAGATTAATTATGGCAAAAGAACATTTTAACCGGGCGAAACCGCACGTAAATATCGGTACAATCGGTCACGTTGACCACGGTAAAACTACTTTGACTGCTGCTATTACTAAAGTGTTGGCAGATGCAGGTCTTTCTGAAGCACGTTCATTTGATTCAATTGATAATGCTCCGGAAGAAAAAGAACGTGGTATCACTATCAATACTTCTCACGTAGAATATGAAACAGCTAACCGTCACTACGCTCACGTTGACTGTCCAGGTCACGCGGACTACGTGAAAAACATGGTTACTGGTGCTGCTCAGATGGACGGTGCTATCATCGTAGTTGCTGCTACTGATGGTCCGATGCCTCAGACTCGCGAGCACATCCTGCTTGCACGTCAGGTAAACGTACCTAAGTTGGTTGTTTTCATGAACAAGTGTGATATCGTTGAAGACGAAGAAATGTTAGAATTAGTTGAACTTGAAATGAGAGAACTTCTTTCATTCTATGAGTTCGACGGCGACAATACTCCGGTTATCCGCGGATCTGCACTAGGTGCATTGAACGGTGTTGAACCTTGGGTTAGCCAGGTTCTGGAACTGATGAACTCTGTAGATGCTTGGATTCCACTTCCTCCACGCGATGTTGACAAACCATTCTTGATGCCGGTTGAAGACGTGTTCTCTATCACAGGTCGTGGTACAGTAGCAACAGGTCGTATCGAAACTGGTAAAATCAAAACTGGTGAAGAAGTTCAGATCATCGGTCTTGGAGCAGAAGGTAAAAAATCAGTTGTTACAGGAGTTGAAATGTTCCGTAAGATTCTTGACGACGGACAAGCTGGTGACAACGTAGGTCTTCTTCTTCGTGGTATCGATAAGGACGAAATCAAACGCGGTATGGTAATTTGCCACCCAGGAAAGATTACTCCTCATACTAACTTCAAAGCTGAGGTTTATATCCTGAAGAAAGAAGAAGGTGGACGTCACACTCCATTCCACAACAAATACCGTCCTCAGTTCTACATCCGTACGTTGGACGTTACCGGCGAAATCACCCTTCCTGAAGGAACAGACATGGTAATGCCAGGTGACAACCTGACTATCTCTGTAGAGTTGATTTACCCTGTAGCTATCAATGTAGGTCTTCGTTTCGCTATCCGTGAAGGTGGACGTACAGTAGGTGCTGGTCAGATTACAGAAATTGATTAATAAGAATTTCTATAATATTCAAAGTCGGCTTGCAATATAGCCGGCTTTAACATACGGGCGTAGTTCAGTGGTAGAGCGTTGGTCTCCAAAACCAAATGTCGGGAGTTCGAATCTCTCCGCCCGTGCTAAACTCAAAAAGGAGTGATGAAAAAAATAATTAACTATATTAAGGATTCTTATAACGAACTTGTTTACAAGGTTTCTTGGCCATCTCGTCCAGAATTAACAAGCAGTGCAGTCATTGTCATGATCGCTTCCATTATGATGGCATTGGTTATCTGGGGTGTTGATACTGTATTTGACAGGGTGGTTAAATTACTCTATGGTCTGTTGTAATTCTTCTTATCAAAAGCTATGACTGAAATCGAAAAAAAATGGTACGTACTACGTGCTGTTAGTGGAAAGGAAAATAAAGTCAAAGAATATCTTGAAGCTGAGATAAAGAAAACTGACTTAGGGAAATACATCTCTCAAGTTCTTATTCCTACCGAAAAGACTTATATCATGCGTAACGGAAAGAAAGTTCTGAAAGAAAGAGCTTATCTTCCCGGTTATATCTTGATAGAAGCAGCTTTGGTGGGAGAAGTCATTCATGAATTGCGCAACATCAATTTTGTTGCGGGTTTTTTGCCTAATACTACAAATCCTCAACCGTTGAGCCAGTCGGAAGTAAACCGGATACTGGGTACAATGGACGAATTGGATGAGCAGGAAGTAGGCCTGGATGTTCAGTACTTCGTAGGAGAAAACGTGAAGGTGACCAATGGCCCTTTCTCTGGATTCTCTGGAATTATTGAAGAAGTAAACTCCGAGAAGAAGAAACTGAAAGTAATGGTAAAGATATTCGGACGGAAAACCCCGCTCGAATTGAATTACATGCAAGTCGAAAAAGAACAGTAAGATTGGTTACGCACTCTGAACGTTCTATTTAAGTTTTAACAAAACTAAAAATTTAAAAGAAAATGGCTAAAGAAATTGCTGGACAATTAAAATTACAGATTAAAGGCGGTGCAGCAAATCCATCTCCTCCCGTAGGGCCTGCTTTAGGTTCGAAAGGTATTAATATCATGGATTTCTGTAAGCAATTTAATGCCAGAACTCAAGACAAAGCAGGGAAAGTATTGCCAGTGGTAATTACTTACTATGCTGATAAGTCTTTCGATTTTATTGTAAAACAACCACCGGTAGCAATTCAATTACTTGAAGCTGCGAAAACAAAAAGTGGATCAGCTGAACCAAATCGTAAGAAAGTAGCAGAAATTACCTGGGATCAGGTAAAAGCTATCGCTGAAGATAAAATGGTTGACCTGAACTGTTTTACTGTAGAGTCTGCCATGAGAATGGTCGCTGGTACAGCAAGAAGTATGGGTATTAGTGTAAAAGGGGCTTTCCCTGATGTTAAATAATTAAACTTCAATTGAGAATGGGTAAACTTACAAAAAATCAAAAGTTAGCTTTCAGCAAGATTGAAGCAGGGAAACTATATACACTTAGCGAAGCATCAGCTCTTGTAAAAGAGGTTACAACAACTAAATTCGACGCTTCAGTCGATTTGGATGTACGCTTAGGTGTTGACCCACGTAAAGCTAACCAGATGGTAAGGGGTGTAGTATCTCTTCCTCATGGAACAGGAAAACAAGTCAGAGTTTTGGTATTGTGTTCTCCAGACGCTGAAGCCGCAGCTAAAGAAGCGGGCGCTGATTATGTAGGATTGGACGAATATATCGAAAAAATAAAAGGAGGCTGGACTGATATCGATGTTATCATCACTCAGCCTGCTATCATGGGTAAAGTTGGTGCTCTGGGACGTGTATTAGGACCTCGTGGCCTGATGCCTAACCCAAAGAGCGGAACAGTGACTGTGGATGTCGCTAAAGCCGTACAAGAAGTAAAATCTGGTAAGATTGACTTTAAAGTAGACAAGGCTGGTATCATCCATGCTTCTATAGGTAAAGTATCTTTTACTCCTGAACAAATCAGAGATAACGCGAGAGAATTTATCGCTACGCTTATCAAACTGAAACCAACAGCAGCTAAAGGTACTTATGTGAAAAGTGTTTGTCTTTCAAGTACTATGAGTCCGGGTGTGAAAATCGACCCTAAATCAGTAGAAAATTAATTAAATTGACTGAAACATTATTATGAGAAAGGAAGATAAAGGTACTATCATAGAAACTATAGCAGCGACAATCAAAGATTACGAGCATTTCTATCTTACTGACATCGCTACTCTTAACTCGGCTAAAACAAGCGAGTTGAGAAGAGAATGCGCTAAGCAGGAAATCAAGTTGATGGTTGTAAAAAATACACTGTTGCAAAAAGCGTTGGATACACTCGAAGGCGATTACTCCGAACTGAGTCAGGTTCTGAAAGGTAATACAGCTATCATGTTTACAAATTCAGCGAATGCACCGGCTAAATTGATTGCTAAATACAAGAAAGAAGGAGTGCCTTCACTTAAGGCGGCTTATGTGCAGGAGAGCTTCTATATAGGTGCTCAGAACTTGCAGGCATTAGAGAACGTCAAGAGCAAAAACGAGCTTATCGCTGACGTTGTCGCACTGCTTCAATCTCCGGCTAAGAATGTTATCTCTGCCCTTCAATCGGGAGGCAATACCATTCATGGCGTATTAGAAACATTATCCAAGAGATAATACACATTAAATAAAAGAATAATAACAATTTTAATTTATACAAAAATGGCAGATATCAAAGCTATTGCAGAACAACTAGTAAATTTGACAGTAAAAGAAGTAAGCGAATTAGCTGAAATTCTAAAAACTGAATATGGTATTGAACCAGCTGCTGCTGCTGTTGCAGTTGCTGCAGGTCCAGCTGCTGCTGCTGAAGTAGTAGAAGAAAAAACATCTTTCGATGTAATCTTGAAATCAGCAGGTGCAAACAAATTACAAGTTGTTAAAGCTGTGAAAGAACTAACAGGACTTGGTTTGAAAGAAGCTAAAGATCTAGTTGATGCTGCTCCTGGTGAACTGAAAAAAGGAGTAACTAAAGATGAAGCAGACGCATTGAAAAAACAATTAGAAGAAGCTGGAGCAGAAGTTGAACTTAAGTAAAAACAGTCCTGTCAAAGGATATTTTGGTTAGGAACCTCCGTAGGGAAGGTTCTTAACCTTTTTGCGTCAAAAATAATAAGTTCAATAAAACTGGATATTCCATGTCTTCAACAAATACAAATCAAAGAGTCAATTTCGCTTCAATCAAAAATCCGCTTCCTTATCCGGATTTTCTTGAAGTACAGCTAAAGTCATTCCGCGACTTTCTACAACTTGATACGCCTCCCGAAAAGAGGAAGAACGAAGGCTTATACAAAGTTTTTGCAGAAAACTTTCCTATAGCTGATACACGAAACAATTTTGTATTAGAATTTTTGGACTACTTTATCGACCCTCCACGCTATACCATCGAAGAGTGTATAGAAAGAGGATTGACTTACAGTGTCCCTCTAAAAGCAAAGCTTAAGCTTTATTGTACCGACCCCGACCATGAAGACTTTGACACGGTTATTCAGGATGTTTATCTGGGGTTGATTCCATACATGACCGAAAAAGGTACCTTTGTAATTAATGGTGCTGAGCGTGTTGTCGTTTCGCAGTTGCACCGTTCTCCCGGAGTATTCTTTGGACAGACGATGCATGCAAATGGTACAAAATTGTATTCAGCTCGTATTATACCATTCAAAGGGTCATGGATTGAATTTGCTACTGACATCAACAATGTCATGTATGCTTATATTGACCGTAAGAAGAAATTACCAGTTACTACATTGCTTCGTGCTATCGGATTCGAGAGCGATAGGGATATCCTCGAAATATTCGATCTGGCTGAAGAAGTAAAAGTTAACAAACAAAATATAAAAAAAGTAGCAGGCCGTAAACTTGCTGCCAGAATCCTGAGGACATGGATGGAAGACTTCGTGGACGAAGATACCGGAGAGGTAACGTCTATCGAGCGTAACGAAGTTATCCTTGAACGTGAAACGATTCTGGATAAAGATCATCTTGATCTGATATTAGATTCGAATGTGCCATCTATATTGTTGCATAAGGATTCACAGAATATATCTGATTTTGCGATTATTTACAATACGTTGCAAAAAGACCCTAGTAACTCCGAAATAGATGCCGTGCGCCATATCTACAGGCAGCTTCGCAGCGCCGAACCTGCCGACGATACAAGTGCACGTGAAGTAATCAACAATCTGTTCTTCTCCGAAAAACGTTACGATTTGGGAGAAGTGGGTCGTTACAGGCTGAATAAAAAATTAGGTCTTTCTACCGATACGGATATCCGCGTATTGACAAAAGAGGATATGATAGAAATCATCAAGTACCTTATCGAATTGATCAACTCGAAGGCTATTGTAGATGATATCGACCACTTGAGCAACCGTCGCGTCCGTACAGTAGGAGAACAGCTATTCAATCAGTTTGGTGTAGGTCTTAACCGTATGGCGCGTATCATCCGTGAAAGGATGAATGTACGCGACAATGAAGTGTTCACGCCTATCGACCTGATTAATGCCAAGACAATATCTTCGGTAGTGAATACATTCTTCGGTACAAATGCTTTATCTCAGTTCATGGATCAAACCAATCCGCTGGCAGAGATTACGCACAAGCGCCGTATGTCTGCACTCGGGCCTGGTGGACTTTCCCGCGAAAGAGCCGGTTTTGAGGTGCGTGACGTTCACTATACGCACTACGGACGTCTTTGTCCGATTGAGACGCCTGAAGGTCCCAATATCGGTTTGATATCTTCTCTTTGTGTATATGCAAAGATTAACGATCTGGGCTTCATCGAAACGCCGTATCGTAAAGTAACGAAAGCAAAAGTGGATTTATCCTCTGATGGAATTGTCTATCTGGCTGCCGAAGAAGAAGAAGATAAACTGATAGCGCAGGGTAATGCCCCGTTGAACGATGACGGTTCATTTATCAATATGCGTGTAAAAGCCCGTCAGGATGCCGACTATCCGGTTATTGCGCCGGACGAAGTAGAACTGATGGACGTTTCGCCTACACAGATTGCGTCTATTGCGGCTTCATTGATTCCTTTCCTTGAACATGATGATGCCAACCGTGCATTGATGGGATCTAACATGATGCGTCAGGCAGTGCCGTTGATGCGTACCGAGGCTCCTATCGTAGGTACAGGTATCGAAGGACAATTGATACGCGACTCCCGTACACAGATTGTGGCCGAAGGAGCAGGAGAAGTTGTTTTCGTTGATGCCGATACTATCAAGATCAAATATGACCGTACATCTGACGAAGACTTTGTAGCTTTCGACGATGCGGTAAAAACATATTCAATTCCTAAATTCCGTAAAACGAACCAGAATACAACAATCGACCTTCGTCCTACTTGCAGAAAGGGAGACCGGGTTGAGCAGAATCAGATACTGACAGAAGGTTATTCTACAGAGCAAGGCGAACTGGCAATCGGTAAGAACCTGAAAGTGGCGTTCATGCCTTGGAAGGGATATAACTTCGAGGATGCCATCGTACTGAACGAACGCATCGTTCGCGAAGACGTCTTTACATCTGTGCATGTAGAAGAATTCGCTCTCGAAGTTCGCGACACAAAACGTGGGGTTGAAGAGTTAACTTCAGACATACCGAATGTAAGTGAAGACGCTACTAAGGATTTGGACGAAAGAGGTATCATTCGCATTGGTGCCCGTGTAAATCCGGGCGATATACTTATCGGTAAGATTACTCCGAAAGGAGAATCCGATCCTTCACCTGAAGAAAAACTGCTTCGTGCTATCTTCGGGGATAAGGCCGGTGATGTAAAAGACGCTTCACTGAAAGCTTCTCCTTCTTTGAAAGGTGTTGTTGTAGGAACGAACCTATTCTCTAAAGCTTCGAAGAAAGGTAAAACCAAACTTTCCAGCAAAGCTCTGCTTCCTAAACTGGATGAAGAGTACGAAGAAAAGATGGCTAAACTGAAAGGAGTATTGGTAGATAAACTGTTAGTATTGACTGAAGGTAAAACATCGCAGGGTGTAAAAGATTACCTGAATGTGGATATTATAGGTAAAGGTTCCAGATTTACGAAAGGCGCCCTTGAAAATATAGATTATGAGTCGGTTCAGGTAAGCAACTGGACTACTGATGAACACAAGAACGAGTTGATCAGAGATGTTGTAGTAAACTACCTGCGCAAATATAAAGAGCTTGATGCCGAACTGAAACGTAAACGTTTCGACCTGACTATCGGGGATGAACTTCCTTCGGGTATCGTGCAGATAGCGAAAGTCTATGTAGCCAAGAAGCGTAAGATACAGGTAGGGGATAAGATGGCAGGACGTCACGGTAATAAAGGTATCGTGTCTCGTATCGTCCGCCAGGAAGATATGCCGTTCTTGCCGGACGGAACACCGGTTGATATCGTGTTGAATCCGCTGGGTGTGCCTTCCCGTATGAACCTCGGGCAGATTTTCGAAACCGTACTTGGTTGGGCAGGTAAAGAGCTTGGGGTTAAGTTTGCTACTCCTATTTTTGACGGAGCAAGCCTTGACGACCTGAACTCATGGACTGACAAAGCCGGAGTTCCCCGTTATGGTAAAGTCCGTCTTATTGACGGAGGTACAGGCGACCGTTTCGACCAGCATGCAACAGTAGGTATTATCTACATGCTTAAGCTTGGTCACATGGTTGAAGACAAGATGCACGCACGTTCCATCGGTCCTTATTCACTTATCACACAGCAGCCTCTTGGAGGTAAAGCGCAGTTTGGTGGTCAGCGTTTCGGTGAAATGGAGGTTTGGGCACTTGAAGCATTCGGCGCGGCACACATATTAAGAGAAATCCTTACTATAAAATCCGATGATGTCGTAGGCCGTTCGAAAGCTTATGAAGCGATCGTGAAAGGTGAGCCAATGCCGCAACCTGGTATTCCTGAATCGTTGAACGTACTTCTTCACGAAATGCGTGGTTTAGGATTGAGCGTATCTCTGGATTAATATATTAAAGCCATTAGCCGATAGCTTTTAGCTATTAGCTAATGGATTATAATACTCTAACAAAAAGGTTATTGGCTATCAGCTAATAGCTAACAGCTTTAAAAGGAAAAAAGTATATGGCTTTTAGAAAAGAAAATAAAGTAAAGAGTAGCTTTTCAAAAATAACTGTGAGCCTTGCTTCTCCCGAAGAAATTCTGGAAGCATCAAGCGGTGAGGTTTTGAAACCTGAAACAATCAACTATCGTACTTACAAGCCAGAACGTGACGGACTCTTCTGCGAACGTATATTCGGACCTGTGAAGGATTATGAATGTCATTGCGGAAAATATAAGAGAATCCGTTACAAAGGTATCGTTTGTGACCGTTGTGGTGTTGAAGTTACAGAAAAGAAAGTTCGCCGTGAGCGTACAGGGCATATCCATCTTGTGGTTCCGGTGGCTCACATCTGGTATTTCCGCTCGCTACCTAACAAGATGGGTTATCTTTTGGGTATCCCTACCAAGAAACTGGATTCTATAATCTACTACGAACGTTATGTTGTAATTCAGTCAGGTGCTGCAGTGGAAGAGGGAGTTGTAGATAAAGACCTTCTTACAGAAGAAGAATACCTGAGTATTCTGGAAAAACTCCCGAAAGAAAATCAACTGCTGGACGATACCGATCCAAACAAGTTTATTGCTAAGATGGGAGCCGAAGGCGTTTATGACCTCTTGTCTCGCATCAATCTTGATTCGTTGGCAAATACACTTCGTCATAAGGCAAGTACCGATACATCCCAGCAACGTAAGAATGAAGCGTTGAAGCAACTTCAGGTTGTAGAAGCGTTCCGTGGTTCCAAGGGTAAGAATAAACCAGAGTGGATGATCGTTAAGATCGTTCCTGTTATTCCGCCGGAACTTCGTCCGTTGGTACCACTCGATGGCGGGCGTTTTGCTACATCCGACCTGAATGACCTGTATCGCCGCGTTATTATCCGCAACAACCGTCTGAAAAGACTTATCGATATCAAAGCTCCGGAAGTAATCCTGCGTAATGAAAAGCGTATGCTTCAGGAAGCTGTGGATTCACTGTTTGACAACTCACGTAAATCGAGTGCGGTGAAGACAGACGCTAACCGTCCGTTGAAATCACTTTCCGACAGTCTGAAAGGTAAACAAGGACGTTTCCGCCAGAACTTGCTGGGTAAACGTGTCGACTATTCGGCCCGTTCGGTTATTGTCGTTGGTCCTGAATTGAAAATGCACGAATGCGGTATTCCTCAGGATATGGCTGCCGAGTTGTACAAACCATTTATTATCCGTAAGTTGATTGAGCGTGGTATCGTTAAGACCGTTAAATCAGCGAAGAAAATAGTAGACCGCAAGGAACCTGTGGTATGGGACATCCTGGAGCATGTAATGAAAGGACATCCTGTATTGCTCAACCGTGCCCCTACGCTTCACCGTCTGGGTATTCAGGCATTCCAGCCTAAAATGATCGGAGGTAAAGCTATCCAGTTGCACCCGTTAGCCTGTACGGCGTTCAATGCCGACTTCGACGGTGACCAGATGGCGGTTCACCTACCATTAGGCAACGAAGCTATCCTAGAGGCTCAGATGTTGATGCTTGCATCGCATAATATACTTAACCCTGCCAATGGTGCACCTATTACTGTGCCTTCTCAGGACATGGTTCTTGGACTGTATTATATCACCAAGGCGCGTAGAGGAGCCAAAGGCGAAGGACTTGTGTTCTATGGGCCGGAAGAGGCTGTAATCGCTTATAACGAAGGTAAGGTAGATGTGCATGCTCTTGTCAAGGTTTATGTAAAAGACCTTGATGAAAACGGTAATATTGTGGATGTAATGCGTGAGACAACTGTCGGACGTGTTATGATTAACGAAATAGTACCTTACGAGGTTGGTTATATTAACGAAATCCTTTCTAAAAAATCGCTTCGCGATATTATCGGTAACGTAATCAAGGTATGTGGTGTTGCCAAGACAGCGCAATTCCTTGACGATATAAAAGAACTGGGTTACACAATGGCATTCCGTGGAGGTTTGTCGTTCAACCTTGAAGATGTAATCATACCAGAAGAAAAAGATACATTGGTACAACAGGGTTATGACGAAGTAGAGCAGATAATGAATAACTATAATATGGGATTCATTACCTATAACGAGCGTTATAACCAGATTATCGACACATGGACGCACGTCAACTCCAGATTGTCGAATATCCTGATGAAACAGTTATCGGAAGACGACCAGGGATTCAATGCTGTGTACATGATGCTTGACTCAGGAGCCCGTGGTTCCAAAGAGCAGATTCGTCAGTTGTCAGGTATGCGTGGATTGATGGCGAAACCTCAGAAGAGTGGGGCAGAAGGTGCTCAGATTATCGAGAACCCGATCCTCTCCAACTTTAAAGAAGGCTTGTCGGTGTTAGAGTACTTTATCTCTACCCACGGTGCCCGTAAGGGTCTTGCCGATACGGCTTTGAAAACGGCCGATGCCGGATATCTTACACGTCGTCTTGTTGACGTTTCACAGGATGTGATAATCAACGAAGAAGACTGTGGTACATTACGCGGCCTTGTTTGTACCGAGTTGAAGAATAACGAAGAAGTTGTCGCATCTCTTTACGAACGTATATTGGGTCGTGTGTCTGTACACGATATTCAGCATCCGATGACAGGAGAGATAATCGTGAAATCCGGAGATGAAATTACCGAAGATACAGCCACTATCATCCAGAATTCTCCAATCGAAAGTGTTGAAATCCGTTCAGTACTTACTTGTGAATCGAAGAAGGGCGTTTGTGGTAAGTGTTACGGACGTAATCTAGCTACAGGTCGTATGGTTCAGCGTGGCGAGGCTGTTGGTGTTATCGCTGCACAGTCTATCGGTGAGCCGGGTACACAGCTGACACTACGTACATTCCACGTTGGGGGTATCGCTTCCAATATAGCTGCTGAAAGTAGCGTTGTGGCTAAGTATGACGGAGTATTGGAGATCGACGATCTTCGTACTGTCGATATAGTGGATGAGGCAGGTAAGAAGGCACAGATCGTAGTTAGCCGTCTGGTCGAACTGCGTCTGGTTGACCCTAATACTAAAATCGTGCTGCTTACTCATAATATTCCTTATGGTTCTAAACTCTACTTCAAAGATGGAGCTAAGGTTAAGAAAGATGATTTGATCTGCGAATGGGATCCATTTAACGCGGTTATCATATCCGAAGCAACCGGACGCATCAGGTTTGAAAATGTTATAGAGGGTATTACCTTTAAAGTAGAGTCTGATGAACAAACCGGGCTGAAAGAGAAGATCATTATCGAGTCACGTGACAAGACCAAAGCTCCCGAAGCTCACATCTTGGACGAACACAATAAGATTATCAAAACATACAGTTTGCCGTTAGGTGCTCACATTGTTAAAGATGATAGTGATACTATAAAGGCAGGGGATGTACTAGTTAAGATACCTCGCGCAGTAGGTAAGGCCGGCGATATTACCGGAGGTCTTCCTCGTGTGACTGAGTTGTTCGAAGCGCGTAACCCTTCTAATCCGGCTGTTGTATCTGAAATCGACGGTGAAATATCATTCGGTAAGATTAAACGTGGTAACAGGGAAATTACGGTAACTTCCAAACTAGGAGAAGTGAAGAGGTACCTTGTTCCGCTATCCAAACAGATACTTGTTCAGGAAAACGACTTTGTAAGAGCTGGTATGCCATTGTCTGACGGAGCAACGACTCCATCCGATATTCTGGCTATTATGGGGCCTACAGCCGTTCAGGAATATATTGTAAACGAAGTGCAGGATGTATATCGTTTGCAAGGTGTGAAAATTAACGATAAGCACTTCGAAGTAATTGTACGTCAGATGATGCGCAAGGTTGAAGTGATCGATCCGGGAGATACACGCTTCCTTGAACAACAGGTAATAGACAAGTACGATGTAATGGAAGAAAATGATAGGATCTGGGGTAAGAAAGTTGTTCTGGAAGCTGGAGATTCCACTACTTTCGAACCAGGGCAGATAGTTACCGCGCGTAAACTGAGAGATGAAAACTCTATGCTTAAGCGTAGAGACCTTCATCCGGTTATTGTACGCGATGCGGTTCCAGCTACTGCTAACCAGATACTTCAGGGTATTACACGTGCAGCCCTTCAAACTCAAAGCTTCATGTCTGCGGCTTCGTTCCAGGAAACGACAAAGGTGCTGAACGATGCGGCTATAAACGCGAAAGTAGACAGGCTGGAAGGTTTGAAAGAAAACGTTATCTGTGGTCACTTACTCCCTGCTGGTACAGGTCAGCGCGAGTTTGAGAAACTCGTTGTTGGTACAAAAGAGGATTTTGACAGGATTGCGGCAACACGTAAAACCGTAGTTGATTTTGATGCTGTAGAATAATTAATTATTCTTTTATATAGTTAGAGGGCGGAGTGATGTAATGTCACTCCGCCCTCATTTTAATTTCCATTTTTATCATGTAATGCAATTACGCGGCAATGGAGGTAACACATGCAAAAATCTGAAAAGAATAGAGATTAATAAACCGTCCTCCCAACTGATCCCATAATATCTTGTTTTATGGTTTGTAACAAATGAGTATCCCATCCTTTTATCCAATTGGGCTTCCCTCCAAGCTCTGCTTCGGTTTTAATATCAACTTTTTTTATCAGCTGAAAATTTGAAAACCACGCGGGTTCTCTACTTTTCAGTGTATTTTCCCCGTTCATTCCAGTAATACATAAAATAAATGTTAGTTTTTTCATTTTTTTATTTTACGGCTGCTCCTTACATCAATGAGGGAGTCTCAAAAGTAAAACATCTCTATCAAATTGTTACTTTTTTTGTCATTCTGAGTGCAACGAAGAATCTCGACCTACCAGATACGAGATGTTTCACTCCGTTCAACATGACAAAAAGATATGAAAAAATACTTTTGAGACACCCTCATTGTTATTAACAAAAAAATGTAATATAAAAAATATTTCAAAATGAGATTTCAGAAGCTTGTTGAATAATTTGAAAATCACTTTTTACAAGCCTTAGTTTCATTTTTTGAGTATTTTTTGAACGCTCTTTTGCCACACTTCGATAAATATCTGTGCAGATAGATGGTCGATTAATTTATCCATTTTTTATTTTTCGTGTCGTATACTTTTGGTAGTCCACCAGATGTCCCCTTATCATTTTCAGTGATTATACCTACATAAACATATCCATCCGAATCAATCCACATGCCATAACTAAATGACGCGGAGTTTGCTGTTCCAGACAAAGTTTGTAAATCAGTATATTCCCTGCTACGAGGGTTTCTTACTCTTAAATACGCTTTTGCTGGAGTTCCACAACCAGAAGAAGTTGGAACTGTCCATCGAATTGTCATTGTTGTTGTACTTACAGAACAATTACCATAAGCCACAGGACAAGGTGCAACATCGTTTGCTTTATAATTTACAGAAGCGTATGCACTATACTCACTTTCGCCTACACTATTAATTGCTTTTACTTTGTAATATGAAGTCCCCTCTCGTGGATTACTATCGACTAAGAATGTATTAGTTGTTGAACTTTCGATCTGAGAGTATGTTCCAGAAGCACTGGAGCTACGATAAACTTTATAACTTGTTGCATCTGGAACACTATTCCATCTAATAGTTATCAATGGAACTAAGGAGTTCCCGTCATTCGATACTGTAACACCTGTCGGCGAGTCAGGTTTTGTCTCATTCCCTCCATTTGATAATGTATAATTACATGATACATAGTTACTCAAAATGCTCTCTACCCCATCGCTATTTGCAGATGTCAGTTTATAGTAATTATAACCTATTGAAGGTGAACTATCATAGAATGAGAGATTCGTAGAATGGCCTATTTTAGAATATGTGCCAGAAGAAGAAATACTCCGATAAATATTATATTGAGATGCTCCAATAACACTACTCCATGAAATTTCTACAGAAGTACCACTTTGTGCAATATTGATATTTGTTGGTGGATCTAAGCTTGTTTCGCTATTTCCCCCATTTGTCATTCCTGTTTGAGAAATATCAAAGGAAGTATGCTTAGAGTTGGCATTTATTGATATTGTAATGTTTCTATTGGTTGTAGAATTATTTTCATCAATTACTACTTGGATCGATCCATTACCATTGCCAGATAAAGGAGAAATTCGACACCATGAAATATTCGGATCAGTTACAAACCATGAAGTGTTACTAAACACTTGTATTGATTGAGACCCTCCATTTGCGTTTAGATTTATTGAAGCGGTACTAATTTCTAAAGTTTCTTTCTCTTTATCATCGCCACACGAGAATAGTGCTAAGGCAAAGACCAATGTTGCAAGTATATATGTAATATTTTTCATATAAAAGGTTGTTTTAGCTCCGATTAAGGATCGGATATTAGATTATAAACTCTGGGCTTTTTTGTCCTTATTCAATCTCACATACACACATAAAAAAAGCGCGGACAATACCGTAATTATTTGTTCATGAGGTCTTCGACTACCTTTCCGCCAAATAAACGAGTAAAGCCCACGCCGTATGACGTGAGCATCATCGCTTTACTCTTGGCGGATCTGAAATTGTCGAAGTTTCATGAACCAGAATAAAAGCTAGACGCTTTTTCCAATATATTTTAAAATGTGCGTATCCTCACGCTCCTTACTTCATAGGCAATTTGTATTAGTTTAAAGCAAATGTATAAATATTTTGTTATATATCAACAAAGTATGTGATGTTTGTTAATATAAATAATTTTGTGTTACTATAACTGAAACCCGAAGTCATTCAATAAATCCGCCTCTTCCTGCGATGCATTTTTTATCTTATATGCTCCATATTCCCTCCTTAGTGGATACTCATTCCTTAATCGCTTGAAAGTCTCAGGAGAGGCTTTTAAACGGTTGAAGTCACTTAGTAGATTATAGGTATATAAGATTGCGCCATAAATGCGATTGGCCGAATCTGAATAATTATTTAAGTCAATCAATGCATTGTCCGGCTCCGGCGCTTTAATCGCTGATGCAGGCTCTTTATTCATCCCATAAAAATCGGCTACAGACTCCAATGACATGCGTGTTGCATTAGCCTTCCCGTCAGCAGAGTAGCCTGCGATATGCGGGGTAGCTATATCTGCCAGATTCATATATTCAAGGTCGATCAGCGGTTCGTTTTCCCAGCAATCGATAATTGCTCCCGATATTTCGTTTCGCTTTATTGCTTTTTTTATTGCCTCTGTGTCTATGATGGCGCCACGGGCGGAATTGATGATGATCGGCTTTCTTTTCAATGAAGAAAAGAAGGCATTATCAGCCAGATGATAGGTCTTATATTCTCCTTCTTTGGTTAAGGGAGTATGGAACGTGATGATGTCAGCTTCATTTATTATCGTATCCAGATCTACAAAGAGATTGTTGTTCTCCGCCTTCTGGCGTGGTGGATCATTTAATAATACCTTCATACCGAGTATTTCGCAGGCTTTGGCTACTTTCTTGCCTACATTACCAACGCCTACAATGCCGATTGTTTTATCTTTCAGGTCAAAGCCCTGCTTTCGGGCTATTGTAATCAGTGCCGAAACTATATATTGTTGTACCGAACCGGAGTTACATCCCGGTGCATTCCGCCATATTATACCATGTGCATCACAATATTCGGTATCTATATGGTCGTAGCCGATTGTCGCCGAGCAAATCAGTTTTACATTCATCCCTTTCAGGTTCGTTTCGTCAAAGCGGGTAACAGTACGTACGATGAGGGTATCAGCATCTTTTATCGCCTCATGAGTAAATGCGGCTCCGTCAAGGTAGGTCACCTCACCATATTGTTCGGCTACCCCTTGTAGGTAGGGTATATTTTTATCAGCTATTATTTTCATACGATAATTTCGTTTTTAATGGTTGTATGGAAACTCGCATGACAAAATTATCATAGTCATTTGTGAATTGCTTTTGGCTCTGCCGATTTTACAATTCATGCTCGTTTTCATTTGTCAGTGTATGGAATATCTGTTCTACGGATTCTATTTCAGTTATTTTTTTATCAACGAGGAGCTTTCCCGTATTCAGAAGAACCAGCCGCGTGCATATCTCTTTCACTTCCTGTAGGATGTGGGTAGAGAATAATATTACTTTGTCCTTTGATAATTCGATAAACAGGTTGTTCAGGCTTTCTCTCTGGTTAGGGTCAAGACCCGAAGTAGCTTCATCGAGAATGAGAAAAACAGGATCGTTGACCAGAGCTTGGGCAATACCTACACGCTGCCTGTTTCCTTTCGACAGCGTTTTTATTTTCTTTTTGTATTCTTTGTCCAATCCTGTCCGTTCGATGATATAAGGAATATTCTTTTTATTGGCATTATAGATGCCTGTTACATATTCCAGATATTCCCTTACATACATGTCCTCATATAGGGGGTTATCTTCTGATAGATAGCCTGTCTGTTTCTTTATATTTAATGTATCTGAGAAAAAGTCTTTTCCGAAGAAACTAATCTTCCCGCTGTCAGGAGTGATTATTCCCGAAAGTATTTTCATCAGAGTGGACTTTCCCGCGCCGTTTACACCCAGCAGTCCTATAATTTCTCCTTTCTGCATGGAAAAACTGACATTAGAGAGCGCCGGATGTTGTCCATATCGTTTCGATATATTATCTAGTTGTATCAATCTGTTATTATTTAGAAATCATCTTCGCCCAGAAGTGCGAAATCTTCAAAAAACTCATCAAACGAAGGGAACATCAGGCTTGTTTTTCCTATATTGAGTTCTCCTTTTTCGTCGGATAAAATATCCGCACCATATATTTTGTTGTCCTGAATATTATAAAGCATAAGAAACTCGTCAACTTCGTATTTTAATACGAAATACTTTGTATCCAGAGCATATTCTTTTCGCATATCGAGGGTTATGTCAGCTACAGGATAAGACGTCTCTCTCCCGGTTTTATAAATGCCATATATAGTGGTGTCTCCGAAATTACACTCTCCGCATTCACTCAGAAACAGGGTATAATCAGCAGGAAAAGATATGCCTAATATCTTTTCTACAGTTTTTATATTGTCTATAGATGCACCTTCCGAGTATTCAAATTCCTCATTTAATTGTTGTATATATTTTCCTGTTTTTTCCATATATGCAAGGTATAATAAAAAATAAATCCCTCCAAAATATTGAGAAGGGATTTACTTTTATGTTGTAATAGCGTTTAATCAGCCAGAGGAGTATATGTCCTGCTTTGCAACTCTTTGTCGAGAGTATAAATGCCGAACCCATTATCCTTAATCATTTTCAGCGCGTCTATATAGCCCTGTGCCGTAGCTTCTTCTTCTACCTGCTCGTCAACAAACCATTTTAGCATGCTTTCTGTAGCATAATCTTTTTCTTCTTTGGCCAAAGCTACCAGGTCGTTAATTAATCCGGTCACTACGATTTCATGTTTCAAAGTTTCTTCAAAAGCATGTAACGGCGATTTCCAAGAGAGTGCAACTTTTGCGATTGGTTTCAACTCTACTTTAGCACCTCTTTCAACCACGTATTTGAAGAATTTCATCGCATGATCCTGTTCTTCTTTAAACTGGATTTCGAACCAGTTGGCAAAACCGGGTTTACCATCGGCAGCAAAGTGTGCGGCCATAGACAGATACAAGTATGCTGACCAAAATTCAGCATTGATTTGTGCATTTAATGCAGCTTCTAATTTTTTACTTAACATAATGATGATATATTTGATGATAGTTTCCTTTTTTAACAAACTCAAATTTAATATTGTTCAGATATTTTTCCGAATCTGCGGTACAATGTTACAAAATATAATTTTCTTATCAAAGACTATTTATAATTGTTAATGACTTATCGAAATAAACTATATCTTTTGTCTATAATATGGGCTTGGATATGTGTTTCTCTGTATGGCGTAACAATTTCGGGACACCTGTTCAATCTAGGGGAGTAAGAGATAAAGCCTTTTTCGGGGTGGTCTGGGGTGATCCCATTTTTCGGGGATGAGCCGAAATAGAGCCTGTTATATCGCTTATTAATGCAAAAACTCAGAGAATATTCTCTGAGTTTTTATTGTTATCCGGCGGAAGCGGGGGGATTCGAACCCCCGGTACAGTTACCCGTACGTCAGTTTAGCAAACTGGTGGTTTCAGCCACTCACCCACACTTCCTGAAATCGCAAAAAGCTGTATTTTGCCAATTGCGATGCAAATATAGTTGTTTGTTTTGATTATACAAACAGTTTTCTTATTAAATAGCCTTTTCTTTGATCAAATATTCTGCTATTTGTACAGCATTCAGCGCGGCGCCTTTCTTTATCTGGTCGGCAACTACCCAGAATGTCAATCCGTTCGGGTTCGCGATATCTTCGCGTATGCGTCCCACATAGACAGGGTCTTGTCCTGCAACAAAGAGCGGCATCGGATATTCTTTTTCGGCCGGATTGTCCTGTAATACGATTCCTTCTGCCTTTGAGAAAGCCTCACGGGCTTCTTGCGGAGAGACAGGCCGTTCTGTTTCCACCCAGATGGCTTCCGAGTGTGAACGAAGAACAGGAACGCGGATACATGCCGAGCTTACCTGAATATCAGAGTGCATAATTTTTTGTGTTTCGTAATACATCTTCAACTCCTCTTTTGTGTATCCGTTATCCGTAAACACATCTATTTGAGGTATAACGTTGTATGCCAGCTGATATGCAAATTTTTCTACTGTCACATCATTATTGAATGCTATTTGCTTAAACTGGTTTATCAGTTCTTCCATAGCAGCGGCTCCGGCTCCCGACGCGGCCTGATAGGTAGCTACATGAGCGCGTTTTATATGAGATAGTTTTTCTATTACGTTCATTGCCACTACCATCTGTATGGTAGAGCAGTTCGGGTTTGCGATTATACCTTTCGGGCGCACTTTTGCATCTTCCCCATTTACTTCGGGAACTACAAGAGGTACATCCTTATCCATACGGAATGCGCTCGAATTGTCTATCATTATTGTCCCATGCTTTGTGATGGTTTCGGCAAATTCGATAGAAACGCTTCCTCCGGCAGATGTAAACGCAATATCTATATCTTTAAAATCATCGTTGTGTTTCAGTTCTTTGACGGTATACTGTTTATTACGAAATGTATAAACGTTGCCCGCGCTTCTGGCAGACCCGAATAACACTAATTCCTCAATAGGAAAATTCCGCTCGTCAAGAACTCTCAGGAATTCCTGACCTACAGCACCACTTGTACCAACAATAGCAATTTTCATTTTTTTACTGATATAGAATGAATTATTCAATTAATTAAGGGATACAAAGATATGTGTTTTGTAGGGAATATAACGAGTTTCGGAGGACAAATATTAAGTTAGGGCTACAACCCATTTATTATTTGTAAGTAACTACACAGTACATGACAAAAATTATTCAAACACGATTTGGAGACGATGTAGGGGCAGTGGCTTGTCTCTGCCCGCTTGTCATCATTTACGGGCACCCACAAGGGGATGCCCCTACAGCAGGATATAAAATTTTGTCATGTACTTAGAAGTTGTTTAAATTTTCTTCGTTCAAATTTTTAGAGATGTTTTAGAGATGCTTATTTACATACGCTTCGCTCCTGTGACCGTTGGTTGAGTTGAGAAAAAGGAAAAAACAGCCTAAAAATGAACGAAGAAAAAGGTATAATAAAATATTCGTATAAAATTTAAACAGTTACTAAGTATAAAAACAGGGATTGTAACCATAAAAAGATATGTTTTCAAGTCCTATAGATTATTTATCTCCTGATTCCGCGCCTGTATTTCCATTTCCGGGATTTCTGTCCGGAGCTGTTCTACACGTTTTTCCAGATTATAGATTTCGGATGACATTCTTCTTTTTCCGTCCTGTGAGGCTGAACTGTAATCGGAACGTTGCTTATCCAGTTTTACCGATAAATCGTTGAACTCTTTTTGTAACTGGATGACTTTAGAAAATGTGGTTTGGGCAGCCCTGCTTTTAAAATCAGCCAGTTTGTAATAGGTTCTGTCGTCGTCTATTACAAATTCAAAATCATGTATGACCTCTGTTTTTACAACAGGCTCTTTCCGTGCGGAGGCGATGAGAGAGGTATAATTCTGTCCGGCAACCCATGAGTCTTTTATGGATGAGATGCGTGCACGGCGCGACAGATACTCTTCATCATCACTCTGTATTATTTTTACCACTTTGTTTGGTATGAATGTGTATACACATACTTTTCCGTTAGGCATATATCTGTCCGAAGCGAACCATCCAACCCCTTTTTCTTCGTCTACAGCCATCATATAGTCGTTGTAGAGCGAATTGAAAGGCATATTCAGCCGTTCGGGTGTCAGGTATGTATCATTGTTCATATTATAGCGTGACACAAACAGGTCGTAACCGCCGAGTGAATCTTCATCCTTTGCTGCGAAGTATATAGTTACCCCGTCAGCCATCATATACGGATAATTCACATCGCCTGATAAACCGAAATTGCTGGCAGATAGTTTTTTCTCATTGCCAAACTCGTCAAGTAGTTTCTCCTGCGAATACAGGGCAAGGCTATAATCTTTTTCAGGCTTTGCATAATACATCTTAGTACCCTTTTCATTCGTGTAAGCAGTAGCGTCTACGTGTCTGTCGGCCGTGAACAACTTATCGAAGTAGTCCAGTTTTCCTGAACTGAGGCTCAATGTATAGGCAGAAAGGAATTTCTGTTTATCAATAATTATACTGTCTATAATTTGTACATCTTCGGTATTGGAAGCCATACGGCGAATGCGAGACATGACTTTTCTTTTCTCTTCCAGCTTTTCACGCGCGGCATCATCCTTCTTTTTCAGTGATGCTTCATATTTACCGAAAGCGTCATCAGACTCAGTAAATCTATATTCCTGAGCATATAGCTGCCCTAAGTAAAGGAAAGACTCCGGTATCCGCTTCTTTGAGGCCACCAGCAGGCACTCTTCGGCTTTAGGAAGATTTTTCCCCGTTTGCAGCAGGCATACTCCATACCATTGGTTCAGGCTGGCATCATCCGGCTTGGCATTATATTCTGCTTCGAATATTGGCAGCGCTTTTGCATATTCTCCCCGCAGGTATAATTCTTTAGCCTCATTTAAGGTCTGGGCTAAAACCGCGGGTGCGCAGCAAACTGAGAGTAGTAAATAGATAAATATAGATTTCATGCCTTTCTGCTTAGAGTCTAATTCTAGGATCCAAATTTACATGAAAATATTTAAACTATCACAATCCATAAAAAGGTAATGGGTATTGTATGAGAAATTTATACCTTTGCCCTTATTTTTTTAAAAGATTAGTTTATGAGTTTTGATTTGCAGTCCGTACTACCTATCCTTATTATCATTCTTACAGTCCTTACCAGCATGAAAGGATTTAACGATATGGCCTTTTTTGACCGGTATAAGTTTAACGTAGGGGCTATTCTGGGTAAATCGAAACAATGGGACAGGCTGCTGACCTCGGCTACATTGCATGGCGACTATATGCACCTCCTGTTTAATATGATGACGTTATACTTCTTTTCTCCAGTCGTTGCGGATGCTTTCGGAGTATGGATATACCTTGTTATTTATTTTTTCTCTATTGTAGGCGGAGGCCTTTTATCCCTTTTCATCCATCGCAGGGAATATTATTATAGCGCTATTGGCGCATCGGGTGGGGTAGTAGGCGTATTATTCGCCGCTATTGCCGTATATCCACATATGGGGCTTCGTTTTTTCTTTATCCCGATAGACATTCCGGGATGGATATTCGGTCTGGGTTATTTGGCTTTTTCGATATACGGAATGCTGAAAAATGTGGGTAATATAGGGCATGACGCGCACATGGGCGGCGCCGTTGTCGGCATCGTAGTTGCTCTTATCTATACTCCGTCCGAAGTGCTGAGTGCCAATGCTTTTTATCTGGGCATTATGATCTTACCTTTACTTATTCTGGGATATCTTATTTGGAAGAAGAAATAATTTAACTACTTTTACGGTAGGCTTAACACAAAAAAAGTGAATAAATGTTGCTCCGTGGATTAAACCTTTTTTCACTTAATTGGTCTTAATAAACAAGCAAACTTATTCAACAAAATAGAATGAACAGCAAAAACAAAGCATGATCTATGAACTTCAATAGTATTTCTTTGTTATAAATTATACAATATAATCCTAAAAGCATATATGATGAGTAACGACAAGAACCTTGTACAGTATGATGAAGATGATGCTGTGAAATATATTCAGAACTATCTTCCCCAAGAAACGAAAGGCAAATATTCGGATGATGAGATCAATTATATTCTTGATATCGTTTACGAATTTTATGAAGAAAAGGGCTTTATGGATGAGAATTCCGATGATAGCGCCATTGTAGACATTGATGAGGATGAACTGATAGCTTATGTGTTGAAAAATACACAGAAAGATAAGATAAATAATTTCTCATCAGACGATATCTCCTTTGTTATACAAGGTGAACTGGCTTATTGTGAATCAATAGGGATATTTGAGTAAAAAATAATCACAAACGAATAACTTTTTAAAAATTAAATTTATGAAACATTTTTCATTCTTGACAGCTATTGTTTTGAGCTGCACATTATTGTTCTCTAGTTGTGGAGCGAGCGACACAGTGAAAGGTACAGGTATTGGAGCCGGAGCAGGCGGTGCATTAGGAGCTGGTATAGGCGCTATCATAGGTGGCGGTAAGGGTGCTGCATGGGGTGCCGGTATTGGTGCTGTAGTAGGTGGTTCTGCCGGAGCTGTAATCGGTAACAAGATGGACAAACAAAAGAAAGAACTGGAACAAATTAATGGTGCCCAGGTTGAAACTATCAATGATGGACAGGCCATTAAGGTTACATTCGAATCAGGAATCTTATTTGCTACAAATTCAAGCACATTAAGTACTGCTTCTCAGAGCGCGTTGACTAACTTCGCTACTTCCCTGAACAATAACCCTGATACAGATATTCAGATTTACGGTCACACTGACAATACAGGTTCGGACGCTATAAACAACCCATTGTCGGAAAAACGTGCTCAGTCTGTATATAACTTCCTTCAAACAAAAGGTGTTTCGGGTACCCGTATGGTATCCCAGGGATTTGGTTCTACTCAGCCGGTTGCTGACAACTCTACTACTACAGGTAGATCTCAAAACCGCCGTGTAGAAATTTATATCCTGCCTAACGAAAAAATGATACAGGATGCTCATCAGGGTAGATAATATCCGTTGAGTTTATATAAAAAATATCCCCTGAAGATTTTCTTTCAGGGGATATTTTTTTATCCGTAGTGTATCAGAGGTTATTACTCATTATCTGGATTCCAAGCTGCTCGGCCTCTTTATATTTTTCCTTATCAAAAGAATATAAGTTAGGGGACTTATGCGCTCCTACTTTGCGGGTTTCGTTCAGTGATGTAATGAAACCGATGGATAACATCTTACGTTGAAAATTCCTCCGGTCAAGCTCTCTGTCTAAAATAGATTCGTAGATGCTTCGCAACTCAGGCATTGTAAACTTTTCGGGAAGAAGCTCATACCCGATAGGGACAAAGCCTATCTGTTTGCGAATAGTAGAAATAGCTGTATCGAAAATGACCTTATGGTCGGCGTACACTTCGGGAATATTGCCAATATCGAACCATGCTGCCTCTTCGTATTCGTCATTTGCATACACTTTTACATCTTCATATTTAACCAAGGCGTAATAAGCGAGGCTTATATTACTGTTGACATATGACTTGTTGCTGTCTTCTTTATCGTTGGGCCCGTCCTGTTCTTTCTTGCCGAAGAAGTAAAACTGTTTCAGATATACGTCTTTCAGTTTTGTTTTAGATTCGAGAATACGGCTGGCTGCATCGTCCGGAGTCTCGTTTTTTGCAATAAATCCGCCCGGAAGCATCCATTTGTTACCTGCTTTGAGTTTACATAGCAACACTTTGAGACAACCTGAATGAAATCCAAATATAGCGCACTCAACAGAAACATTGGGTATAAAGATGTCTCTGTCCCGCTCTATGGTTTCAATGGGCGACTTTTCTTTTTTCATAAACATTAAAGTTTTTCTTGTTTTGTCCTATCTGCCGAGTTTTTCTTGTTATCAAGGTAGTATATGCGATATTCGGCCTTTTCTTTTTCTGTCTTAAGACTGTCCAGTTGAAGTATCATTACCGATAACTGATAAGATTTAGCAATAGCAGATTTAGCCTGCTGTGATAAGGTGTATGTATATTTCCCCTGCCCTTCTATAGTGGCAGTTAAAGGTTTGTCGAAGTTAGCGAATATAAATTTTGCTATTCCGTTTTCACTGGCTCCGGTAAAATGTATGATTTCGTACGTTTTACCCATATTCGTGAAACGATAATTCAAGCCATCATCATTTACAGGCATGGTTTCTACATAAGAACCGTCTTTGGCCGATATTTTTAATTTGTTATGCTTTTGTCCGCCGATAAAAACACTTTCAATAAACAATCTACCATTCTCATTCACTCCCGAACGAAGCGTAGTACCCGTTATATACGCTGCAACGCTTTCTTTCGGTATGTAATTGCCGGTCTCCTGATATTGCTTGTTCTGCTGAAAACTAAACAGTTTTTTTTCCTGGTCTACTGTTGGCTGAAAGGAAATTATCAAGGAATCGCAGGTAGCAATCGTTTTCTCATCCTCGCCCCGTCTGATAGAATCCAATAATGCCAGTCCTGCACTTAACTGAGGGAAGGCTTTAGGATATTTGCTTTTCAGGCTGTCTAGCTGTTGTTTTGCCAAAGTGTACTCTTTCTGAGTATAATACTGTCTTGCTATTTCCAGTTGCTTTTGTGCATCTTTGTTTTCTGATGAACAAGCTAATAAAAAAAGGAACAAAAGTATAGATATACTTTTATGATAACTTTTCATAAGAGAACGTTTTGTCTTAATATTCTGGGTAAATTGCTTATGTAATTCCGTACCAAATTACAAATTATTTTTAGTTCCACATTATTATTTACCATTATTTTGTCATTGCCTCGCGATAGGGTGTTGATTTATAGTATTTTAACGGAAAGTGTGTTCTCCAATCTTATATCTAAACAACGAACATAGCTCAAAAGTTCGATGTATAGCCGTTTTTTGAAGAAAATACGCGGTAGTGGAAACCTCTTTTACCTTTTTACCCTTGTCAGTCCATTTTCGAACATATAACCGGCAGTTCTATGCATAGCAATCGAATAGAGGCGCATCTCTTTTGCTTTATTTTTATACTGTTCATTTTTAATAAAGTTCTCGGGGTTGCTGTCGGCATAACTATACAGGCCTTCGGTGTCTGTTTTGAAGTTATAAGAGTAAAAAAATGTCTGTCCGATGCATCCCAAAGCATTGTCGGAAGAGAAAAACGTATAAATGTGCCTGCCCTTGAATAAGTCAACGCCGAATGTATTGTTCTCATACGAGCGGTTCAGTAAACCCATAACCGTAGGGAATACATCTACCTGCCCTGCGGGATCGGAGTATGTTTGTGGCGTGTCGCCGAAAGCCGGGGAATATATAATAAGTGGAATATGGTTCAGGGATAGCGGCATATCGTAGGTTTGTGTCCCTACTATTTTCCCGTGATCGCCTAGCAGAACGAATATTGTATTCTCATACCACTCTTGTTTCTTGGCCTCTGTGAAGAACTGCCGTATAGCGTCATCGGCGAAGGATACAATCTGAAATTGTGGTTCGGAACTGATATTCTTAAACTTATCGGGGACAATATATGGAGGATGATTGCTTACAGTAAGGATTGTGGCAAGAAATGGTGTTTTGTCAGACGATTTTTCGTTCAGTTTGTTTAAGGAATATTCGAAAAGGAAGTCGTCGGCTACACCAAAGCTGTTTCTCCGCATATTTTTCGGATAATCTTCCTGAGAGTATATCTCCTCTACTCCGTTCTCCAAAAGGAAAGCGTTCATGTTGTCATACTGTGCTTCGTGCGGCATAAAAAACAGTGTCTTATAGCCCTGCTCCTGCAAAATAGATGGTAAACCCTGACATAAAGGGATATTCACGTTTTTCATCATATTTTTATCAAACAGGGCAGGCAGCCCGTAAAGTGTAGCCAGTATACCGTGATTGGTATGTGTGCCTGCGGAATAAAAATTGTCGAAATAATAGGACTTGGTAATTAGCTGGTTCAGGAAGGGGGTTATTTCCTGCCCGTTTTTTTTCACCTTCAGTAAATCGGCCGACATCGATTCCATCAGTATGACCACTACGTTCATGTTTTTAGCCGTGCTGTCTGCCGTGATATGCCTGGCGATAGGAGAACCGTTTGCGCCGGAAGTCCTGAAATCTTGTTGGGCTATGGCTATCGCGTCTTTTGCCGGCATAATATTGTTTACGTTATAATGTGACTTGGAAGATTCGATAGCGTCACGCATAAAGTAGAAGGACGGATTGATCCCCATTTGGTTGAGGAAAGAATTATCACAAAAATAGGCCTGGCTGGTTTTGATAGGGTTGTATCCGAACCGCCCCCTGATGCCGAATACGCATAAGCCGATAAGTATAAGGCAAACAGGTGTATAGATAAGGTATTCTTTGCTTTTTATGTTTTCTTGCCGCTTCTTTATCAGTTTTTTGCTTATCCTGGATATTAAATAGCCGAACAAGACTATAACGAGGATAAAGAATGCCATGTAGATATAGTAGGATGTCTCTTCCAGTATCATGCCCGCAGTAGTGCCTCCTTCTTCATTCCAGTTGAAAATAGAAGTATTCAGATGTTTGAAAAAGTATTTGAAATAAGGAATGTCGGCAGAGCCTATGGCAAAGACAAGTGTGTATATGATTATATAATAAATCACTACTGTCCGCTAAAAAACAGAGCGAACTTTTAAAAAATAAAAAATCCGCTCTTCTGCTTATCTTTGTAGTAGCAACAAAACAAAATTAAGCTCATGAGCAAAAGTAGGGATTTTATCGGACAGCCGATATTG
>NZ_QVMO01000034.1:0-39288 GCF_010501055.1 Dysgonomonas sp. 521
CATAAACTGATGGCTCCTTAATTTATCGTTAAATCTCTCCGTAAAGGTAAAAACTATATAAATCTTGTAAAAGATGAGGCAGACCGAAGGCTTACGATGCAACTCTTAACTGTAGCTTTGGCATCCACCGGAGGCAGTTTATCTATCACACAGCGTACCGAACGCCCGATAGCGCGGTAACTGTCGCTTGCTGTGCTGACACTGGTACTGCTAAAGTTCACAAAATACGATTTGGTACCGGTAACTGTGCTGCTCCAGTAATTACCGTGGGTGCCTACATTGCCAAACGATGCGTCGCTAAGGTTGCGGCCACCCGCAGCCGGCAGGTAAAGCGCTTCGGACAGTTTATACCCGCTGATACTATTCGGGTCGAATGTGCCCAAATTAGTCCATGTATTGGCTGTAGCATCGTCAGGTATGCCGCTTATGGTATTACCGGTATAGATAGCGCTCCACTGTTTCTGGCTTGGTACTTTCCATCCTTTAGGACAAGGGTCGCCAACGGCCGCTTCAGGGTCGTAATAGCCGGTGGCATTGCCCCAAAGGTTGTCTTTACGTGTGCTGCGCCAGTCGTATTCGGCAGGTTCGCTACTTACCGATTTGATAAATTTACCATATTGGTCTCTACCGGGAAGAACCTGCCCGTTTTCATCCAGGTCGTTTAAAGCCGGGTTTGCACTATCCTGAGCAACAGCTCCAACCTCAGCGTTGGATGTGCCTACTCCGTTAGGCCATACATTTTCATCCGTCAGGTTCCTCAACTGATGGTCATCGGCTACACGTCCCCACTGAAAGAGCCATCCACTCAGTTGGCAAGGGTCTATTACGCCCACATCTCCAAGGTTTACATGGGCAAAGGCCGTCTTTACCAATGCTGTGCCTTCTTCGTTCCATGCCTTTACATAGATAGGCGACAATTCAGTTGGAGAAGCCTTTACCACAAGTATTTCGTAATCGGCAGCCTGTACGTGCTCGCCATTTACCTCCATCTGGCACGTAATGTTTACATACGTTTTCCTGTTGCCCAGATCGTCAGGATACAGTTCCAGATCAGAAGGAGTATAGGCAAAGGTATCGGTGTTAGCGCCTGCCACAGGATTGCCGTTTACCACCCATTGGTACGATGCCGGCGTCTCTCCTGTATAGGAGGCAGTCAGGGTCATCGTCTGATAATTAAACATATATGGCAGACAACTGGTTACCGTAGCATTAGGATCTATACCGTATATAGGAGTTTCCTCATCGCACTGAGAAATCCACACTTTGCCATTCCAGTATTCGAGGCAGTCGATAGTCGTATTGTAGATAGTCAACCCCTTAGCCAATGTAGTTCCTACATTCATAAATTCGGGGGTTTGTGTCATTGCGTCGCGCTCGCCAATGCTTAGTTGCGGCATGCGTAAGCCTGCATTCTTATTAGAAATAATTTCCAGTACAGAGAAACTCTCCGGCTGCTTATTACTGCCTGCTGTTACCTGCGCCAGAGCCTTGAGTCCCGGCATCAGAAGTAACATGAATAGTATCAATATTTTTTTCATATAATGGTTTGTTTAGATTTCAATATTTAAAGCCTGTTTCCATCTTTTATTCCTTTATACAGCGTACATTGAATCCTAATGCCCGTCCAAAGAGACCATAAGTATCGAGCTTATCTGTATCGTAAAAAGTAAAACCGTATGAGCTGCTACCTTTGGTAGAGGTACTCCAATAGCGGCCGCCAAGACCTACATTATTCAGTTTGGCATTGCCATGAACACGTCCGCCGGCCGCTGGCAGGTAGAGGGCATCTGCCACTATTAATCCGGAAACTCCATCTTCCTCCACAGTACCCACCTGCGTCCACTTATTATTTTCGGCATCAGCAACCGTTATGATATCCAGTGTGTTGCTGAAAGTGTAGCGCCATTGTAACCTGCTCGGCACTTTCCACCCATCAGGGCAAGGATCATCTGCGGTTTTAGCAGGGTCAAAGGCTCCTGTACCATCACCCCAGAGTTTATTATTGCGAGGTTTGCGCCAATCGTATGCTTCTTCTTCTACATCGTTCTTAATAAACTTTCCATAAAGTTTATTACCTGTAGCTACCTGCAAACCGGAAGCGTTGAAGTCCGCAGTTAACGCTATAGTAGAGCTATTGCCGCCTACTACACCCACTCCTGCCGGCCAGACGTCATCGTCGTTGAGTACTTTTCTGAAATGCCCTGTGGTAATACCATCGCCATCCCTTTCGCGTCCCCATTGGAAGTAGTAGCCGCTTAGTTTGCACGGGTCGGTAACGTTCTCATCGCCCAGATTGACATGGGCAAAGGTTACTATCTCGGTAGCTGTGCCTGCTTCGTTCCAAGCCCTTACATAGATGGGCGACAAGGAGCCCTGGCTCGCCTGCACCACGGTTATTTCGTAGTCGGCGGCCTGTATGTAGTTGACTCCTACTCGCATCTGGCAGGTAATGCGTACCGTGGCTTTATTGTTGCCGAGGTCGTCCAAAGGTTTATGCAAGTTATGAGGAGGCTTGTAAGCATAGGTGGAAGTTGTGGCGCCGGGCACCAGTTTGCCGTCTACCACCCACTGGTACGAATCTGGTGTAGCCCCTGTATATGAGGCTGTCAGGTTCATAGTCTGGTAAGTAAACATATAAGGTATGCAACTGGTAACCGCGGCATTGGTGGCTACCTCGTATGTAGGTGTTCCATTCTCGCAGCGGGATACCCACTTCTTGCCGTTCCAGTATTCGAGGCAGTTGATTGTGGTGTTGTAGATGGTCAGTCCTTTGGCAAGGTCATCCTTATCGCCCTGAAACTTACTGGTAACTGTTAGCGCATCGCGCTCGTCTGTGGTTAGTAGCGGCATGCGCAGACCGGCTTTCTTATTGGAAATGAGTTCGAGTACGGAGAATTTTTCCGGCACTTTGTCCTTACCGATGGTTACCTGTGCTTGCGCCGTAACCCCTATAACCATGAAAATGGCCAGCAGGGTTATTTTGGTAATGTGTAGGATATTATATTTTTTCATAAAAGTATATATTTTGACTGATGTTGATTTTTACTTCTTATTGTTAAAAAGTAACATAAGTAACACTTCTTCGTGTACTTTCCATGTGTTACTTTTCCATATCCAAGCTGTTTATATATAGATAATTATATTGTATTTTCTTTAAAATAGTTACATTTTCAATTGCAATAGGCTTGCAAATGGGTTTGGCTTGTCTGAAGGACGGGAAATGTTCGGATAGTTTTATTTACCCTGAATGCAACGGACTGAAAATCCACCTGCACGTCTAAACATGTCCTGCCCCAACGGATATATTTTAGTACTGATGAAGGATAGTCCGTATGAATAGATTGAAGAAGGATCAATAACTGTGCTAGTCCAATAATAACCATAATCCTCACCACTAATCGATGCATCACTATCATCGCGATAACCGGCAGCAGGCAAATACAAAGCCTCATTAATTTTAAATCCGCGAACATTATTGTTATTTTTGTTTTTTCCTGTTCCTATCCATGCCCATTTATTGACTGTTGCATCAATGGGGTTACCGGATGCCGAAGAGTTCGAGTAGATACTTTGCCACTGTTTTTGGGAGGGAACTTTCCATCCTCTGGGACAAGGATCGCCGATTGCCCTCAATTGGTTATAATTATGCGTACCATCACCCCAAAGGGTGATTAACTGAGGACTACGCCAGTCATAAGGAGAAGTATTACTTTTAATAAATTTCCCATAGCGTTCGGTACCAAAACGTATTTGCCCGTTAGAATTAAGGTCGCCTATTGTCGCCATACCATCTTCAGCTGATGCATTATTAGTAGGGTAACTTTCACTATTGCGTTTTTGGTGCCCGTCGGTCCAACGTCCCCACTGATACAGGTCACCCGCTAATTCGCACGGATTGACTATATATTCATCGCCGAGATTAACATGAGCTAAAGCGGTCTTCTCTAAAGCGTCACCTGCTTCGTTCAATGTCATCACATAGATAGGAAACAATTTACCTTTAGTTGCTTCCACTACAAGTATTTTATAGTCGGCAGCCTGTATATATTTGTCATCTACTACCATCTTGCATGTAATGTGCACGGTAGCTGTATTGTTACCCAGTTCGTCTTCGCGAAGAGGAGGGCGTATGATTTCGGGAGAATAGGCGTAGGTGTCGGAGATGGCGCCGTCTACAGCTTTGCCGTTTACCACCCATTGGTACGAGTCGGGCGTAGCTCCACTATATGTCGCTGTCAGATCCATTATCTGGTAAGTAAACATATAGGGGATGCAGCTTTCTACTTTCGCTTTTGCATCCACAGAATAGACTGATGTTTCTCCTTCGCATTGTGATATCCATTTTGTGCCGTTCCAGTATTCGAGGCAGTTGGTGGTTGTATTGTAGATAGTCAGCCCTTTAGCCAGTGTGGTTTTGCTATTACCGAAATCAGAGGTCAGCACTACGTCGTCACGTTCTGTAGTAATCAGGTGTGGCAGGCGCATGCCTGTTGTACCGTTCGATATCAGTTCGAGAGCCGAATAGCTTTGTGGTTCGGTTTCGTTGCCGATGGTTATCTGGGCTTGTAAGCCTGTTGAAAATATTAGATATGCAATACAAGAGGCAATCTGCCGCCACCGTATCTTACCTGTCCTTTTGTTTTGTGTCTTGGTTGTTTTCATAAAAACGTTATTTAGTTCATAAAATATTTAATGAATTATTTGTTGTTGCATTCGCTCCTACAGCCTCGTTATTTACTGCTGATGGTTGATGGCTGAGTGAAAAAATACGGGGAGGTGCTGCCTTACCTTTCTCCCGAGAGGTAGCCAACTTAGTGAAGACAAATAAGATAACATTGCTGAAGACAAACAAAACAATGTAATAGATACCCTCCCCGAAAGTATTTATATTTTTTATAGTATGCGGCAGATAGAAGACAGTAGCCGAAAGAGTTAAACAGCTAGGGAATAAGTGTCTCCCTGTTAACAGATGACCGATGGCAGCTAACTGTCTATTGCAGACGGCTGGCTGTAAGTTATTAGCTGTTGACTGATAATTATTAACTGATAGCTGTGTGTTTGCGACTGTCATTATTACTGTTTTCCAATGATACCCATTATAGGATACCACCCGGAACCTCCTTGTTTTTTGCCTGTCACTTTCTAAGTGACAGATAGGAAGAAAGATGTATAGACAACAGGCTGGTACCCAGAATACTATCCTGCCTCTGGATAAACAGTAGCAGACACATCAGCAAATGAGTAAAACATGAAAAGCCCGTCCGGTAGAAATTAAATTCTAAACGACTGGAAGATAACCACTTAAACTTACGTTAAGGGAGGGTGAAGGATATTTCGTGTCAAACATGCGTCAAATATCTGATAAACAACAATATAAATATAAGGCTATGGTAAAATTGCTTTATGCGGGCGAACACATGTCGTGCCCTAATTACGATGCGGGAGAGTATCCCGCCATCGAAGAAGTAACCATCTCCCGGGAAAGTATCCGCCAAGTACATCCACGGGGCAATAAACTGGTATTTGTCCTTGAAGGGCAAATAGAATATTCTACAGGACAGGTACAGCGTTATCCTGCCTGTAAGGGACATATATTCTTTCTGACAAGAGGCAGGCACCTGCTATGCCGCGCTGTAGAAGATAGCATCCTGTTGGTAATCAGCATCTTCGGTGAAATACGTTTTTGTGACCACTGGTCGGTGGAAGACCTCTACCGAATGAAAGTAGAGACAGTACACGCAGACTCGCAAAGTAGCCCCTTCCTGCTGGAAGCTAATGAAATAATGTATAAATATCTAGATGTACTTACTCTGTGTTACCGGGCAGGACTACGTTGCTGCTATTATAATGAAGGCAAGGCACGTGAGTTGATGTATATTTTCCGTGCCTTCTACCCTAAGGAAGACCTTATGCGCTTCTTTTCCCCTGCCCTTGCCGCCGATTCGCGTTTCTCACAGCAGGTAATGAGCGTTTACAGCCATTACGGCAACCTCAAAGAGATGGCTTCGGCAATGAACTATACGGTATCTGGCTTCGAGAAAAAATTCCGCCGTGTTTTTGGCTGTTCACCTTACCACTGGATGCTGCAACAGAAGGCATTGGAAGTCTGGCACAGTGTGATGACAGATGATATGGACCTCAAGGAAATAGCAGACAAGTTCGGCTTTGGCTCCACCTCTTCTTTTAACACATTCTTCAAACAACAATTCGGTATATCTCCTGGAAAAGCCAGGCAAAATATTCAAAAAGGCGGATTCGATAAATAATCGTGCGTAATACGAAAACACAGGAAAAAATAAGATAGCCTATATTTGCAGGCATAAAGACAACGTTAAGAAGATAGATCTGTCACTTAGAAAGTGACAGGGATTTTACCGTATGTGTCTACAAGAAGCAAATATATGAAAAGCAATCCTATCTGCCGGTTCAAAATGCACTATTTAACATTTTGTCATCGAACATATATTCATAAGCAACAATATAAACAGAAAGAATAGGTATTATGAGTTATGAATTATGAATTTATAACTTTCCATTTCTCATTCTTAATTCCTTCCGTATACCAAGGCACATACTGCTTCGTTGGCTTTATCCAGCCGCGAACGTTCCAGCGAGGCCAGATAGGTATAGGTTACCTTTTCGCTGCTGTGACCCAATCCTTCGCTGATTACCCACAAGGGTATATCATTGCTTTTGGCAATGGAAGCCCAGCTATGGCGGGAGACATGGGTCGAAAGAGGCACATCGATACCAGCCTGTTTAGCCAATTGTTTTAAATGCCTGTTCTGTGAAGACAGGGCTGTTTCGTATTGCAGGCGTTCGTTTTTATCAGCCAGGGTAATAGCCGGGAACACATAGGGGCTGCCTGCCATTTCCCCGGCGAAACTGTCTATCAGCTTTTGCATAACGGGAGTTACCTTGACTTCAATCAGCCCTCCCGTCTTTTTGCGGTAATAGCGGATAAGGCCACCGCTGATGTTTTCCGTCCTTAGGTATGCCATATCCACAAAGCACATACCCCGCGCGTGGAAACAGAAAGTAAACAGTCGCCAGGACTTGTACAAGGCCGCCAAGCGTGGACTGGCTGGCACGTATCCCTGTTCGAGCCACCGGCTGTACTCCAGATTATGGAACTGTTGCATCTGGGTAGCATCCAGTCCCCGCTTCCGGGTTTTATGAAATCCGGTAAATACATGTTTAAATGGATTCTTACGGCCTTCTTCTATCAGTCCTTCTTCGAGGGCTTTGTGGTAGATGGCACGCAGGTTACGCATATAAAAGGAGATGGTATTGGGCGATAGCCCCTCTTCCTTAAGCCGCCTTTCGAAAGATTCCATCAGTGCGGGGGTAGCATCGGTAAAAGGTATAGCTTTCTTTCCCATAAAACGCGAAAGGCGCTTGATTGCCGAACGGTAGGCACGGGCAGTACGTGCCTGCCCTGTAGTTTCGAGTTCTCCTGCCAGGTGCAGGCCATAGTCTGAGAGCTTACTGCTGTCGTAACGAAAATAGCGGATGATACTCTCGGTATCACAATTGTACATGCCACCAGAGTCGGTTATTCGCCCAAAGGTTTCGCGCACCTGCTGCATATAGCAGCGGATGTAAGGGAATTCATCTGCGCCTTCTTCTCCTATCAAACGGTCGAACTCCTGTTGGGATAACAGGTAAGGTGTGGACTGTGTTTTGCTACATCGCTGGTGGACGATGCGCAGGCACAGGCGTCCACGATACTCCCCTCCACGCCGTGAGGGGCGTAGGTAAAAGGTTAAACTTGCCATAGGTCTTTCTTTTAAATTAATCGTAATTTATGATTCCTTATGGATACAAAGATAACAACACTATGGTAGCTTTGGTTGAAAGGAAGATGGAAAGATATTTTTCTGCAACAGGAGATTCCGGTTCTTATCGCTTTTTATACGCAGTATTTCGTCTTAATATTGTTTGCTCTGCCAGCCGAACAAAAATTCCGGCGAACTTCACAGCCCACCGGATTTCTACCTAACACAAACTTTACAAACTACTTGTTATGTAAGGTTAAAGACAAAACGTTTATTTATAGTAATTTAAAGATTAAGTGCATTACCCTGCTAATGGTTAATCCTTATATGCGGATTTACAGGGATAAAATTATTTCCACAACTCTTCACATTTATATTTATTGGTACTTTTCCCGAACTACAACCTGTTGTATTTATAACTTCTACATAAAATGTTATGGTACCTGCCGTATTTTGTATACCGGTGGAATATGTTTTTCCTGTGTAAGCAGGCGTTGTATCAGTCATATTATTATACCAGTTGATAGTCATGTCGTCAGTTACATTCTCTACTGCCATTGTTTCAGAAGAGCCAATACAGACATCATTTGCCAAGAGTGTGAACGAAGGCCATTCAAACACCTTTATTGCCAGTGTCTGCTTACCCATTGCTGTTATTTCATTACCATCTGCGCTATGGCTTGTTACGGTTATTGTGTAATTTCCATCGGCACTATAACCATGTGTGTGAGATTGTATACTCCCATCATCTATATCATAATCTTTTATCGCAGGAGATCCGTCACCAAAATCCCACTGTGTATATGCAAGCTGTTCGCTGCCGACTCCTCTCGATATTGTAAGGGTATATTCTCTTTCTACATAGTCTAAGCAAAACTCAGTTTCACCATCGATTTTGAATTCGAACCACGAAGCAGCAAACGAAGGTAAACCCATATAGGTACTTCCTGAGAGAAAATTATCCAGCCTGAATATCTTTAAGTTACCAAATTGTTCGGGATTTTCTATTACGTAAAAAGAGGCAGGAGATTTGCGGTATACATGTCCGGATATATACATCCTGCCGTCGGGACCTAACTGAAGTGCGAAAGGCATACCGCCAGTATTGGGAAAAGATATCCTTTTCATTTGGTTCTTATAATAATCCTGTGGATCGGCCGAACTCATAAGCGCGTCGAAATCGAACGCATATAGATAATAAATGGTATCTAATCCACTTGCGGTTTTACTTACATACATATATTTCCCCGACCTTGAAAATTCCACTCCATAGAATTCACTTCCTCCAGCTTCACCTGTGATATATTTTATATTGCTGAATTTTCCGGTGTTATTATCAAAATCGCCAAAAAACAGTTTGCTGTCGTTAAATGTTCCCCATACAAAATGCTTTCCATCAGGAGAGATTTTAATATATCCGGTCGCTTTCTCTCCATCTGATACATTGGCAGGGAGCTGAAAAGATGTAGGAGTATCTACCCCATCTGCACTGAAACGCCAGATATTCAGGTAAGATGGATTCCCTTTGCCCGGAGCTATAACCCAATAATCCTCTCCGTTTGCATGCCTGGTGGCTGTAATACTAGCACCTACTTTACCTTTGCGTCCGGCAGGAAAAGGGTTATTTATAGATTCGATACTACCTAAACCGGAGTTACCTTTCATATCGATTACAGTATAGCCCAGTATGTCTAAACTCCACCTGCCAGTAGTCACTATAATATATTTATTGGGATTGCCCGGAAAAGGAAAAAGTATACCAGACTGGGCATTATCTATATTCCCAACCATATCGGTAGTGGGATTCATCAACTCTTTATTAGCATTATACAGTTTAGAGCCATTAGAAAAGAGTAACAATTTACCTTTACTGTCGGATAAAGTAAAGCATCCTTGTGTGGCATCCAAAATGGACGGAATATTGGTAGGCATATCCTTGAGAGTCGCTTCCCCTTTTCCTCCAAACACATAAGGAGCAGCAAAATCACGGGTCGTATTCCATGTAAGGCCAGCCTTAGCGCCAAATATCCAGTTGTATGTTTCACGCTGTGCCTGCATCTCCCCAGTACACAGGAATATAAGGGCGGAAACTATATATATGATTTTTTTTATTATGTTCATTAGCTTATTTTACTATAATGATTATATTAAGGTATGAACCTTCAGGAGCCTGGTCGCTTATTATATCATACTTCATAAACTGATTTCCATAATTGGACGGAAAAGAGATATTGTCAATTAAAGTTGGCTCGTTATGGGTAACTCTAAACTCTATTTCATTTGCGGCATAAACCGGAAGGCCTGCTTTTGTAAATTGTGTCACATATTCTGAATATATCGGATAATAATTATCGACACTAACTTCATTCAATGGCAGATTAAATGATGGCATATAGAAGAATTGCTGAGGCGCTAATGTAGTAACATCCGATTTTATCCACCGGGTACCATCCCAGATATATATTCCCGGTAGTATATTTGACAATGTCGCATCATTAACATTGTACACCATCAAACCGGTATGTTCGATTTCCTCCCCAACGGCCTCGCTTATATCCGAAATAGCAGTCAATGTTGTCAGATTCACTCTTGGCAAACCCAATCCCTTGCTGGCTGTAGAATTGTCTGCATCGGGGTCTACGGGATTCTTTTCTTTCAGATCCAGTAGTGCTCCTTTGTTTGGTTCAATAGCTGAACCAATTGTTACCTGAGCCTTCAATCCTCCGCTGATACTTAAGAAGAATATAAAGACCAAGCTATAAATTATTGTTTTTGAAAGTTTCATTCGTTTTGGTTTTATCCTGTTGTAATAATAAACTTGCTTTACCTCAATGGCTTAGTTGTCATAGTTGCTACTTGGTTGGTAAATCCCATATATCCTTTGCCACCCGAAACATTAACAGCACCAAGGTATCCTCCGTTAAATTCGATACATTGTATCCTGCTGCCACTGTAAGCAATTATATTCGTTTGACATCCCATATAATACTCGAGAATACCGCCCAGCCATCCGGAACTACGGGTGGTCATATTTATATTTGCCGCATGTAAACCATCTCTTCTGAAAAGCCTTATACATCTTTTTGTATTCTGTGTTCCACAATATTGCAATGCATCGGGATGACTTAGCGCTTCTTCTTCCGTATTACATTCAATCGTCTGAACTACCGAATATCCGCTATATGTGCCAGAAGTTACGACATACCATTTCGATCCTTGCTCGAAGACAAAGCCCCTTGCTGTGGTTCCGTCAGGACAATCGGATGGAGGTTGTATGGTGGACAAGTATATAGAACATGTCCTACTTCCTATCTGGATTGAGAAAGGTTTTAAATCATCAATAGACGTAGGTATTCCTGAAAATTTAACAGTAATAAATCCCGACGACGAAGTCAGCACTTGCCTTTCTACTTCAGCCACTATATTATCATAACGTCCGATTATACCTGCCGGTATAGTATATGGGCCTTGCATAGTACCCGATATCTGATAAGGTATTTGTATAGCCGGGGTAGTTCCACTCATATCTTTACCAACATAGCCTGTTACATAAATATCAGTACATTCTATTTCAAGTGCATCTACACATGGTGCCCACAACCGATCCCAGGAAGCACCGTTCCATACATAAGGTCCCGGGCATAAGTCTTCGGGCAGGCTATTGGTCTGGTTATATACTATCAGCCCGGTATGTATCTTCTTTTCATTATCGGTATATGCCTGATCATTTTCATCGAACATAGGATAAAGCTGATCTTTCACCTTGAGTTTTACCCGGGGGAGTAAGAGTCCTTTGTCGGCATTGGTTCCTTTATTTTCGTTTGCTTTCAGTTCCAGTAACATTCCTTGCTTAGGAGGATTCCCTGAACCTATTACCACCTGACCATATACACAGATAGCCGAAACAAAAAATAGTACAAACAGTAAGGGCTTAGTTAGTACTTTTAGAGAAATATTATTATGCATTCTTATTTGAATAATGTGTCTATTAAAATCTGTGTAAGATTTATCCTTAATTTGTCGATACAAAGTTAGGGCATTAGAAAAAGAGATTAGTGAAAAGGATTAAACATAAAATGAGATATTTTCAACAATTTGACAAATAAAAATGTTATATTTAAAAAATAGTCAATGTTGTACTATGTTTCTAACTGTAATATTAAGATTTTTACTTTATTTTGCTACATATAGTGCCCTTTTTGTTGCTACTATTGATTATTCGCAATTGTTCCAAATAAAAAATAATGATACTTTTATGCCCGCATTTTTCACTTTTTTGATTTTATAGATAAAATAAATGGAGACAGAATTAAGGAAGAAAATAACTGCTAAAATTTTAGCGAAAATACCATCATACCTAAATCCCGTTGATTTCTTATATGACGTACTTGATATCAGCAAAGAATCAATATACAGGAGGATAAAGGGAGAAATCTCTTTTACTCTCGAAGACCTGATAAAGATATCCTCAAGGTTATTTATTTCTATGGATGAAATAGTTTATACCAGCCTGAATAACGCGCCGGGACAACAGCCTATCGTATTCCAATCCCAATCGGATAAACTATTCAATCCTCAACAAACCTTTCTGGATTTTCTTTCTACATATATCCATAATCTGGATAAAACGAGTAAGGCAAAGAAACTGGAAGTAATGGTCGCTGCAAACCGGTTAATGATTCTGACCGCAGTACACTACGATCATTTGTTTAAGTTTTATTACTATAGATGGATACATCAGACGCAGCTGAAACCGCTGGACTTCAGCCTGTCGGACACTGTATTGTCTGATAGCCTTCTTACACAGCAAAAGAAGCTCAAAGCGTACAAAAGATCGGGGACCCATACATATATATTGGATATTTATTTTTTAAAAAATACAATCCGGGAAATCCTATACTATTATAACAGGCAGCTTATTTCGGATAGTGAGATACTTCTGCTGCAAAACGACCTGTATAAATTTATTGATGTAATGGAGTATCTTATAAAACAGGGAGATCAGATAGAAGGATACACAAGTTACATCTATTTATCCAATACTCAGATCGATTCGTCAGGGCTATATTCCAAATATGATGATAAAGAAGCAATAAGTTTATGGATATCTTATGGATTAAACATTGGATCTACCAATGTCAGGATGTGTAAGACATACCTTTCTTGGTTCAACTCCCTTAAGAAATATTCGACATTAATAAGTGGGTGTAACGAAATGTTACAGATAAAATTTATAAATCAGCAACGTGACTATATAAAAAATATCACAAACAAGGACTACTCTTATGAATAAAAATATAAGAACAATAATTATCGATAAAATACTGGAACTTATACCTCCTCATATCAAAGCTGTTAATTATTTATCGGAGGTATTAGATATCAGCCGGGAATCTGCATACAGAAGATTAAACGGAAAAATGTCATTCTACATCGAAGAACTTATTATCTTATCAGAGCTATTGGGATTTTCTCTGGATGAACTGGTCGCATTAAAAACAGATAATAGCAAAGTAATCATAGATATGAAAATCAACAAAGATCCGACTGAAGGTTTTTTGGATAAAATGAGAAAGTATAAAATAGATGTAGATAACCGTTTTGTAGACAAATCCTCAAGTGCAATATTTGCATTGAATTTCTTCCCCGCAGAATACTGTGTTCATAATAGAAATCTGTTTAAGATGGCTTATTATCTATGGCTCCACTGGAAAGACAGAGGTATGGTAAAACCTAGATTCTCGGAAGTAGAGGTTCCTGCAGAATTAGAAGAATTGAGAAAAAGTATAAATATTAAAGCAAGAATGTTGAGAAACAATACGTTTATTTTAGATCCTAACGTGTTTCTTACCCCTTTAAAATTAGTTCATTATCTTCATGATCTGGAGTTGATAAACAAAGAAGAAATAAAAACAATAAAAGAGGATATGCATCAAGTACTCTATTTCGTAGAAAAAATGATGAGAACCAGTGCTTCTAATTCAGGATCGAATAACTATTTCTATTTATCCAGTTTTAATATCGATGTAAATAGTGTATATTATGAATGGAACGGGAAAGTAGCTTCATCTTTTTCTCTCAACTTTTTCAATAGAATAGTACTAACCAAACCCGAGATATGCGAAGCCCACAAGGAATGGTTTTTATCAATGAAAAAATATTCTACTTTAATCAGCGGATCAAATGAGATAACTCAGGCCGAATACCTTAAGAAACAGCGGGAATACATAGATTCGTTGTAATCGACATTATTCATATTTACAAAAGAGAGCTTGTTTACTGATAAAGAAAGCAGCCTGTAGATCAAATATACGAGGACGAAGTTTAAGGTATGGCTTCATCTGTCAGGCATTCTTCCCTTTTGCTTGTTTATTAACATATTATATTGTATTTTTAAAGCGAATTTCAAAGCTTTGTTAACAACGGGGAGGCTCCGCCCGGCTACTTTCCCAAGCGGCAGGCAGGCTAAATAAAGACAAATAAGACAACATTGAAGACAAACAAGACGGTAAAGTCTCCTCCCCGGATGTTAAGGGAGATACCGGATGATTGGAACATGCTGGCTTTTGTATCTGCGTATTAACAGATACAATTGTTTGCATAGCAGACAGCCATTGCATATATCTATGAAAGTCCTACCATTGCAGTATTGCTTTTGTAGCTGTGTGCATTTGCTTATTTCTTATTACCGTTTTTTTCAGTTATGCTATTACTGAAAAGTCTTTGTCTCTATAATATCTAATGTAAAGCGTTAGATAAACAGGAGTATAAATAAAAACAACCTGAAACGAATCAAACAAGACATAAACAATCACGATCATGGCTAAATTATTGTATGCAGGGGAGCATCCGGATAGCCCCAACTACGACAACAGGCTCCATCCCGCCATAGAGGAGAAATTCATGGAACAAGGCCAATCATGGGAAGTGCAGCCCTGGGTCAACAAGATCATATTCATCCTGGAGGGGGAAATAGAATATTCAACGGGAGAATCGGGATACTACGTTGCCCACAAGGGACAATTCCTATTCCTTGCGGCCAACCGCAGCCTGTCGGTACATGCCGGACAGGGGGCGCACCTCGGCATTATCCGCCTGTACGACAAGATACAGCTATGCGATAGTTTCCACCTGGAAAACCTGACAACCACAGGGCAGGCCAAAGCAAATCCAATCAAGGGTAGTAAAAAACACTTTGGCGACAATACCGGAACAGGGCTCCTGCTGACGGCTAACCCCATAATGGAACGTTACCTGGAGATACTGACGATCTGCCACCGGCAAGGGCTGAAAAGCCGTTACTACAACGAGTGTAAGATACGCGAACTGATGTTCATACTCCGGGCTTTCTATAGCAAAGAAGACCTTTACCGCTTTTTTTACCCGGCTCTGACGACAGATACCTGGTTCTCCCAGTTCATCATGAGCAACTACAACAAATACGATGACCTTGCAGGGCTGGCTGCGGCCATGAACTACACGGTATCCGGTTTTGAAAAGAAGTTTCGCAAGGTCTTTTATGAAGCTCCATACACATGGATGCGCAGACAAAGGGCACAAGAGGCCTACCACTATATCAAGACCAGCGACAAGTCCTTCAAGGAGATAGCGGAGATATTCGGGTTCAGCACACCTCCCGCATTTATACGGTTTATCCGGGAAAACTTTGGCATGACACCGGGCGAAATACGCAAAAAAAGCAGAAAGGGCGGAAATGAGTAAAAGCCATACGGATACAGGTAGCCGTTTTGCAAAAAAGCAGATAACATAAACACTTACTTTGATAATTATTGGCATTCATACCCAAAGCAAAGGTAATATCACAGATAAATGCACAAAGGATCTATCCTAACTTCTTCTCATTTAAAAGAGGGTGTGTCAAAAGTAAATTTTGACTCACCCTCTAATTTCAATATTAATGTTAATCTATAGGCTTCACAGCTTTTTCTTTATATATTATCTCAAAAGAGATCCATAATAATCTTTTACATCTGCCCATTTGTAATAGGGTAAAATATCGCTCTTAACAGGAGGCACCTTCACTTCTTTTTCATGAAGCAGGAATTTCACTATAATATCATCCGGATCGTTCTTTTTACGGAAAAATACAATTTGAATATTTCCGGCCATCGGTGCTACCTTGAAGTCGCACCATGCCTTATAATATTCATCCGGATCGGACTCGCTGTTATAGCAATTGTCGAGATGCAACAGCATAGCCAAAGGAATGATATTGCCATCGTGTGCAAAACGCAGATCGGCCCCTTTTCCTTTACTTGATACTATCAGATTGGCTCTGTCAAGAATATCCCTTAAAAGCGGTTTGCAATTCTCAAACATCAATCCTCTGTTTATGGCAGCATTGGCATCGTTCACATACGTCTTGTAGTTCCGGCATTGCCACAGGTCAAACAGTTCCTGCTTTTCGAAAATATCATAAAGAGACAACTTTGTTTCTATATTTTGCATCCCTCCTGCAATAGCAAAGAGTTGCCACATAGTTTCTTCCGGATTAACTTTTCTGAGAATGTAGTCTGCATCTGAAAACAAGGAATTGATCAGGCGCTCAGGCTTTACATGCTCCTGGGTAAACTTACGGTGAGCTTCCCGCCAGGTATCTTTAGCCGAACGGAATTCAATAGCTTCTTTGGTATGATTGTTCAGATATCGTTGCCATTTCATTCCCGAGTTACGCTCTATCTGTATTGTCGGATTCAATTCCTTCAGTTGTTCGCAAAAAGCATCCATACTGAGCACACAACGGACAACGGTAGTTGCAAATGCTGTATATTTCCCATCTTTGGAAAAGACTTGCGGATATGCTGCATACATCCTTTCGGCAATACCTTTATGCTCTTGTATTCCTTTGGGTGAAAGGTCTCCCCCGCGATATTCGGCTTCTTTCCATACTTCCTGCAAACGGGAGCAGACGTCCTTTCCCAGACTGGTAAGCGCATTATTTTTGGAGGCGTCTTCAAACCTGTCGAGAAGGTTTTTGTAATCGCTGTCGCTGATAAGATAGCGTGACCCATGACGCCCGAAGTGGCTGATATAGAACGCTTCATACCCATTAGGCGGAGGTGTATATGGTACAATATCCTGAACGGGATATGTATAATAAACGCCTGCGGTCTTCTCCGGAGTGGCAAACATCTCTTCTTTGGTCGTCTGAGAGAATGCCATGCCCAAGTATACAATCCAAAGAAATAGTAATAAACAAGTTTTTTTCATGTTCTGTTTAGAGTCTGTTTAAATTTTATAGCAAATCTTTTTTATAGCTATTTTTAGATGTATTTTATCATTCTTGCTAGCAGGTTTAGCGGGCTAAACCAAGAGTAAAAAGGAGAAAAGACGGTAAAAAGAGCATAAAAAAATTGCTAAGAACTATTGACCTGAACCTGTAATAAAAATTTTCGCTAAAATTTAAACAGGCTCTTAACTTTGGATAAAAAAGGTTGTTGTAATCCTAATCTTGAATACAAACAACCTTTTTTACCGGTATTAAAGACTATTTGTAATCAGGGTTTTGAGTCAGGTACGGATTAACAGTAAATTCTTCCTGAGGAATAGGGAACAAATTGAATTTGTTATCCACATCTTTCCCTATATAATTACCAGCCTTGCCGTCACTACCTTTCCAATCCCAATTGTGTGCCTTTGTAAACTTACCGAAACGGATAAGGTCGGTACGGCGAATCAGTTCTGTATATAGTTCACGCCCTCTTTCATCCAGCAGAAAGTCTAATGTCAATTCCGATTCTGATATTCTGCCTGATGCATCATTGCCATAGGTTCCGGACATATACGCCCTGTCTCTTACCTGATTTACATATCCGAGGGCTTCGCTCTTACTTCCGCCTCCACCTCTCAATATAGCTTCGGCAGCCATCAGGTAGGCGTCTGCTGTTCTGAACATCGGATAGTCTACCGAAGAATAAACCGTTCCTCCTTCTACAAGTTCCGACCCGTCTGCTTTCACATTACGCCACTTGGTACACGCATATCCATTAGTAAAAGTTCCCTGGAAATCTTTTCCGTCTACCCAGGTTTCTTTCGTATGGCCTACAGTAAAAAATTGAGCCCTCTTATCTTTTTTGTTATTACCCCAAATATCATTTTCATCAAATGTCTGGTCGCTTTCATCAAAGAGGTTTACAAGTTGGGTCGTCATGCGTGCATTCCCCCATCCTCTCGAGCCTACTCCTGTTTTCAGGTAGTTGTTTATAGACCCGTTCATCAAAGCCTTAATATAGAAATTCGTTCCGGCACTGCCCTGAGCATTATCTGCATCCTGTACCAAAGGCCAGATAATTTCGGAGCATGTATTATTATCAGCTAAGAAAATATGGCGGTAGTCTGATGCCAAAGGGTAAGAATTATTTTCTATAATCATTTTTGCATAACTGTAAGCTTTCTCATATTCTTTTTTGCCTACATATACTTCCGAATTCAAATAGATACGTGACAACAGGAACCATGCAGCTACTTGATCTATACGTCCATATTGGTTTGCCTTAGGTTTTTTTAATTGTGGCAACACATCTTCTAATTCGTCTATGGCATAGTTATAGATTTCTTCCCTCGTCTTCTGATGCGGCAGAGTACCTACTACCATTACCTCGTCAACAAACGGCCCCGATCCGTATAAATCACATATCACACTATAACAATACGCCCTGATAAACCGGGCTTCGGCCACATAATACTGATATTCGTCTTTCAATTGGTCGTAAACACCCCTGTCTCTTAGTTTCGATTCTGTACATTCGTTTATAAATTCATTACAGTAATTTATAGTCATATACAGGCGATAGTACGGATATTTGATAATAGAAGTCGATGGATTCCAGTTTACATAAAGTAAATCGCGGGAGCCCTGGCTGCTTCCTGCATGCAGGATAATTTCGTCTGAAACGGCTACCTGCAAATAAAACAGGGCGCGGGTGTATCCGCTATATCCTTCGTCGATACCTCCTACGTCGCCGTCGCCGCTGTCGCCACCTTGTTGTCCGGTCTGGATAAGAGACGCATAACATTTTGCTATCACCCCTCTATATCCTTCTACAGTTTCGTAAACGTCTTTTGCTACTAAATGGTTATCGTCCAATGGCTGTGTATCCAAGTCTCCCAGACATGAGAAAAACAGGCTGCAACAGGCAAACAGAATGGATGCGATTAATATTTTTGATTTCATATTTTACTGCTTTTATAATTAGAAATTTAGATTCAAGCTAAATGAATATATTCTTGGTCGTTGATATGTATTGCGGTCGATACCCGAATATACTTCCGGATCGATACCCGAATAATCTGAAATCAGGGCGACATTCTGGATATTGAAGGCCAGTCGCATAGACGTCTTGTTATTCCACAGGCGAGGCAATGTGTAACCGAGTGTAATGTTATCCAGTTTGAAGAAGTCTCCTTTTTCGAGGAAATAATCAGAGAATTTACGCGATTGTGTAAATCCTGTCTCCAATGTAGACCGCATGATATTGCCGGATGTACTTCCATCGGCGCTATAGAGCTTATCGTAAGAATCCCTTGCCGCCTGATGGTTGAATACATAGTGTCCAAAACCTCCGTGTGCATTTGCTCCCAAGTCCCAGTTCTTGTACGATACACGTGTGGATAATCCGTAGAAATACGGCATCTGCGAACTCTTACCAGTCATATATTTATTCTTGTCCGATTCGCTTGTTACAATTTCTCCGTCTGGAGCCACATATTGTCCGTCAAGAGGTTTCCCATTGTCGTCATATGCTTGTTTCAATAAGAAATAGGTATATGGCGTTTCTCCTACCTTGTGCCTTTGCACATAGTCTCTGCCGCCAATACTGCCTGCGTTGATAGAGTTATTGTCGCTGTCTATAGTGTTTAGCTTGGTAATCTCTGAGGCGTTCCATGTAAAGTTTCCACTGATAGTCCATTCCCAGTCTCTGGTTTTGACAGGTACGGCCGAAACAGCGATTTCAACGCCCTTGTTCTCCATATTACCTATATTGGTGTCTATCTTGTTTGTATAATTACTTCCGACAGGTACATCGATAAAGTTTAATAAATTTTTTGTGCGACGGGTATAAACATCGACGCTACCATATATGCGGTTGTTCACGAATCCGTAATCTAATCCGATATTGTATGTCGTTGTCGTTTCCCATTTAATCTGAGGGTCGTAGCCATTCGGGCGATAAAGCGTTATCCATTCATTTCCGAACTGATACCGGGACGAGTTATACGAAGAAGTATATGTTCCTAAGTGCTGGTAATATGATCCGATATCCTGTTGGCCTGTCTGGCCGTAGCTCAGCCTCAATTTAAGGTCTGACAATGCTCCAATATTTTTGATAAAAGGTTCTTCCGTCAGGCGATACGCCAATGCAACAGAAGGGAAATATCCCCAACGGTTATCCTTCGCAAAACGGGACGATGCATCGGAACGCAAGGTGGCTGTCAGGAGTAATTTTTGAGCATACGAATAGTTTAAACGTCCATAAAAAGATAACAAGTACAACTCGGCTTCTTCCGATGTAGGGTCACCATACACATCGCCTTTAGAATCGTAGGTGGTGGCGCCGTTTTTGTACCAGAAACGCTGCCAGCCATAACCAGCCATTGCGTTGATACTGTGATTTTCTAAGAAATCTTTTTTATAATTGGCGTACAAGTCAATCAGGTAGTTCCTTTTTTCCTTTTCAGAGATATCTGTTTTCGCCGAGCCGTCCATCAGATGAGACACGTACATAGCCGGTGCATTATTCGGAATAAATTCATCTTTATCTTGTTTACGTATATCATACCCGAAATTGGCGTGTAATGTGATGTCTTCCAGGCCGTGTATACTATAATTTGCGGCCAGATTACCTGTAGACCGTTTGGTCTTTTGCATCTTATCGGCCAAAACCAGATCGGCAACCGGATTACTGCCGGCTTTTGTAATAGGATTTCCATTTTCGTCCATCCACATAAAGTATCCGAGGCCTACATTGTTTGGGTAAGTTGCATATACCGGGCGTGTAGGGTCGAAAGTGGAGGCACTGCCTATTGTACCACTGGATACCAGTTTTTCATTTTCTATACTTCCTTTTAAATTGATATCCAACTTCAGGTGCTTGTCGAAGAACTGCGGAGCAAAGCCTACTCCCAGACTTAAACGCTCATAATTGTTCTCTTTAACTATTCCATTCTGGTTATAATAACCGAACGAAATACGGTAAGGGACGTCTAATACTGCGCCCGTAGCCGACAGGTTGTGATCTGTACCAAAAGCCGTTCTGGATACCTCTTTTTGCCAATCGGTATTGACATCTCCTAGTTTATAGCCATCGGGCACATTGTTTGCATGTTCTTTAAATACTTCGCGGTAAGTAGTGGCGTCCAATACATCCAGAAATTTGGTTACTTCACTGATAGAGAAACTGGCGCTGTAGTTTATGTTAACCTTTCCTTTGGTCAGGCTTCCCTTCTTGGTTGTAATAATGATTACGCCATTGGATGCCCGGGAGCCATAAATAGCTGTCGCCGAAGCATCTTTCAATATAGTAAAAGACTCGATGTCTGCCGGATTGATAGAACTGATGGATGTACTTTCTACAGGAACCCCGTCTATTACAAGCAACGGGTCGTTGGATGCGGCCAGCGATGCACCCATACGTATACGGATAGTTCCTTCTTCGCCCGGCGCTCCGGAACCCGGAGTAACGCTAACCCCTGCGATTTTTCCTACCAGCGCATCTTTGGCTGTCAGTACTTTTCCTTTACTTAATTCATCGGGATTGAAAGTGGTGAGAGAGCCTGTGACATCTCCTTTTTTCACCTGCCCATAACCAATAACAACGACTTCGCTGAGCAATCCTTCATTTTCGAGAAGGACGATTGACAGGTTACTCTTTCCATTGATTGGCACTTCCTGGGTTTCAAAGCCTACATAGCTAATGACCAATACGGCATTGGAAGGTGCATTAATCTTAAAAAAACCGTCAACATCTGTAACCGTACCGTTTGTAGTTCCTTTGACTACTACATTTGCACCGATAATTGCTTCCCGGCTTTGGTCTACAATCTTTCCTTCTACAAGCATGCTTGTCTGAGCGTAAGTGTTAGAGTAAATCAACATACTCATAAGAAGAATGAAGATTCCTTTCATCGTTTTTCTTTCAAGTTTACATTTCATAATTTGTGATAATAGATATTGGTTAAACTTTTTCTGAGTTAACAACGAGACAAAGTTATGACCTATCAACCTTCTTTTTATATGAAAGGAGAAGTACTGAGTAGATGCCAATCTAAACCAACAATCTGTAAATGAGAAGCAAACAAATGTATTTACAATAGAAAAAAGTAGATCGAAAAGACTCTGACGGGAGAATTTATTTACCAATTAGTTGGATTAAAACGGCAAATTCTTCTTTCGATACGGCCAGTTTATTATGCACCTTCAGTTTATAATTGTATACTGTCTGTGGAGAGTAATGCAGGAAGCTTGCAATCTTGCTACTATCGTTAATTCCCAGCCGGATGAGAGCAAACACCCTAAGTTCGGGAGTCAGTATATCGTTACTTTTGGGAATAATATGCTCGTCGTCCTTTAATAAGGCATTAAATTCATCAACAAAATTAGGATAAAGGTTCAGGAATATGACATCAAAATTATGGAAGAATTCTTTCAATTCATCAGATACTAATGTAGAGTTTGTTGCCTTTAATGCTTCTTCTGCTTTTCCGGTTTTCAGTTTCCGGTTTATATTGATGCGGTATGCTTCTATTTTGTCTATATAACTGGAACACAAGTTGAAAACATACCCGATATACTCTTCTTTGACCAGATTGGATTCTGAAAGTTTCTTGTTGAGTTCGCTCAGATATGTATTCATTTGCTTTACTTCTTCATACATGTCTTTTATCCGTTTCCGGGCTTGGGATAGCTTTTTCAACTGCTTGTATATGTATATTATAGAGATAAGGAGTACGACTGAAAGCAATGAGATGAGGATTAGGTATTTCTTCAAACTTTCTTTTTCCTGAGTTACTTTTTTATCATATGCCGCTACTATAATAGGCAATGTTTCCGATATCTCCAATGTTCTGAAACGGGCCTTGCTGAAAGTAGCATCTTCCATCGAACATTTAATGTATGAATATGCCCTGTCCAGATCACCTTCCTTATATAATATGATTGCTAGTTTTCGCAAGGAGATATAACTTTTTACAGCTCTTCGCAAATCGGATATAGCCGATATAGCGAGGTACTTCTTTTGTTGCTCCGTATCACCCAGTTTTTCATAAATATCAGAAAGCCCGTAAGCTAAAGAACCAACGATAGAGGCATTATCTTTGTTTTCTTTATAACACTTTGTCATCAGAGCCAAGGCTTTGTCGTATTGCCCGAGTTCGACCAGTTTTCCGTTCTCTACCAGAAGATAACCTATACTTTGAGGGTCATTTACCTGCAACAGCGAGTCTTTATACAAGCTGACCAAATGTCCGTAATGGTTTTTTTCTTTCTGGGACAAGGAATTTTCGTATAACAGCGAATATGTGGAATGGTATAAATGGTAATAGTAAGGCAACTGATCTTCATCCAAATCCTTTTTATCTATTTCATCTGCGATATTAAAAGCCTCTTTATACATTCCCATTATTCCCAGAATTTCGGATATATTCATATCGGCCGTATACTGGTATTGCTTGTTGCCTATAATCTGGGCAATGTCGTATTTTTTTGTCGCCATATATAAGGCCGAATCCATATTATAGTTCCTGTATTCTCTGTATAGACGATGGTATATTTTGTAAGTGTCTTCTGTATTGCTATTATGACTTAGCCTCGACTTTAAGCTGTCTATCCGTAATTCTTTTGTCCGGTTAAATTGTGTTTTATTATTTATTGTCAAATCCAGTTCATTCAAAAGAGAGTCCGACAGATTCTTTGCCCCGGACACAGGCAGGATGAAAAATAATAATAACAGAAGCAAGAAGTGTCTCATAGTATGTGACTATTGATAGTTTTAGTAGCTTATAAAAGTAATATTTATTCGTTTGACATCAATAAAATATTTTCATATTTTTATTATGAACTTTAGGGCGTAATATTTTAAATACACAGATCGGTCAATAAGTAACTGTTTAAATTTTATTCGTTCCAATTTTTAGAGATGTTTTAGAGATGCTTTTTTCTTCCTCGAAACGATAATAGCGGGCTATTTGAGTTGAGAGAAAGGAAAAAACAGCCGAAAACAGACTAAAAATGAACGAAGAAAAAGTATAATAAAATATTCGTATAAAATTTAAACAGTTACTAAACCTTTTTCAACATTTTGATAAATAACTCCAAGACGAGGGATATTACCATGTTCGTTTACCAGATTATAAGAAAATTGCTTGCAGAAATGAAGAAATTTTGCAGATATTATACATATAAGTTGTGCATAGGACGATAAGCTATTAAAAGTTTAACCACTCATAATCTGTTAAATTTCAACAATATGCACAACTTATTTTTTAGAGATCTTATTTCTTAACTAATTAATTCCACCAACGGGTTTTAATTAATATGATTATCATCCATTTCAAATTGATGGCTTGGTTCGTTCCCATGCGCATATTGCCCGATAAGCCCTGTTACATCGAGTACATTGGCTTCGATTTTAGCCTCAATTGTAAATAGTGAGTCCAACATATCCCCAAAGCTTTCTTTCCCACCCATAAGCTCAATCAAACCCGGTACATCATGCTGCACATGCCATGTATATTGCCATGAGGAATAGCTTCAAAGTATTGAGGTCTGTACCCAGGGGTTGCCCGGGGTCGTCTGTTGCCAGTTCGTCCCCATGTGGGGAAAGGTCAAAAAAGAAGGCCTTCTTGCTGATAAAGAAATCATGGTTGGTAAGTGTATGATGATTTCTCACAGTAGCCAGAGGTTTTTCCATCCATTTCTGGTCGATGTAGTACGCCCCGAACTCCCCTGAACATTTTCCCTGCTTCATATACTTTTCGATAAACCACAGGTAGGGGTCATTCTTTAATGAGCCGCTGCTCGGTATATCCGTATCGGGAATAGTTCCTTTGGCGGTAAATTTGGAACTGCCATCTTCATTTACAAACCATACTTTTACAGGGAGTTTCGGACCATTGAGTACAATGCGCGAATACAAACTTGACGGGCGCATATCATATCTTATTGCCAGCAGGTTATCCGTACCACACAGCGAAGAGGCGACATTGCTGGTAGAAGCAATATTAGGATCATAAACCACCACCCCGTTGATTTTATCTTTAAAGTATATTATTGCCTCCTCTACTGATTTCAGTGCGAAAGTGTCTTTGCTTGCAAGCCACTTGCCCGGCTGCCGGTATTTATCCCACCAGTAGTCGTCAATATTGATATCACCATCCGCCACGTAACGGATATAAAATAAAGGCTTCTCCCGGTTCACAACTCCTTGTAACCTTGCAATTTGGAAGCATGCAAAGTTACGGTCAATTCAAATCAAAAAAATCAAAGATCGCTCGTATCTTATATATAATCAACACATTAAGATTTAAATTAAAATATTAACGCATCAGTAGTAAATACTAATAACCAAAATGATATTGATATCTTTAAATTTTTGTCATGTACTTAGAATTTTTCTAATAACGCCACTTATCCAATACGCCTTCTCCAAATATTTCCGAAACTATTTCTTCCGTCCATTCATCCACATCTTGCTGCTCAACACCCGACCCGAACAGATCAGACTGGCACAGGATAAGGCAACCTTTCAGGTAATCACCAAACGAAGTAAATAACTTTGTAATATACGGCCTTTCATCGTGGTCGTAATAATATATCTCTTTTGTCTCGCTATGGAAACAAAACATGTTGCCATTGCCCAGATAATCGCTGAAACTAATCAGGTATGGCAATGACTGATTATCCTCTTCTGTAAAATCAGGCCCATACTGTGGCGCGTCTTTCCATATATCTTCCAGCCAGCCCATCTCCGAAAATTCCTGTAGTTGCTCGCCAATGGGCGCAACGCCAAAGGTTTTATAGAATAATTTCAATTCGCCGGGCAAGGTTGTACCCAGCCTGTTTTCCAAATCAGAAATTTCTGCGTCTGTTTTTGAAGCGGGTAATTCATCATTCCAGTTTTCGGCCAGCGATTCTATAATAATCCGGGTATTTACTGCCCAATCCGGGTCAGATATTTTCTCAAAAGGAATTATTATATCCGATTTCTTGTTTATGTCAATCATATATTTCTTAATTAGTAGTTATGCAATTCCAATATAATTAGATAAATTTATTTTAAATTGTTACACCAGCCAGACCAGGCTGCATATATGCCCAATTATTATCTTCTACAAATTTCTCTATAATAGAAGTTTCCTTATTGTTTTTACGGAAATTAATATAAACAGATTCAAGTTTTCTCAACTTGGTTAATGGAGTAAAGCTCGAAGCCACAGGAAATTGTAATTCGGTAAGCATCAAACCTCTAAGCTTTTTTAAGTCATATATATATTCCAAGCCGTATTGCAAATTAGGACTTCCCACTATTTCCAGTATTTCCAGTTCTGATAATTTAGAAAGATTCGGAATTGTGTCAAACTGAAATATCCAATGCAGAGTCAGCCTCCTCAAATTTATCATATCCGAAATAAAGGTAAAGTCTTCACAGTTCTTTATCTTTTTCAGGTACAGTGATTGAAGATTAGGGAATAGTTGTGGTAATAACTCAGATGAGATTAACTTTTTATCGATACTAAAAAATTTAAGAGCAGGACAGAGTGGAGTTTTTGCCAAATCAAATTCAGGAACATACAAGAATTCTAATGATGTGATTATATCATTTATTACCTCCTGTTGTTTTTTGTTCAGTCCCAAATCCAGTTTTAGCTTTTTGAGGTATTTCAATTGTCGCAAAGGTTCAAATGATATAGACTTTTTGAATAAACCCAGCGTATAAAAATAAGTCAATAAAGGTGTGTTTGTCAAAAAATCAAAGCTCTCTATCGCTTCTTTATATTCCTGATTTAATATTCCCAGATTTTTTACATTTGGTATATATTTCAGAATATCCAGATTATAAATCAATCCTTCCTTCTTTTCCAAATAATTGACACCATACTGTAATGCTATAGTATAATCCTGCTTTAACAGGATTCTATTCAAAGCATGCAACTGCTCTTCTGAAAATCCAATATAACCGCTTATATCTATAGATATTTCGGCAGATGTCTTTTCGGACAATTGTTCTATCTCGTTTGCTGTATACTTATGTAAATATATTATATCTTTCCAAGCCATATTATATTTTGTTATCCAACTCCTTAAATTTATCTATCACACTTAAATCATCGTTTAAGTTCTTCTCTAACCAACCTTTTACCGCATCAAAACCTTGCAGTGCATAAATAATAGAGGCTACTTCTAATTTATCACTATATTGCAGGCTTCCCCACAGCCTGTTTTTCAGAAATGGGTGCTCATTCAGTATCCCTTCATAGATGCTGTTCAAATCAGGGAATATCTCTATCAGATGGAAAGCGCCGCTTATCAATTCTTCTTTTATTTCACTCACAACGCTTTCCCTGTTCACATTTTGTTTGTAACAGACCGACAAATAATTGTCTGACGGGGAGAAGTGGCTTATACTTCCTGCCAATATAGGATAATCCGACAAATGGTCTGTAATGATACTTTTATATATTTTCCTTACCTCCGGATAATACAGCCCAATGAAACAACTGACGTAAATAGTATCGGGATCATTTCCATGCTGTCTCCCTTGAAAAGATATTTGTTCCTGACGTTTATAGTCCGTTTTATACTTACGCACAAAAGAAAACTGCCTGCCACGCCTTGTAAATCCTTTTTCGAGCAGGAAGGGCTGTAAATCATCAACTATTTCGGCGAGCTTATCTTTCATCATCGTTCAATATGGTTTCTGATACAGGAATTCGGTATTCAGTCTATCGAAACCTATATTTTCCTAATAGTTTTGTGTATTTGGTAAAAATAAGATTTATATTCCGGAAAAAATCATACTTAGCCATGATAAACGAATAAAATGCCTCAAAAGTAAAACATTTTGAGGCATTTTATCTCGATGATTTTTATATTATCCTAACCATTCTCCACCATTTCCAGCAACTGCAACATTCCGGCATTTGACGCGCGCATGATATTAGAATCCCTGTATTTGCCGAACTGATACTTTCTTGCTACATATTTATCTTTATAAGTGGTGCAAATCCAGACTGTACCAACAGGCTTTTCGTCTGTGCCCCCATCAGGCCCTGCAATACCCGTTATAGCAATACTACAATCTACATTTAATACACGTTGAGCTCCTCTTGCCATTTCTATGGCTACAGCTTCGCTTACCGCGCCAAACCTGTTCAAGGCTTCCTGTGACACCTGTAGTATATTTACTTTTGTTTCGTTGGCGTACGAAACGACAGAGCCTTTAAAATAATTGGAGGAACCGGCTACAGATGTTATCATGTGCGCTATGTTACCACCTGTACAGCTTTCGGCAGTAGCCAGCGTCAGGCCTTTTTCGAACAAGCGTTCTCCGAGTATTTTTTCTACAACAATATCCTTTTCTGCAACAATAGCTTCGCCTAATAATCCTTTCAACTTCTTTACCTGTTCATTCAATTCCGGTAAACGCTGTTCGCCACGGACAAACAAACGCAGCTTCATCAGCCCGAGTGAAGGCAAGTAAGCCAGTCCGAATCCTTCAGGCAGGTTATCTTCAAAATCGGCAATATGCATAGCCAGTGCCGATTCGGTATATCCTTTTACAATAAATACCCTTTTAAGATATGCCTCAATCTCAAATTTTTGTTTCAGACGCGGCAATATCTCATTCTCCATTATATATTTCATTTCATGGGGTACTCCGGGCATCGAAACCAACACTTTTCCTTTATGGTCGAACCATGTAACAGGAGCCGTCCCTACCCTGTTTTGTATTACCGTACAGTCTTTAGGCACATAAGCCTGATTACGTGTCAGTTCGTTCAGCGAGGTAAAACTGGAAACCACATTCTTTATATTTTCCAGCACCGAATCGTCGAATACAAGTGTAGTACCGAAGTAATCGCAAAGCGTTTTCTTTGTTATATCGTCTTTTGTAGGGCCGAGGCCTCCGGTCATCAGCACTACGTCTACGCGCTGAAACACATTGTCTATCGTGTCTTTAATTTGTTGGGCATTATCGCCTATCGATTGTATTTCTTCTACTTCGAATCCTGCCAGGGTAAGTTGATGAGCCATCCACGCAGAATTGGTATCTACAATCTGGCCTATCAGAATTTCATCTCCTATAGTAACTATTGCTGTTTTCATTGTTTTATGAAGTATTTTTTTTGACTGGTGCAAATGTACAACTTTTTAAGAACAATGATAAAACCAGAGCAACAGTACCAAAATTGATTTTGATCTTATAAGGTCCGGTTCCGGTTCTTTTTTGCAGTATATCCATCAACCCCCCGCAAGGGGCATACTTTATTTACTGTATGTAAGCCTAACGCAACATGCGGACGAAAAGATAAAAGTCTACTTAACTGAAAGGCAAGATAATATAATATACTATCCTGTCTTTCAGACAGTAGTTACTAAGCATTTTGATCTCCGCAGGTAGGTGGCCCAATGTCATCAAGTGAAGCATCTCTTTTCTTTAAAGCAATTTGACTACACGAGATGCTTCGTGCCTCTGCATGACAGAGAGGGTAAAATGCTGTTTACCCAAGGCGACGCTTCGCTTGCCATTGGGCTGAAATAATAAAGGCTTTCAGCCTTAACTTAGTGACATTGGATCGGAGACCTACGGCTCTGGAATAGGGCTTTTCAAGCCAGTTTCAATATTTTTTGTCATGTGCTAAAACGGAATATATAAAAAAAATCATCCGATTTTGGTGGGGTTGCCCTGATGGTAAGTACAGAACACGAATTAGTTTATATTATTATTTAAATGTATATATCTGATTATCAGTATTAATATAAATATGGATAATACAAACTAATTTCAACTTAGTACTTAAACGAAAATAATTAATGTTAAACAATCATCATTGTGTCATAAATACATATTTAATATATATCTTTGTAGCAGATAAGAGTTCCAAACTATATTAAAACAATTTTCAGATTCACAAACAACAAGAATCTTATTGACTGGTAACCCAGCCCCATCTTATATAATAATATGCCAAGATGGTGATTGTATAGAATCCTGAATTATATAAAAACTATTTCACAAATGAAAAAGACTGTGCTTTTTAGCATGTTTGTGATGCTATTTACCATCACTTCATGTACGGATGAGGGTAATGAAAATCAAGATCCTATAGTCGGCAAATGGATTGCAACTAACGTAAAATCGAATGGGATACTGATTGAATGGAATCCGGCCACCAAACAATCGGCTGCTACTGAAGATACTTCATCAAACTGCTATCTGGATAGTTGGATCAAATTTAACGATAACAAGTTAGTTGAAATGTTCGATGCCTGTGAAAACAAGTTATCCGCAGGCACATGGAAACAAAACGGAAAACAGCTAACGATAGATATGGCATATTATCCATCTACCATAGAAATCATAAACCTGACAGGGAATAGCATGAAATGTACGATGAAAGTATTTTATAATGAGTATACACATGAGGAATTTGAGATATTCTACGAAAGAGTAGATTCATAGCAACTTTTATTCAAAACTTCCGTGGGAGCTACAGGCTGAGATAGTTTGTAGCTTCTTTTTTTATTCTCAAAAACCCGTGGTCAACAGTCCCCGTGCTCCTTTCATTCCACACTTCTGATACTTATTGTAGGCAGTGGCGGCAGCCTCACGGACAGAAGCGGCGCTTCCCCCATCGAGGTAAACAGTTATAGCGTCATGCAGTGTGTATGCTTCGGGGCTCATCAGGTGTGTAGACCACAACAAAGGGTTCGCCTTTGCTGACTGCAAGTAAGGTGTAAAAAAACGCTTACTGTAACAGGCAAGGATGATGGCATCCCGCTTTTTTCCATCAGTATTTTTGTATGTATTGGCTAAAGAAAAATCCATCAGTCCGTTGTGCCCTATATATGCTACAAGTTTTGCTTCCCCGTACAATCCCAGATCTGTATTATCATCCAGCTTAATTGTACTTTTCTTGCTACCCGCGCATGATTCCAGAAAGTCGATTGTGCAATCGCTTATATATTTACCGTCATACGCATCGGCTATCAGGTAACAATTTTTTGTTTTATGCTTGAAAACAATCCGTTCGAGACAAATATCGTCAACATTCTTGTAGCGTTTGACTTCCTTCCAGTCCGCACTCTTCCTGAAGTATGTACGGATGCCATACCCGCATCCCCAATAAAGGTTGTTATCCGGGTCTTGACCGTTCCCTATGCCTTTCGGAACTTTTACTATGCCCTGATACTTGTTATCACAAAGGGCTACCATAACATGAATAGTTTGTATCTGCTGGGCCGATGATACCGATAATAGGAACAGGAAAAAGCTAAATAAGAAGATGACCTTTTTTCTCATAGTTTATATTTTTAAGTGTTATTAATATCGTAACGATATTAATAGAGAGAAAAAAGAATGAAATTCCATAAGAAACTGTTTAAATTTTATTCGTTCAAATTTTTATAGATGTTTTAGAGATGTTTTTTTCTTCCTCGAAACGATAATAGCGGGCTATTTGAGTTGAGAGAAAGGAAAAAACAGCCAAAAACAGCCTAAAAATGAACGAAGAAAAAGATATAATAAAATATTCGTATAAAATTTAAACAGTTTCTAAATCAATCGCTAAATAAATAACGCTGTACTAAATCCATAAATACTTTTTTATCAGAACGACGCTTTTTTATCATTTTCCGCCACAGGTTTTCCGAAAATTCTATTTTATTTCCCCGGCTGTCCTCATAAATCATTTTATCAAAAATATCTTTCTTCAAAGATGCTTTTTCCTGCTGATTATTCTCATATTGCTGATAGCCGAAAATATCTATTTTATATTTTTCTTTATAGTTTGATAATTCTGCACACATATCTATCAGCCACATAAAGGCTTTAGTATCGTTTTGCTTAAAATCTCTGAGTATATCGTTCCAATATTCTTTCGAAAACTCTACTTCATTATTCCTGTTATCCGTGTATATCCAGGCATCAAAAACATCTTTTTTTAGTGAGGCTTTCTGGTTGTTATTGCTTTCATATTGCAAATATCCAAAAATATCTTTTTCTATCTTTACTCCTTTCCCAAACTGAGGATAAGCACTCAAAGCGGTAAATGCAAACAGGATAATTATGTATATACCTTTCATACGTATTATCATTAAAGATTGTACATCATGTTTAATAATAAGACGTAGTTAGCAAGCAAAGGTTTAAACGAAACACTATTTTTTCATAGCTTCTATCCGCTGCAACAATGTGGGATGCGAATAATAAAAGAATACAAACAAAGGGTCGGGATTCAGATTACTTAACGACTTTACTGACAATTTCTTCAGGCCGTTAATCAATGAATCAGCCAATCCGAAACCCGCGGCATAAGCATCGGCCTGGTATTCATTCTTCCGGCTATGGATAGACGAAAAGATACCGATAACCAACGAAACAGGAGTAAACAGAACAGAGAAGGCGATCAGCCCCAAGTGGAATGACGCTGTTTTCCCACCAAGGGCGACAGCAATATCCTGATTTCCAAGAAACAGGGAAAGTAAAAACAAGATAACACCTGTATAGCAGATCGAAATAAGCATTCCCTGCAATGTATGCTTTTTCTTATAATGTCCTATTTCATGCGCCAGCACGGCTACTATTTCGTCTGTATCCAGATCATTTATCAATGTATCGAATAAGACAATGCGCTTCTTTGCCCCCAAACCTGTAAAATAAGCATTGGCTTTGGTCGAACGTTTCGAAGCGTCCATCACATAAATGTTGTTGATAGCAAATCCCGCTTTTTGGGCAAAGGCTTCTATTGCATCGCGCAGTTCGCCTTCTTCCAGTGGTGTTTGTTTATTAAACAATGGTACAATGATATTGGAATAGAACAAAGTCATAAACAGGGAAAAAACCGTTACCGCACCCCATGTGTAGAGCCATGCATAATCGCCCAATGTATTATAAAGCCATACAACCAACGCCAAAACGGCACCACCCAGAATAGCCGTCAGTAAAAGCCCTTTTAGCTGGTCGAGCCAGAATGTCTTTTTAGTGGATTTATTAAAGCCGAAACGTTCTTCAATAACAAATGTGCCATAATAATCGAACGGAAGGGTAATAATATCATTTACAATATAAATAGCGCCAAAGAAAGCAAGGGCTAAAGGTATCTCACTGCTGATGCATTGGCGCAAAAGTTCATCCAGCCACCCGAATACGCCAAAACACAATACAAACAAAAGTATAACGAACGAAAACAAACTGGTATATAACCCGAAACGGCTGTTTACTTTCTGGTATGCCTGTTGTTTTTCATATTCTTCCTTATCATAAATACCTTCCAGTTGCGCCGGAATTTTGGGGCTCATCCGCTTCCGGTTGCGATAAGCCAGATATTGCGTCCAAAAGAAATCGAGGACAACAATGAGTATAATCAACAGCAAATACTGTGTATCGCTCCTCATTCCAAGCCTCCTTCCTTTTCAGCCCAATTCTGCTTGCATCCAAATAATATTAATAAGAGTGCAGCATATAATATTACTCTCATATCCATAAGTTTTTGGCAAAGATAATACTTTATGTTCAATTGGATCACACACATTTTTTAACTCAGACTTATTTACCACAACAAATAAATTCAATATATTTATCATATAAAATCACATTACCATGAAAGCAGCAGATCTGATAAACAAATTACGCACAGGGTTCGGAGACAAGATGGAACTACCCATCGCATTCTGGTATTCGGAAAATCCGGAGCCAACGCCGCAAAAAGTAAACGGTTGTTATTTCAAGGCATTGGATGCAACCCGAAAAGGTACGCCCATTACTCTTGATGTAAACACAATAGGCTGTATGGGCGGGAAATTCTATACCGGATTCTGCGAGTTCGCTGAGAATATGATCCCCAACTTTGTTTCCCTCAAAGAAAAGTATAAAAAGACACCCCGGATGGTTACAGAATTCGCGACAGGAATAGGGAACGGACAGACGGACAAGCCTTACCTGCACTTTGCCCGTATCGACAGCTTGGATACATTAGACCAAACCGAAGGTCTTATCTTCTTTGCTTCTCCTGATGTGCTGACCGGACTTTTTGCATGGGCTGTATTCGATACAAACGAACCGGATGCAGTTTGTGCTCCTTTCGGCTCAGGATGCAGTTCGACAGTATCACAAATAGTAGCTGAGAACCTCAGGGATGGGCGACGTTGTTTTATAGGATTAATGGATCCTTCAGTACGCCCCCATGTAGAACCGGATATACTTAGCTTTGCTATTCCTACACCACGGATGAAAGAAATGTATGAGACATTTGACGAATGCTGCCTAGTGAATACACATGCGTGGAATAAAGTGAGAGTTCGTATAAATGAGTAAACATAATCACAAAAAAGGCTGCAAATTAAATATTTACAGCCTTATATATCTATAGCTATTGATCATTCCACAAAATCTTCCTTCATATTATGGAATACATTCTGAACATCTTCATCATCTTCAAACTTATCCAATAGTTTTTGAATCTGTTCCTGCTGTTCCTTTGTCAATTCCTTTAAGTCGTTCGGGATACGTTCAAATTCCGCGCTGTGAATATCAAAGCCATTCTCTTCCAGATATTTCTGGATTTCGGAATAAGACTTAAACTCGCCGTAAAGTATTATGTCATCTTCATCTTGTTCCACTTCATCAACCCCGTAATCAATCAGTTCCAATTCCAAATCTTCCAGAGAGACACCTTCTTTTGGAGCAATCTTAAATACGCACTTATGGTCGAACAGGAATTCAAGGCTACCGGATGTACCTAAAGAACCGTTATGCTTATTGAAATAGCTGCGCACATTAGCCACTGTACGGGTAGGATTGTCTGTAGCGGTTTCTACTACTATAGCGATACCAAAAGGGCCATATCCTTCGTACACTACTTCTTTATAGTCAGCTTCGTCTTTCGATGTCGCCTTCTTTATGGCACGTTCTACATTTTCCTTCGGCATGTTCTCCTTTTTCGCCTGCTGCATCAACACACGAAGACGGGGATTTGTATCAGGTTCAGGGCCTCCTTCCTTGACTGCTATAGTAATCTGCCTTCCTAACTTTGTAAACACGCGGGCCATATTCCCCCAGCGTTTCAGCTTTGTCGCTTTGCGGTATTCAAACGCTCTTCCCATAAATATCTTTATATAATCATTATAAGTAAAAGATAGTGTCCATTATCATATTTTCAATTATAACACACAGTAAATGTTATAGATGGACTGACAATAAACAGGCCAGCGGCCTTAATCTCTATTTTTCGATATGCAAAAGTATAAAAAATATTGTAATAAGACGGATTCGTTCAAAATGAATTAACAAGGCAATTAACCGAATTTCCCGTATTATTAATCGGATACGAGCCTCAGTCTGCTATTTAGGCAAATCGAACGCCACTTTCAAAGCTTGCATATCTTCCCCGGAAGTTTCTTCCGGCTCCATACATCGCACCTACTTTTGAGAACGGGGATTCGCTCAAGCAACTTTTAGCCTGTAGCAAATACATGTTGTTCAAGAAAATATCATCAAAAACGCCCCAAAGTCTATGATCCTGAGGCGTAATGTTTTATAGCGTTTTTTTTATGAACGTAGTTCCAGTACAAAGCGGCTACCTTTATTATATGTTTCATCCAGTGTAAGGCTTCCGCTCATTTTCGTTGCGATAAGCGAACATATAGGTAAGCCCAGGCCATCGCCGTCTGTCAGATTTCTTACTTCGGTAAAAGGCCTGAACAGGTTCTCACGCAACTCTTGCGGAACGCCTGAACCGCTATCGGTAACAACAAATTGATAGATACGTGCTCCCCTCCGTTTGAAGTCGAGGATAATATAACCTTTCTCGGTATGTTGGGCGGCATTCATCAACAGATGTTGCAGGATGCGTTCTACCTGTTCCTGATTTGTCTTTATCTTTAAGGAAGGCGCATTAACCGTAATCGAAATTTCCGGCTTTACATATTCCCTGATCGTATCCATACTTCTCTGGCAAAGAAGGTTCACATCAACATCCTCTGTTTCATAAGATTCGGCTAGAGAATTTTCCAAAGCTGACAGTTCCTGTATATTGTCACAGAATTTTTGCAGGGCACCAACCTGACCCTGTATCTGTGCTGCATGCTCCGGTACTTCATCCATTATCCCGCCTGCCGATTCAGATATGGCATTCAATGTCGGTTCCATTTGCCCCGATATATTCCGTATAAATTCGGATTTCAACTCATTGTGTTCGTTGGCAGTCTGTATGCCTTTCTTTAATGTACGGTTGCGTGCCATAAAGCGCAATAAGACGATAGCGAGGAAAACTAACGCTCCTGCCAGAATAGCCGAAAGGATGCAAAGCCCTACGATAATATACATTCTCGACGACAAGGCATCGTCTTTTTCACCGATAGTACGCAGGCTGTCGTCATACTTCTTTATCTGCATATCAAGCTCATCTTTGGCTTTCAGGTCTTTTACCGAATCGGTCCAAAGCATATAACGTTCGTAAGCGAGGCTGGCCAGCAATGTGTTGTTCTTCTCTTTGGCTTTCTCTATTATCTCGCGATATACTTCACTGGCTTTGTCATACTCCTTGTTCTCTTTAAATTTATTAATGAGCTTCTGTATGGAGGCATTACCCTGCGCATTCATACCGAACGCGTAATAATAATCGGCTTCAGAGTATAGCTTGACTCTGTCGAGAGAATCGTTTTTTGCCTGCGCGGCGATTTCTTCCAACTTACTTAACGTGCTCTTTGCCCGTTCGGCAGCCTTCATCCTGGAGTATACCTGCAGACGCTCGTTAGTGACGGCAAATTGCAGGTTGTAAAGCGGCTTGTTTAGTTTCGTTTCTCCTGTCGAAATCAGGTATTCCATATTCTGGAAGAGGTTAAAAGCTTCCGTATAGTAGTTCTCACGTGTATAAAGGGCGGCGGCTTGAATACCGCATTCTACGGCCTTTGTATAGTCGCCCTGCGCGGCATAGGCATTGTAAGCCCGCTTATAGGAGTAACGTGCTGTCATATACTCTTTTTGTTTCAGACTACTTTCTCCGAGGCTCATCAGCTCACTGGCGCTGTACTGTGTTGTCTGCGCAACGACACTACCTATTGAGGATGAGATTATTATAAGAAATACAATTACTGCTTTCATGTCAATAAAATTTTAAATAAAAAAGCACCTCAAAATCCACAAACTTTGAGGTGTCAATATATTTTTAGGATATATTCTAAATACCCAGGTCTTTGCACACCTGTTCTACCTTCTTTTCTGTGGCTGCATCTACAGCGTCAAAGTCGGCTCTCGATTTCAGCTTACTTTGCACTTCGATGTAAAACTTTATTTTAGGTTCTGTTCCCGAAGGGCGGATCGAAACTTTGGTCTTATCCTCTGTAAAATACTGCAATACATTTGATGTAGTCGGCATTTCCAGCGTATATTCTTCATTTATGTCCAGATCCTGCGCTTTTAGAGTAACAAAGTCTTTTATAAGTATGACTTTCGAACCTGCAATGCTCTTAATCGGGTTTTCCCTGAAGTTTTTCATCATTGCTTCTATTTCTTCAGCGCCGCTTCTTCCTTCTTTGGTTACGGAGATACCTTTTTCTTTAGAGAAACCGTATTCAACGTAAATATCCTGTAGCATTTCATACAATGTCTTACCATTATCCTTTGCCCATGCAGCGATTTCGCCAAACAGGATGGCCGCAGAAACAGAATCTTTGTCGCGTACAAAATCTTCGGCTAGGAATCCGTAGCTTTCTTCGCCTCCGCCAATATATTTACGTTTACCTTCCAGTTCGCGCATAACGGCGGCAATCCATTTAAATCCGGTGTAGCATTCAAACATCTCTACACCATTCTTCTCAGAAATGACCTGAGTAAGCGCACTGGTAACGATAGTGCGTACTGTATAGTCTTTCTTATTGAGTAATCCCAGTTCTTTCCGGCGGGTAATAATATAGTAGATAAGGATAATCATTGTCTGGTTACCGTTGAGCAGGATAAGCTCTCCTTTATCATTGCGAACTCCCGCGCCAAAACGGTCGGCATCGGGGTCTGTGGCAAAGACCAGTTCCGCGTTTGTTTCCTCAGCCTTTTTCACGGCAAGGGCCATAGCTGCCGGGTCTTCCGGATTAGGGGAGATCACGGTTGGGAAATCGCCACTCAGCACGTCCTGTTCGGGTACATTGATAACATTGGTAAACCCGCATTCTTTGAGTGCCTTCGGTATGATCGTAAACCCTGTTCCATGAAGGGGAGTGTATACGATACCTATGTTTCCGTGGCGTTTGATGGCATCAGGAGAAAGGAGTAATGATTTCAAATCGTTGATGAACGCATCGTCCATATCTTTTCCTAACGATTCGATGAGTTTTTTATCGCCGCCTTTAAATTTAATCTGGTCTACACTTACACGGTTTACTTCCGCTATGATGTTCTTGTCATGTGGCGGGATAACCTGCGCACCGTCTTCCCAATATGCCTTATAGCCATTGTATGCTTTAGGATTGTGCGATGCTGTAATCATAATACCGCTCTGACAGCCCAGTTTGCGGATCGCGTAAGAGATTTCGGGTGTAGGGCGCAAGTCTTCGAAGAGGTACGCCTTGATACCGTTCGCGGCGAATATTTCAGCAGATATTTCCGCATACTTGCGGCTGTTGTTGCGGCAATCGTGCCCTATTACAACTTTTATTTCTTTCAGTGAAGAAAATTCTTTCAATAGGTAGTTGGATAAGCCTTGCGTGGCTCCACCTATAGTATATATATTGACACGGTTGGTGCCGACACCCATTATACCGCGAAGTCCTCCAGTTCCAAATTCAAGGTCTTTGTAGAATGCTTCTATTAATTCAGTTTTGTCCTCTTTATCCAGCAATGCCTGAACATCTTTTCTTGTCTCGGCGTCATACTTGTCCGATAACCATGTTTTAGCCTTGGCCGTTACTTGCATTAGTAATTCATTACTTTCCATGCTTTCTTTTCTATTTTAGGTTGTTATATTGATTCATTGAAAAAATGAACAGCAAAAATAATAATTTTTTTGCATTAAGAGAGTAAGAAAACGGCAGAAATGTAGCAAGCTTATGTGCAAACGTTTTCTTTTAAATTAGTTTATATTATGTAGAATCATCAATTGCCGCTACGCCGTTTGCTGTTTACAGTCCCATGCGGAATAAATAACACACCCTCGTTGGACTTGAATATTCTTGTCCCTGTGCTTACACACAGGGCTATAAACAGAAAACCGCTACGCGGTAATCCTACACAACACCAATATCTTTGCCGTGCACTATAAAAAGTGACAAAAGTGACAGGGG
>NZ_QVMO01000034.1:39427-50415 GCF_010501055.1 Dysgonomonas sp. 521
CCGTGCACTATAAAAAGTGACAAAAGTGACAGGGGCTATAAACAGAAAACCGCTACGCGGTAATCCTACACAACACCAATATCTTTGCCGTGCACTATAAAAAGTGACAAAAGTGACAGCTTTTCTACTTATTTTTACCTGTTACTTTTTTTCCTCCGGTTATATCAAAGAACGCTTTATATAAGACAATTTTCTACAAAAAAATAACAGGTTGTACTACAAAAAGTGACAGCCACCCCCAATAAACAACCTGTCCCGAAGGGACTGAACATGGATAACCACGGGTAAACCCGTGGCAGGGATAGAGCGAAAAACAGGTCTCCGTAGGAGGCAAATAGCGAAAACCAATCCCGTTCGCCTCCCACGGAGACGGTCTCTTTCTTTCAGTTTTTGCCACGGGCTTTACCCGTGGTTATCTATATTAGACCGCTTCGTGGACTTAGATGCCTGACTGTAAAAACAGGAATAACAGGCTGCTGCAAAAAAGTGACAATTGAATTGAAAATCGACGGAGTCAAAATCGGCAGAGCGAAGCGGAGCCAAATGTGACTCTGTTTCGCTATTTATTATTATTTCTTTTTTCTCGCAAAGCCACTACGTCCAATTCTGATTTTTCACACCATACCAAAGACCTCTTTATATAAGATAATTTTTATTCGTTATAATAACCTGATCATTGGTTTAAAACTATAATGTTTAATCCAGTGCCTCAGCAACTTTTACCATCATATATTACAGGAAATTGCTGGTTATGTAAATCAGAATCCCTCGGCGCTTTGCCGCTCATTCAAGCAAAGGACAGATAAAAGCATTTTCCAATGCCTGGCCGAAATCCGTATAGAACATGCTTGCAGGCTGCTTTCATATCTCAATCTTACTGTATCTCAGATTGCCTATGAGTCCGGTTATAATAATATCCCTTATTTTATTAAGCAGTTTCATGCGTTAACGGAGAGGAACCCAAAGGAATACAGAGAGCAGATTAATATGGATTAAAGTGTATTATATTTTAATGCCAACAGAATGCCCTTTATTGAAAATCTTTTTTTCAGCTATTTTTCTGATATTGAAATTTCATTAACAATACAAGACGAATAAAAATACTATATTTGCGTTCAGAAATAAATTACTCTATATAGTTATTTAATATGTCTATAATCATTAAAGAAGTTAGGGAAAATGATAAGGCTTTAAAAAAGGCATTTGTCAAATTTCCAATTGATGATCTGTATAAAGACTCCCCATACTACGTCCCCTCCCTTATAATGGATGAGTTGGAGACTCTCAGCGAAAAAAAGAATCCCGCATTCGACTTCTGCGAAAAACAATTGTTTCTGGCATACAGAGACGGTAAAATTGTTGGGCGGATAGCTGCCATTATCAATCGTGAAGCGAACAAGGTTTGGAATAAAAAAGAAGGACGTTTTGGTTTTGTCGACTTTATCGATGACAATGAGGTTGTAGATGCCTTATTCGCGGCGGCGGAAAAATGGGTAAAAGACAAAGGCATGGATTCTATTATCGGCCCGATGGGTTTCACTGATCTGGATCATGAAGGCTTGCTGATAAAAGGATATGACAAGGTATCCACCATGTCCACAACTTATAGTTATCCTTACTATAGGGAGCAGATTGAACGGTTAGGGTTTGAAAAAGACGCAGACTGGAATGAATACCGGATCCCGGTTCCCGATTCCGTACCTGAAAGACATCAGCGTATAGCCAATATGGTAATGCAAAGGTATGGACTAAAGGTGTTAAAATTTAAAAACTTAAAGCAAATAACACCATACGTAAACAAGCTATTCGAATTATTGAATGAGGCCTATAAGCCTCTGTATGGATTTGCTCCATTGACTCAACGGCAAATAGATTATTACGTAAAGATGTATGTGCCATTGCTTCGTTGGGATCTTGTATCTATTATATTAAAAGAAGATGTGGATGAAGTAGTGGGATTTGGTATTGCGATACCGAGCCTTTCCAGAGGATTGATTAAGTCCAGAGGGAAATTATTCCCGTTTGGATGGAGGCACTTGTTAAAGGATTTGAAAAGCAAGAAGAATCCTGTCGTCGATCTTATGTTAATAGGCATATCTCCCGAGTATCAGGGCAAAGGTGTAAATGCTATTATTTTTAATGACTTTATTCCTTCAGCATACAATTGTGGTTTCCAATTCGCCGAATCGAATCCTGAATTGGAAATGAATAACAAGGTTGCGTCTTTATGGGACGGGTTCAATGCCGAAAACCATAAGATGCGGAGAGCATATATAAAGAAGATTTAATATCAATATGATAGATAAAGAAAGGATGTTCGTTTGAACATCCTTTCTTTATATCTATATCCTACATATTCGTTTTCAAGAACTTGATAACCTTTTCGTAAAGGTAAGTACGGTTGGCCGCGCCACGGATTGAATGGTCTTTATCTGTAAAGACAAACATATCAAACTGTTTGTTTGCTTTAACCAAAGCTGCGGCATAATCCATCGTATTCTGGAAATGCACATTATCGTCAGCCGAACCATGAATGAGCAGGAGGTTTCCCTGCAACTTGTTCGCCATCAGGATAGGGGAACCCGCCTCATAACCCAAGGCGTTCTGCTGAGGGGTACGCATAAAACGTTCCGCATATACCGTATCATAGAATTTCCAATCGGTAACAGGGGCAATAGCCACCCCTGACTTAAATACTCCGTTTCCACGGCTCATGCTCATCAATACATTATAGCCTCCATAGCTCCAGCCCCAAATAGCAATTTTACTGCCATCGATATATGGCAGAGAAGCAAAGTGTTTTGCAGCAGCAACCTGATCGTCTGATTCATATATTCCTAGATTCATATATGTACATTTGCGGAAATCTTCTCCTCTGGCTCCGGTGCCACGTCCGTCTACACAGGCTACAATAAAGCCCTGAGTAGTGAGATAGTCCGTCCAGTCCATACTATATGCGTCTTTAACCTGCTGTGAATTTGGCCCGCTGTACTGTATCATCACCAAAGGATATTTTTGGGAAGAACTGAAATTTGCCGGTTTCATCATGTATCCGTTCAGGTCTCTTCCGTCAGCAGATTTTACAGTGATAAATTCTTTTGCTGGTAAATCTAGTTTTGCCAGTGAGTTCTTTAGCGTTGCATTATCCTGTAGCATCCGCAATTCTTTTCCCGTGGCATCATGTACTGTAACAATTCTGGGAGTTGTTACATTCGTATAGCTGTTGATATAATATTTGCCATTTTTGCTAAAGGTCGCATTATTTGTCCCTGCTTTGGCCGATAGCTTCGTTTTTATTCCCTTCACCATGTCCACCTTGTATATGGCACGTTGAAGCGGGCTGTCTTCCGCAGCTTCATAAAATACGGTTTTTGCGACAGGGTCTACAGCCAGCATAGCTGTTACATCATAATTGCCGGATGTAAGCTGTTTCTGCATCACTCCCGTATTGTCGTAGAGGTAAATATGTGAATATCCGTCTTTTTCGCTTACATATACAAACTGATTACCAAAGAAATGAATATAGTCTAATAGTTTGGAATCGACATACTTGCTGTTTTCTTCATGAAGGATCGAACGGCATACCGAGGAACGGGCGTTTGCCAGATACAGGTCAAATTTGTTTTGTTCCCTGTTCAGTGTCATTATAGCCAGCTCGTCTCCACTAGGTAAGAATTGTATGCGTGGGATATATTCCGTGTTGTCGGGAATATTCATTTTCCTGATTGTTTTGGAGTCTATATCGAAGACATTGCAGGTTACCTTTGAATTTTGTTCCCCCGCTTTCGGGTATTTAAAAGAGAAAGAGGCTGGGTAGAGGCTGTTTCCGTATAATTGCATGGAGTATTCCGGTACATTGGTTTCGTCAAACCTGACAAACGCCAACAGCCTGCCGTCCTCGGAGAAATCCATGATACTGGTGGTTCCGAATTCTTCCTCATATACCCAGTCTGTTCCACCATTGATTATCCTGCCTGGTTCTCCGTCTTTGGTAACCTGTGACTCTGTATCGTAGTCAAATTTTGCCAGCCAGATATTATTGTTGATTACGTATGCCAGCATCCTGCCATCATGGGAGAATGTAGGGATGGATTGTTTTTCTTTGTTCTCCGTCAGTTTCCGTATAAGGTTACGCCTCACGTCGTAATAGTAATAATTTGCTTTGAATGAATGGCGGTATATCGGTTCATAGTCGTTGAATACAAGTAGTCGTTTTTCATCGGGGCTGATGATAAATCCCTGGAATGAACTGATATTGCACTCACGGGCTTTTTTTACATTAAATATAGTGTCGGTAGGTAAGCCTGTTTTATAAGCGTATTTGATAATCATTGTATAATTATCATTGGGCTGAAAATATGATTCTCCGTCAGCAGATGATACTACAGGCTGGACTCCCCGCGCATAATATTTACCGGAATTGATGTCCATCAGGTCTAAGCGTTGTGCACTGGCTGTAGTGAAAATAAATACTGCCAGTAGCATTCCTAAAATATTCTTCATATCTATTTTGTTTATTAGAGTCTGTTTAAATTTTATAGCAAATCTTTTTTATAGCTATTTTTAGATGTATTTTATCATTTTTGCTAGCCGAACCAACGGTCAGCGGAGCTAATTAGCGGGCTAAACCAAGAGTAAAAAGGGAATTGAAAATCGGCGGAGCCAAAAATACGCTAAAAAGAGCATAAAAAAATTGCTAAGAACTATTGACCTGAACCTGTAATAAAAATTTTCGCTAAAATTTAAACAGGCTCTTAGTAACTGTTAGGAAATTTCCCGAATTGGTTTTCGTATGAAAAAGATCTAGAGTTCTTCGTTCATTTTTAGCTTGTTTTCGGTTAATTTTCTCTTTCACTCAGCTCAAGTAGCCCGCTACTATCGCTTCGCGGAAGTAAAAATTATCTCAAAAACAATTCTAAAAATCAGAACGAGAAATTTCCTAACAGTTACTTAGATTCTATATCGAATAAAGCATTATCTATTTCATTTACCATTAATTATAAATATAGCATTCGTAGGGGCGGAACTGCCCGCCCGGTATAGATATTATGCATATAAGGTCAGGCTCCCCCCTACCCTAACAAAATTGTCTATTAAAAATCAAATCAATATCATTCTATCCGATATAATGTTTATTTATGACAAAAATAGCAAGTAATAAGTAATAAGTAAAAAGTTATAGGTGAAAAAACAGTAAACGCTTATAATGGTCACTAATTTCTTCGTCCTGCAGGTAGCTATGGGTTACTTATACTGTGTATTTTTATTATTTTTAATAGAGTTTATATTCAATAAAAGAGTAAAATACATATTTTTAGGAGTTTTAGTTGCCACGACTTTCAAGTCGTGGATAATAATACAGATAGAAAACGACTTTAGTCAAAACATTTTGGCTAAAGCCANTATCTGATTAGACTATTATCCTCCAGCTAAAGCAGGAGGCAATTAAATCACAGAGAATAAACCATATATAATCTTATTGAATATAAACTCTAATATAAAACAAATGACATTGAGTAATATTATACTTTTGTATTCAAACTAATGCAGATGGAAATAGAAACGGTCTTAGATAAAATATATGAACTGCCGGCAGCCTCCAAAAAGAATATGATTGATTCTATTGTTGAGGTCAGTTTTCCCAAAGGGTACCGTTTACTGAATGCCGATAAAGTGGAACGGGACGTCTATTTTGTCAAAAAAGGTATCGTAAGAGCCTATATAAACTCTTATGATGGCGAAATCACTTTCTGGTTTGGAAAAGAAGGGGATACGGTGGTGTCGATGAAAAGCTATGTAGATAATGAGAAAGGCTATGAGAACATTGAGTTACTAGAGGACTGTATATTGTATAAACTAAACACGGGGGCATTAAGTGACCTGTTTGCGAAAGATGTCCATATTGCAAACTGGGGTCGAAAATTTGCGGAACAAGAGCTTCTGAAAACAGAAGGCAGGCTTATAGAACGGTTGTTTGGTACAGCCACGGAACGATATAACGACCTAATGAAGACTGATCCGGAATTGCTTCAACGGGTTCAGTTATCATATATAGCCTCGTATCTTGGAATAACTCAGGTGTCATTAAGCCGGATCAGATCAAAACTGAAGTGATTATTTTTTATCATTTGTAAAATTCTATTTGATTTTTATACATGACCTTTGCATCAAAATAAGAATCTATGAATTGGGTGATTTTAATTGTTGCGGGGTTATTTGAAGTTGGCTTTACTTCCTGTTTAGGAAAAATCAGGGAAACAACAGGTAGCGAAAAGTATTGGTGGATTGTTGGTTTTGTCTTTTTCCTGTCATTTAGTATGCTTTTATTGATAAAGGCGATACAGACTTTGCCGATAGGTACTGCTTATGCTGTTTGGACAGGGATAGGTGCTGTGGGTACTGTACTGATAGGAATATTTGTCTTTGATGAACCTGTTAATTTTTGGAGATTATTCTTTATTTCCACACTTATATTCTCTATTGTTGGACTTAAGACTGTTGCACATTGAGGTCTCTTTGATTTTTTTTGAATATAAACTTTTGTTTTACGAGATTGTATTGTAACGCCTTCCTGTATTCTATTTGGAAAAAATAGCGACAATAAATTATACCCGTTGGAGGAATTTAATTAACGCATATTTAACTCTTCTAATGGCTGAATAATTACTTTATTATGCCTGCTATGTGAAATTATGTTAATTATCATAAAGAAATGTATTCCATTTTTTCCTGAATAATTATCTATGGATGTGTTTGTCTTATTTTTGGGTAGAACATGAAAGGAAAAGGAGAAACTACATATTTAATGATAAAGAGACAAATATTTCTTGCCTATGTGCTGGTTGCTGTAAACTTATGTTATGCGCAAGTGCCTATCCGTCATCAGACGGCTACACCTAAAGATGCTGATTCTACAGATATTGCTTATTATTCAAAGAAGAAATGGTTTCAGGCAGGGACTACGGCATTCGGAGTGAACATGGGAGTCTGGGCTTTCGACAGGTATATACAAAAAGGGCATTTCGCTTATATCAGTATTAAGACGATGAAGGAAAACTTCAGGAGGGGTTTCATCTGGGATAATGATTATATGGGAACAAATATGTTCCTACATCCTTATCATGGCAATCTCTACTTTAACGCAGGCAGGGCAAATGGTTTGAATTACTGGGAATCCGGCGCTCTGGCTTTGGGCGGAAGTGCTATGTGGGAGTTGTTTATGGAATGTGAATATCCTTCGACAAATGACATTATAGCAACACCAATCGGAGGTATGGCTTTAGGCGAGGTATTGTTTCGCACTTCAGATTTAATTCTTGATGACAGGCGGACAGGCGCGTCACGGTTTGGTCATGAACTTGCCGCTTTTCTTATAGCTCCTACCAGAGGGTTGACCCGCATAATTAACGGCGATGCCTGGCGTAAACGGCGGACCTCGGGTAAACAGTTTGGGGTACCGGATATAAGTGTGGAAGTTTCGATGGGAATAAGGGCGCTTGAATTGAAAGACGAAATCTTTGATAAGGGGATTGGTTTTGCAACTAATATTAATGTGGAATATGGAGATAGGTTCGAAGCGGAGACGAATAAGCCTTATGATTATTTTACTTTCAAGGCGAATATCAATGGGCAGGGTTCCCAACCGATGATAAGCCAGTTGAATATAACAGGACGACTATATTCAATGGAGTTAATCGATAATTCGAAGGATTTTTTAAGTCTGGGCATATACCAACATTACGATTATTATGATTCGGATACGATATCGGATGTTTCGGCAAGGGTGCCTTATAAGTTTTGTACTCCGGCTTCGTTCGGATTAGGACTGATCCATAAAAGTAAAAGGTTCAAGGATTGGGATTTTAATTCTTATTTTCATTTTAACGGGATTTTGCTGGGTGCGTCTCTAAGTGACCATTATGTAGTGAATGACCGTAATTATAATCTGGCAGCAGGGTTTAGCTGGCAATCGGGAGTTACGATAGCATACAAAGACATTATAAGCGTTTCGAGTAGTTATGAAGGGTATCGCATGTTTACATGGAAAGGATACGACCGGGATATAAATTGGGAGACTATCAATGAAAAGACACTGGATGCTCAAGGTGACCATTCGCAGGCTATATTGCACGCAATCTCTCTAAGGGTAGACCTGAAGTTGAAAAACAGGTTTTATCTGACAGGTATCGGTTATAATTATACACGCGACACGAACTATAAGTATTTTGATGATGTTTTTTCGAAGACATCAGAAGGGCGGATTATGTTAACGTATAAGTTCTGATAATGAGGAAGAAAACGCCAGATGTCGCACCTATTGTTGTTTGTAGGATTTCCTGATGGATAAAAATATTATAAAAATAGTTCTGTTTATTTTTGGAGAATATAAATTATGTACTATCTTTGCACACGCAAAACGGTCATGGTGCCATAGCTCAGTTGGTAGAGCAAAGGACTGAAAATCCTTGTGTCCCCGGTTCGATTCCTGGTGGCACCACTTAAGAAGAGTAGCAAAACGAAGCAAATCCCTGAAACATAGACAGTTTCAGGGATTTTTCTTTTTAGGGCAACCCTGTGAAAATGGCAAAAAATGGCCATTTATAGAACATTTCTCTTTGTTCATTCATATGCTTTTTATTTCGGCAAAAAAAAGCAAACGAAATGGTATCTAATGTGTTGATTTGCCGAATTTTGCATACCGACAAACTCGTTTCATTTCCTTAATTTTGAACCATTAAAAAAGAGGTATTATGAAGCAAGAAATGATGAATGTTCTGGTCTACATTATTAAGACCCGAAAATTGAGAAACGGAGAATGCCCTGTATTACTTAGGGTAACTATTGACGGGGTTTACAGCGACATCCGTATTAACCGCAGCGTAAAAGAAGAAATCTGGGATGCAAAGTTAGGAATGTGCCGGGGAAAGAGCCGGGAAGCTAACGAGCTGAACGATTATATCCGTAGCCTCCATACCCGCCTGTATGAAATTCATCGGAACATGGTATTGCAGGATGAGTATTTTACTCCCGAAATCTTATTGAAAAAACTCTTTAATAAGGAAACAACGAAAACAGTCCTTACGTTTTTCAAAGAGCATAACGAGGATTGCCGACGGCGTATCGGGCTGGATTATGCCTACTCCACCATTAACAGATACGATAACTGTTATAAGTCCTTGCAAGTAGTAATAGAGAAAGAGTACGGAAAATCCGATATAACCTTTACCGAATTTACTTCCCAACTTATTCGGAAATATGAGCTATATCTGACAGTTGATAAAAGGTTAAGTCAGAATACGCTTGTCAGATATATGAAAGTCATTAAAAAGGTCAGTACCCTTGCTCTGGCGACCGGATTATTGAAAAATGATCCCTTTGCAGGTATGAGATTCAAACAGTCGAAAACTAACCCGGTTTTCCTGACCAAAGAGGAACTGGATATTATCACAACGAAAGAATTTACCCTGCCGAGAATAGCATTAGTACGGGATGTGTTTGTGTTTTGCTGCTACACCGGGTTAGCATTCATAGATGTAAGCAATTTGAAAAAGGAACATATCGTTTTAGACAACGAAGGTACTTACTGGATTCGTAAGTCGAGAGAGAAAACAGAAAATATGTGCGACATCCCGTTGCTTGACATTCCGTTGGAAATAATTCGCAGGTATGAAAATCATAGAATGTGTAAGTCAAAAGGTATTCTTCTTCCGGTTATGTGCAATCAGAAGATGAACTCGTACTTGAAAGAAATCACCGATTTCTGCGGGATTGACAAAGACGTTACCACGCACACAGCCCGCCATACTTTCGCTACGACCGTAACGCTTGCCAATGGTGTTGCACTCACTAATGTCGCTAAAATGTTGGGGCATACCAGTACAAGAATGACGGAACATTATGCTAAAGTGCTTAATCACAACATCTATTCCGACATGAAAAAGGTTCAAAGCAAAATGAGTATGAGTGAAATTTAATGAATTGATTAACAACACTAAAGGCTATCCGTGGGATAGCCTTTAGTGTTTAGAATATCTTGCGATAGCTGTCTTTCAGCATTCTTTCAATATCAGATTCCTTATATAAGACTTTCGCTCCGATTTGATAATAGGGTATTTTTCCTTCGTTCCGATACTCTTGCAACGCCCTTCTGCTGATTTTTAAGCGTTCAGACAATTCCTTATCAGTTAAATACCTCTCTCCATTTAGAGTAGGCCTACTTTTTTTAGCAAGTATCTCTACCTTATCCAGCATCCGGTCTAAAGATTCAAAAAAAGCTGTGATCTGGGGAGTAGTTCTCGTAATAAGGCTATTTTGATTTTCTGCATTCTTATTTTCCATACTCCCCCCTTTCTAACTCTATATACTTCCTGACATCCTCCGGTTTATAATAGATTTTGCCGTTAATCATTGAATAAGGGATTTTTTGAAAATTCCTTAAATACTGCAATTTCCGTTTGCTAATATCCAGTATTATGCAAAGCTCCTGACTATCCAGCCATTCTCTCATCTCCTTATCTTCACTTTGATCGCACAGAAGATTTATCTTCCGGGCAAATGCCTGAAAGCGTTCCATCATTGCCTCGAAAGTGCGGGCTTCTATATTTATTATCTCCATAATATTTACCTTTTTCGTTAATACTATGATTACGGGATAACAAAGGTAAATCATTAAAATACACCATATACCAATCCTTTGCGGGCTGGTAGCTTTCGTCTGCACTTGTCTATACTTAAAGTGCAGACTGATTCCGGCGGCGGTCAAAATATGTCTTTTTTGTATTCCCTGTTCAGACTATCCGGGAGTAAAGGGGATTTTTTCTACTCCCGTATCTTATAACTTCTTCCTCTTTTAGCGGAATGCCGACTTAGCCGATGAAGTGTTCGATTTCATGTGCGAAAGTATTTCCGTGTTCTTCACGCCGAAGCAAGTTCGAGCCGCAGGGCGGTTTCGTGAAAAATCTTCCTCTTTCCGTTCCGGCGAGCGTATT
>NZ_QVMO01000034.1:50564-64287 GCF_010501055.1 Dysgonomonas sp. 521
GTGGGCTTTATCCTCCTTTTGATAGTATTAATTTTCTAAAACATAAAAGATATGAAACCAAAGTATTTCAATTCGTTAGGCTCGTTAAACGAGTATGCAAACAATTATCCGAACAACAGTTTTTCGTTTGAGCATAACCCCCGAAAATGCGGATGCGACAGCGTTAGATGCAGTTTCGATGTTACCGACAAAGAGGATGCCGACATTTTGGAAATCCTTGTTATATGCCCCATTTGTGCCAATAATTCTAAAAACAGACAGTAATATGACACAGCCTAAAATGAACCTGCACGGAGTATCAGTATGCCCCGCAGGAGAAGAAAATTACGAGCATTACAAGGATTTTCGCGGGAAATGGCTCTACCAATACGATTATCGAGACACGGACGGAGAACTTTTTAGCGTAGTGGTGCCGACCCTTACCGAGTGCCGAATGAGGCGGGATAAGTGGTTAAATCAAAAAATAGCAAAAGCAAATAACAATCAATAATCATTCAAATAATTACAATTATGACAGCAATTAAGAACAACGGCACAGCCGTAGCAGAGAAAGCAAACGAAGTAGTAACCGCAGTAGTGGTTAGCAAACCCGCAGACGGACAGCGCAAAGCCGTAAACATCGCATCCAACTTGATAGAGCCGAGCAATTACAATGCACGAAAAACATTCGATGCAGATGCACTCAAAGAATTGGCGCAAAGTATCTCCGTTCATGGACTGATACAGCCCATTACGGTACGGCGTAAGGGCGAGAAAGGCGAACATTACGAAATCATTTGCGGGGAACGCCGTTTCAGGGCGTGCCGTATGCTCAAACTTGCCGAAATCCCCTGTATCGTTCGGGAAGTAACAGACGAACAGGCGTATGACCTTTCAAGCTCCGAGAACTTACAGCGTGAGGACGTGCCACCAATGGAGGCGGCAGAGGCTTATAAACGCCTTATAGACACAAAACGGTACGACATTGCAAGCCTCGCCGTACAATTCGGCAAGAGCGAGAAAAATATCTATCATACGCTGAAACTTTGCGACCTTATCAAAGGAATTGCCAACCTTGTAAAAGAGGGCAAATTGACCGCATCGGCAGGAATAGTTATTAGCAAGTATGACAAGAAGATACAGGAGGATATTTTGAACGACCGATTAGGCAAGGACGGCGCAGGCGAATGGTGCAATATCTCGGCTAATGCGTTGGAGGGTAAAATACGGAATTGTTATACGAACAACCTTGATAATTACAGTTTTGACAAATCCAAGTGTCTGAAATGTATTCACAATTCAAGTAATTTCGACCTGTTCGCCGAGAATGGCGGTTGTGGCAAGTGTACCAACAAAAAATGTTTGTCGGACAAGCAAACGGCATACCTTGTAGAACAAGCGCAAGCCGTAGCCCTTGCCGACCCGAAACTCGTCTTTGTCGGCGAACAGTACAGTCACGATAACGAGGCAACCCAAATAATCAAAAAGGGCGGTTATGAGTTTAAGAACGTGCAAACGTATAACCTTAATTCATACCCCACAGCCCCGACCGAACCGCAAGCCTCTGAGTATAAAAAGCCCGAAGATTACGACAAGGCGCAGGAGAAATACGGCAAGGAACAGGAAAGGTACACCAAGCAGACCGCACACCTTGAGGAACTGAAAGAACAGGGCAAAATCCGTGTGTACGCTAAAATCGGCGATAGTAACGTAAGAATGTACTACAAAGAGGTAGCCACTAAAGACACCAAGAGCAACGAGCAGTTAATCGCCGACCTTACCGCCAAGAAAAAGCGTAACAACGAATTGGCAGACGAAAAGACCGCCGAGGGCTTAAAAGAACTTTTGCGCACGGAACAGCTACCGCAGTCGGCATTTACCGCCGATGAAGAAACAGCAATGTATTTCTTTATGCTTTCCAAGTTGCGCCGTCATAACTACAAAGCCGTAGGACTGAAAGAAAACGACTATTACGGCTATCTGACGGACGAGAAGAAACTCAAAATCGCATCTTCGCTGACAGAGGAACAGAAAACCATTGTACGCCGTGATTATCTGTATAGCCATCTTACGGACGGCACAAGAACCGTAGGCGATGAAAAAGGCGGTATGCTGTTGGCATTTTCAAAACAGCATCTACCCAAAAAGACAGAGGAAATTGTAAGCACTCATAAAGAGGATTACGACAAGAAAAACACCCGATTGGACGAACGTATCGCAGGGCTGAAAAAGGCTGAAAAGAAAGCGAAAGCCGATGCCAAAGCAAAAAAGGCAGAGCAGACCGCCAAGACGGAGAAAGCCTCTAAAACAGCCGAAAAAACTATCAAAAAGGAAGTGAACGCCACCGCCCCGAAGTCGGAAACTGCCAAGCCGAAAGGCAAGGAACAACCCAAAGCAACCCAATCCGAAAAGAAAGAGGCGAAACCAACACCAATACCGACACCGCAAGCGGATAAAGTGCTGATTGTCGGAGTACCTAAAACACAATCTAAAGCGGAGGCAGTAGCGGTATAAATTTGAAGTTCAACAAGGGGCGGGAGAAATCCCGCTCCTTAAAAACATTATCAAAATGACAGTATTTATATTATTCCAAACAGATATTCACAGGACAAGGGCAAGCCGTGTCTTTTTCGGCGTGTTCACCTCCGAGGCGTTGGCGATAGATCACGCCAAAGAAAACGGCTTATATACCTGTGATGCAGAAGTCGTTATAATTGAGTGTGAAATTGATAAATTCGGCGAGGTATGAGGATAGGCGCATATATCGGCAATCCGATTATTGCCACACAACAAGATTATTACGAACTGGAGGAACTTTTGCACGAAATAGACTCGCAATGTAATTCGGTACAACTCCGACAGGAGGTTGTTATTATTGAGAATATCGCCCGCAGGACGTTTCATTATCCACGCAATCCCACAATTCAGTGGGTAGCCGGGAGGCTGCGGTACATGGTCGATAATGGACTATAAATGCCTTTGAAAACGATTTTAAGAACTTATATCCGGGCAGGGGAAACTTTGCCCGGACTTCTTTTTCCATGAGCCATTAACAATGCTTTATGCGGGAGAAAAAGAAGCAAAAAGCCGATAATTGTATGTCTTTCAGATAAACAATCACTATTTTAAATGCTCAATATTATTATATTTTATTATTGAGTATGAACCTTTTTCGTATATAAGTTGAGTTATACTCGCATTTTCAAAATTAGGAATAGAGGAAATGTTTCCTATTTTATCTTTTAATGCCGATTTAATAAGGGCTTTATTAAAACTATTATGTGATATGATTAAAATAGATTCAGATTGATAGGTATCTTCTAGGTATTTTAAAAAAATATTGGCACGTTTAAATAATTCATCCAGACTTTCTCCATCTACTGAATTTAAATCTGTAATATTACCCTTGTAATCAGGAATATCACATTTACGCTTACCTTCCAAACTACCAAAACTTCTTTCTCTTATATCAGATGTAACTATAATTTCTATATTAGGAAGCCTTTCTAGTATTTTGATGCAAGTGTCATGTGCTCGCTTTAGATCGCTTGAAAAAATCTTGCTAAAATTATATGAAGATAACTCTAAAGATAATCTAGCTGCTTGTTCTTTTCCCTTTACGGATAATTTTCCAGGCAAGTGTCCTTGAATTAAGCCATTGATGTTTTCTATAGTTTCACCATGCCTTATAATTGTTAATAACATTGATTTAAATTTTAAAATCACTTGATTGTAGGTCATTTATGAATAATCTTAACCTTCCAACATATTCTCTATATTCAGGACTTAATTTTGTAATAACACCTGTTTTGACAAGATCATCAATGTCTTTAAATTGTGCAATAAGTAAAACAATGTTTTTACTATCCTGAAGATTCAACCTTAAAAAAGCTAAAACTGCTTTAATATCTCCTTGTTCAATTAATGCTTCAATTTTTGTTTTGGCATTAACAGAGGAAATGCAACTACTATTATTAAATTCTACAGTGTTATTTTTTTCTGGATTTTGGGCGATCTTCAGCATTTCTATCTGAGTTTCAATTAGTTTTTTTAATAGTGTCGCTTTTTCAGGATCTTTGTCATCCAGTTGATGTATATTATTGCAGATCGTATATTGCAATAAATCAAGCTCTTGCAATTTATTTGTGGCTTCAATATATTCGGGTTTAATGGAAATTTGACCAATCCCCAAATTAAATTCACTTAGTGTTTCAGAGCTCATATTTGCAGATAAGCCTTTAATATCCAGTGTTCTTGTGCTGTATGTGAAAAATTTCTTACATGGATTTTTTCTGAAAAATTGCATATTATTATTTTTTAGAATTAATTAATTCGTTCATCTCTTTTATTTCAGACTCTCTATGATACAGCCAGGATCCGCAGTAATTATAAACCTCTTGTAATGCGTATCTGGCCTCATCTAGCAATTCTCTTTTATAGTAATATTTTGTTAAATCCAGATATGCACTTATAGCATGCGAATCTGTTGGATAACTTAATAGTTTTTCCTTATTTTTTGATAACTCATCTTCAGCAATGACTATGAGGTGTTGAGAATCATCCTTGAAAATAGCAATTCGCAAATTCAACACTAATGAATTTAGAATATATTCAGAATCCTCGGAAATATATTCTAAATACTTTTGATATTCTTCATAAAGTTTCATGATTTCAGTATAATCTTTTCTGTCAAGAGAAAAACAAATAATATGGAATAGACAATAGGCAATCCGTCTCACTTGTGGAATTTGTCGATATAAAGAAAGACATTTTGAATGATATTTTTTTTGCTTTTCAGAGTCGGACATTAAACCATAAACGATACCTAACAAATGTAAGTTAATTCCGATACGATGCAAATTTCTTTCTTTCCAACTTATACACAAAGATTTGTTATATTGCTCTATGGCCTTTTCATACCTACCACAACTTTGATAAACATAACCCAAGTTGTGATATAAAAATCCATCCTGCGATATATTTAAACCGTCATTATACCATTCAATAGCATTATCATAGTCTTTTCTCATCAAATAAATATTCCCAATGTTATTTATACATCTTGCTGTTTCACTGTTTAGATTATATTTTCTTAAAATCGGAAAAGCAAATTCAAACATTGGTAATGACACATTGCTTTCATCTTTCTCATCAGATAAATAAAACAGATGACCTAATTGTAGTTTAATTCGACAATCTATTAATTCATCATAATATTCATCATTTAACTTGATAAAAACTTCTGCTTCTTGTAGCTTAATTAAAGCTTCGTGATTATTTCCCAAACGGACAAAGTACTTCCCTAGTTTTAAAGATAAAATTGCCACAGTTATTATTTTGTCTCCTAGTTCATTCCGATATTCAGAACAATTTGCTAGAACACTTAAAACGTGTGGTAATAAAATGTCGAAACTTTTAAATTCATCAACATCTATTTTGTTAATATCAATATCAAAGACTTCATTCATAATAGAGGAAATATCTCTTAGGTAATTAATATACTCCTTGTCTTTCTTGATTGAAAGTTGTACACCAAATTTAATAAGTCGATGAATAGACAACAATTCTGTGTCTGAATTTGCTTGTTCTGCAAGATAATAACTTAACAATTCACTTTTCGATTCTCTGAGTTCAAAGCTATCAAAAAGTGGGTTGTCTGGAATTGAATAAATGCTTTTGTCTTTGTTCTTTAATTTTTCAAGAAACAAATTAATAGGAATGTTATCTGGGGCTAAAAACGAAATGAATGTTAAAAATCTTTTTGTGCTTTCATTGAGAGAGTTATATGAAAGTAATATAGCATTCAATACAGAGTTTTTATATTCATTTGCATGGTCTTTTTCATTCAATACACGTGATTTATTTTCAGATAACAAGTCAAGATATTGGATAATTGATATTCTCTTTTTTTTCATGTAACCAGTAGCCTGTGCTATAGCTAATGGTAATCCAGCAAATTCATCGTAAAGTTTTTTTGATTCACTAGCATCATGAATAGTGACTTTATTTTGAAGTAAAAAATTTTCATAGTCACTTTCAGACCACTCTTTTAAATGAATGTGCTTTTTAGGACTAAAAACATAGTACCAGTCCAAATTTTGAGAAGTAATCAGTATCTGTTTGGGAAATTCTGTTCTTGGGAAATATTTATCTGCAAATGTATTAGGGCTTTCATCTTCTTTCGTTCTGTCACAAGCATTATCAAAAACGAGAAGCCATGTTAATTTAGTTTCTGTAAGTGCCGTTTTTAAACTTCCTAAAAATAGGTCGATATCTCCATTATAGGTAATATTAAAATATTTTGCAAGTTCTGATAAATCACTTATAATAGATTCTGGTGATTCAGAATTAACGAACCAAACGACATTAAATCTATCATCAATTGTATAGTCGAGAGCGACCTTTCTTGCTAAATAGGTTTTACCAATGCCAGCCATACCCAAAACCAAATTTAAATATGGGCGGCGATCTTCATCATTTATTAAGTTAATAATATCAGAAACATAATCAGCACTTACTGATAAAAATAGATAATCTTTATCAGGAAGATTTGTAATTTTAGGTTTTACATCAACATTCTCTACATAAGAATCAATGATGCTGAGAATAGAATTATTTATTATTGTTTTTTCACGCCTATGATCTTCACGTTTTAAGATGCCGATATTTTTTTCATTTTCTAAATCATTATATTTACTTAATAGCAATAAAAAACTGTTGTAAACACTTTTATGTTCACTTTTTCCTTTAAATGCATCACACAAAACCTTTAAGGCTTTTAATGTTTCTCCATTTTCAATTAGGATATCAACACTGTCTTTTAAATTATTCACAAATCAATCTGTATTGTTTATCCAATTAATATTACCATGCTTGGAATGCGAAAATCGTTGTTTTATTGTTTTTATAACATTCCCTTTATAATAGTCAGACATAACATTGAAATAAAAATCAGGACTATTAGGATTATCACAAAACATCCTTATATCCCCCTTAATACGTTCATCTGAATTAATAGAATATATATTATTTGCAATTTGAATTTCTTGCATAGAGTTAATAAATTGAATTTGAGACAAATTAGGATATGTTTTACCCCAACCATGTGGTATTAGTTTTACATCTCCAACTTGAGGGTCATTTTTATTAACTTCATATAAAAAAATATTCTGACCTAATGCGGAAAAAATGGGTAATATTTTCTCTGATTTTGCAACAAAACAACCAATGTTTATTGATTCCTGTGAAGGCATACCATAATGATGTTCAATATTACTGTCCTCTATTTTTGTTAATCCCTGAGCAAAGTTTTCTGCAAAGTAATTATGCCTATTAGTGTTATATTCTGGTATACTTGAGGCAATTTTCCAAAAAAGTTCAGCATTTTTTCCTTTAATGAACCGTAAATATCTATTATTCTCAACAAGAGTATTTAGACTATCCCAATACCAATTATTAGGCATGGGATACAAACCGTTATCTAATTGTTTTTTAAATTCAGATGCAGAAGAATGCATTATCAAATAGCTACTACAATCATCTTCCCCTAAAATAATGAAATGGTTTCCAAGATTAAAATTCCAAATATATTCGTTTTCTAATGACATTATCTTTTTTATTCGCTTTTCAAAGTCATTGATTGTGTAATCATTTAATTTATCTGAAAAACGATAAACGCTACTTGTGCAAACTCCAACTGTTGTATCAACAGGTACAAAAGGAGTATTACAAGACCATTCAACAAAACATCCAGTTAAAAAGCCTCCTGATATTCGTCTTACATCATCTGGAAGTCCTATATCTATTGAGGGCGTAATTCTTGCTGTCGCATTATTATCTACTTTTCTAACAGCACTTCGTAGTATTTGCTCAGTTCCTTCTAGCCAATTAAATAAAGCATCATAGAATTGTGGACTATCAAAATTGCATTTACGAATTATATCATGTATAGTTGTCATTGATTGTTGTATTTTCCCTATTTGCTGCTTTTTATAAGTAAATCTTTGATTTTATGCAACGTTTCTGATGAGAAGTTAGGAGCTGTTAATTGTGGTAGCTTAGGCCAGCCTTCATCTTTGAATTTTTGACCATCAAATTCTTGTTCGATGCTATATCTTGGTATTACATGATAATGCAAATGAGGATCAACCATCATTAACATTAGATAATTGATTCGGTCATAAGTAAAATTAACTTTTAAAGCACGTTCGATTACTTTAACGATTAATGCTAAGTCAGATCCTTCTTCTTCTGAAATATCAGAAAAACTCTCTGTATATCTTTTCAAAGACAAAATACCTGCACCAAGAGTATTATGTACTGGTCTTAAAGACCATATCCAAAATTTACTTTCATAAATTTTAAACTCCTCAACTTTGAACTTCTCTTGAAATGCTACAAAATTTTCATTCATAATCACAGAAATTTAGTTGTTAATAACTTTGATAATTAGCGATTGCATACCCTATTCGCTCGTTGCAAATATACATATAAAAAAACACCTGACAAAATTACTTTTTAAGTGTTTTTCAACAACTTACCCAAAGTTGCTTATCATCAATCTCTTCATGCTTCTACCTATCCAATTTGCATATTTATCTCCCTCCGGAACGCCAGCGGATCGGCAATAAATGGATATGAACTTGTAACACCTCCGGTAGTAACCGTAATCGTTCCGAAGCCGAATATCCGTCCTAAAACACTTTGCTTAATGTGCAGACCTTCGCACTTTGCCAGCACCAAATCTACCGCACGGCGGCTGATAACACCTGTTTTCAAAACCACCCGCTTATTGGTTACAGCATAAGCCGAACCTATTTTTACGAGTAGCCTCTGAACGAGGGACACCACCCCGATAAATAACAGGAACATCCCGCCATAATGCAGCACACCTGTTTCCGAACCATACAACCACCATCCCAGCAACAGAAGTACAAGCGGTTGTACAAACAGGAAGAAATGCAGCTTTGCAACATATTTAATCTCTTCTCCGGGCTGTAAGTTTTGTTCTATGTAGTTCATAATCTGTTGAATTTTCGTAAATATAAGAAGTTTCATTTATTACTTTGGTATTTTCCCGCCTGTATTTTCATTACAAACAGCAGGTAGCACCATCCGGTCGGATTTAGGAAGCGATTACCTTTCCGTATTTCGTAATGCAAGTGACTGCCCGTTGCTATCCCTGTACTACCTACGCAAGCAATTTGCCGGGCTATCTCTACCGAATCCCCTACATTTACCATTGTCCTGCTTAAATGCGCATAGAACGAACGGAAACCGCCTGCGTGCTGAATCTCGATATAATTTCCATATCCCGAACAGTACCCTTTACGAACTATTATTCCGTTACCTGTGGCATATACCGGAGTGCCTTTTACGCCTGAAACATCAATCCCTGTATGGAATTCCCACACCCTGTAAATCGGATGTTTACGCATCCCGAAGCCCGATGAAATACGTTTCGGCTTCTTAACCGGAAAAATCACGGGATAGTCGCATAGTTCACTGGTAGTCATTTGCAGCGAATCGGCTATGCGCTGAAATTCCGATACAGAATATATCTGCTCCATACATTTTTCTATCTCCGGCTTTCTGTTTGGAGAATCGCCCGGCTGCCCTGATGCAGACAGATAAAATAAAGCGATGAAGAACATTAGTATATATTTCATAGTCTGTTTGAATGAAAGTAAGCACCCGAAATAAATTCGGGTGCTTTCCTGTTAGTCTATTTCCTCTCCCCACAATTCTACGTCTGTCGGGGCATTCGTCAACGAGCGGGCTATACATAGCCAGCAAAGGACATTGAATACGATATAACTACAAATTATCATTATCATCTTCCGTTTCGTCCTCTCCCTTATCATTCTGAAACGAGAAAGTCTTTTGTACCACCTGCCCGTGATTATCTTCGATATACACGTCAATTACCTGCTGGTCGGAACAATGGGAAGTGTAATACATCCGGAATGTTTCTTTTTCCAATGGGTAAAGGTCATTTGGCAGCAACACACGCCCATCATCCAGTCGTAATTCCCCTATACCGTCAGGCTGGAACATCCGAATGAAAAACTTCGTGTCCTGATAATTTCCCTCTTTTACGATCTGGCAACGGATTTCAGCCACCTCTCCCTGAACGATTTTTTTCTGAACCGGCATAGTAGCCAGATCAAATGCGTAAACCTTATTAATATCCATATCGTCGTTACAGGCTAAGGCCAGTAGCATTATCGCTACCAGCTCGACTGTTATCCCGAAAAAACTCTTTATTTTTTTCATCTTTGTTTTCTATATATTTTGTTAGACAAAAGAGGTTGCACCCCTTAGTTGATTATAAATTTGATTCCGATACCGAACTGCGGATGGAAATGCCCCGTAGAGTTACCCCACAGGATGCGCTCACGCCCTGTAAGGAGTAATACCACACGGTCGGACAGATAGGTTTCCAGTTCCAACGTAATTGCCCCACCATAGATAAATGCGTCTTTGTGCCGGAGCGTAGAACCGTCATACAAGGTCTTTTCTCCCCAATTCGAGGTTTCGTACCCGGCAAGGGCAGAACCACCCAACGAGAGCAAAAAAGTCTTTGACGGGTCAGACAGGATTTTCAGATAGTAACCGCCTTCAGCGGTAAACTGCGAAACCGGAATGCGGATCGTCCGGTACGGGTAGTACCGTTCCATAAACTCCGCACCGAACATCCACTTATTGCCGTTCTTTGCGTAAGTAGCCATAGCCGCTCCGAAGTAGTATCCGGCCTCGTTATCCTGCGCAGACGAATAGATACCGTCCACCATTCCCGATGTTACCTGTATGCCCCGCATACCCGGTAATTGACGTTGTGCGTGTGCTTGGTCTGTAAAGACCAGGCACAGCACAATCGCCATGATAAAAGATAACCGCTTCATGGTTATTTTACTTTCAGTTCGTTAATAACTTTTGCGCGTACTAAATCGGCATTATCAACCGTAAACCGCTGATGTCTGCCGCCCTCTTGCTCATTCAGTTCGATAACGAGCATTTTATCATCGGGTATCGTAAATTTCGGCAGGGTGAAAATCGTGCGCTCCGTGCGCTTACCGCCTATTACCATCAAATTATTATAGGCTCGAAGCGGCCAGATCACCTGTTCCTGAATCGCAGTACGCTTGGCGACCTTTTTATCTACAATTTTGAACGTGATATAATCTATATTGAACGGCACGTTGGACGAGTTTTTCAGTTGCAGGTGGAAATACAACAGCCCGTTATGGGTATAAACACCCTTTAACGTATGCTGTATGCCGAAACGCTTACTGCCCAAATGCTTTATTTCCCGGTCATTGTTTTTGTAGATGGACTGCATAATCAGCTTGACAAGTAGCGGCGATTCCTGCCCCAACTCCTGCATATAGACGGCAAGGGCATTGTTCGGACGGTTCACCGCCTCGCCATCATGCAGGAAGTCGGTCATTTCAACGGACAGCTTTACGGGTTCGTCCGCATATTTAACATTGAACGTATAATATGCACCATCTTCGGTAATGACGGACAGATTACTCTCCCGGCTAAAATCCCGTAAAGCGGCTTTCACTCTCAACACGTTTTCCGTTCCGTCCGCTTTCGCCGCGAGAAGATCTGCCGACCCTAAATCGACATACCTAATCGATGCGGGGAAAATAACGTGAACTGTCTTATTAAATGTAACCTCCAACGCATACGGCGGTATCATCCTATCAAACGTCAGCGGGCGGGTAAACCCCTGATAGTAGTCGCCCGTTGTGGGCTTAGTTTCTATTACGGTAGCCGTATCATTGTCTACTTCCTGCGCGTTGGCTGCAAATACGCTCACCGCAAGGGCGAACATCAAAAAGATTCGTTTCATACTTTTAATTCTTAATTCGTTAAACATTGATTTTTTAGTGGATTTTAATTCTCTTTTGGTAAGAGCAGTAGTTTATGATTGGCTTTCAGCGTAACCTTAACCACGCTCATTTTCTTACTTACATACTGCGATGCCCCTTGTATAAGGCTTTTCCCTATATCGGCGGCAAACTGCGAACCTGCATCATCGGTAATCGTAATGCTTGACCCTGCCGACTGCGCCATTTGCGAGGCTATTTCTTTGGCGGCTTTTATCTCATCGGAGTTGGGTACGGAAATCCCCCGTTGCCCGTCCAAATCATATACTTGCAGCTCAACCGGAATAATGTTGCCTGCATACTGTATAGAGTTTACCGTAACCTCCATCCGTTCACTACCGATACGACACGCCCCGGTAATAATCGAGTTGGCAGGGATAAGGATATTCCCCGCTTGCATCGGCTCTAACAGCCGGATTTGCACTTCCCGTCCGCTTGTCAGCGTTACGGTTTGGTTCACACAGGCACGGATGCTGTTTTTGTCTTTCACGCCCTCGTTTCCGGCGGCAGTAAAAAATCCCATATTGCGGGGCTGGCTGAACGATTCTATAAACTCATCGTCCGACATCGGCGCAGAGAGCAGCGACACTACATTGTGGCGCACCTGCTTTACGGGCTGAACATTAACCTTGTCTTTCGTAGAGGAAACAGCATTGTTATTTTCGGCTTGTCCCGTCTGTGGCGGCATATACCTCGCCGCCATCGCATAGGATTTTTCCAGTAGTGCCGTTTGTTCATCCTCTGCCGCTTTCCGTGCTTCGGCTTCTTCCAGCTTGCGTTCGAGTTCATTCATACGCTCTTCGACAGCGAGTTCCTGTTCGCTCTTCCCGGCAGGTTCTTCGTACCATTCTCCCAACTGCTTATTTATATCCTGATAGGCATTTGCGGAGGCTTGCAGATTATTTACTGGTTTCGTTTGCCGGGCAGACGGATTTTCGTAATACTCCGGCTGATTAGATTCTGCCTGCTTAGGTTCTTCCGCTTGGTCAAACATGGTCGAAAAGTCCTGCAAAGAACGCATCCGTTCCTGTTCCTTTTGCCTCATGGCTTCCTGTTCATAGGCATTTCGCTTATCTGAAACAATACCCTCGTCTTTGGGTACGGGTAGTTCGGCATTTAAGCCCGACAGCCCTTCAACCTTTGTTTCGTCTTTGTCTGTCGGGGCGAAGATCAGCCACATAGCACCGCCGAAAATCAGGAAGAACAGCGGCATAATCAGCATCTTTTTGCGTTTCTGCCTTTCCGCCATCGAAAGTTCTTTTTTCGGTGGTTTTTGAGGCTCTTTTTTATCCGGTACATGTGGTATCTCCGGTTGCTGTACCTCATTATTATTCACTTGATCGCTCATACTGGTAATGATTAAGATTGTTAATACTATCCCTTTGCTGCTGTTGCAGTTTCAGGCTTTCTATCTGTTCTATCGGCATTTGTTCCCCCTTGCCTTTACCTAAATTGTAAATAGAAGAAACGGTCATGTAGATAGACAAGCCGCTGAATACGATAAGCATGGTAACGATTACGATTACCCGCGCATCAGGGCTTAACGGTCTGACAAGACTACGCAAGCGGTCTTCCAGCCATTCGTTTACACGTTGAATGATTTTCCGTATCATAGCTACCTACCTTTCCGTTACCCGGATGTCCCGGTTTTCCACGATCTCGAATTTCTCCATAGTGAAACCGTGCGGGTTATTGTCCGAGCGTACCGAGTTAATCAGGTTGCAACGGGTTATCAAGCTGCGTTCAGTCATGTTCGACTGCCGGAGGATCATCTGCCGGGCGTATGTTACCGCCGTATAGGGGTACACATCGAAGTTGCAGGCGATACTATCCACCTGTACGATCTG
>NZ_QVMO01000034.1:64303-92057 GCF_010501055.1 Dysgonomonas sp. 521
CCTTTTTCCGCCATGTCCTGATAGTATTTGAAAGCACTTTTATCGACAAGGAACAACGCCCTGTTCACATTGCTTTCAATGGCTTTTTTGTCGGGTGAGAGTGTGAAGAACAGTTCGTGAAACCGCTTGACGTGTTCCCGTGCTTCGACAGGGCGGTTCTGCGAAAGGTCTTGCGAGAGGGCAAGCATTAAGGACTTGCCCCCGTCCAACACGTAAATACGCTGGCGTTGTGCTTCGGCGAAGCTGTACGACGACCATACGGAATAACCCGTAATTCCGGCACACAACACCAGAAACACGATACCGAAAAGGCGTATCTGCTTGAATGATGTTTCTATATTCTTTAAACTTTTGAACTCCATATTTTTTTGAGTATTTTTAATTATTTACCTAATAATCTTCCGGCTACGTTGCCCGCAGCGGCTCCGGCTACGCCTCCTGCCATTGCTGCCCCTTTGCTTGCCGCCGTGTTTACTCCGCGTGTACCGCTACCGCCTCCGGCTTGAATCACCCAACCCGCAACGGTCGGTATCGAGAAGTACCCGATAATGCCTATAATCAAAAAGATGATATATACGCCATTACTCCCATCCGGCACGTATGACGGGTCTTTCAATAGCCCTATATCCATTTGCAGCATGAGTGCCTGAATTTTAGACAGCACAGCCGAAAACAGATCGGCAACGGGTAGCCACAGGTACACGCTGATATAGCGTGAAAGCCAGCTTGTAAGTGTGGATTGGAAACCGTCATAAACAGAGAGGGCAAATGCCAGCGGCCCTAAGATCGACAGCACCACTAAAAAGAAGGTGCGTAAGGTGTCAATCGTGAGGGCTGCGGCATTGAACAGCAATTCGAAGAAATCCCGGACTAACTGCCGGAACCACATTTTCATATCGTACCATTTGCGTTCACCCCACATACTGATAATCTCTCCCATTTCCCATATTCCCAACTCTTCCATTTTCCGGTCGTACACCTCGTCATCGACCAACCATGCTTTCCCCTCGCGTACCCTCGCATCGTACTCCAACGCATCTTTCTCCGCCTGTAATGCCTGTACGTCCGTTATCTGCGATTCCAGTATGGTATGCGTTCCTTTTACCACAGGCGACATAACGGCGTTGATCGTGCCGAGTACGATTGTGGGGAAAAACATTATGCACAGTCCGATGGCAAAAGGTCTAAGCAAGGGATATACGTCTATCGGTTCTGCCCGTGAGAGGGCTTGCCATACACGGGAAGCCACATAAAACAGCGCACCCAGACCCGCTACCCCTTTGGCGACACCGATCATGTCGCCGCAAAGGGGCATCATTTCCTGATACAGATTCCGTAAAATCTGATGCAGGTTCTCAAAATCTATTGCTAACAACATCATGGCTTACCAGTATCTATCGGATGGATCACCATACAGGGCGCGTACATGCTCCATATCACCCTTTTCCTGACTGCGGATAAAGGATACGGAGATACTTTTCTTGGAAAAGTACCGCGTCAGGTTGCGATGCTCAATCATTTTCGTATGTATCTCATCTATGATTGCCATACGCTCGGCATCGGTCATGGAAAGCCCGTTGGAAGCCGAAACGATATTCTTTATATCCGACAATAGGTTTCCACTCTCTTTCAACAGTTTGGAATATCCGTTTGATATAGCTTCCAGTTCCCGGAGACTAAAATTCTTATCGGACAGCATTTTATTGAAATTGGTAGAATATATCTGCGATATTTCACTGACCAGCTCTACGGTTTCCTTTACTTTGCGGGCATCCTTTATCAGATTATGTACCGATTGTAATTTGTCGTAATACTCCTTGCCCTGAGTGTAAATCTTCTGCATTTCCTTGAATGAATTGATTACATTGGTTGCCGTTGTTGCTGTTTTGGAAACCGTCAGTATATTTTGAGCAAGGTTAGACGGGTCGATGACCGCCCATTGCGCTTTTGCCTCAAAGCCGAAGAAACTAACGGCTAACACAAGGCTTAAAAAAATCTTTTTCATTGCTATACATTTTTAATTGTTATTTACTTGGGGTAAAGGAGTAGTCCGAAAGACTAATCCTCTGCCCGGACATATTCACCGAAAGCGGAAAGCAATAAGACCTCCCGCTCCCGGTCATAAGCAATCCCGATACGCCCGTACAGGTCGATGTAGTACAAACCGAACAAGCAATACACCGTACAATCACAGACCACCTGCGGGTTGTTGTAAGTAAGACAGAGCCGGATGCCTCCCCGCTTGCGGGAAGTGTTGCGGTAAATTCTTACCGCAGGCGCACCGTCCGGGCTTACCCAACGCCCCGTAATCTCCCGCAGGTGNGGCGCAAGGGTCGGCTATATTACATTTGCTGAACATGGCTTCTCGTTTTAGTTGCGTTTACTTTCGGCGAGCTGTTTAATCGCCAGTTCATAATTTCCGTCCAGTTCGTCCGTCTTTTTGAAGACTTCCATCTTTTCGGTTTCCTCTGTGGTATAGGTCAGGTATTCTTCTCCACTTACTTCCGTAGCATATACCGCTGACTGAACACCGCCCAGCCCGAACCATACTTCTTTATAAAACCTGCCGGGATGGTTTGCCATATTAATAGACAGGATTTGTCCTTTCTCTTTGTCAGTCAGACCTAAAAGTGATTGGATCACATCAAAGCGGTTCATGAATTTTCGTTGGTCGAGAAGGATTTTACAGTCGGAGTTATTGATGATTGCCTCTTTCACGATGGGAGAAGCGATAATATCGTCCACCTCCTGCGTTACGACAATGGCTTCCCCGAAATATTTCCTGACTGTTTTGTACATATATTTCAGGTATTCAGCCATGTTCGCCGAAGAAAGAGCCTTCCATGCTTCCTCTACGATAAGTTGTTTGCGAACGCCCTTTAATCGCCTCATTTTCTGGATAAACGCGTCCATAATGATGATTGTTACCACAGGAAAAAGTTCCTTATTCTGTAGGCTAAGCACCCAGCGCCGTATCATATTGCTATGGTCGGTTTCCAAGCACTCGCCTCCGAACCGGACGTACACCTTCCAGCGTATCCGGCTCTCCACTAAAGTATCAGTCCATTTTTCCAATGTCAGTCAATTTATGGCAACTTCCACATAGCGCAATGGTTTTTCGACGTCTTGCTATCATGTGTCTTTCCCAAGGCTTTTTATTATCTAGACCTTTGAGCTTTCTCACATGGTGCATATTTAGTTTCTTATCCGTTGCTCCACATAGTTCGCACTTCTTAGCCTTTAGCCTGTCGGTCAGGCTGGTTGTGCTGGTACTAAATGGTGCTATAAGGTTGTCTACCCATGATTGATAATTGGGTGTTTTGCGTTTGAAACCTTCTTTGTAAAAGACTCTGATTCGGTCTTCGCCTTTCCTATTTCTGAAGTGTACAGTAAATGCTTTGTTTTGCTTATATTTACGGCATATCTTTACAACAGAAGTCCGATATTTTAGAGCAAGGGTTTTGTACATACTGTATTCCATAATATACTTAAAGGCGTGTATTATCGAACAGTTATTGGCAATTGAATAATAATTGTAGAAACCTCTGATTTCAGAGTTATACCTATCCAGGATTTCAAGGTCATCATTGTTTATAAACTGTACTCGCGCTTTTGGTTTCCATTGCTCTTTTCCGTTATGTGTTTTGATTTCCAAAACACCGTATTCGAGTAACTTCTTCTTCATAACATCCGTAGTCAGTTTTAGATATACCTTTTTATTAAAGGCTCTCATAAGACGACCCGCTTTATTCCTTTTGGTAAGGTTGGATTTTCGAACATAGATTTCATATCCGAGGAATTTTGCAGATTTCTCCGTATGGGTAATCAGCGTTTTTTCATCCGACAGTTCTAATTTTAATTTGGATTGAAGAAAATTCTTGATATCCTCTTTAATCTTTTGGCTGTCTGATTTGCTGCCGATAATCCCTATAAGGAAGTCATCTGCATACCTCACATATTTCATTCTTCTATAATCGTAATCCATTTCGTCTCCACATGAGATTAAGGCTCTTTCCTTGTCAAATGCTTTAATCTGTTTGATAATTGTTTTTCTTTCATCTTTGTCTGTTACACTTTTTAGTTTCACCACAGCGAGCCTTTTTCCATATTCATATTGAATACGCTCTTTATTTGTTTTGCGATTTTCCCCTCTATCAAATTTTCGGATATATTCCATTATGTATTTGTCCAGCTTGTCCAGATAGATATTAGCCAATATTGGGCTAACAATACCACCTTGCGGAGTTCCACTGTGTGTTTTATGGAATTTCCAATCTTCAATATATCCTGCATTCAAGAACTTCCGTATCAGTCGTATGAATCGCTCATCAGAGATACGTTCTCTTAAAATATCAATCATTACATCATGGCTGATATTATCAAAGAATCCTTTAATATCTCCTTCAACGAACCATTTCGCACCATTGAATGTCTTTTGAATCTGACTTAATGCGGTATGGCAACTTCGTTTGGGTCTAAAACCATAAGAACAGTTTTCAAAATGTCCTTCGTAAATGGCTTCAAGAATCATTCTTATTACCTCTTGCACCAGCTTATCATCAATAGCAGGCATTCCCAAAGGACGTACTTTCCCATTTTTCTTCGGTATGTAGGTTCTTTTTGAGGGTTGGGGCTGATAACTTTCGTCTTTCAACGATTGTATCAGTTTTTCAATTCGAGACAGGCTCATTCCGTCAATGGTCTTTCCGTCAGAACCCGGTGTCATGTTACCCGGTTTCGCATAAATACGTTGATAGGCAACATAAAACATCTCTTCATTGAACAAAACACGATAGAGCCTTTCATACTTATAGGTTGAAAGTTTGCTGTGTTTCGCAAGACTGTTTAATACTCTTTCTGAATTTCTCATAATGTCTCACACATTTTTCGTTAATTGTATTAAAACTACTTTAGCTGCCTCCCTTCGCCATGTACAGGTCATTACCCTGCTCGGACTACTACGGAGGCTCCGTTACCACTCCGGATATTCAGGGGCTAACCCCATAGCCTTACAACTGGCTTTCCGGTTTAGGTAATCCCCGTTTGCATACATAAGAACTACGAGACTATACATAGTCTCCGGCACGACAGATTGTCGGATACGACTTTCATCCTTTACTGCTTATTGCAGTTGCGCTGTGATTAGTTCCTGCACTTCCTCCTCAAAGACTGGAAGAAGTGAATCACAGTACGACGAGTATAGTTATCTTAACGTCGCAGGTACGCCATAATACCGCTCAGATTATCGTTCAATCAATCCAGATTTTATCCTCGTATCTGTCTTTTCATCTCCCCATTCAGTCGCAACCTGATAACTGGTTGACTTATGGTCTTCCCGGCATGCTACACTCCCTGTCCGGTTAATTTCCCTTTCAGATAAGCCGGGTGATGATAGGTTTTTCAAAGAACACTTACCTAATCCTTGCCAAAGGATATTTCTTATGCTGCCTTGACGGGCGCACCCTTAATCGAATCAATTTCAAAGACGATAAAGCTCTTATTCAGAAGGTCGATGTTTTGCTCCGAATTAAGCAGGAAGTCAAAACGTCCGCCCCGGTAATACTGGCGCAGGGTGGTAAGCATATTGTCGAGGTTAAAATCCTCTTTGCTTACCTTGATTTCCCTTTCTTCCAGTTCCCGGCGGTAGTCGCCCAGCATATACTCATAGAAAGTATTAAAGGACGGAACCATACTCCGGTCTGCCCTGATGCGCTCAATATACGCCGATACTGCGCTACCGAGTTCGCCGCTTTCGGTCTTGCTTACCTTATCATCTTCGGATTTCCACAGGGTCAGCAACAACGTTTTGATACTGTCCTTCTTTTCCACATCGAACTTGTAATCGTCCGTATAGAAAGGATTAAAGCTGATCGGATTTTCCTCTGTGTATGTGAAATAAATCCCGTCCTCACCTTTGGTTTTCCGGCGTACCATTTCACAAAGTCCCTGATACGAGTTACCTGTATCGACAAGGACAACGTGCGTGCCCTGTTCCCAATACTGGCGGACGAGGTGGTTCATAAAAAAGGATTTACCGCTACCGGATGGCCCCAACACGAATTTATTTCGGTTGGTGGTTATCCCTTGCTTCATCGGTAAATCCGATATATCCACATGGAGGGGCTTACCGCTCACACGGTCGCACATCTTGATACCAAAAGGCGAAAGTGAACTTTTGTAGTTGGTTTCCTCTGTGAAGAAACACAGGGCGGGTTCGATGAACGTGTAGAAACTTTCCTCCGAAGGAAAGTCCCCGGCATTGCCCGGCATAGCCGCCCAATAGAGTGTTGCCGCATCCGTTGTATTATGGCGCGGCTTACACTCCATAAGAGCCAACTGTGAACCCACATCGTTTCGGATATGTTTCAGTTCCTCCATATCTTCCGACCAAGCCATTACATTGAAGTGCGCCCGGACAGAGGTAAGCCCGAACGAATGTGCTTCGTTCAGGTACTTGTCTATCCATTCCTTATTAATTTGATTCCCGCGTGAATAGCGGGATAAGGACTGCATATTGCGGGCAGACTTCTCAAACTTCCGCAGGTTTTCTGCCGAATCGTCCAGAAAAATATACTGGTTATATACATGGTCGCATGAGAGCAGCAACCCTACGGGTGCTGCAAACGACAATCGGCAGTCGCTCCGGTCGGTGGATAGCTTTTCATAGCGCATATCCGTTCCGACTGTTCCGGGCAAGTCCTCCACATCGGAAATCGTATGCAGGCAGACTTTCTTTGCTCCGATGCGAAGCCCATCCGCTCCGAGTTCCATATCCTCCAAACAGGTGGTATCGTCCAGCGAGAGGGCAAAGTATTTTTCCACCAATCCGGGCTGGCTTTCCGTTCCTGTGATCTCATCCGAAGTCAGGCGGGTAAGACTTATAAATCCCGAATCGTTCACGATACGCTCGAACTGTCCGACCGCCTCCAAAAACCGTGTCGCCGTGTCCTTGTTTACCTCTTTGGGTATGAGGTTCCCACGACAAAGCGATGAGAAATTGCTTTGCATTCTCATTCGCTCTTTAGTTGTTTTTGTCAGGAACAGGAAACAGCTATGGTTCAGGTAGGGGCGTTCGTTGAAGTGGCGTTCAAACGAGCGGGACAGAAAGCTCATATCTTCCTTATCCGTTTCGGGTTTGTAGGTTTCCTTCACGAACCAATCCTGCTTGTGGATAATTGAGTAATCGGGCAAAACCTTGATGGCTTTCGCCCAAGCCGAGTGTATGGCTTCATATTCTACGGCGGTAACTGTGAACAGTTCCGGCAGATCGACACGGAAGGCTACCGTTATATCCGCGTCTTTACTGATGATGCAGCCATGCTCCACTGCCAACAGCGGGAATTTGCTTTCGATGGTAGCCGCTTTCATTACATTACGCATCGCGCACCTCCTTTTTTTTAGGTCGGCTGAACAAGCGGCGGGAATTTTTGCGGTTTATCAGGTAGCGCGGGTGCTGGCGTTTTGCCAGCACTTTCATTAATCCATACTCCCCGTATTTCGCATTCAGGTTGAAAGTCAGCCACACCAAAGCGGAGGCGGCGATAACGCCGAAACCGATGCAGACCCACTGGTCTACACCTGCCATATACATAATCACAAAGACTACGAATACAGCCAATAAACCGCCCGCAAAGATGAAGAGATACTGACTTTTCAAGCCCTTAAATTCCACGCTCTTGCCAATGCCTTTATTAATATTATGCTCCATTTCTTATTGTTTTTTGGAAATGGATTACAAAAAGAAGGAACGAAGGATGGTGGCGGCAACAATTAGGAAGATACACGCGCCGAACCAAGAGGCGGCGGTTTTCGATGTATCGGGGTCACCCGAAGAGAACTTGTTATACACTTTGATTCCCCCAATCAAGCCGACAACGGCTCCGATGGCGTAAATCAATTTTGTGCCGGGATCGAAATACGATGTTACCATATTGGTAGCTTCGGTAATACCCCCGATACCGTTACCCTGTGCAAAGGCGGATGATACGGCAGCGAAAATGAAGGCTGCCGACATAAGAATTTTCTTCTTTGTCATACGATTTTTTGATTAATGGTACAGGGGGTGGAATAGTCCCCTGTACCGGAAATGAATAATTGTTTAACTTTAATCTTTTAGTGGTTTCAAGCGCGTAGCTAACCGTAATCCCGTTCTTTCATTTGTTACTTTTTTTACTGTTATACATCTTACGCAAAGCCGCGTACATTAAAATCTTTCGGTGCTTTTACCACAGGCTCGTCCGTTTCTCCCGCCTCCCGTTTTTTGCGGTGGAAGGCTGCGAAGTAATCGTCCATAAGTGCGGACACCACTTTCTTTTTCGGTTCATCGCCTGCGACCTGATCGAACATTTCGGTCTTTCGTATTTCTACCAGTACCCGCCCGGCTTCTTCTTTTTCTTCGGTTGTTGCGACATCGGTAGTTTCTACCGTCCGCACCATGCCTGCCAATTCGTCAAAGCCAAGTCCGAGTGCCATCGAAACCCCGGCAACCCCTTCGGTATCTTCGTCCTCTGTTTCTTCTTCGTCTATATCTTCCGTGTTATATTCCGGCTCTAATTCGGGGGGTGTGTTCTCAATTACTAAATTGATTTCGTTTGAATTTTCGTCCGTTATATTTTCACCTGATAAGACTGTTTCCGATTCAACCAAAGGGGGTGTTACCGGAGCATCTTTTTTGTTTTCGTCAGCAAATATAGGCTCATTTTCAATCCGTTTTTCATTATGAATCAGCGTGGTAGCTTCTGTCCGGGATTGTCTAAGGTCAAATTTACTTTTGCCGATTATATCTTCTTTCGGGGTGAAGCGAAACGGATTGAAACCGGGATTTTTTGCTGCGTTCTTTTTCCGTTTCTGCATCTGTTCCCGGAGCAGGTAAACAGCTACCACCAATGCGTACAATACGATTGCTGAAATAATATATCGTTCCATAGCTTAAAATATATCTTCGGGACGGCGTTTACGGTACAGTTCCGTAATGTCGTCCTGATACGTGTTAAAATGATGCTCCAGTACATTGTCGATGTAGCTGAACAGCGATACTTCGTTATATCCGATGTTCTGCACAATCCGTATGATGCGGTCGTGAAATTCCTTGCGGATATAGACCGCTTTCCCGCTACGGGTGGTAATGGATGCTTTTTTGAAGAACAGGCCTTCGTAATCCTGTTTCGCTTTTTTCTTTTTCATATCAAAGTGACTTATTCGTTTACAGTAAATCTTCCGGGCGTTGGCGGTATATCTCGTTTATTTCCTCCTTATGAAGTTGCAGGTGTTCATTCAGCACCGTATCTATATATCCGCCTACGGAAATATCATTCCCCGCATCAACCAAAGCCCTGACAAGTTTTGTGATAACTGCATGGACATCGAAACTGATATAGACACATTGTCGTGTCTTCATCTCGTTTCGCTTCAAAAAGGTTTCTTTATATCCCGCCTGCCCGCCGCGCTTGCGCTTCGGGGTTTCTTTTTCTTTCTGCTGTTCCGGCAAGTCCTCCGGTTCTTTCTTCCGTTCCGGCGGGGTATCTTCCAACACAGGTTCAGCGGGTTGGATAACCTGCGGATTTTCCCGGTTGTCGGGCTTAGTCTGACCTATGATAAAGTCGGGATCAAACCCTGATGTATCTACTTTCTTTGCCATAGTTTACTTGTCTATCAATTCCAAAAGCTCATCGGTAAGGACATCTATATTACTGCCTTTTACAAGGGATTTATCCGCAGGGAATAATGTTGAACGGAACAAGGCTTTGTGATTGACCGACTGCTCTCTGCGAAAACGTTTGCTGTCGGGAATGAAGGTGTTAAGAGCTATAAACCCCAACTCTTTGATAACCCCTTCGTACACCTCATATAATTCGGATTTTTCCCTGCCATCAACCAGATTCCATAATAGCCGCATCGCTTTGATATTGGATTTACCCGTGTTCACGATATTGTCCCTTACAACAATCATGTAGTTGAGGGTGCTTTCCATTACTACACGGTCGGCAGCAATCGGAGCGATGATATAGTCCATACTGGCGAGGGCGAGAACTAAATCACGATTGTTCATTGTTCCGGGCAGATCGAAGAACACAAAGTCATACTCACCCTGTTCACAAAGCGCATCGGCATCGCTCAACGCTTTTTCCGTACTACTCTCAATCACAGGATAGGCTCGCTTTCCTTCCAACCGGGTAAACTGCTCGTAAGCCATTCCCTTGTAATACTCGTCCTGTTCTACCATTTTGAAATCACGTTCCCGCATTTCAGCAATGGAGTGCTGCGGGTAGTCGCAATCCACGATTGCCACATTGTAACCTTTGACATAATGCAAATAACTTGCGATCAAAACCGTAAGAGTCGTTTTTCCTGCTCCGCCTTTTTGAGTGCTGAACGCTACATACTTTGGCTCTTTTTTACTTACTTCCTTTTTCATTGTTCTGAATGTTTTAATTGTTATTTATTGAATTATTTGTACCTCTAATCCGGTACTGTTTTTATTCAGTTAATATTTGATTGTTTGCCTATTGATTGCCGCATTTCCACATTGACAGAATGAAATGCTTTGATAGTTTTCTGCCTGTTCATGTACTTACAGCAATACATAGCTGAAAGAGTAAAAATGCAAAGTGATATTCCGATACAACAGTACTTATTTACAACAGTACGACAGCACGACAATACAAATTCAAATAGTTGGTTTTTCACCTCTGTAAATTCATAAATCAGCGAGGCTTCAAATCCATTTTCGGGAGCAAATAAACGCCTTCTTTTTCATACTTGCACCATATTTTCGAGGGGTGGTAGCTTCTGTCTGGGATTGTCTATACTTGTTGATATACAGCGTGTTATTTATTCACTATAACTTTGCAGCGTGAAACGTTGCGGGGTATTTATGCCGATTTTTAAGATAGTTCCGGCACTCAAAAATTGCCCGGCGAAGGGCAGTCTTACATCCCGAAAAGTTCGGGACGAAAAGATGCCCCTTACGGGCAAAATGTATTTGCATTTTAGCAAATAGCAAGATGTGTTGATTGCAGCAAACTTCGTTTTTTGCAGCATCAACCTCTTGCTCTTCCAGAGGGGTTTTTCCTCTCCGAAGTCGGGAAAAATTAAGCCGGCATGAGCCGTCCGCAGCGTTCATATAACCACTAAAAGATTAATGTTATGAACGAAGAAAAAAGAGAACCCCGTAAGCGGGGAAAGGGGGGGAGACCCCCGAAGAACGACCCGGCGAAACATCGGTTGACGGTGAACCTGACGGACACACAGCACGCCGGATTTCTTGCCATGTTCGAGCAGTCAGGCGTAAGTTCGCTGTCTGCTTTTATCTCAGCCCGCATCTTTGGCGATGAGTTCCGGGTGGTAAAAACGGACGCATCAGCGGTCGAATTTACCGCAAAGCTGACCGCATTGCACAGCCAGTTTCGGAGCGTGGGCGTTAATTACAACCAGATCGTAAAGGAGTTGCACAGCAATTTTGGGGAGAAAAAAGCCCTCGCATTGCTCTATAAGTTGGAGAAAGCGACCGTAGAGCTTGCGGGAATCGGGCGCGAAGTGATGAGCTTGTGCGAACAGTTTAAGGCGAAATACCTCTAAAAAATGGTGGCGAAAATCTCTCATGGAAGCAATTTGTACGGCGCACTTTCCTACAATCAGGAGAAAGTGGACGAGGGTTTGGGTAAGGTTTTGGCGACTAATTTAGTAATCGAACCTGCCGATGGAACGTTCAACGCCTCTGCCTGTATGCAGGATTTTGAGCGGTTTATGCCTTCGCATATCACCACCAAAAAGCCAGTTATCCATGTTTCACTGAATCCGCACCCGGACGATAAGCTGACCGATGAGCAGCTTACCGAGATCGGGCAAAAGTATATGGAGCGGTTGAGATATGGTTCGCAGCCTTACATGATTTTCAAACATGAGGATATAGACCGCCAGCACATCCACATCGTTTCGACCCGTGTCCGTCCCGATGGTTCGCTTGTCCCTGACAGCTTCGAGAAAGACCGCAGTAACAAAATCCGGCGGGAGTTGGAAAAGGAATATAACCTGATTCCCGCCAACGGTCAGATACAAGGCGAGGCGTGGCGGCTTGCTCCGGTAGACGTTAGCCAGGGGAACTTAAAGAAACAGGTGGCCAACGTTATCAAGCCGCTTTCCGGAATATACCGTTTCCAGACACTCGGCGAGTATCGCGCCCTGCTTTCCTTATATAATGTAGGCGTGGAAGAAGTCAAAGGAGAGAATAAAGGCAAGCCCTACCGGGGATTGGTTTACTCGGCATTGGACGGCGAGGGCAACCGTGTCGGCAAACCCTTAAAATCCTCCCTGTTCGGAAAGGCTCTCGGCATCGAAGCATTGGAAACTAAGTTCGACAAGTCGAAAGAAACTATCAAAACGGACGGTGTTACAGCCCGTACCCGCATTGTGGTTTCCGAAGCCTTGAATAGTACCCGCACCGAAAGCGAGTTCCGGGCGGCATTGCAAAAGAAAGGTATCGACTTGGTACTTCGCCGCAATGATGAAGGGCGCATTTTCGGGGCAACCTTTATCGACCATAACGAGCGGGCGGTACTAAACGGTTCGCGTCTGGGTAAGGAGTTTTCAGCGAATGTCCTTAACGAACGGTTCGCAGATGATTCGCCTCGCGAGGATCTGCAAACCCAACAGCCGAAACAGTTCGATAACCTACGCCAGACTGACAAACCTGCTATCGACAAACAACCGCAAGCCGGGCATTCTACGGTCGATGATGCGGCGGGCAGCCTACTCTCTGTCCTTACTCCCGAAACACAAGGGACGGACAATAAACAGCCGACCATTAAGCGCAAAAGAAAGAAAAAGCGCAGGTATGGCAGGCAGCTATAAAATTTGAAGTAATAACAATTTAATTTTTACGATTATGCAAAATGAAGATGATTTGAGGGGCTTGGCTAAAGTAATGGACTTTATGCGTGCGCTCTCTATACTATTTGTAGTGATAAATGTGTATTGGTTCTGCTATGAGGCAATGCACGAGTGGGGAATCAATATCGGGGTAGTCGATAAAATTCTGATGAATTTTAACCGTACCGCCGGATTGTTTACCTCGATCCTGTGGACGAAAATCTTTGCCGTAGTGTTTCTTGCTTTGTCCTGTCTGGGAACAAAGGGTGTGAAAGAGGAAAAGATTACATGGACGAAAATCTATGTCTGCCTCGGTATCGGCTTCGTCCTGTTCTTTTTGAATTGGTGGTTACTGGCATTACCGTTACCCAAAGTAGCCAATGCCGGATTTTATATTTTTACCATTTCGGCAGGCTACATATTATTACTGATGGCGGGTACATGGATAAGCCGTCTACTCAAAAACAATATGTTCGATGATGTTTTCAATACGGAAAACGAATCGTTCATGCAGGAAACTAAGCTGATGGTAAACGATTATTCGGTAAACCTGCCTACGAAATTCTGGTATAAAAAGAAACAGTGGAAAGGGTGGATAAACGTTGTAAATCCATTTCGGGCAGCTATCGTTTTGGGTACGCCGGGTTCGGGTAAGTCATACGCCGTTGTAAACCAGTTCATCAAACAGCAGATTGAGAAGGGTTATACAGGCTATATTTACGACTTCAAGTTTGTGTGACGTGAAAGTTACACCAGTAGCTGTCTAACATAGATTAGACCTATTGTTTCGCCAATAGTAGCCTACGAGCAGGTGCGCTTACATAAGGGTATCAAGCTGCTCGGACAAGGTAGCCCTCCCGAAAGGGTAAGAAAGAACCGCAAGGGGATTTCAAAGCTCGCAAGCATTATGCGGGTCGGGGAGCTTGGCTCGGAAGGTATGGTCAACGAAAGTGAATTGCTAATAAACGTCGTTAAGTCGAACAAGCCTACGAATGCTATCAGGCTTGAACCAAAAGGTAACGTGGCTGGATTTCCCTGTGAATTTTGGGGTTACGCGAACAATAGAGCCACCGGCGAAGAGGCAAGACCTAACCCTATCTTGGTACTGGTGTAGAACACGGTAAGCCCGTATATCTCCCGTAAGGGTAGGAAAGCTGCAAGGTAATCCGATGGATATGCGGGTAAAGGAAAACCGGAGAAAGCGAACGCTGTTCTGTAATGGAACAGATATAAGTTGAGTCAAAATCATGAATTGACCTTGACGACATTACTTGACGTGAAAACGGGCAGACTTCCGGTATGGTAACGTTTTACAAGATAACTTTTAGAACTTATGAAAGAGGAAAAGCAAATGTACGAAAGTAAAAAATCGTGTGCGTCTTCTGACCGAAGAGGGCAAACTTGGGAAAGCATAGACTGGAACAAGTGCGAACAGGCGGTTAATAAGCTGCAAGCGCGTATTGTAAAAGCTCAGAAAGCAGGTAAGTATGGTAAGGTAAAAACCTTGCAATGGACACTTACCCACTCGTTCTATGCCAAAACATTGGCAGTCAAACGAGTTACTTCTAATAATGGCAAGAAAACTTCGGGAGTGGATAACGTCCTTTGGTCAACTCCACAATCAAAATTCAAAGCCATTGTAACACTAAAAAGAAGAGGATATAAACCTCAACCGTTGAAAAGAGTGAATATTAAAAAGAGTAACGGAAAACTTCGCCCGCTGGGCATACCGACAATGAAAGACAGAGCGATGCAAGCCCTCTATCTGATGGCATTGGAACCAGTATCCGAGACAACTGCGGATAACTACTCCTTTGGTTTCAGAAAAGACCGCAGTGCTGCGGATGCGATGGCTCGCTGTCATGCACTACTTTCAAGAAAATGTTCTGCCGAGTGGGTGTTGGAAGGAGACATTAAAGGTTGTTTTGACCACATAAGCCATAATTGGCTCATGGAAAATATCCCTACGGATAAAACCATATTACAGAAATGGTTAAAATGTGGATTTGTGTACAACAAAGAATTGTTTCCAACAGAAGAAGGCACACCACAGGGAGGTATTATATCTCCGACTCTCGCTAATATGACACTCGACGGGTTACAGGAACTTTTGGAAACAAACTTTCCGTGGGAGCATATTCCCGAAAAAACGGGATGGTACTGTCCCAAAGTAAGGTTGGTTCGTTACGCAGATGACTGGGCGCAACGAATGCGAGAAGCTCCGAGTTAAATTGGATGTTTTGAGCAATGCTGTGCAGACGATGGTGGTAGGCCCACCGCAACCGCCATGCAGGTGGAGGTTGCAAATCACTCTAAGGTGCTTTAGTCAAAAGCTACGGTATTGAGCGTTAGAGAAAAGGCAGTTTAAAACTGTCAGATGAGTATCAGGAAGATGAACGAAGTTGTGAACCTCTTACGAACGTGTCGAAAGCGTAGTGATTCCATCAAAACCGGGAGGTAGTCGTTAACCCGGGATAAGTATAGCGGATACCTGTTTACTGGCTATACGGTGGGCGGCATAAAGGAGGCATGATCTTGATACAGGCGTTTGTACGGAACGTTGGAACCTACGGGCTGATGTTAAGGGAGTACTTCAAGTGGCAGTCCCACAAGAAGAGAGTACCGATGCAGCCATAGGGGCAGATTGAATCGTAGTAGTGATGAAGTTCCTGTAATTGGAATGGAGCGAAGGGTTCAACGTTATCCGGTTTTAATTATGAGCCAACATTGTATAAATGGATGAACTTATGAACGAAACAAAGCCGTACGACATCTCTCGCTGGGCTGTATATAGAGCCTGGGAAAGTGTCAAGGCAAACAAAGGGAGTTATGGTGTGGATGGACAATCCATCGAAGACTTTGAAAAGAATCTGAAAGGTAATCTTTATAAGATTTGGAATCGAATGTCTTCCGGTAGCTATTTTCCTAAACCAGTAAAAGCAGTATCCATCCCCAAGAAGAATGGAGGGGTGCGGATACTTGGTATTCCTACAGTTGAAGACCGTATCGCTCAAATGACAGCCAAGTTGTACTTTGAGCCATCCGTGGAACCTCTGTTTCATGATGATTCTTACGGTTATCGACCTAATAAATCAGCTATACAAGCTCTATCGACAACTCGAAAACGCTGTTGGCATCGTGATTGGGTATTGGAATATGACATTAAAGGCTTATTTGACAATATCCGTCATGATTATCTTTTGGAGATGGTTCGTCGCCATACTCCACATAAGTGGGTTTTGCTTTATGTGGAACGATGGTTGACTACCCCTTTCCAACTGGAAGACGGCACATTACAGGAACGATCATCAGGCACTCCTCAAGGGGGTGTTATAAGTCCAGTCCTTGCGAACCTATTTCTTCATTATGCCTTTGACAGTTTTATGGCAAAGGAATATCCTGCCGCTTGGTGGGAGCGTTATGCTGATGACGGAGTCTTACACTGTAAGACTTATCAACAAGCGAAGTATATGAAATCTGTATTGCAAGAACGTTTTCACTTGTTTGGTTTAGAGTTGAATGAGACGAAAACGAGGATTGTGTATTGTAAAGATGCCGACAGGGTTGAAGAACACCCTGATATAAGCTTTGATTTTCTGGGCTACACCTTCCGACCTCGCTTGGCAAAGAATAAGCATGGAAAGATCTTTCTTAATTATCTTCCTGCCATATCCGATAAAGCTATAAAAGCATTAAAAGAAGAGGTAAGAAGTTGGAGGCTACAACTGAAGGTTACAAAAAGTCTGAATGATTTGGCTAATATGTTTAACTCGCGGATCCAAGGATGGATATCGTATTATGGTCATTACTATAAATCGAAGTTGATATACACACTGAGGTATGTCAATCAATGTCTGATTAAGTGGGTTCGCAGGAAATATAAAAGTCGTAAACATCGTAGACGGGCTGAATATTGGTTGGGAAGGATTGCACGGCGTGACAAGACTTTATTTGCTCATTGGCGCTATGGCGTTTTGCCTACGGCTGGATAAGGGGAGCCGGATGAGCTGAGAGGTTCCCGTCCGGTTCTGAGAGGGCGCAGGGGGGAAGTTCCCCTGCTCTACTCACTTCATCATCACGGGTGAAACCAAAGAACTATTGGAGCAAAAGGTCAGACCTTTGGTAGCCCAATTCCTTGCAGAGCGAGGATTGACGCTATCTGAAGAAAAGACCAAAATCACTCATATTAGTGATGGCTTCGATTTTCTTGGGTTCAATGTCCGCAAATTTGGAGACACTTTACTAACACAACCTGCCAAAGACAGAATCAAGCGCATGTTGAGCAAAGTCAAATACGAAATCAAACGATCCCGTGGTGGTACACAACATGAACTGATTATGCGACTGAACCCGATACTCAACGGATGGGCGAACTATTACAAATATAGTGCAGCCTCTACAGTCTTCCGCAAAGCAGACCATCAAATCTTCAAGAAGTTATGGCAGTGGGCACTCCGCAGGCATGGTAACAAGTGCAAGGGGTGGATTAAAGACCGCTACTTCCACAGAATTGATGGTCGGGACTGGGTATTTGCAGTTAAAAAGAAGAACGAGAAAAAGGAGGAATATTATGTTCCGGCTACTATCTTGTTCTACACGAAAATTGAAAGATACCCTCAACTGAAATGTGAAGTCAATCCCTTCGACCCTGAATGGAGGCAATATCTTGAAAAGAGAAGAACTGCCAAAATGAAAATGAGTCTCAAAGGGAAGAGGTCACTCATTGCAATGTGGGAAAGACAAAAGCGAAACTGTGTGTTGTGTGGAGAACCTATTACAGCGGAAACTACATGGCACACTATGAACCGGCAAGAGAATGGTAAAAACCATCTCAGTCTGGTTCATGATAGCTGTTACCAAAGTGTTACACATAAAAAGAAGAAGTAAGTTATGAGCATATTCTTAATTAAAAAGAAATATTGTTTGCTTGAGCCGTGTGAGGGGAAACTTTCACGCACGGTTCTTAGGGGGGGAAGCACCCGCAAGGGTGCTGACCTACCCGACCCCGACCTCTCTACCATTGCTTATAACCACCTGTTAAACAACCGGGAAGGTTACGAGAAAGTACCGACATTCTATGTAATTAATTTCGATGATCCGAGCCGTTCGCACCGTTGCAATCCGATTAATCCTTCGTTTATGGATGATATTTCGGATGCCTACGAATCGGCATATACGATAATGCTGAATCTGAACCGGACGTGGGTACAGAAACAGGGCGATTTCTTCGTAGAATCGCCGATTATCCTATTTGCCGCTATTATATGGTACTTGCGGATTTATCAGGATGGGAAGTATTGCACCTTTCCCCATGCTATCGAGTTTTTGAATAAAAGTTACGAAGATATTTTTCCGATTTTAACCTCTTATCCCGACCTCGAAAACTACCTTTCTCCCTTTATGGATGCGTGGAAATCTGGGGCTGCCGACCAGCTTCAAGGACAGATTGCGAGTGCGAAAATTCCGCTTTCGAGGATGATTTCCCCACAGCTTTATTGGGTAATGTCGGGCGATGAATTTACGCTGGATATTAATAATCCGGACGACCCTAAAATGTTGGTCGTGGGGAACAATCCCGACCGCCAGAATATATACGGTGCGGCTCTCGGATTGTATAATTCCCGTATTGTGAAGTTGATTAATAAAAAGGGGCAACTCAAATCTTCGGTTATCATTGATGAGTTGCCGACTATTTATTTCAAAGGGTTGGATAACCTGATAGCCACCGCACGGAGCAACAAGGTTGCTGTATTGTTGGGCTTTCAGGACTTTTCGCAGCTAAAGCGCGACTACGGAGATAAAGAAGCTGCCGTAGTAATGAACACCGTAGGTAACATCTTTTCCGGGCAAGTGGTCGGCGATACTGCAAAAACGCTTTCCGACCGTTTTGGGAAAGTATTACAGAAACGCCAGTCCATGACGATAAACCGAAACGATAAATCAACTTCCATTTCTACCCAAATGGATAGTTTGATACCTCCGTCTAAAATCTCCAATCTCACACAGGGTATGTTTGTGGGTGCGGTAGCGGACAACTTCGATGAACGGATAGAACAGAAGATTTTCCATTGTGAAATCGTTGTCGATAACGAGCGTGTTTCCGCTGAAACGAAAGCGTACCGTAAAATACCCGTTATTACCAACTTTGTAGATGAAAACGGCGTGGATCGCATGAAGGAAATGATTAAGGAGAATTACGACCGTATCAAAGCGGAAGCCAAACAGATTGTGGCGGATGAGTTGGAGCGGATTCGCAATGATGAGAACTTGCGGCATTTGTTGCCGAAAGAGGAGTAGAGACAGTTAGTAGGAGTCACTCAAAATTTGGGTGACTCTTATTTTCTAATCCTTTCAAATTCATCTTTTATTGGCTGAAGAAAATTCGTAATTGTACTTTCTTGGAACTGGCTTTTTAATATAGACATAACATATCCCATATCATCAATTTTTTCACTATCAAAACAATAAGATTGGAAATGCAAATTGCTGTCTAACATATAAAAGCAAAGTAATTCGGATGTTCTATATTTTGCTCTATCATTAGAGTTCATTTTTAGAATTTCCCTATAATCATTACTTTCATTGGCGTATTTTAGCATTTCGGTTACATAAAAAATAGACTTGATTTTATCTGATTCAATTCTCTTTGCAATATCATTTATAGTCCTATACATTGTCGTTTTTATGGAAGCATGAAATGATTTCAACGCAAAAGTTTCATCCTCATACACAATCATAAAAGTTGGCATTAATGTTTTCTGCATAGAAAATACGACTATATGCATCGTGATAAAATCGTCAAATGCATTCCTTTTTTCATTACTGTCTTTACTGAGGAAGTTACAAAACCCAGACAAAGGCATCCTTATAGAAAGGTCAGGCATCATAACTTCCATCCTTGATCCTTTTTCAAAATGATCCTTTTGAGGATAATAAGCAAAGTCTTCGATGAATAACATATTCTTGGGAACCTGATAAAAGTTCATCTTATCTATTTTCTGTTCTAACTGATCGCATAATCTACATTCTTCGTTTATTGCTTCTCTCATACTTGATATAAACATTTTCATGTTACTTATGCCTAAGATCAAATCATCATATAATTCTTTGTTCTGACCTTTTTCGTAGAACGAAAATTCCACAGAGAAAAAAACTTCTACTGGATTAATGTCAATAAAAAGACTTCTCAGAGAGTCAATGATGGTTGAATATTCCACATCATTTTCAATAGTGAAAACATATTCAGGTAGAGCAATTGATGTTTGAGGAGAGTATAAAGTTATAGTTATCCTTTTTTCTAAATTGAAAGGATGCTGTTTCAGAACTTCATTTCTTTTTTCTACAAACCATTTACAGGTTTCATTCAAAAGATACTTCGCCCTATTCTCCTCATATATACTCTCATATTCAGTATGGGCTAATGATTTTTGCAAAACAAAAGTTATGTTTCTGTATTCTGAAAAGAAATTATCCAAACAGGATATATTGTCAAAAAAGTTGTTCCCTTTTTGAAATTGCTCCAAACTGTTTAGAGCACTATATAACTTATGCATTGCAGGATATAGTAATCCATTAGCTGTTGTCTGACTCATAATTCCTTATTTACAAATAATCACAAAGATAGGCTATTTCTCTGTTACAGGTATAAAATAACATATCATATTATTCTTTCTCAGTTCTCATCAATTTATACATAGATTGCAAAATCGGAAGGCAAAAACGCCCCGATTTTCAAAACATCCATAGACAACCCCGGACACAAGCATCCACCGTCTTAAATCCTTGCTCTCAATCCATTACTTAGGTTTACTTTCGTTCTGCATTACTATTAATGCAGAATAAATACATATTTATTATGGACGAAAAAAAAGTAAAAAATGAAGAGCCTAAAGTCTTTCTGACACAGGGCGAAGATGGCAAACTAAAAGTCATCGCAGGAGAACAGGACGGCAAGCTAAAAACAGTCGATCCCAAGAAAGAGAACGCCGACCAGTTTATGAAGATTGACACCAACGGCAATGCGTTGGAGAATTTCTTCAAGAAGTTTTCGGCGCAGTTCAGCCACCCATCGCACACGGGTGTGTATGCAGTTGCCGCATCGGCGGTGGATAAGGTCGCGGCTTTCTTCGACAAACTTATCCGTATCGACCACAAAGACAAGGCACTCGACCCGTACCGCGTCAAATTTGACGGTAAGATACGCATAGAGGTAGAGTTTACAGGCAAGTACCAACCTTTAGACCTGAATAAACTCAACTGGAAAGAGGTTGAAAAGTTAGGCGTTTCCGGTGAGAGCTTGCAAGATGCCCTCAAAGCAATGGTTTACGGTCATAAGTCGCCCGGTCTGGTCGATATTAAACCCGCCGTTGACGGACAGGAGTTTCCCATGCAAGCCCGCTTATCGTTGGAACAGCAACCGGACGGCAGCATCAAAATCGCTACCCATCCCAAGCAGGAACAGCCCGACTTTGAAAAACCGTTCATGGGAGTTGTCTTTACCGAGCAGGATAAAGAGCAATTCCAAAAGACAGGGCACGGCGGGCGTGTGTTCGATCTCGAACCCATAGCCGGAGGCGAAAAAGTTCCTTCGCTTATCTCCCTTGATAAACTTACCAACCGTTTTGAGGCTATGGCGTTGAAGGATATTTATATTCCGCAGACCTTGAAAAATGCCCCGCTTTCCGATGAACAACAGCAAGGATTGAAAGAGGGTAAAGCCGTTTGGATTGAGGGCATGGATAAGAAAGTTAAACAAGGCGAACAACCCTCAAAGATTGACCGCTTCGTTCAGTACAACGCCGCCAGTAAAAACTTTGATTTCAAGTTCAGCGATGAGCAACGCCAGCAGTTCAATCAAGAGCGGCGAGCCAAGCAGGGCGAGGGACAGACGGAAGGTCAGGAACAGAAAATGCCTAAAGCCCGCAAGCTCGGTGAGATTTGGGTTTATTCCAAACAGGGCGGCGTACAGCTATCCCGCGAGGATTTCGACAAGCTATGCAACAAAGAGCCTGTTTTTGTCAAGGACATGGAATCACAGAAACCCAAACAACAGGCGGATGCTTCGGGAGCGCAAAAGGTGGAAGCGACCGACCAGAAAGGGCAGAAGTACAATGCGTGGGTATGGATTGATGAAAACAGGGGTAAGGTTCGCCATACCACAAAGCACCCCGATCAGGTACGGGCTATCGAAGCAAAACAGGCGGCGCAGAATACACAAAACATCAAACCCGCTGCCGAGAGCAAAACGCAGGTCGCCGTCAATAACGAGGGCAAGACCAACGAAGCAACCAAGCATTCGACCGAACCGCTAAAGAAAGGGCAGTCGCAGCCTACCGAAAAACAGGCGGAGAAGAAAGAGCAGAAGCAGGAACAGAAACAAACTCCTGCCGCTCCGAAGAAAGGTAAGGGGCGCAAGATGTAATCCATTATTTCAACCACTAAAAAATCAATGTTAAAATGAAAATTATAATTGCAGAAAATCCGTCTGTGGCTAAGAGTATAGCAGCCATAGTCGGAGCAAACAACAAAAAAGATGGCTATATAGAGGGTAACGGGTATGCCGTTACATGGGCTTTTGGGCATTTGGTCGGGCTTGCCATGCCGGAGCATTATGGCATCGAGGGTTTTAAGCGTGAGAACCTGCCGATACTCCCGAAAGAATTTAAGCTATTGCCCCGTCAGGTGAAAGAGGGCAAGGAGTATAAGAATGATCCCGGCGTGATGAAGCAACTAAAAGTTATTCGGGAGTTGTTCAATCTTGGGGATGAAATTATCGTGGCTACCGATGCCGGACGTGAAGGAGAACTCATATTCCGCTATATATTTGAGTATATAGGCAGTTCACTTCCGTTCCGCCGTTTGTGGATAAGCTCACTTACCGACAGAGCAATCAAAGACGGTTTCCAAACCCTACGTCCCGGAAGTGATTACGATAACCTGTATGCTTCGGCGAAAGCCCGCAGTACCGCTGACTGGTTAGTGGGATTGAATGCAAGTCAGGCACTTTCTATCTCCGCAGGTTATGGCGTTTGGTCGCTCGGCAGGGTACAGACCCCAACGCTGGCGATTATTTGCAGTCGATACCTTGAAAACAAGGATTTCAAACCGCAAACCTATTTCCGTCTGAAACTGCATACGGCGAAAGATGCTGTGGCATTTCCCGCTCTTTCGGTGGATAAATTCGTTACACGAACCATCGCCGAGGAAATAACGGCACAGGTCAAAGCTGCCGGAGCGGTTATGGTTACTGGCGTAGAGCGTAAAGAGGTCAAACAGGAGCCGCCTTTGCTTTACGACCTTACTACACTTCAAAAGGAAGCCAACAGCAAGCATGGTTTTTCGGCTGATAAGACACTGACAATAGCACAGGCATTATACGAAGCGAAAAAAATCTCGTACCCACGAACAGGCAGCCGCTATATCTCCGAAGACGTACTGGAGGAAATACCGCACCTGATTGCTATGCTTCGTTCGCATCCTCTTTTTGGTGCGTATATTGACAGCAGGTTTGATACAACGCTCAATACCCGTTCGGTGGACGATACGAAAGTTACCGACCACCATGCGCTGATTATTACGGAAAATCCGGCTACCGGATTATCCAAAGATGAACAGCTTATCTACGATATGGTTGCCGGGCGTATGCTTGAAGCCTTCGGCGAACGTTGCATCAAAGAGAACACCACCGTTTCGCTTGACGCGGGCGGAGTACACTTCTCCTGCAAAGGCAGCGTTACGCTCGTCCCCGGTTGGAGGTCAGTGTTTAACTTTAAGGACGAGCCAAACGATGAGGACGATACGGCAGTTTTACCCGCCCTCATTGAAGGCGATAGCCTGTCTATCCGCGATTGCGAAATTCAGGAGAAGCAAACCAAACCTCGCCCGCTTCACACGGAGAGTTCATTGCTGGCTGCGATGGAGAGCGCAGGTAAAGAGGTAGAGAACGAGGAAGAGCGCGAAGCGATGAAGGATTGCGGTATCGGAACACCTGCTACCCGTGCAAGTATTATCGAAACGTTATTCTCTCGTGAATATATTGTACGCGAGAAGAAATCCCTTGTCCCGACAAACAAAGGGTTGGTGGTCTATCTGGCGGTAAAGGATAAGAAGATTGCGGATGTTGCCATGACCGGGCAATGGGAACAAGCCCTGAATAAGATTGCATCGGGCGATATGGAGGCATCTACATTCCATAAAGCAATAGAGGTTTATGCTTCACAGATAACGTCCGAATTGCTTGATATGACCTTTGAGCGACAGGATAACCGCCAGTCATGCCCTTGCCCGAAATGCAAGAGCGGGAATGTGGTTATCTATAATAAAGTCGCCAAGTGCCAGAATGAAGCCTGCGGGCTTACCGTATGGCGCTCCATTGCTAAAAAGGAACTGACGGACGGGCAACAGACAGACCTTTTGATGAACGGCAAGACTGCCTTTATTAAAGGTTTTGTAAGCAGCAAAACAGGAAGCACTTTCGAGGCGGCAATCAAGTTCGATGCAGACTATAAAACAGTCTTTGAGTTCCCGCAAAATAAAGGAGGCAGCAAAAAACGACGTTCTAAGTAAAATCTTCATTATCTTTTTATAAGATACTCACGCTCGACAATGCTAAAATGGATTTTGCACTGTTCTCGCTTAATCGTATCTTTGCCACTGAAAGACTTTGTTTTACGATTCGGAATAGTCGTTTAACATTGATCTTTTAGTGGTGGGCATCCGGGGCAAGGCTTCGGATGCCTTTATTAATTAGGCTATTGCCTTTTTTTAATAACAATCTTATAACTTTACAGAATAAATAGTTATTATTGATGAATCAAGTTATGAAAAATGTATCATTCATAATAAAGAAGGAGAATGAAGAAGTCAAAAAATTGATCGATCAGGATACCAAAAAAATCTTATTTGAAACAGGTTTGCCTGATAGTAAATATATCAACTATGATTTCATATTCGATAAAGAGTTGACACTCCTCCCTGATCGCATTATAATTGGCAAGTTTAATAAGAGTGATCTGATTATTGATCTAAATAAAAATGAATCGATATATGTTCATAGTCCCGACGACGGTGGTTTAATGTATTTAAACTCATCATTAAGCCAACTTGTCGGCTATATACTCTTATATGTGGATTTTATGAATAAAAAGATAGCAAATCCCTCTAATAAGCGATTGTATTTGGATGAATGGGAGCGAAAAATGATCGACTTAGATAAGGAAGCATATTTCCATGAAAACTATTATTGGGGTTCTTTCTTCGAATCTTATGACATCGGTATGTTGATATAATGTGTTATATCATAACATCTACACTGAGGCATTATTATAGTCAAATCTCTTCTAACTTAGTTTTTTCGGCATCCAGAGCAAAGTTTTTGATGCTTTTTTATACCCATATCTAAAGTTCATCCTTCAAAGCAATCGACATCACTTCTCTCGTATAGTTGGGTATTCCTAATCTATAAACTACTTATGGTTTCCCTTTCGTCTGCATGAAACGGCAAGCCCTTTATCTTCCTTATCGGTTACGATAGGAAACCACATCGTTAAATAAGAACCTTCATTATACTTAGCGTAAGTATTAAAAATCCGGCTTCTTTCATTTTTCACCTTAATACATACGGCAACTGCCCCGGCAGGTTATTTTCTATCATGGCGCAAAGGTGTTTACGGAATCTTAACGGGCAGTAAAGTACAAGCCTTGCAGGTTCCCGGAAAAATCTCCACGCTTGCAGGTTGTATTTTGTCCATGAATACTTGACAGCCCTAATCCCTACACCGGAAATGCACCTGAATAAAAAATCAACCCGGCAGATGCCGATTAAAAATTAAGGTTATGGAAAATATATCAGAAGCACGGATTTATGTAGGAACTTACGCTAAGTATAATGAAGGTTCAATTTTCGGTAAGTGGTTAGACCTTTCGGATTATTCCGATAAAGAAGATTTTTACGAGGCTTGCCGCGAGTTACACAAGGACGAACACGACCCCGAACTGATGTTTCAGGATTGGGAATATATACCCTCCGGGTTAATAGGTGAAAGTTGGCTGTCCGATAACATCTTTGAAATTATCGAAGCCATAGACGATATGGACGATACGAAAAAAGAGGCATTCGAGGTCTGGCTGAACCACGAAAGCTACGATCTTAGTTCTAAAGATATAAACGACCTGATTTCCTCTTTCGAGGATGACTTTCAGGGCGCATACAAAGATGAAGAAGATTATGCGTATGAAGTCGTTGAAGAATGCTACGACCTGCCGGAATTTGCGAAAACGTATTTCGACTATGAAAAATTCGCCCGCGATTTGTTTATGACCGACTACTGGTTCGATAGCGGTTACGTGTTCCGACATTCATAACTGAACCGGAAACGGTTTTCAAGGCGGAGCATCCGCCTTTTTTAGTGTCTGTCAGAAACTGCAAACCCCGTTCTATCTCACGACTGAACGGGGTCTTAACAATGGATAAATCAGAAAAGCTAACCGGATGGTTTAGATTCAAGTTCAGTTTCATTGTCATTATCGCCTTTGGCGAAATGGTCGCGGATGAATTTCTCTACATTTTTCTCTGTGTAAAATATCTTGTGATGGATAGTGATGTAGGTCAATTCACCCGCAGAACGATAACGTTGAAGTGTTCGTTTACTCACATTTAACAGTTGGCACAAGTCCTGATTATCCAAAAGTCGTTCGCCGTTCAATACATTATGCCGTCCGCTCATTATATCCATAAACTTATCCAATCGATCGAAACGTCCCATGAATTGCTCGAACCATTCCTGCATGAAACCTCTTAATCCTTCGTCTTCCTCGCTCATGGCTTGCCTCCTTCCGTTTTATTATTTCTTACTACACGACCGGATAACAGACGTTTGACTTCTGCCAGCGTGTACCATGCTTTATTTCCCCTGATTGAATAGGTTATATCCCCGCTACTGCGTAATCGCTGCATGGTGCGTCGGCTTACCTGCAACATGGCTGCGGCATCTTGGTCGTTTACCCAAACATCCGAAGGGTCGGGTTGTTGGGTGGCATTCTCTTTCGCCTGTATTTTCATTTCGGAATAAATACGCTCGATTTTTCGCACCAGACTTTTATAGGCTTCCGATTCTATGACTATTACTTTCATATTCGTAACTTATTAATTTGCTGCAAAGTTCGGGCGTTTCTCAATAGTCGCTAACGAGGTCGGTATGATATTTCTTGAAAATATTTTCCAATTCGCTTATTAACAGTGAATTAAAAATGATTTATTCGTCAAAAAGCAGGGACAGAAAAGTTAGAAAAGGTCGGTATAATGCGGATTATACGTTAAAACACCCGATTTTGACCTAAATCAGCATCAAAATCGGGTGTTCTACTAAAAATACCGACATCGGTATTGGCTATTTTCTGCCCATACGCCGCAATAAAGCGTTTTTTAGTTTATCAAGAAATGGTGTAGGGGTATTCCGTATTTTCAGGTCATCGAAACTTCGTGAGAGGTTACGGTCTAATTGAATGTTGAATACATTTTGGATATAATCGAATAGTTGTGTTTGCGGTACTTTTCCGAATATTCCCGCACAATCCCATGAGAAAATTTGTTCTTGCAATTCCGCCTTACTTCCCATCCATGTTATTTTGGTGGCGGGAAAACCATTAGTGAAAATTTTAATCCCATTGTCTTTCAGTAGTTCTATTTCGTCCATTAAATAAGCAGAAAGCATATCATTCGCTAGAATCTTTCCTACTTTGAAATCGCAGTTGGTAGAAAAGTTTTGGTCAAATTCATGGCGAAACGTTTCCATATATTGTTCTGCATTTGTCTGACCACGTAGGAAATAAAGTGAATCCAAATGTGATGAACTTGACCGGTAGTAGCGTATAAAATCGAGCCGCTTGC
>NZ_QVMO01000035.1 GCF_010501055.1 Dysgonomonas sp. 521
TCTTTTATCTTCTGCATGGAAATAAGCGTAAAATTAAAATCCTGAAAATTGAATATATTCTCGAAATTTATTCTAAAATATTGTTCACAGTACCGAGAAAAACGAGCAAGTTGCAAGAAATTTATTTTACCTTTAATGCCTAAATAAAACATTAGCAGGTGGAATATAAAATTTTTTCTTGTCTGCTTGATATTTGAAAAAATATCTGAACTTAAAGTATTAAGTATAAATGCATTAGCATTTGGATATTCGTTGGTTGTCATTACTTTATAGATTTTGGTCAATCTACTAAGATATTGATAATCAGCGAACTATCCAAGTTATTTAATGCTTATTTTGTTGAAAATCAATCAATTATATCTATTTATAACGAACTATTGACTAAAGTTCTATATATTAAAATAATTAATTATATATTTGATATTTAAAAGATAATTTTGCATATTTGTGCTGTAAATAATTATTATTATATTAAAATTAAGAAAAGAGTCTGATAATAATAAATGCCCATCATTTATTTTGGATGTGTCCGCTTCCTGACATTATAGCTACAAATGCAATAAAATGTTATTTTTTACTATTTGCCATCAAGATGACAGCAGGTGGCAGTAGCATACATGGATATTAATGTTAAATTTGGTATGTGATAACTAAGAGCCTGTTTAAATTTTAGCGAAAATTTTTATTATAGGTCCAGGTCAATAGTTCTTAGCAATTTTTTTATGCTCTTTTTAGCGTCTTTTCCCCTTTTTACTCTTGGTTTAGCCCGCTAAACCAGCTAGCAAAAATGATAAAATCCATCTAAAAATAGCTATAAAAAAGATTTGCTATAAATTTTAAACAGACTCTTAAAAAGGAAATCAAAGAATGAGGTTTTCCCGTGCCAATGCCTTTCTCATATTATTGTTTTATACAGGCGTTCTTCTGGCTCAAAACTTTAAAGGTACCGTCAGTGATGCATCAGGTATGCCTCTGGCCGGAGTATCCGTTTATATCGAAGGTGTGAGGGCTGGCTTGGTAACAGATAATGACGGCCGTTTCCGGTCGCATCTCCAAGCCGGACAGTATGCTGTCGTCTTCAGGCGGCTGGGGTATGTCATGTCCAGGCAATTTATCCTTATCCGCGACAATGAGGTGACCAGTACTGATGTTAGCCTCGAGCAAAGTGTATTTTATGAATATAAGAATACGGAGCAAAGGATAGAGACGATGGGGGAACAAGTAATAAAAAAAGCTACAGATAAGAGTCCCGGATATGCATCATATAAGGCAGAAGCATATATTAAAGGCGACCTGATGTTGACCGGCGTGTCGAACCTGACAAATAAGCTCGTGGAGAAGATAGAGAATTTCAGTATGCTCGAGCTTCAGAATAAAATAATCCAACAGGAAATATATTGTAATATAGATTATGCCGCTCCCGATTTGTATAACATCGAGATCAAAGGATATTCGGGAAATATAGCCGAAGATCTGAATATAAGGGGGGCTGTCGGTCTTCTGGACGAATCTTTACATGCCGACTGGTTTAATGGCTGTGTGTCTCCATTAAGCCGCAGGGCTTCTTTATATTATAAATTTAAGTATAAAGGCTATTATATCGAGAACGGGGAGGCATATAACAGGGTTGAGGTTAAGTCTAAATTCAAAGACCAGGAATTGCTGAATGGCGATCTATATATAACAGACGCGGGGGACATTATCTATGCCAGGCTGACCCGAAGATTTCAGGCGGTAGAGTTCACCAGTACCATAACTTACCAGTTGGTTGACGGCAAATATAATATACCTGTGGCTTATCTTTCCAATATATATTTCAGATTATTCGGTAATGCGGGCGAAGTGAGCTATCTCACATCGGTAAAGTATGATGAATTGCAGGAAGGAAAGCCGGGCACGGGGAGTAAAAACTCTCCCCGTTTGTCCGGAAATAAGAAAATAGTTTTCGATGACCTGGCGTCTGCTCAGGATATTGGTTTCTGGGAGGAGGTCAGGGCTTTTCCTGTAAGTCGGGATGAGAAGACAGCCGTTGAATATTTCGGACAGAAGCACAATCCGATGTTAAAAAAGCCATGGTATGGAAAGATACTGATGGGGGATTACCTCTATGGCAGCGATACCAGTAAGTTGTCGGTTAAGTATGGCGGGGTGAAAATGATATTCAGGGACTATAACTATGTTGATGGTTTCTGGTTGGGAAACAGGTTTACTATCAAGTCGGATCAGGGTGGGGGTAAAGTTTGGCAAATCAGTCCGTATATTTACTATACTACAGCAAGGCACCGGATGATAGGGGGAAGCGACTTTGCATACAGCTATTTACCCGAAAAGAACGGGAAACTGACCTTCTCTGTTGGTTCCCATACTGCCGATTTTAACAGCCTGAGTATAACCCGCTACAACAACTATTTCAGTTCCTTGTTCCTGGGTAAGAACTACAATTCTTTTTATCAGAAAGATTATGTGTCTATAGGGAATAATATAGATGTGACCCGGAAGCTGAAACTCTCGGCAGGCTTGGGGGTAGAGCGGAGGTCGGGCCTGAATAATTATACGGATTTTACTCTGGTGAAAGTGAAGAAAAACAGGATAACTCCGAATATAAACCCTGATAACCGTTTTGACAGGACATTCTATTCCCTCGGCCTTTCGTATGCTCCACATGCCGACTATACGATCGAGAATAATGAATCGCCGCTTGTTTTGCATCTTGAATATCAGGAGGGTTTCTCCGCCTGGCAGACGAATAACTCAAGATACCGGAAACTGAAAGGTGGAATCGTGCAAAATATACCATTGAATTATTTTGATAAGATAGATTACAAAATTGAGGCCGGTGCCTTTGTGGGTTCGAGGGAGCATCTTCATTTTTCCGATTATCAGTTTTATGGAGCGCCCGACCTGGTTTTTAACATGGGCTCTCTTTTCGACTCTTTTCTCTTGCTGGATAATTATGAGTTGCAAGCTAACCACTATTGGGCTGCTTTGTCGCTAAATTATTCGGGGAAATATATTTTGCTCAAACGCCTGCCTTTTATGCAGGGTAAGCCCCTGTTTGAAGGATTACACATCAAGACACTGTATACTCCGGATATAAAGTTCTATTCGGAAATAGGGTATTCTTTGAATATTACCAGATTGTTCGGGGTAGGAGTATTCTCTTCGTTTAATAACTTCGATTATAAGACAGCCGGTGTCAGGTTCTCATTAAATCTTCAATCATTGAAGATATTGAGAGAGTAAATCTGCCACGATACGCCCTACATGAGCCTGAAAACAACTTTATGGATTTTGATGCGCTTGGCCTAAAAATATGGCAGGTGTATTATTCCAGAATGCAAACAATGATGTATCTTTATTGTTTGTATATTTCACAATAACTACAAGATTATTATAGATAATATTATTTTACTGGCTTCAAGATGGTTTTGGAAAATTTAATGCGGATTAAGGCTATTCTTTTTATTTTACTTTTTACATCCTTTTTTACATTCAATTCTTGTATAGATAAAACAGGCAGGGGGCAGGCCGCAAAGCCGCTGTATATAGATTCTGTACTGATACAGAAGGCTCAGAAACTAATCCGGATAAAGGCAGAAGATCTCATTATCGAGAAAGAACTTCTTTATGATAAATATACATTAGGGGATACCTATCCTTACGGAAATAAGACACGTGAGTTTCAATGGGAGAAGATCAGGCAAGGACTGGCGCTTCTGGAGAATTTCCAACAGGAATTTTTTGCTTGGGGTATCTTGCAGAATTATCGCAATAACAATGGAGAGGCTCCGCTTGTAAAAAGCTATAAACGAAACGAATATAATCGCATTTCCGACACGCTTGGAGTAGAACGTTTTCAGGGAATACCTCTTTTTCTGCCTGCCGATACTACGGCCGGAGAACGTTATGGCAGGGATGGGGCGTTAGTGAAACTATTTAAGGATAATGTGGGCGATTTCAGGAAAATCACTACCCTCGACTCCAGAGAGCAGTGGCTTGTACCGGCAAAATATGTGAAGCCAATACATGATACTGTACAATTTAAGCATGTGGTCTTTGTAGACAGAAAGAATGAGAATATCGTTACCCTTGAAAAAGTAGGATCAAAATGGATGGTCAGGAGTATGAACCCTGCGACTACAGGGTTGCGCAAACCTCCATACCAGCAGGAAACTCCCTTAGGGGCATTTGTTATTCAGGAAAAGAAATCCAAGATGTACTTTTACGTAGACGGTACAACCCGAAACGGAGGATTTGCCCCGTATGCCAATCGCTTTACCAATGGCGGATATATACACGGTGTTCCGGTAAACGCTCCCCGTACAGCCTTGATAGAATATAGCTACACATTGGGTACTACGCCCCGTTCTCACATGTGCGTGCGCAACGCTACGTCACATGCAAAGTTTGTTTATGACTGGGGACCAACGGAGGAAACCATTGTTTTCGTTATAGAATGACATCCTTCCTTTGGTAAAAGGCTTAGTATAAATGATTTAGCTTGTAAGCTGCTAACTGTTGACTGTTGACTGAAATGACGTGTTGTCAGTCTGTCATTCATGTTATCCTGCTGTTTTGACAGAAAAATATTTTGGCACGCATTTCGCTTTATCCCTTCACAGAAATACCTAAATAAAATATTATATAATATAACAACTTAAAATTTAAAAAGAATCATGAGTATTAAACCATTAGCAGACAGAGTGCTTGTAAAGCCGGCAGCTGCCGAAGAAAAGAGTGTGGGAGGTATCATTATTCCGGATACAGCAAAGGAAAAACCGCTTAAAGGCGAAGTAATTGCAGTAGGTAACGGTACAAAAGACGAAGAAATGGTAGTAAAACCGAAAGATCAGGTTCTTTATGGCAAATATGCCGGAACAGAAATTGAACTGGACGGAGAGGTTTACCTGATTATGCGTCAGTCTGATATTCTTGCAATTATCTGATTTTAGATACAAATAACAAGTACAAGTTAACGAGTTAGAAAAAAATAATATTCAACAAATGCTAACGGCTAAAAGCTGTTAGCTAAAAGCTAAAAACAATGGCAAAGGAAATTAAATTTAACATAGACGCCCGCGACGAATTGAAAAAAGGTGTTGACGCATTGGCGAATGCAGTAAAAGTAACACTAGGTCCAAAAGGCCGTAATGTTATCATCGAAAAGAAATTCGGTGCACCTCATATCACAAAAGATGGTGTGACAGTGGCTAAAGAAATAGAGCTGGAAGAAGCATTCCAGAATATGGGAGCACAACTGGTAAAAGAAGTTGCTTCCAAGACTAATGACGATGCCGGTGACGGTACTACTACCGCTACCGTATTGGCTCAATCTATCGTTAGCGTAGGTCTTAAGAACGTTACTGCGGGCGCAAACCCTATGGACCTGAAGCGCGGTATAGATAAGGCTGTAGCTAAAGTTGTAGAAAATATCAAAAGCCAGTCTGTTGCTGTAGGCGATGACCTGCAAAAGATAGAACATGTAGCTAAAATATCTGCAAACGGCGACGAAACTATCGGTAAACTGATTGCAGAAGCTATGGGTAAAGTGAAAAAAGAAGGCGTGATCACAGTTGAAGAAGCCAAAGGTACTGATACTTATGTAGATGTAGTAGAAGGTATGCAATTCGATAGAGGTTATATTTCTCCATACTTTGTGACCGATACAGAGAAAATGGAAGCTGACCTTGAAAATCCGTATATCCTGATCCACGATAAGAAAATCTCCGTATTGAAAGATATTCTTCCAATTCTTGAGGCTGCCCTTAAATCGGGACGTTCATTGCTTATCATTGCAGAAGATATCGACTCTGAGGCATTGACTACACTGGTAGTTAACCGTCTTCGTGCAGGTCTTAAGATAGCTGCTGTGAAAGCTCCGGGATTTGGCGACCGTCGTAAGGAAATGCTGGAAGATATCGCTATCCTTACAGGTGGTATCGTGATTTCGGAAGAAAGAGGTATCAAACTTGAGGCTGCTACTATAGATATGCTGGGTACTGCCGACAAGGTAACTATCAACAAGGATAACACGACTATCGTAAACGGAGCCGGTGCAAAAGATGCTATCGCTGCCCGTGTTTCACAGATCAGGGCTCAGATGGAAAAAACTACATCTGACTACGATAAAGAAAAACTACAGGAACGTCTTGCTAAGTTGGCAGGTGGCGTAGCTGTTCTTTACGTAGGAGCTCCGTCAGAAGTGGAAATGAAAGAAAAGAAAGACCGTGTAGACGATGCGCTTTCGGCAACCCGTGCCGCCATCGAAGAAGGTACGGTACCAGGAGGTGGCGTGGCTTATATCCGTGCTATCAATGCACTCGAAAGCCTGAAAGGCGAAAACGAAGACGAAACCACAGGTATCGAAATCGTGAAGCGCGCTATCGAAGAGCCTCTTCGCCAGATTGTAGCCAACAGCGGTAAAGAAGGCGCTGTAGTAGTACAGAAAGTACGTGACGGAAAAGATGACTACGGTTACAATGCGCGTGCTGATGTTTACGAAAACCTGAACGCATCAGGAGTTATCGACCCTGCTAAAGTGGTTCGTGTAGCCCTTGAGAATGCAGCTTCTATCGCGGGTATGTTCCTTACTACAGAATGTATCATCGCTGATAAAAAAGAAGAAAACCCTATGCCAATGCCTCCAATGGGTGGCGGCGGAATGGGCGGTATGATGTAATTCAATCCGGTCAGAATAAATAAAAAACGGGCTGTCCTATATTGAGGATGGCCCGTTTGCTTTTATTATCTTTGATTCTTTAAATAGTTGAATCTCATAATATCATGGACAATCTTAAAAAGATAAAGAGAACAGCGCAACTGGCTACAGTCCTTACTAAATATGGTTTTGAAACACTGGTTACGCAGACAGGTATAAAAAGGCTGATACCAGATAGCTATATAGGGCATAGCGAAAAACGGAGGGAACTGTTTTCGCTAAGTATTTACGAGCGCATCCGGATGGTTCTGGAAGAATTGGGCCCGGCATATATAAAGCTGGGGCAGTTGCTGAGTAACCGCGATGACCTGCTGCCGGAAGAACTGATTGTTGAACTCCAGAAGTTGCGGGATGACGTATCTTATAAAGATATTGATATACATGATGTGCTGAAAGAGGAACTGGGCATCGAGCCCGAAGAAATATTTGAGGAGATAGATATCGTTCCGATAGCTGCCGCTTCACTGTCGCAGGTGTACACCGCACGGCTGAAAGACGGCAAGAAAATCGTTATTAAGGTAAAAAGGAAAGGGATAAAAGATATTGTAGAAGCAGATGTGCTTATAATGAAGGATTTTGCCCATTTGCTCGAAAAATACTACGATGTGGCTAGCAAGGTGGGCTTATATAATATCGTATGCACTTTCGAGAATGCCATTTTATCCGAGCTGTCGTTCACACAGGAGTTGATGAATATAGAACGGTTCAGGTCAAACTTCGCGGGCAACAGCTCTATCTATGTGCCGGAGACGTATAAGGTAATATCGAACAGTAACATTCTGTGTATGGAATTTATCGATGGCATTAAAATCTCTGATAAGGAGAGGTTGATCGAGAAAGGATTGAAGACAACAGATATTGCTTCTGCGGTTGTAGACCTGTATTTGAAGCAAATTATCGATTACGGCTTTTTCCATGCAGACCCGCATTCGGGAAATATATTCGTCCTCGAAACTGGGCAGATAGCATTTATCGATTATGGTTCGGTAGGTAAAATGTTGCCTCGAGATAAAGAATATCTGGCAGATTTTATAGTGTATGCCCTCAGGAAGGATACAAAGCGCATGATACGTGTGATTAAGCGGGTGGCAGTAAAATACAGCATTGCGAACGAGCCGCGTATGGAACGCGATCTGCATGAATTCCTGGAGGTAATGGAAGGTACATCTATAAAGGAGCTTGACCTGAAAGATATGATGAAACGGCTGAGCAGGTTGCTGAATGAGAATCAAACCATTTTACCGGAGTATGTTTATTTATTGGTCAGGGGGATAGTCTTGCTCGAAGGCATTGGGCGGGAACTGGGGCTTGACATTAATATTATCGAGAGCGTCAGGCCTTATGGGCTGAAAATGATGAAGAAAAGGTTGGATCCGAAATATCTGTCGAATAAAGCGCTGGATAAATTATATGATCTGAGCGACAAGTTGGAGGAGATACCCGATGACATACATTCCCTTATACAGAAAGTAAATAATGATGAACTGGAGATTACACATAATATAAGGCGGCTCAATGATATAAAAAATACGATGAGCCATCTGGTCGTAGCTGTAATAGCATCAGCGATGGCGATAGGGTCTTCGGTGCTTATTCTGGCAAAGATGCCACCTTTATTATGGGATGTTTCTGTACTTGGTTTTTTAGGATTCCTGTTTTCGGGAGCTATATCTGTTATCGTAGTCTTATCCATTTTGAGGAATAAAAAGACGGATTGATAGCTGATTGTTGAGGGTTAGCGAGATGAAGTGGAAACTGACAACAAGCAGTAATACATTCCCGTTATTGCTTACATTCCGATAAGGAGGAAAGGGGGAACAACCATGTGCCTATTTCCGTTCCGTAGTACCGCTATAATAAAAAAAGCCTATCCCATCAGGATAAGCTTTTTATATTATATAGTCGTTTACTTTATTCAGCTGAAGGAGTTACCGGTTGTTGAGCCGGAGCAGTACCCTGATTCAGAGGCAGGGAAGTAGACATGTCAGGAGATCCTGTTGTAGGAACTGTCTGTGTGCCTATTTCAGGTTTTGGAGCGCCGTAAGATACTTTTGGTCTTAACATAACACATACGATACTCATTACCATAATGAACCCGGCTAATCCCCATGTTGCTTTTTCGAGAAAGTCGGTCGTTTTACGAACACCCATAATTGCGTTTGACGATGAGAACCCGGAAGAAAGGCCTCCGCCTTTCGAATTTTGTACAAGAACTATCAGTACTAAGGCTATAGCTGCTATTACGATCAATATAGTAATAAGTGCGATCATTTTTTATCTTTATATTTTGAATTTATAATCAATTTTTCGAGAAAACTCAATTGGTCTGCAAAGTAAATATTTTTTTTCGGATAATTCAAACTTAAATGTTTAATAATTTTATATGCCTTATCATACTTATGCTGTTTTATATATATCTTGGCAAGGGTTTCCGTAAAAAAGATATCTTCATTTAGTTCATCTTTGTTATCTTCTTCATCGTTTTCCTCTGTATTATCTACGTTGCGGGTGTATGTATGGTCTTCTTGTATTTGTATATGGATCCCTTCTTCTTCCGACTTATTTATAAAGGAGTCTATAATATCGTGATGTCTCAGTTGGGGGTTATCCTCTGTTTTCCTTTCTTCCTTTTCTTCCTCATCTTCCGGTTGTACCTGTATATACGAGAAATAGTCTGTAGAGGCGAGGCTCGAATGAGAAATGTTGTACTCTAACTGCATGTCATCATCGAGTGTTTCGCCCCGCGATTCAAAAAATGCGTTCAGTAATATATTCGTTTTATCTTCAGGTATCTCCTTTTTACCCGTTTCCATAAAAAAGCGGTCAAATTCTTCACTGAATATATAGTAAAACAAGGCTCTGCGGTCTCTTACGGTAATGCTCAACCGTTCTAATTCTTTCTGATAATTACCGGGCGTGTGTATATACAAAGCCTTTAGGTATGCAAAGATTGCAGCCTGAAAGTAAGGGTACTCGAAGACAAGCTTTTCCAGGTTCCCAATATCGGATTTATCGGGAATATTATTTTGATTAATAAATAAGTTAAACTTCTGAACTTCCATTTTTCTGATTTCCTTACCTTTGCTTTTCAGGCTTGTTACCAATTCGACATTGTAGCATTGAATATCTGGTCAACAATTTCTTTCGTAAGTTCTTCGATAAGCTGGTCCTGAACATCTGTCAGCATCTTGCTGCTTTCAAAGTCCCGGTAAGCAGAGATCGTTTCTTCTTTGTCTTCTTCAGATCTTACATTGTTTCTGAACCGGTACCTTACTTCCATTGTCAACCGGGTTTGCGATGCCAGGTTGTTTTCCTGCACCGCCAGCGGGGTAAGGTAATACCGTACGATTTCGCCCTCTATTTCCATCGAAGGGGCGATGCTGGTAAGCTGTAATTTGGTTCCCCGTATGAATACATCCTTCATGCGTTCGTTGAACACCTGTGTAAGTGGCGCATAAACCAGTTCCGCCTGATTCTGGAAATCACGAATATCCAAAGTGGGTGTTTCGGAATAATTAATGTTTGAGCCATTGAATTTATAAGACACTGTACAGCCTGTCATTATTATAGCCGATAGGATAAGAAAGATTAGTTTCTTCATAGATTTTCCAGATTATATTCTTTAATTTTTCTATATAGTGTACGTTCCGATATTTTCAGGTCCTGCGCGGCATTCTTACGTTTTCCGTTATGGCGTTCCAGTGCTTTTATAATCATATCCTTCTCTACGTCCTGCAACGAAAGTGTCTCTTCCTCGTATTCGGGCGCTTCGATAATGTCAACATCCGCAATACCGGATTTCGGTACGATTGTATGAGCATCCTCTTTTATGGATATGGGGGTAACGGCATTGCTGTCATTTGCATTTACCACCATAGGAGTGAGCACCTTGTCGCTCTTGTTGATGGCAGGCGCGGACACAATATCCGCGGCTTTCATATTGCCGGCCACTATATCGTGAACGATCTTTTTAAGTTCGTTCATGTCTTTCTTCATGTCAAAAAGTACCTGATAGAGGATCTCCCTTTCGTTATTGAAGTTTTTCTGCTCGTTATTCTGAGTATTTACGGGCACTAACCCCACTTCGTTGGCAGGCAGGTATAGTTTCAGTATCTCAGCTGTTATTTCCCGCGTTTGCTCTATGATGGATATCTGTTCGGTAATATTCTTCAACTGGCGGATATTACCCGGCCAATAGTAGTCTTTTAGCATCTGCCGTGCATTGTCGGTCAGGGTTATAGACGGCATACTGTATTTTTCGGCGCAGTCGCTGGCAAATTTCCTGAACAATAGCGGGATATCGTCCTTCCTGTCCCTGAGAGCCGGAATGCGGATCGGCACAGTATTCAGCCTGTAGTACAAGTCCTCGCGGAAGCGGCCGTTGCGGGTCGCGGTTATCATGTCGAGGTTTGTAGCGGCTACAACGCGTACATCTGTCTTTTCTACTTTAGACGAACCTACTTTTATAAACTCTCCGGTTTCGAGTACACGCAGCAGACGGGCCTGTGTAGACAAAGGAAGTTCGCCCACTTCGTCAAGGAACAGCGTTCCTCCGTTGGCTACTTCAAAATAGCCTTTGCGTTCTCCCGTAGCACCGGTAAACGAACCTTTTTCGTGCCCGAACAGTTCAGAATCGATTGTGCCTTCGGGTATTGAACCGCAGTTGACCGCGATATAAGTCCCATGCTTGCGGTGGCTGAACTGGTGGATGATTTGCGGGAAGTTTTCCTTCCCCACACCGCTTTCTCCCGTTACCAGTACGGACATGTCGGTAGGAGCTACCTGTAGCGCTATATCTATAGCCCGGTTAAGATCGGGGCTATTCCCGATAATGCCGAAACGTTGTTTTACCTGTTGGATGTCTGGTTTAGCCATTATATAGTTATAAGTATAAGTTAAGTTGCAAATAAACAATTAGTTCAGATGCAATGTTTAACAAATCCTGACAAAATTACATATTAATTCTATTTTTGTCAGTCTTTTTTAGTGAAGATTTCTAAAACAGTAAACAGTTAACAGTAAACAGTCAACAGTTAGCAGCCCCCAATAAAGCGGAGTATTATAGAAAAACTCAAATACTACGGAACAAGTTCCGTAGGTTGAAAGGTAAAAGGATAAATCCTTTTGCGTTGATGCCTGTTTAAAAACAGGGGTTTTCTTTTCCCACCCTTCCAGGGTTTGGGAAAATTCATCCGATGGCTTGAAAAATAAAGAAACAATTTGTTTTAACCACGGAGTTACACAAAGTTTTTTTCACAGAGTTACACAGAGTTTTTGTCTCAGTGCTTCTCAGTGTCTTCTCAGTGTCTTCTCAGAGTTTCTCAGTGTAATAAATTGTTGTTTCATATGAGTAGTAAAAATCAGTACTCCTAAAAACTCTTAATCTGTTGTTTTTGCTAAAGCATATGTTTTTGCTTTCAGAAATTCCCCAAAGTCTTTTATATCTGTGTATTGAACCATTTCTTCGGGCAGGATAGGCTCTCCAAACCGCAAGTGGATCGTTTTACCCCTCTTGTTGTAGACTTCATGGCCGAGCCTCAGTGAGCGGAGGCGCCAGTTGACCAAGTCGAGGAAGTTAAAGAACCATGAGTTCTTACCGCTGAAATACATCGGGACGACAGGTACTTTTGATTTCTTTATCAGTTTCAGTACCGGTTCCTGCCATTCGCGGTCTTCTACTTCCATCCTGAAGTTTCTTATTTTTGTCTTCGATACGGCTCCTGCCGGAAAAAAGCCGAGAGGATGCCCGCTCTTAATATGGTCTATCGACTGTTTGATTCCTTCGAAACTCGATTTGCTAGCTATTTTGCCACTCTGAAAAGGGTTGACGGCTATGAAATTAGGTGCCATCGTATCTATCATGCCGAGGATGAAATTTACCATCATCTTATAATCGGGGCGGACTGAACCGACTGTGGCTATAGCCGAGATTCCGTCGATGTGCCCGTATGCATGGTTGGATACCGTAATAAAGGCTTGTCCTTTATACCGGTCGAGTACCTCGATATTCTCAACGGCGATGTTCACACCTACATCCTGTAACAGATGCTTGCAGAAGTTCACGCCTTCATATTGTTTCGACGCGTCGTAGATACGGTTCACCTTGTTCATACCGGTAAGCCACATGCCAAACTTTATGAGCATATTCCCGAACGGGCCTTGAAATACCGGACTTAGTTTACGTATATCGTCGTTACTTAATAGCTTTTCTTTCATGTCTCTGATTTTATTCAGTGCAAATTTAAACAGTCAAATATAATGAATCGGTTGTTAACTAAAAAAAGTGACAAAAGTGACAGCTTTTTCACTGTTTTTAAGTGTTCCTTTCTTAGGCAGGTTAGGTGGGATGTTTTACTCATCGTTAAGTTCTATAACATCCAAATCGGTAATAGCTCCTTTGTCCAGATTGAATTTGATGAGCGTCCTTATAGTATGTATCCCATATTTTCCGGCTGCGCCCGGATTTATAAACAGGCCGTTGATTTTTTTGTCAAACATTACCTTTAGTATATGCGAATGCCCTGTTATGAATAATTTGGGCGGATTCATCAATAAGATGGATTGCACCTTACGGTCATACTTTCCGGGATAACCGCCGATATGGGTCATCAGCACATCCACCCCCTCAAGTGTGAAACGTAATGTTTCGGGATATGCAGCCCGTATTTTACTGTCATCGATATTTCCATACACTGCACGGAACGGTTTACCCAAAGCCTCAAATTTTTCAGCAAGCTCCATCGACCCGATGTCTCCGGCATGCCATATTTCGTCGCAGTCGGCAAAATATTTTTCAAATTTGTCGTCCCACCAGTTATGCGTATCGGAAAGTAATCCTATTTTTTTCATTCACCTATTTTTGTTAAAAAGTGACAAAAGTAACACCTTTTCCGGTGTTTTTATTTTGTTACCTTTTGTTTTATAACAAACTATTTATCTGTATGATATAGATAAATTTATTCTGAAAAAGTAACACCTTGAAATATCCTACATGAAAAAAATACATAATTAAAAGGTTTACTATATTGCCCTTACAGGGCGCAGTTCCTTTGGTTATTATTTCCCCAGGGTGTTACCCAGTCATGTTCGGAAGATTTTTAACATAATAAAAATCTTGTCTGTAAGGGCTGAAAGCCCAAGTTAATTTAGCCTGTGCTTTCAGCGCGCTGTAGTGGAGATTTCCACTTTTACCCAAGGCTTCACCTTGGGCTGAATTAACCAGCCACTTCGTGGCGAAAAAATCTTCCGAACATGACTAGGTGTTACCCTGGGCTGGGATATATCAGGCCTTCAGCCTGTTTCTTTCCCGATGCCCTGAAGGGGCTACATAATATAGCCCAATGGCAACGCCCTGGGTAGGATAAGTCCACCCTCGGAAATTGCGCCCTGTAAGGGCAATATAATGTCGTATCTTATTTTTGTCATGTACTATGCTTAAATGATACTTGGCTTGTTGGTAACCTGCCTGCCCGTAACTATATGTTGATGCAAACACAAAAACAAACTGACAGGGCAAATGTTCCCATCGATGTATATTTCAGATAAGGGTCGAGCCGGCGGTTTTCCGTTATCCTGAAAATGTCGATCAATAATTTGATAAATATAAGGAAGCATGCGAGGTATATATATTGGTACCAATAGCTGCTGTACGTATAAGAATATATAAGGAAGCACCACAGTGCGCCAAAGGTCAGTAACGCATGGTAAATTTTTGCGTTCTTAATTCCTATCCTTACCGGAGTAGTCACTTTTCCCGACTTACGGTCATTATCTATATCCCTCATGTTGTTCAGGTTAAGCACGGCAGCAGTAAGCAATCCCAGCCCGATGGCTGGCAACCACGGCATAAAATCGATGGTATGCGTATGCAGGAAATATGTGCCTACAACGGAAACAGGCCCGAAGAACAGGAAAGAGAAAATGTCGCCGAAACCTTTATATCCGTATGGATTCTTTCCGGCAGTATACTTTATGGCAGCTACGATACTTGCCAGCCCCAGCCCCAGAAAGATCAGTATATATTTAAGTTCCATAAACTGCAAGGCGGCATAAATGAGCAGAATGCCGACAACGATGGCGGCACCTGTAGCTATCAGTATCGCTCTTTTCATCTCCTTAGGGGTGATCGCCCCGCTCTGTACAGTACGCTGAGGGCCTATCCTCTCCCCCGTAATATCCGTTCCGTGCTGAAAATCGCCAAGGTCGTTCGCCATATTCGAAAGAAGCTGGAGGACGTTGGCTATCAATATTGTCAATATAAAGACAAGGATGCTGAATTTTCCGGTGTTGTATGCTATGCCGCTTCCACACAGCGCCGTAGCTCCGGCGAGGAACAATGTGCGGGGGCGTAATGCAGATATCCACGATTTGAAAGATGCCATAAAATGTTTTCGCAAAGGTAGGCATTTTTATCAATATGTCAATTTAGGGAAATATGTAAGTGGAGAATATTGCAGGGGCGTGCAATCCCCGGTGTCGGTCGGAAGATTCATCTTCTAATTAATATGCTATTTATCAATCACTCATCAAGATGTTCTTTCCTGTTAATTGACTCCGTCGATTCTTCGTTCAGCGAAGCTAATTGCCTCCTGCTTTAGCTGGAGGACAAAATTAACGAAAAAAAAAGGACTTTAGTCAAAAAACAACAGGCCAAACAGGTTTGGCTAAAGCCTTTGTTCTCCTTTATTTATAACGACTTGAAAGTCGTGGCAATTCATTAAAATACAATTATTTATGCGAATCAAGGGCTAAAAAGCACAGTAACTTATTGTCCCGAAGGGACTGAAGGTGGATAACCACGGGTAAAACCCGTGGCAGGAACTGACAGAAGAATATGTCTCCGTAGGAGGCAAATAGCAAAAAAAAATGTCATTCGCCTCCTACGGAGACGGTCTATTTCTACCTGCTTTTGCCACGGGCTTTACCCGTGGTTATCCATATTAGCCCACTTCGTGGACTTAGACCCCTGACTGCAAAACAGAAGATTGATTTATAATAGTATACTGCAACCCAAAGCAACCCTTGATTGGCATTATTTAAAATCTTCCGGCCAACACTAGGCAAACCCTGACCCTACAATAAAAATTATTCCACCATTCTTTTTATATTTTCAATGTCGAATAATACCCGTATTCCGAAGTTCTGATGTTTGCCCTTGCGGAAAGAGGCGAAAGCCCCTATGTTCAGCAGTTTTGTGAAGTTCAGGGAATACCCTGCTTCTGTATAGAGTTTCATATCGGGAGTGTACAGGTTTTTCAGGTGGAGGCTTTCATTAAATAGTTTTCCTTGCAGGAACGGAAGCCTTTTCAGTAAAATGTATTTACTTTCATAATTGATGTTAGACCTGATCCAGTACCTGTTTGTAGAAGCGGCATAATTGTCGAGCAGCATAAAAGAAGTAAAAGGCGATTTCAGGTTCACTGTCACATTAGACGTGTTGAAGTGCTGGTAATCGGCAAAGTGCAACTTGTCGTTATTCCCGATAGATCCGCCACCTTCCAGCCCGTAATCCAGATTGGTGAATTCGCTCAGTTTTATATGCTGGTACAATCCTCCGGCGAGTTTTTGATATTTGGAATTGTTTGTCTGCCACGATGAAAATCCCTGGCTATATCTGATGTAGAAAGTGGGGGAGGTGTATTTTACGTACCTTTTAGCCCCGTCATTTATTTCATAATAAGCGTAAGGCGTATAGTCTATGCCCAGATAGGCTGCGGTTTTGTCGAACCTTTCGCCGGGGAAGATATTCGGTTTTATCTTTTTCTTCTTCCCCCATGTATAATCCGTAGAGTTGTGCAGGCCGCGCCGTCTGGCTATTTCCGCTCCTGTTATCAGTTTCAGTCCGTTTGCCAGATCAATGTCGTTGAAGGCCGAGACGTAATCTTTCTGGTAATAGAAATTGTAGTTTTTGCCATAAATCAGCGAACTGGAAAAGTTGTTGAAGCGGTGTATCCCTTCCGGATTGAAATCCGCACTGACCGACCCTGCTGATATTTTGAGTTTGCCCTTACGCATGGGCGCATACGATAGGTTTATATCTCCGCCTCCCAAGAGCCTTTTGCGGGAAAGCGTATAATATAGATAAGGGGAAATGTCGAGCCTGTTGTGTCTCCCTGTTTTGGTAGAAATGTCGAATTTCTGCCCCAGCCACCATCCGTCTACGAAGTTGAACTCTTTCAGAGTCCCGTTCAGCAGTCCTTCGCACCGCACGGTTACTTTACCGGAGTCTGAGTTTAACCTGCCGCCGTTGAGGATGCTTTCGAATGAAAATCCCGGATTCCGGTGTTCTTTTCGTACAGAATCCAGATGTTGCTGTATGGAGTCTTTCCGTGTCAGTGTGGCGATTTCCCTTTCTTCCAGAGGGACTACTCTTATCTTTGTCCAGTATGCCGAATTCCGTTTTGTGGCAAGGCTGTCGGATGTGACGGAATAGAGGGAGTCGTGTCTTTGTATTTCGAAATTTCTTTTCTTCGGTTTCTTTTCGGCCAGTTCTTTTACAATATCCCCGTTTGTTTTTATATCTGTATAAGTCAGGGATGCGTAATAATTCATTGTCGCGTTTATTCCCAGAATATTGATGTCGGCCGCAATGAGATAAGTGATAGGCAGGTAGGTGTTTGCCGATACTTCCTGAAATGAAACGGTGTAGGCTTGTTTTACACCATAAGCATTGGTGTTGAGTTCAGCCGAATAGATATGCCACGTATTGTCAGCTATATAGATATAGCCATCGAAAAGAACAGGGTCTTTCAGCTTGGGCACCACCTTAATCTTATTTACAGTCGTTCCGTTTTCTTCCGAAAAACCTTCGTAACGGAACTTATAGTATGAAAAAGCTTTCGGGTTCAGCGGCGAAATGTATGAGGACACCTTAGGCATATACAGTGATGAATTTATCAGTTCCATCGCGTCTTCAGAATCCAGATCGTCGGGGATACTGCTCGAAAAAGCTTTTACAGTCTGCTTGTATCTGTCCGGCGCGGTAAATTGTATTTCGTTGAATGACTCCTGCATGAATACCTGCTCTTTGAAGTCGGAAAGTTTTATCCCTTCTTCCTTTTTCGCCATCTTATCTATGAAGGAAGATACTTTGAGCAGTTCGGCATTTGCCTTTATATATACGTCCGCCGTGTATTCTTTAGCCGCACCCGCATACAATGGGGCTTTTTCTATCGCTTTGCGCATGATGGGGTAGGCGGGGTCTTCCTCATTCGATACAGTTACTTCGGCAAGGGTAAACGGATTTTCGGTAAGGGTAATGTCCAGTGTTGTTGTTTGCCCCTGTTTTATCCCGATATTTCTTTCTTCGCGTTTAAAACCGAGGCATTTATATTCTATCCGGTAATTTCCGGGCGAAAGGGTTGTCTGGTAATAACCGTCTTCGTTACATACCAGTCCCTGATTGATATCCTTTATATAAATGGTAGCGCCGTACAGGGCCTCTCCGGCCGTATCGGTAATCCTGCCTTTAAAGTTCTGGGTGTAAATTTGTGTAGATAGTATAAAGCTAAGAATCAGTAGGGTAATGTATCTCATATTGATTTTATTCGTCCGCCGACTTTCTGTAAGTTTCTGCAAATATATTATTTTTATTACAAAAAGATTACATTATTCTATATTCCCCTGTAAAGTGAGATTATTTTATTATTTTTGCGCTGAAAAAAATATAAAATATTATTTATTGAAATGCTTACTGTAGAGAAGATTGGCGGAACCTCCATGTCCCAGTTCAAAGATGTGCTGGAAAATGTTATTATCGGAAAACGGAATCCGGACGAAATGTACAACCGTATATTTGTGGTATCCGCATATAATAACGTGACAAACTGGCTTCTGGAACACAAAAAGACCGGGGAGCCGGGCGTATATGTGCAGTTTCTGGAGAACGCGGATTACAGTATCGGCCTTGATAGTTTGTGCCAGCGGCTCTTGCTTATAAACAAAGGCTTCGAGGAAATCGGGCTTAATCTTTTAGAAGCGAGGGAATTTATTACATTCCGTATCAAGCAGGCAAAAACAATGCTCCACAGCCTGAGCAAAGTGTTGGCTTCGGGTTATGTAAACGCGGAAGATATTTGCCTTGCCGCCCGTGAAATACTGGCATCGATAGGCGAAGCGCATTCGGCATGGAATACGGTGAATATCCTGAATAATAACGGTATCTCGGCTAGGTTTATCGACTTGTGCGGGTTTAACGATTCGTTGCCACTCACCATTGACGAACGTATCCACAGAGCCTTCAAAGGTATCGACTTTAGCAAAGATATGTGTGTATCTACCGGCTATACCAAAGGTACCGAAGGTATTATGCGTGCCTTCGACCGTGGCTATACCGAGGTTACATTCAGTAAGATAGCTGTGGAAGTAAATGCCGGTGAGGCCATTATCCACAAAGAATATCATCTTTCCAGCGCCGACCCGAATATAGTAGGTGTGGATAAAGTTATCCCCGTAGGAAGGACGAATTTCATCGTGGCCGATCAGCTTGCCGATATAGGTATGGAGGCCATTCATCCCAAAGCCTCCAAACCATTGGAACTGGCAGATATAGATATACGAATAAAGAATACATTCGAACCGGAGCATCCGGGAACATTGATAACGAAACAATATGTTTCGGAAATACCTAAGATAGAGATTGTTTCGGGTACAGACAAAGTGTTGGCTGTAGAGATTCATGATCCTATGATGGTGGGAGAGGTAGGGTTTGACCTGAGGATAATGCAGGCGTTCGCAAAATTCAACGTGAGTTATATCCTTAAATCTACAAACGCGAACTCTATTACCATGGTAGTATGGGACAATTATAAATCACGGGAACTGATCACAGAACTTGAGACTATATTCTATCAGGTTATTGTAGAACGTGTCGCTCTGGTGTGTGTGATGGGCACAAATATTGCACTCCCGGGCTTCTTGTACAGGGCATCCAAAGCGTTGTATGATAATGAGATAAATGTAGAAAGTTTTGCCCAGTCGCTACGGCAGGTGAATATGCAGTTTGTGATCAGGAGAGAACACTATAAAAAAGCGGTAATTGCACTTAACGATGAACTGTGCGTAGGGAAGAATTAGAACATTATTATCCGGTGACGGAAGAATAGAAAGCAATCGTATGTTATACCGGATATTCCGGAACAGCTAGTGAATATTGATTAATAAGGTTTTTTTTATATTTTTTTTATTGCGTGGATTGATTTTTAATTCTATTTTTGTTAGCTGAAATAAAAAAAGATCATTTAATACCTTGTGGGACACCTGAATTTAAAAAAGAAATTCCACATATACAGATATATAGACCTTTGGATTTGCTTGAACATTCTCTATTACAAAAGTTTTTCTTATTGAAAAATAAAAATCTTATTTCAACGTTCTGTTTTATTAGGGACATGAATGAAAGTGCAATTTTAGGTGCGAAATACTTAAAAAACTAAAATAATAGTATATTTGCATCCTATAATATTGACACTGCTTTTTTATTTAATATAAATGGAGATTATTGATATAAAAATATAAATTTAAAAATTGATTCACTAAACTTAAATTATTTATTATCATTATGGAAACTAAAAAACAACAACCAAAACAAAAACCAAGATCTAAAGGCGTTTCAGCTATGATAGTAGTTATTGGATGTGCTATTGTTGCGCACCTGTTCTTCTATCTGGTTGCAGGGGATGCTGCTAACTTCGATGAGAAAGGTCATCCACTACCGGGTAATTCACTAGGTGCATTATATCAGGGAGGATGGGTAATTCCTATCGTTATCACGCTGTTGCTTACTACACTTACACTTTCAGTAGAAAGATTCTTCGCATTGAACAGAGCTAGCGGAAAAGGTAGTACATCAAAATTTGTGATGAATGCAAAAGCTAAATTGGAAGCTGGAGATATCGCAGGTGCAACAAAATTGTGCGATGAGCAAAAAGGATCTGTGGCTAATATATTAAAAGCTGGTTTGATTAGATATTCAGATGTAGAAAAACTAACAGATAGAAACAACGACGAGAAAGCAGCGATGATCCAGAAAGAACTGGAAGAAGCTACAACTCTCGAATTACCATATCTACAACAGAATTTATCAGTTATCGCTACTATCTCTACCCTGGGTACATTGATGGGGCTGTTCGGTACGGTACTTGGTATGATCCGTTCGTTTGGTGCGATGGGACAAGAAGGTGCTCCTGACTCTACTGCCCTTGCCGTTGGTATCTCTGAGGCACTTTACAATACAGCAATGGGTATCGGTACAGGTGCTGTTTCTATCATTTCTTATTCTTATTTCTCAGGAAAAGTTGAAGATATGACTAATGCTGTTGATGAAGTAGGTTTCGCTATTGGCCAAACATATACTACTCTTCACGGAGGTCTAAATAAATAATTAACAATTTTTTCCGGAACAATTTGTGGAATTCTTATGGATTTCCACTCTAATAAGTAAACAATAAGAAAATGGGAAAGACAAAAGTAAAAAAACAAGAAACGTTCATCGACATGACAGCGATGAGTGACGTTACTGTACTCTTGCTCTGTTTTTTTATTCTTACAGCGACTTTCTTGCCAAAAGAACCCGTGCAGGTGATAACACCACAATCGGTGTCGGAGGTAAAGGTGCCTGAATATAATGTTCTGAATATATTGATAGACCCCACAGGAAAAGTGTTCTTGAATATAGACAGACCCGAAAATAAAAAGGCCGTATTGGAGCTAATGGGACAAGACTATGGTGTTACTTTTACAGATAAGCAGATAAGATCTTTCATAGAGCAAACACACATCGGTGTGCCTATGAACAGAATGGCTGCTTTCCTGGATATGCCATTGAGTAGTCAGGATAGTGAGATAAAGAAATGGGGAGTACCAACAGATAGTGTAAACGACCAGTTTTCACGTTGGATAAAACATGCGCGCGAAATAGGAGGCGATAATATGGGGATTGCCATCAAAGCAGACCAATCTACACCTTATCCGCTAGTAGATAAGATCATGAAAAGTCTTGTAAAGATGAAGGAAAACCGTTACAGCCTAGTAACTGCTCTAAGGGGAATGCCTGACGGCGTATAAAAATCATGATTTAAAAATTTAAACAAGAAAAAAAATTATGGCAGAAGTACAACAGTCCGGTGGTGGTGAACAGAAAAAAGGTAAACCCAAAAGACAGAATCTACGAGTAGACTTTACTCCGATGGTGGATATGAACATGCTTTTGATATGCTTCTTCGTATTCTGTACCACGCTGAGTAAACCGCAAATCATGGATATTGCGATGCCTACAGACCAAAAGCTGACTGAAGAGGATGAAGTAAAAGTAAAGGAATCCAAAGCTATTACATTGATATTAGGAGAGGATAACAAAGTATATTATTATGCCGGTATTCCTGACTATACGGATTATACTACCTTGAAAGAAACAGATTATTCTCCGGAAGGTCTTCGTAAAATATTGTTGGAACGAAATGCTCCTATCGTAAGTAAAATGAGGGAGTTGAGACATGAAAAATTCGTTACCAGAAAGAATATGCCTGAAGAAGAGTTTAAGACAAGATCGAAAGAAATTAAAGATGATAAAGATGGGCAGGTAGTAGTTATCAAGCCTACATCTGAAGCTAATTATAAAAATCTTGTCGATGCTTTGGACGAAATGCAGATTTGCAGTATCGCAAAATATGCAATCGTAGATATGACAGACGGAGATCAATACCTGATTGAAAATCTGAAATCTAAAGGAGCTTACGGGGCTAACGCCGCACCACCAAAAAATTAATCACATTAGAAAGGAGTAAATTATGGGAAAAGATATCAAATTAAATTCCTCGGAATGGTGTGATGTAGTTTTTGAAGGTAAGAATAAAAATTATGGAGCTTACAAGCTACGTCAATCATCGTCGAAAAGACATATTGTCGCATTCTTGGTAGTCCTTGTATTTGCGATATTTGTGTCGGCTTTGCCCGGTTTGATTACTGTGGTAAAGAACCTGACCCAAAATCAGTCGGGACCGATGGAGGATACGTTCGAGTTGTCTAATATTCCGGTAGAACAAGAAATTCCGGAAGAAAATAAGATCAAACAAGAAACTGCGCCTCCGCCTCCACCGTTGAAAACAACTGTGAAGTTCGTTCCTCCTAAAATTGCAAAGGATGAAGACGTGCGCGACGATCAGGAAATGAAGGCTCAGGATGAGGTTTTGGAAACAAAAATCCAGATTTCTGTGGCCGACGTGAAAGGTACAAATGATAAAACAGGTGTCGACATCGCTGAGTTGAGAGAGCACAAAGTGATTGTTGAAGAAAAGCCGGTTGTAGAAAAACCTTTCGTTACTGTAGAACAGATGCCGACATTCCCGGGTGGCGAAGCAGAAATGCAGAGATATATCGCCAGCAATCTTAAATATCCGGTAGTGGCTCAGGAATCAGGTATACAAGGCCGTGTAACAGTACGCTTCGTTGTTTCCAAAACAGGAGCTATCGAAGATGTAAACGTTATCCGTGGTATAGACCCTTCGTGCGACAAAGAAGCCGTGCGTGTGGTAAAATCGATGCCAAAATGGATTCCCGGAAAACAAAACGGGTTGAACGTGCCAGTGTACTTTACGCTTCCTATTGTATTCCGTTTGAAACAGTAAGGACACTTCTTTGAGATTTTTATAAAAAATTGAAAATAAGATTTAGTAAAGAAGAGAAGTCGGACTATGAATACCCCTTCTCTTCTTTTTCCAATAATATAGGATAAGTATGAAAGACGGAAAAAAGTTATCGCCGAAAATGATATTCGGTATTTTCATGGTGTTTTTTTACCTGTGTATAGCCGTATTGATGGTATTTACCCCTTTGTTTGAAGGCTTAAACTGGATATTGCGTGTCATTATTGGCATATTGCTGTTTATGTACGGTATATTCAGGGCCATTCGTGCGTGGAGAGAATTTTAATGGAGAAATTATCCTGTAAAAACAAAATTATCGTATGAAAAATCTAGGTCTTTTTTTCCTTATATTATTGATTGCCATGTCTTCGTGCGCAGACAGGAGAAATATTACGCGGACCGACACTACGACCAGCGGCATAGCCGAAATAGCAGTAGATGAATGTTTCGCACCCATTATACAAGAACAGGTAGACGTATTCGGAGCGATGAATAACGAAGCCCTGATTATCCCTATCTTTACCAGCGAGAACGAAGCGTTCAATATGTTTATGAATGACAGCCTGCGTGTGATAATCGCTACACGTAGACTTACACCGAATGAAACACAGATTATAAAAGAACGGAATCAGGTACCACGTACCCAAAAACTGGCGATTGACGGAATAGCCCTTATTGTGAATAAGGCCAATGCAGATACACTGATAACCGTATCTGACCTGAAAAGAATAATGACAGGAGAGGTAAAAAGCTGGAAAGAACTGAACCCCAACTCTAAACTGGGGGATATATCAGTCGTTTTCGACAGCCCCAATTCGAGTACTGTCAGATTTATAAAAGATTCTATTTGCGGGGGACAAGCCCTCGGCGAAAATATAAAAGCCCGGTCTGCCGATAGTGTGAAAACAACGAATCTGTCGGACCGTACTCCAAACCAACAAGTGATAGATTACGTGGCCGCTGTGCCCGATGCAATAGGTGTTATTGGTGTCAATTGGATCAGTAACCCATCAGACCCTAAAAATTTAAGTTTTATTAATAGTATCAATGTAATGTCGGTAAGTACAGAGGATAAAGCTACTGCTGAAAACAGTTTTAAGCCTTTTGCCGCCTATCTTGTGCTGAAAAAATACCCGTTGACGCGAGATATTTTTATTATAATCTCGGATGTCAAAGGAGGATTACCTTCAGGTTTTGTTAACTTTGCTGCTGGAGAAAGAGGCCAGCGTATTATACTCAAGGCCGGCCTTTATCCTGCGAATGTTCCAACAAGGTTAGTGAGAGCAAACCCTACCTTGAAAGATTAAAACCTTTTACGATAAAATATTAATATAAATAATAGTATAGAAATGAAAATGAAGTATTTAGTAGGCGCATTATTAAGCTTTATGATCAGCTTGTCTGCATTTGCGCAAAATAGCCCGGGTGCAGATTACCTGAGCCTAGGCGAAACAAAACTTGCAAAAGAGTATTTTACAAAGAATACAAGTCAGAACCCTGAAGAATCTCACTATTATTTAGGAGAGATTGCTTTTAAGGAAGGTAATATGGCCGAAGCAAAGTCTCAGTATGAGCAAAGTGCAGCTGCTAATGCAGAACTTGGCTTGGGCGCGGTAGGTTTAGCTAAATTACAGTTGAAATCGAACCAGAAAGCCGGAGAAGATCAATTAAAAGAAGTTCAGAAAAAGAACAAGAAGAACTCTAAAGTCCTTTTGGCTATAGCTAACGCATATTTTGACAATGGTCTTAAAGATAAAGCTACTTCTATGATAGCCGAAGCAAAGAAGGCTGACAACAAGTCTCCATATCCGTACATTCTGGAAGGAGATATGCTTGCTAAGGAAAACAATCCGGGCGGAGCAGCAGGTCAGTACGATCAGGCCATCTATAAAGACGCTAATTGTGTGTTGGCGTATATGAAAGGCGCTAAAGTATACGAATATATCAACCGCAACACAGCAGCAGACCTGTTGAAGAAAGCGATCGCTATCAAACCTGAATATAAAATAGCAAACAAAGACCTTGCTGATCTTTATTACAGGGATGGTTTCTATCCTGACGCTATTGCGGCATACAAGGAATTCTTTGCAGGTGGCGATTATACTATCGATGACATTACACGCTATGCGGCATCGGAATATTTTACAAAAGGATATTCGGAAGCAAAGAGAGTGATAAGTGAAGGTCTGAAACGTGAACCTAACAACTTTGTGTTGAATCGTCTGTTGATGTATACCGAAAATGATACAAAGAACTATAATGATGGTCTGGTTGCCGGAAATAAGTTCTTCTCGGTACCTCTGCCTTCCGATACTACTCAGTATCTTGTATCTGACTATATGGCGTATGCTAATATTCTGAGCGAAACAGGCGATAAGCAGAAATCTATAGAACAATATAAGAAGGCTATTGAACTCGACCCGAGTAAGGTTAGCCTGATTAGAGATATAGCTACTACATGTGCCAAAGATAAGATGTATGCAGAAGCAGCTAGCTATTACAAAGAGTACATCAAAATGCTCGGAGATGAAAAAACAGATGCTACAGACTATTACACATTAGGTAGCTATTACCTGTCGGCAGGAGCAAACGTGGAATCTAACACAGCATTGACCCCCGAAGAAGTTAAATCTCAATCACAGGCACTTTATAAAGAAGCAGACGCGGCCTTTGCTGTAGTTGCCGAACGCAAACCGGATAGCTATCTTGGATTCTATCAGCGCGCGCGTACTAACTATCAGATGGACCCTGATTCTGAGCTGGGATTAGCAAAACCATTTTATGAAGAAACTGTAAAAGTTCTTTTAGCTGATCCGGAACCAAATAACAAAATCCTAATCGAAGCATACAGCTATTTGAGCTATTACTATTACCTGCAATATGATAAAGGTAAAAAAGCAGATGATAAACTGAATGTAAAAAACTATGCTGAGAAAATTTTGGAGCTTGATCCTGAAAATGGAAACGGACAGCAACTGTTTGATTGGGCCAGCGCTAAATAAGACTGGTATTTAACTGATATACTAAACCCGTACTACTTGAGTACGGGTTTATTTTTTTTATAAATATTATGATTTAGTAATACAGAAAAAACTGTATCTTTGCATCCAATTAAGTGGATAGATTTGTATTGATTGCAACCACATGAAAAAATGCTAAACCATTTTCTGCTCTGCATAATACATTCTTCCTATTATTTTTTTTTATAGTAATAAATTAATTATGAGTTATTTATTTACATCTGAATCTGTGTCGGAAGGACATCCGGATAAAGTTGCAGACCAGATTTCAGATTCTCTATTAGACGAATTTTTGGCCTATGATGCAGATTCAAAGGTCGCATGCGAAACGTTGGTTACTACCGGACAGGTAGTATTGGCAGGAGAAGTAAAGTCGAAGGCGTATATTGATATTCCTGAGACAGCTCGCAAGGTTATTGAACGTATAGGTTATACAAAAAGCGAATATCAGTTCGAAGCACAGTCTTGTGGCGTATTTTCAGCTATACATGAGCAGTCTGATGACATAAACAGGGGCGTTGACGGAAAATCAGACCCGATGGATCAGGGTGCGGGAGACCAGGGCATGATGTTTGGCTATGCTACCAATGAAACTGATAACTATATGCCTCTGGCCTTGGATTTATCACACGCGTTATTGCAGGAGTTGGCAGCTATCCGTAAAAACGAGATAGCGTTGATGCCATACCTCCGTCCCGATGCCAAATCGCAGGTGACGATCGAATATGACGACAACGGTACACCTTTAAGGATCGATACGATCGTTATTTCCACGCAGCATGATGAGTTTGCAGACGATGCTTCGATGCAGGCTAAGATAAAAGAGGATGTAATCAATATCCTTATTCCCCGTGTAAAAGAGAAGTATAAGTTCAGAGAAGATATTACGAAGCTTTTCAACGATGATATTATATATCATGTAAACCCTACGGGGCGTTTCGTTATAGGAGGCCCTCACGGAGATACCGGTCTGACAGGCCGTAAGATAATAGTAGATACCTATGGCGGCAAAGGCGCTCATGGAGGCGGAGCCTTTTCGGGTAAAGACCCGTCTAAAGTAGACCGTTCGGCAGCTTACGCGGCGCGGCATATCGCTAAAAACCTTGTTGCGGCAGGCGTTTCGTCCGAAATACTGGTACAGGTGTCGTACGCTATCGGTGTTGCCAAGCCGATGAATATCTATGTGAACACATACGGAAAGAGCACATTGGATATACCGGATGGCGAAATAGCGAAAAAGGTGGAAAAACTGTTTGATATGCGCCCTAAAGCCATCGAACAACGTTTGAAGCTCAGGAATCCTATTTACGCCGAGACAGCCGCTTACGGACACATGGGGCGCAACCCTGAGGTTGTTGCCAAGCATTTCAGGTCTCGTTACAATCCACAGGGTATTACCCGCGAAGTGGAGCTGTTTACATGGGAGAAACTGGACTATGTGGACACCATAAAGAAAGAATTTAATTTGTGAAGATAATATACTGCACATACTTGGTTTGCCGATCAGGTATGTGCGGTTTTTTTTTAACAGTTCTGTATTTTGGTAAGGGATACAATATCATATTTTAGTGTTATTGGAGATAGTGTCGCAACACAGGATACTATATCCCGTCATACCTTTTCATTCGATCCTGTCAAAGGAGAGATTGTGGATGCTACAACATCGCAGATGAATGCATCTACAGAACACAATCCCGATGATATAGTAAGACATTCCGGCGAGCGCCTGCCGTTCAATCTGGAGCAGACAGACGGTATTTTTTGCCTGTTGGTTATATGCATACTTTTCTTTGCGCATATTTACAATGGGGGCGTATCTTTTCTGAAAGAGAATATTGCATATTTGTTTTCGCCTCAAAAGGCTTCACGGCTGCATAACCAGACTACGGTAAAGGAAACGATATATAGTTATTTTCTTGTGTTTCAGGCTGTCGCGCTTATCGCAATATGTATTTATGATATATTCATCGATTTTGAGACACCGGGGCAAAGTAACGGAAGGCCATTTGTTACAATTATAACCTTTATCGTTATTATAGCCTTATTCCTGGGCATAAAAGATGTTGTTTACAAGATTATAGGATATATTTTCAACCAGCAGAAGACTATGGACCTTTGGCGCAAGACATATATGGTATCGGTCGAAATACTGGGTATTATTTATTTCATACCCACATTATTTCTGATTTATTCCAGTTACTACCATACGCAGATATTCTGTTTTATGCTGATATTGTTTCTTATCGTTCAAATAACACTTTTTTACCAAATAATAGTCTTTTTTATCAATCAAAAATTTAACTTTTTGTATTTGATTGCCTACCTTTGCACCTTTGAAATATTACCATATATATTTTTATCAACAGCATTGATCTATTTATATAGAACCGACGTTTTTAACACATTATTATGGCTTTAAAAGTAAAAAAAATATTGATTTCGCAGCCTGCCCCGGCAACAGACAAATCGCCATACTTTGATATTGCCGAAAAATATCATTTACAGATGGATTTTCGTCCTTTTATACGGGTAGATGGGCTCGATGCAAGAGAATTCAGACAGCAAAGGATTAATATACATGATTATACAGCAATCGTTTTTACGGCTAAAATTGCTATAGACCATTTCTTCTCTTTGTGTGAAGAGTTAAGGATAGCGATGCCGGAAACAATGAAGTATTTTTGTATATCCGAAGCTGTCGCCCTGTATCTGCAAAAATATATCGTTTACCGTAAGCGGAAAATATTTTTCAGCACAACAGGCAAAATGGATGGCTTGGCAACTGCCCTGACAAAACATAATAAGGAAAAATTTATTGTTCCTGTATCGGATGTTCATTCAGAAGACCTTACAGCTATTCTGGACGAGAAGAAAGTAGATTATACAAAATCTGTCATGTATCGTACCGTAAGTAACGATATCACAGAAGCAGAGATACTTTCTTACGATATGCTGATATTTTTCAGTCCGGCGGGAATCGTATCGTTGTTTAAGAATGCTCCGAATTACAAGCAGGGAGAACAGGCTATAGGTTGCTTTGGAGCATCCACTGCAAAGGCAGTGCGTGATGCAGATCTGAGGCTCGACTGTGAAGCCCCGCTGCCGGGTATTTCTTCAATGACTGCTGCCTTAGAGGCATTTATTAAAGCAAACCAAAAAGCGAAATAAGCTCAAAAAATAGACAAGGAAAAGCTTAACTGTATTGTTAAGCTTTTTTTATATCGTATCGTATGGTCATTATAGATAAAGATTTAGGCGAGATAAGGCTTGTGATGAATAAGCAGGCCAGGCGCATCATTGTCAGGCGCAAAGACGACTACCTGCAACTTACATATCCGCCGTCGGTGAGCCTGTCGTATATCGAAAAGACCATTGAGGAAATGAAGCCCCGCCTGAAATCACTGAAGGAAAGAAAACCGGAGCGGATGGTTTTTACTCCTCAGGCTGAATTTTCTACGTTTAGTTTCCGTTTGCAAATCGTAGCTAGCCCGTCAACACATAATTATTATGTAAACCTGAAGGACGGCATATTGTCCATATCCTGCCCTATAGGCACAAACTATGAAGATGAATCCGTACAGGCTACGATACGTAATCTGATAGAGAAAGCCCTCCGCTACGAAGCCAACAGGCTTTTCCCGTCAAAAGTCAAGTCATTGGCAGAGCAGTATGGCTTTAAGTACACAGGGGTGAAAATAAATAAAAGCCGCACCCGCTGGGGGAGTTGTTCCTCAAAGAAAAGCATAAACCTCTCATATTACTGCATGCTTTTGCCGGAGCATCTTGCCGACTTTGTCATCCTCCATGAATTATGCCATACCATAGAGATGAATCATGGCGACCGCTTTTGGCTATTACTGGATAAAGTATCCGGTAACAGGGCACAGGAGTTGACCAAAGAGCTTAAAGCCTTTAAAACAATACTCTAACCAGACAGACAATATGGCAAGCCCCAATATTATTAAATTAAGGATTGCAGGCTTGTATATTTAGGACTGGAGGCCGGTCTTATTTCAAACGCCTTGAAGCCGGAACATGTGAGTATGGAGCAGGCGCGCTGAAAGCACAGGTCAATGATGAGGCTGAAAACAGTTTTCTGTTTTTCTTGCCTAACAGTTTCTTAGTCAAACAGAGATTCTTTCCCGAAACCTACAGGGAGCAAGGCCTTGGCCGATTCTAACTCGTATATTTTATTATCCCCGTACAAAATCACTTTCATAGGGCTGCCGTACCTGTTCTCTGTTTCCAGCAATACCTGCCTGCATCCGCCACACGGGCTGCACGGGTTTGCGGTAAATTCCCCGTCATGGCAGGCAGCTACAGCTATTGCCTCCACGGCAGTGTCAGGGTATTGCGCATTGGCATGGAATACTGTTACCCTTTCGGCACACAGCCCCGATGGATAGGCGGCATTTTCCTGATTGCTTCCGGTAACTATTTCCCCATTCGAGAGTAGTGCCGCAGCGCCCACATAGAACTCAGAATAAGGGGCATACGCGGTTTTTGTTGCCGATTTAGCTTCGATTATAAGTTTTTTTATGTTTTCGGGGGCTTCTTCAAAGGTGTAAACAAGTATCTTTGTTGTTAAATTTAAACTTTCCATATTTATTGATGTTATATAGTAGTAAGAAAATTTAATAACTGTTTAAATTTTATTCGTTCAAATTTTTAGAGATGCTTTTTTACATACGCTTCGCTCCTGTGACCGCTGGTTGAGTTGAGAGAAAGTAAAAAACAGCCGAAAACAGACTAAAAATGAACGAAGAAAAAGGTATAATAAAATATTCGTATAAAATTTAAACAGTTACTTAATATAAGGAAATCTAATAATAATTAACGACTGTTATTATACTTACAAAACAATGAATGGGTCTGTGACCTCAAAATATTTTAAATATATGAAAAAAGCGAATAGCTCAGGTATATCTTGCAAACTTATTATTCTTTCTGTGTTCATTTTTCTATCCACAGCCTTGGCATATTCTCAGGCAAAACGAAACAAAGTATATAATGACTATATCGATACATACAAGGAAATCGCTATAGACCACATGAAGAAATATCAAATCCCGGCCAGTATAACCCTTGCTCAGGGCCTGCTCGAATCGGGTGCGGGCAAAAGCACCCTGACCCAAAACTCCAATAACCATTTTGGTATCAAGTGCCATAACGACTGGACAGGGGAAAAGGTCTATCATGCTGACGATAAGCCCGACGATTGTTTCCGCAAATATAAAAAAGCGGAAGATTCGTTCGACGACCACTCGCGTTTCCTTGTAGATAAACCCCGGTACAAGAACCTTTTCTCCCTGAAAATTACCGACTATCGCGGATGGGCAAAAGGCTTGCAACAGTCAGGCTACGCGACCGACAAAGCCTATGCCAACAAATTGATAAAACTGATAGAAGACTATGAGCTATATCAGCATGATAAGAAAGGGAATATAAAGAATACTGTAGAGACAAAGGAGTATAGCCATACCCCATATAAGACTCACAACCTGATTTATATAGTAGCCGAAGATGGCGACACATTTGAAGACATCGCAGAAGAATTTGGCTTTAAGGTGAAAGATTTATACAAATTCAACGAAGTACCCGAAGGTTATCCGCTGAAAGCCGGGGATCTGGTTTATTTTGAGAAAAAGAAATCCAAGGCAGACATACCTTACTACGAACATGAAGTACAGGTAGGCGAATCTATGTACAGCATCTCACAGCTGTATGGTGTCAAGGTAAAGAATCTTTATAAAATAAATAAAAAAGACTTCGAATACGTTCCGGTAGAAGGCGACGTTTTAAAACTAAGATAATCGATACAAAATACACAAATTTTAAATTATTAATGATGAAACATTTATTAGTGACTCTTATTCTTGCGGGTTCATTCCTGTCAGTATGTGCTCAAACTGAGATTAAAGTCGAGAAAGATACGCTAAAGGATGGAAAATTCTATCTGAATGGCGTGACAGGCTTTAACCTGTCTCAGGTAGCCCTTAGCAACTGGTCGGCCGGGGGCGAAAGTTCGTATGCAGGAAATATTTATCTGAACGGAACTCTCGTTCGTAAAAGCGGCAACTGGCTTTGGGCAAACGCTTTGGCTCTTGATTATGGATTGACGCGGACTGAAACTCAGGGTACGCAGAAAGTAAGCGACAAGATAGATTTCACCACCCAGCTAGGATATACTACCAACAATAAATGGTATTATACCATTATGGGGGATTTCAAAACCCAGTTTTATAAAGGATACAACTATCCGGATAAAGAAAATTATATTTCTAAGTTTATGGCACCCGGATATTCGAATATCTCCTTAGGGATGGAATACCGTCCCAATGAGAGTTATTCGGTTTATTTTTCTCCTGTTGCCGGTAAATTGACATTCGTACAGGATGATTATTTGTCAGACCTGGGCGCTTTTGGAGTAGATCCGGGAGACAAATTCAGAGCCGAACTGGGTATGTACCTCAAAGCCCGTGCGCAGAAGACTCTGATGGAAAACGTCACCGCTATTACATCTGTCGACTTCTTTACGGCATACGACAAATCGTTCGGTAATATTGATGTAAACTGGGATTTGCTTATAAACATGAAGATAAATAAATTCTTGTCTGCGTCCATCAACACCACCCTTAAGTATGACGATGACGTGAAGGTACTTAAAACTGCCGAGGATGGTACGGAGATAAAGAAAGGGCCGAAAGTGCAATTCAAAGAAATGTTAGGCATCGGGGTAGCATACAGCTTCTGATTTCCGGGCTAACAGTTAACATATCTGAAAATGGTATCAATGTAGAGTTGATGCCATTTTTTTTATTACAAAATCTTATTGACTTGTTTCTGAATTTATACTACTTTTATAGTGTAAACAATAATGCGAATACAATGAAAAAATGTTTTCTATTTACCTTATGTGCAATTTTTTCGCTTGTCCTCAATGCGCAGAATGATTCGAAATACCTGAAAGGGGCTGTGCCCGAAGTGAACGGAAAAGTTGTTTTCTCAAAAGCCATTCCGGTGAAAGGGCAGGTTACCGATGACCAGCTTTTCTCATTGATGAAAAAATGGGCTGCTAATAACTATGGAGATATTCAGATTGAAGATTTGAATAACCGGGTTTTGTTAGCAAATCAGGAAACAAGGAACATTGCCTGTTCCGGAGAAAAATACCTCGAATTTAAGCGGAGCGCCTTGGTGCTGGACAGGGCAAAAATGTCTTACCAGCTGATACTGGAAATGAAAAACAAGACGTGTGAAGTAACGGTACGGGGAATCAAATACAATTATTCGGATAGTAAGAAACCCCTTCCCGCCGAGGAGATGATTACTGATGAGTATGCCTTGAATAAGAAGGGCGATAAGCTGAACCGGTACTATGATAAATTCAGGGAACATACAGTGGATAGTATAAACAGTATATTCAGGTCTATCGATGTTTACCTGAACGGAATAAGTACCACCGGCGCGGCGAATACGGCAACGGAGGTAAGCCGACAGGCGGAACCGCCGGTTCAGGTACCCGTAAGGCAAACTGAGCCGGAGAGGGCGCCAGTAGCGGCACCAGTCGTGGAAACGCCATCTGTACCCGTAGCGGAGGTTATGCCATCTGTATCGGCGCCTGTGGCTGTGTCTCAGCAGGCATCATCCGTTTCTGCACCTGCCGGAATGGAAGGCTATAAACAAGTAGCACCCGACAAGATACCTGGAAATATTATAAAATTGCTGGGAGACTGGACATTGATCACATCAGGCACGGCCGACCAGACTAATGTAATGACCGCATCGTGGGGCGGACTGGGTGTATTCTGGGAAAAACCCGTATCCATCTGTTTCCTCAATCCTACACGATATTCGGTTCAGACAATGGACAAAGGCGATACATATACGATCTCATTCTATACAGAAGCTTATAAAGACGCGTTGAGATATTGCGGCTCGGTAAGCGGACGTACTACAGATAAGATAAAAGGGTCGGGGCTGACACCAATAAAAACGCCATCGGGGGCTACAGCCTTTTCGGAAGCGTGGATGATCTTCGAATGCAAAAAAATAGTATCCCAACAGATCTCTCCGGATGCGGTAGCAGACAAGAGCCAGCTAAAAGATGACTGGGGCAAAAATGGCTACCATAAAATGTATATCGGCGAAATACTGAATGTTTGGATCAAGTAACACCGCCTCCCAACCTCCCCAAAAGGGGAGGAGTAAGCGAGCCATATTAGGTATGGGGACAGGTGTTTATTTTTATTCTTAAACTTATATTACCCTCTCTGCACGCCTCCCTTTTGGGGGAGGTTGGGAGGGGGTGCTTTATACCAATCTATATGAGAAAAATAGCATTAATAACAGGCGCTACTTCAGGTCTGGGAAAGGCAATCGCTTTGCGGTTGGGGAAGGAAGGATATAACCTTATCATAACAGGGCGCCGTAAAGATCGTCTGGAGGAACTGGATAAGGAGATAAGTATCAACTACGATTCTAATGTGCTTCCACTATGCTTCGATGTAAGGAAATACGAAGAGGTAGAAAAAGCTTTGGGCAACCTTCCTCAGGAATGGAAAAATATAGATATTCTGGTCAACAATGCCGGACTGGCTGTCGGACTAGACCCGATATACAAGGGTGTGGTTGACGACTGGGAACGTATGATAGATACCAATGTAAAAGGCTTGTTGTATGTCACCCGTGTAGTTTCGCCGGGTATGGTAGAACGCAAATCCGGGCATATTATCAATATTGGCTCTATTGCCGGAAAAGGAGTTTATCCGAATGGCGCAGTCTATTGCGCTACCAAATATGCCGTGAATGCCTTGCATCAGGGTATGCGTATGGACTTATTGCCATACAATATACGGGTTACGCAGGTATGTCCGGGAGCTGTAGAGACGGAATTTTCACTTGTACGCTTCAAGGGCGATCAAGGTAGGGCAGACCAGGTGTATACCGGTTATGAAAACCTTACCGCTAATGATATTGCCGAAACCGTCTATTTTGCAATCTCTCAACCTCCGCATGTCGATATTCAGGATATACTGGTAATGCCTACGGCTCAGGCTACCGGGAATATGCTCCATAAAGAAGAGAAGAAGTAACTGTTTAAATTTTATTGCCAGTATGAGAGGGATTGGTTAGAATACGTCACTATTTTTTGTCAGTTACTTAAAGATAAATTGTCCCCCGAAAGGTTGAACCTTTTGGGGGACAGTTTATTTTTAGATAATAGTATCAACCAGACTATTTCCAGCCTGTATATTCAACTGACAATTCGTAAGAAAGATTTCCTGATTCCCATTTTCTTACAGTCATATAATCTTTATCATTATATGTAAGTGTATATTGATGGTATAACATTCCATTTTTATAAGTTTCCACAACATTGTGAGTGCCAAGGTATGCTAGAGATAACAATGATTCTCTAAATGGTGTCCAATAATCATCTTTAAACAAATAGTCGCGTAGCCATCCCTGTATATTGAGATTGATAAAAGGCGAGTTTTTATCATCATAAACAACAGATACAGTGGATTCCAAATAAGAGTTCCCGTTTTCGTCAAAATTTACTATTTCTGTTCCTGTCTGATACACTTCGTCATTACCCTCATTATCTATAAAGCTATCTTCATATGCAATAGTTACATTCCCTTGTCCATAAGTAAGGTCTACATTTGCGTGTTCGCGAAGGTCAAAATTAGTTGAATTCAAATATCCGGTATATTCTTTACTTGTCCATCCCATTATTTTACTATCACTATCATTGTATTTAAATACATATTCGGTGTATTTAGGGGCAGAGTTGCTATTAGACCAATACCTTTCAGCAATTTCTACACGGTTTAGCACATCATATCTGAATACAGTTTTGATTATATTATTTTCATTCTGTCCACCTTTCTCCGTTAATGTAGACGGGAGTAACTTATCTGCCAAATCTTCGCTAGCACCACCATTGATTGTTTCTCCGGTTTCCCAATCATCTACATCGGTACCGATACTAGCCACATCGGTAAGGTTTACAACCAGATTGAATGTGTATTTCTTGCTTGATTCGAGTGTCAGATTCTGGCTCAGGGTATAGAACAGTTCTTTGCCCGAACTCAAAACAATTTTAATAAATTTTGTTCCCGAATTTACCGTTTGAGGAACTGTTATACCTAAATCACCATCCAACTTTACTTCCTGTATGCCTGATGCCGCACCCAGACTGCCGTCTTTGCGATTAAACTCTATTGCTGTAGCCGCATTTACGATACTTACCTGAGCGTCTGTCAGGTCGGGACTTCCATTACCGGCCGTAAGCGATACATTTACCTGTGAAAGCATGTGCTTGAACGTTAAGATGATTTGCCCGTCTGTAGGAGCCTGAACGAATGCAGGGCAAAAAAGCAGGTCGGAAGCGTAAATCGACGAAGCGTCTGTTTGGTCTGAAGCTACAGAAAACAGATATGCATCTTCGCTGCCATCATTGTAAGGATGATAGGCTGAAATTTTAAGCGAATTGCCATTGTCGGGGAAATACAGAGTGGATCCCGAAAGGTTTCCCTGCCCATCGCCGGTATAAGACAGGTTTTGCGTGTAAGTTACAGTTGGGGTTGCCACGTTCTCAGCGATAAATACGCCTACTTTTTGTCCGTTTGCAATCTGTGTACTCTGATAAGTGGATTTTAGTAGCGAAAGTTTCGATGAAAAACGAATCTCTTTATTCCCTGACAGGTTCTGGCTGCCATCCTCGTTACTACAAGAAACGAGAAATAAAATCGCACAAATGATTCCGAATAGTTTTTTCATAATTGATAAATTAATAGTTCTACAATAGTGTCATTTATTTCTTACTAGGTCGCAGGGGATTTATAATCGCCTGTATTTAATTGCCAAGATTTGTAATTAGTGTTGGTCGGAAGTTTGATTCATAAAAGATGTTTTACAGTTTCGATATTTTGGGGTTTTATCTTTTTCGTTTTGTGTTAAAATAAATTCAAAGCTACGGATTAGAAATCGGTGAAAAAAGAGGCAATTTGCCTGATATGGGTTTTTATGTCAATGAAAGATAGGTAACAGATTGATTGTTGATCTGTTAACTTTTTGGCAATATGGGTTTGATATTGCTTTTTATGGTCGGGAGTCGATGTATTCTTTGATGTTTCCCAGAGGTTCCACGCCTATTTTTTTTCGGATGGATGATCTTTTCATCTGCACTGTGTTGGGCTTTAACCCTGTTATAATCCCTATTTCGCCACAGCTAAAGTTGGCATAGGTCAGGCAACAAATGCGGAATTCGGTTTCGTCAAGTGCGGGGTAGTCGTTTCTCAGGCGGTCGAACAATCCCCGGTGAATCTCATTCATGTCCTGATAAAGCAAATCCCAGTTTAGGGAATCTTGCCCATACACAATTTCATTAAACACCTTTATCAGCCGGTGGTCTTGTTTGTTGTCTCCTTTTACATATTTTTCCAGTGTGGCTGCTTTTCGCAGTATATCGAAATGATGTAATAACATGCTTCTCATATTATTTTCTTTTTCATCGAAGCTTTTTGACATTTCTATCAATTGCAATATCTTGTTCTCGGCTTCCAATATTTCATTTTCTTTTTCCAATGCATCTTTTTTGTGCTGAACAGACCTTTTGTAAAAGAATAACGCGATAATACAAATGACAAAAAACAAGGAAGAGAAAATAAGCTGGGACTGCTGCTGCTTTATTTTCAATCGGTTATTTTCGTTCAGGAACTGTTCGTATTTATATTTTTTCTGTAGTTCCAATATTTCGGGATTCTTATTTTCATTAACAATGGTATGTAAGTTTTTTGCATATTCTTTATAATATGATAGTGCCTGTTTGTAATCCCGGCGTCCTTCTTCTATGTCCGACAATCCCCGGTATATACTGGTCAGGGTGACCAAATTGCCTTTGCTGCGGGCAAAGGTTAAAGATTTATCAATATAGAATGCAGCCGAATCCAATATACCTTTTTTTATAAATGTTTTTGATAGGTTCAGATTTAATTTCATTTGAAGAACACTATCTGCCGAATACTTTCCCGATTCTTTCACGTATTTGTTAGCTGTATCATATTCGCCGATTTCGCGGTATGTGACACCAAGGTTTAGAGTAGTATTGGCTATTTCCACACTGTCATTGGCTATATGTGCCAGGTCTAAACATTTATTATAGTAATAAAATGCACTGTCTCTGTTCGACATCATTAGATATGAATTACCAATGAGGTGATAGGAGATAATCTCACATTTATAGTTTGTAGCTTCATTAAAAGAATCAACCGCAAGAAGAAAATACTGTATTGATTTTGATTCAGAATATTGTTTTTGGAAGATTCTTCCGATCGAACTTTGAATTAATCCCCGCAAGTTAGGATTTTTAATCTTGCTTACATACACTTCTGCATTTAGGAGTTCCGGCATAGCCTCTTTAAATTTATTTTGTTCGAATAGAATCATGCCGCAATAATAGTAGGCTAGTGCAGTATAGTCCATATTATTTTCGTTCAGGTAGAAGTCCCTTACCTCAAAGATGACAGTATCGGATGTTATATCCTTATAGGCTTTGTATTTCGCCTGTATCTTCAGCAGGTTGTATCTGTGGAGAGGTTCGCCATTCAGCTTGCTGGGGGGTATTGAGTCTAGTGTCATGTCAATCTGATATTGTCGGATAAAGTTTTTTTAATTTAATTCTGGCCTTATCATTCGTGAACTGCCAGTTTATCTTGGAACTTCTATTATTTCTACTTCTCTGC
>NZ_QVMO01000036.1 GCF_010501055.1 Dysgonomonas sp. 521
GGCTTACTTTTGATTATGCGAAAAACAAACACTGATATACAAGAGGATATGTCTAAAATAGGCAAGCTTTCTGCTTTTAGCGGACAACAATGATTCTAACTATATTTCTTCACCCAATCCAATATCAATAAACACCCCGGAGCACACACGCTTCCGTGATCAAAACCCTGCAATTCGTATAATACAACATCCTTATTTCCTAAGGACTTGAGTACAGCTTCCAGATGCGCATTTTCTTCATATCTGGCTGTCATTTCCAGTTTGCGATCTCCCGAAATCAGCAGGGTAGGAGGGATATTTGAACGAGCCCTGTTCAGAGGTGCATATTCATCTATTACAGGGATATTAGAGGGGATACCCCGCTCTTTGCGGATGGTATAATGTGTATTTGTCTGGCCGCTGATAGGGATCAATCCTTTTATATTATCTGCATCTATGCCATATTTGTCCAGGTAACTTTTATCCAGGCCTACCATCAGAGTTAAATAGCCTCCCGCCGAATGCCCCGAAATATAAATATCTTTTACACTGCCGCCATATGCCGCAATATTATTAAATGTCCAGGCAATGGAAGCTGCTGCATCATCCGTGTAAGCCGGATTTGTGGCTTTTGGGCTAAGACGGTAATTTACTGCGACAACAGCTACCCCTTTCTCTTTCAGTTCATCGGGAATACCTTTCTCTCCACCTTCGAGTCCTCCTCCATGAAACCAGACAATGACAGGAAAGTCTTTCTTGTCCACCGGATAGTATATATCCAGCTTGCAACGTTCCTTACGGTAAGCATCTGTTTCGTTATCACTGATATAGGATATGTTATTCTCCGTTTTATAGCCGTTTTGGGCAAATATGAATGAAGTACATAAACAGAAGATTATAAAAACTAGCTTTTTCATGACATGGTTTTTTATATTGAGATATAAAGGTAATGGAATTTTCGTGAAAACAATAGAAGCGAGCATCCCTGCCCACTTCTACTAAAGATTAATTAATTAATTAATCAATCTTACTGAACTTAACTTATTAACTTATCCTATTTTCTGTTAGCATTGTTCGTATTTCTGCTATTGTCAGACTGCCTGTTATTTGTATTCCTGCTATTCTTAGAACTTGTATTACTTTCTCTGGCTTCTTGTATCTTATTGGAAGAGTTTGGATTAGAGCTATTCGTATTTACCCAACTTCTCGTATTGTTCTTACTATTATTGTATTTCGTATTGTTGCTGTAACGGATAGGCTCTTGTGTCCTGTCTCCCTTATACTGGGAATATGACTTCTTATGAGTTTTGTTTTGCAACCAGGGCTGTTTGTCATTTATCACCACTTTGTACATGCTATACAGGTCGTATTTGCGATAGTTTGACGGCAGATACTTATTAGATATCCATCTGCTTCCACTCAGATAATAGAAAAGAGAGTTGGCCACATCGAAATACACGTTGATATCAGGGAAATAATAATATCCTGCATAATCGTATCCTATTGGCCCCCAAGCTGGTTGTTGGTCCAGATTAATATTTATATTTATGTTCTGCGCAGATGAAAGATTGAACAGTCCTGCTGCAAAGAATATGCTGATGATTACTATAAACTTTTTCATAACCTCAAGGTTTAATTATTTATCCAAAAATATGAACAGTAATTCAGCCTTACAACGATAATCGACAAAGAGCGAAATTCTCTCGACGAAAAAGTTAAAACTATCAGCTTCTAAGTCAATGGCGCTTCTATTGTCTTTACAGGATTTCCCCGCTGTAGATTATTGTGGTTACTCCAGTTCGACTGAGCCACAATCATCGCTTGTTCTACGTTCCATGCCGCTAGTTTGATCAACAGGCGTTCGGTTGCCAGTATCTTATTCTGTAATTGAGACCGCTGGTCGGATGCCGTAACCGAAATACCTGTAGGCGTATGAATAGCCCTTACTGCCGATTCGGTTTTATTCACATGCTGACCTCCGGGACCCGATGCGCGAAGTGTTTCGTAACGGATCTCCTTCTCGTTGGCTTCCTGATTTGTCGGTACAGTGAATGTTTGTACTCCTATAAACCAGTTCTTCCGTTTATGGTAAATACGGTATGGGCTTTTTGATATCCATTGTATGGTTCCCTCCCATTCCGAGACTATTTCCTTTGTTCCCTTGCCTTCGATAGATAAGGTAGCTGACAATAAGGTTCTGTTTAGTGGACCGGCTTCCCGATCTATAACTTCGGCTTTCAGCCCTTTATCTTTTACTTGTTTCAGCATCTTTTCCAGTACCAGGGCTACAGCACGGCAGCATTCGGCCGGGCCCCGTCCGGAGGTTATTTGTAAGTATATTTTATTATTCATGCGAATTAGTTTTTGTTTAAACTATATGTTGTTTAATATTCTATTCTGCGCGCAATCTCAGATTGCTTACCTTACTTTTGGCCGAAGCTCCAAAAGTAAGCAAAAAAGCATTGCGCCCCGCTTCGCCGTACGACCCACCATCGGTTTGACGGCTGAATGAAGTGATGAAAGATTCATCATTGCAATAATCGGCAGACGATGCATAAAAGCGCCCGCACTTCATTCTACGCCGCCTGCACCGGGTGGGTACCCCGTACGCTTGCTAATGGCGCTGGCTGGCGCCTGACAAATAGGGTCTATCTTCTGCCTTGACGTTACCTTGCGCCCGGGAGAGAGCCCGGCAGTTAGGAAAAGTAAAGCAAGCAATCGCAGATTGCGCGCAGCACAATAAAATTAAAGAACGATCATATTAATTATATTTTCAACTACTGATTGACATTATTCATTATCGGTCAAAAAAATGTAGTCAATAAGAAACTGTTTAAATTTTATTCGTTCAAATTTTTAGAATTGTTTTAGAGATGTTTTTTTCTTCCTCGAAACGATAATAGCGGGCTATTTGAGTTGAGAGAAAGGAAAAAACAGCCGAAAACAGACTAAAAATGAACGAAGAAAAAAGTATAATAAAATATTCGTATAAAATTTGAACAGTTTCTAAATAATTGAAAGATATTTTCCAGCTCGCTGTGATTACCATCTGTTTTCAATACAGATAAACCGAGATATTCTTTTCTGTAATGATTTATGACTCCTGTGTTAAATGTAAACGGACTAGTTTCTTCCAAGAGAAGCGTACACAGCACGGTTTTCAGCGTATTTGCCTTTACACGCATGGTATGTGGCGAATAGCGCGAAGGATGTATATGGATAAACTCTTCTTTCTCTATCATACGTAGTGTCCATACAGAGCCGTCAGAAAGTTGTAATTCACGATAATCGTTATTCAAAGAAAGCCAGAGCTTATACATGTTTTTGTCCAGAAGATTCTGTTCTTTCAAAATCTTGTAAATTTCATCTTTAATCTGCTGGCTGATAAGTTCGCCTGTATAATAATCAAGCTGCGAAGCCCCAAAAGACTTAATATCCGCATCTATACTCCCGTTCCATCTCCCTTTATTATTTTTCAGCCATTCAACTCCGGACAGAAAATGATGCTTAAAGTCATGATAATGTATAAAACTGATACCCATCGTTATTTTCTTTCTAGTCGTTCTATTTCTTTAATAACATCGCTTCTGTTTTTCGCGTCTTTTATAAATGCCGGTAATTTTGCAGTCATTGTCATCAGGTATGGCCATTTCCGTTCGCGCAGGTCAGATTCTACAAACTCTTTTATCTCTTGTAAATGTTCGCGGTTGTATGCCCAGAAAAGATTCCCCCTGACTGTGCCCTGTAGCCAAAGTGGCAACCTGAAAAATGGGTCTTTCATAAGACCTGAATTTTGAGGTAGAGAGTTTATCTTTCTGTAACTTGCTACATTTGGCGAATACTCGATGGTTGCTTCACAATGGGAACAAGTAACACTGAGTTCTTTTGGCGCAACCTTAAATCCCGATTGTTCGGCATAGATGTCTTTTCCGCAATAGGGGCAAAAGCGTTTGATATATGCTTTATACAGAATATTATCATTAGCATCCTTTTGTGCCATGCAGTTGGGACAGTTTAATATCCCTTTCTCTACATTTGCCGGTTTATGGCATTCAGGGCATTCTACAAGATAGTAATTGGCGTAGTACCTTCCTGATTTGGTATATCTTTTCATTGTGAACTAAACTAATTTTACTAAAAAGTGACAAAAGTGACAAAAGTGACTCTTTTTCTGTTCTTATCAATGTTACTTTTTCCCGATATAAAAATAAAGACCTTATAAGAGTCTGTTCAAATTTTATAGCAAGTCTTTTTTATAGCTATTTTTAGATGGATTTTACCCTTTTTGCTAGCAGGTTTAGCGGGCTAAACCAAGAGTAAAAAGGGTAAAATACGCTAAAAAGAGCATAAAAAAATTGCTAAGAACTATTGACCAGAACCTGTAATAAAAATTTTCGCTAAAATTTAAACAGGCTCTAATATTAGATAATTTTATTTGAAATCACAACAACCATGTATGTTTATTGAACTGACAAAGAAAATCGATACTCACCGGGTCCCCTTCAATCACACCGTTCACTTTGTCTACAATAAACATGCAACCTTCGGGTAAATTGCCGGAAACATCAAATTCGAGTTCCTTTATTTTTACGGAAAAGGTCTGGTTGTTTTCATCTATCTCTACTTTATAAGGTTGACCTGTATGCCCGAAAAAATGAGCGAAAGGCTTCAATTGGTTCAGTACAGGCCGGAGTTCGTCCATGCCGAATCCCGGGCTTGTCATCTCGGAGGATATGTCATGTGAGATGAGTATATCAATCTTTTGTCCCTGATCCAGTGCCCTCTTTATCTCCCTGCGTTCGTAGTCCTGTATAAAACGTTTGTCGTTCCGTTGTTTACGGTCGCCGATACGCCCTATTCCCATAAAGTCAAAATCTTCACCATCTGCATAAAATGTCTGGAAAACACCGCTCTTGCATACATAGACCCTGTGATAACAATCGATAGGATAACGGCTGTTTGTGTTTTTAGCCTCCTTTTCGTCCAGAAAATCATGATCTTCGTGATTGCCACGTACACAAACCATATCGATATCCAGCTTGTCCAGAAATTGCTCAATGTCTCGATTGATGTAGAGGAACTGTTTGCTGAAACCGAGTTCTTGTTCATCCCGTTTGGCATGTTTAATTGTAGCTTTATCTAAATTTTCGATATTAGGAAAAGCACCTATATCCCCGCATTGGAGAATAAGGTCAATCTTTTCGCCATATTGTTTTTGATATGCATCCACCATCTTGAACGGTAGAAGTATCTTGCCGTGTATATCGGCAAATATTGCTATTTTCATTTTAGTTAATTATATATGCCCCTAACCCCAACGGGGGAGTTCCTCACCGTCTCCGTAGGGCCAATTACATTTATTATTCATGTGAATCAGTATTTCGTTTTGTTTAAATTATGTGTTCTTTTATCTTATGATAAAGGCTATCCTAGGCTAAATACTTTAGCCGTAGCTCTCTGCTGCCGCGCCCTCCCGGGCTTGTCCTTCCTTTTGGCATTGCCCAAAAGGAAGCAAAAGGCTAGTGCTTTGTCCCTCGGCGACCCACCAACGGCTTGCCGGCTAAACGGGACGAAACTCGCCTTCGGCTCGGACAACATCCCGTTTCACGCCGCCTGCACCGGGTGGGTGCCCCGCCTGCGGAACAGATGCACGGAGTCGCGACGCAACATCAAGACAGAGGCTAGACCCTATTTGTCAGGCGTCAGCCAGCGCCATTAGCGAGCGTACGGGGTACCCACCCGGTGCAGGCGGCGTAGAATGAAGTGCGGGTGCTTTTAAGCATCATCTGCCAATTATTGCAATGATGAATCCATTATCACTTCATTCAGCCGGCAAACCGATGGTGGGTCGTACGGCGAAGCGGGGCGCAATGCCTTTTTGCTTACTTTTGGAGCTTCGGCCAAAAGTAAGGCAAGCAATCTGTGATTGCGCGCAGATAGAAAAGAACATTTAACTTATCAACTACTGATTGACATTATTACTATTTTCCTCCTACGGAGACATATTTTTTAGTCAGTTCCCGCCACGGGTTTCACCCGTGGTTATCCACCTTTAGAATAAGTTCCCGTCGTCTCATCCATCGTCTCATCGGATTTGTAATCCGATGATTTTGTAACTGCGGATTTTAAATCCGCGACTAAGAACTACGGGATTGCAAATCACGTAGGACGGACGCATGCGCATTTCTACCGGGCAATTTATCCCTGTGGAATGATGGTTGGGTATTTAACGGATAGCCATATTCGTATTATTTATTCTGTCCATACTACTAATACTTTCTTCTCCTGCCAGGCTTTCGTTCTACAATTTTCCAAGCCATAGCCCTACTCTTTATTCATTCTTACTATGCGTGGCATAAATCGTCCATGTATGTCTACCAGCGATTCTTGTGCCGGCATCACCCTGTCGATGTCTTTATAGGCTAGTGGCATCTCTTCCACACTACCCCCTATTAGAGTTACTCCTTGTTGGCTAAGCAATTTCTTCAAAGCAGACTGAGTGAATTGCTCTTTCGCTTTTTGCCTCGACATAGCACGCCCTGCGCCATGCGATGCCGAATTAAGCGATTCCAAACCCCCTTTTCCACATATCAGGTAACCCGGTGTAGCCATGCTGCCGGGTATAAATCCGGCAACGCCTTTTCCGGCGGGGGTAGCACCTTTGCGATGTACGATGGCAAACTTTCCGGGTGCGATTTCTTCGCGCCATGCAAAATTGTGATGGTTATTTACATTGCCCAGCGGTTTCAACCCTAGCGCTTTGGAAAGATTTATGTGAATCCTCTCGTGGCACGCCTGTGCAAAGTCACCTGCCAGATTCATGCTCATCCAGTATTCCTGCCCTTCTTCGGTATCGAGTCCCAACCATGCAAAATGTTGTGCTTGGCGTGGTAGTTTACACATTTCGCGTGCAATATCGCTATAATGCCTTGCTATAGCCGCACCCATACCGCGAGAACCGGAGTGGGAGAGCAGGGCTACATAACTGCCTGCCGGAAGATTCAGCACATTGTTTTCTATCAACTCTATCTCTCCAAATTCCACAAAGTGATTGCCTCCGCCGGAAGAACCTAGTTGACGGACTACTTTGCCATGAAGCATTTTCAGTAGTGGAGTGAGCTGAAATTCGTTCCGGTCAAGGATTTCGTGTTCTTGAGCGAAAGTCAATCCTCCATCCATACCAAAGTGTGTATATTCCTTCAATGCCTCTTTTATCTGATGTGAATAACGTTTCAGATAATCCGTCTTCGCATCGAATACGGTAAGGCTCATCCGGCAACCAATATCTAATCCCACAGCATAGGGTATCACGGCATTATCTACAGCCAGCACCCCGCCGATAGGCAAACCATATCCGGCATGCGCGTCCGGCATCAGGGCACCCGAAAGCGTAATGGGGAGGCTCATTGCCAGTTCCATTTGTTGCTTGGCCAGGCTTTCTATAAATTTGTTCCCATAGGTTTTGAATGCCAGAGGTTGTTCCAGCAGGTTGTACACTGTAAAATTCTTTTCGTAAGTGGTCGGGGCAAAATGCTCGGCTAACCTGCCCCATGTTTCATCGTTCTTATAATTTTCGGGATACGCCAATATATCTGTCAATGTATTTTTAATCTCTTCTTTTGTATTGTGCTTGCAATTCTTGCTGATAATATTGATAGCAAGGCTGCGCGCCACATTGTCGGTATATCCGATTTTACTTAGGTCTTTTAATCGTATGCTCATAAGTCTTTTTCGTCAGTATATTCTTCAATTATTTCATGGATTGGTTTATTATGAAAAGGATCATCATTTATTTCTTTAAACCAATCTTTTCTCCATTCGTACAAAGTACCCCAATGAAGTTTGTCCAATCTGTTATAATACCTGTTTTTGTTAATTAAATCATCTATTTCTTTATATCTGCTCTCTGCTTCCCAATTTCGTTTTTGCACCTTGGTTAGCATATTGGGGCGAATGCGCAGGACGAATATTCCCGGTTCGATGAAACGGTATAATGTCTCCCATATCCTGCGATTGCCATCATAATGTGCTACCGGATGAAAATATATCTGCTCATCAGGGTTTAGATTATTCTGAAATTCAGATTCAGATAGGTCGCGTAGTTTTTGTTCATACATTTTCTTATACTTCCATTTACCCCTCTTGCGCCTTCGTATTTTCTTGAAAGATTTGTATGGGCTATATTGTATCACATTTATTTTTTCCAGTATTTGTCGAAAAAATTCCGCTTTTTCTGTGAATTTTATGCTCTCGTCCAACTCGAATAATCGTTTGTAGCCTCGTTGTATGGGTTCTTCCAACTCTTCATATTCCATGTTGCGCATTATTTCCCGTAGCTTTTTCCGTTCAGCATCCAATGCTAACAGATATTTATCAAAGGCTTTTTTTTTGCGGCTCTTTTTCCAGTGAGACGGGCGTATTTTATTTATATAGTTGTCCATAACAAATCTTTTTCTTCTCTGTATTCATTTTCTACAACATGAAACGAAACGTTTACAAACGAACTGTATCTATATCGTTTCTTATCTTCTTTTTCGTTTAGTACTTTCTTCCATGAATACTTTCTACTTTTCATTTTATATATTCTACCTCTGTTTTTGTGCCGATCCAGATAGTCACTTAGTTCGCTCTCGTATTTCTCCAGTTCGGAGTCTTTTATTTTAACCTGTGTAATCATATTTGGACGTACACGCAGTACAAATCGCCAGGGTTCGATAAATATATATTTGGTTCTATATTTTTTCATATAGGTATCATAATACTCAACAGGGTGGAACAGTTCTTTTTCTTCGTCTGTAATTCTTTTTGAATTGAGAAAGGTCCATTCGTCCAATTCCTGCAAAGTTTGTTCATTCCGAATTTTATATTTCCATTTTCCTATTCTTCGCTTCTTCTCTTTAAAGGTTTTGTGCGGACTATACCGTATAGTGTTTATCTTATCTAATAGTTCCTGATAGAAGTCGGCACATTTATTGTATTTTGTTTCCTCAGTTAGTGTAAACAATCGTATATACCCTCGTTGTATAGGCGGATCCAGGTCTTCATAACCTAAGTTTCTGATTTGGTTATAGACTTGTGTACATTCCTTATCTGTACGGCGCAGTTTCTTGTCTGCGGCAGTACGGATACGCCTTATTTTCCAACGTCTTGAGGGCAGATTGTTTTCGAAAATGAGGATATTCTCATCTCTGGTATTGCCCATGACAATTGTTTTATCTGATACAGCGCGGCGTTAGGGATATAAGAATCCTGTTTGCCGATATATCAGCATTGATAATAAAATAACGATTTGGATTGCAGGACTAATCAACATGTACCGGCAGCAGTTTCCGGCACTATGATTTATCAGATAAGTTGCAAAGGCTCTTCATCCCGATGAGCCAGCTTAGTCCTAAAGTTTGATTTATTTTTTCTCTAACATAATTGTACCCTTTCTCTATATTTTTAAAGGGTTAATACTCAAATTTCGATTGCAAAGATATTGGAAGTTTTTGAATTAACAAATATTTAGAATAAAATATTTGTGTGCGGTTTGAAAATATGGCTTTTCTAGCCTTGATCTTTACGAGTTAGAGAATCCGTATCGGCAACTGGGAAGTTTAGTTTTTTCGAAGTACATTGATATCGCTGTTCTTAGTCCGTTTTTTTCCGTCTCCGCCGGTATATTCTATTACACAGTAGTAAACGCCTGTAGATACATACCTGCCATTGTGCCTGCCATCCCAGCCTTTCGAAGGGTCGTTCCACTGGTATATTTTTACGCCCCAACGGTTGAAGATAGTGGCCTTAAATTTGATAATCGATTTATACTTTACCTTAAACTCGCTATGTGTCGCCCCTCCCGGCGAAAAATAATTAGGAATCTCCAGTTCCGATTCCTCTGTGCTTACTGATACGCTTGTAGTGTCTATACAAACCGCTGCACGGTCTGCTACCTCAAGTTGTACTACAAATTCCCCGGTTCTGTCGAATGTATATTTGATATCCTTATCGGTATAGCGCACGATATAGTTGTCCATATCTTCCCTGTTGTATATATGCCATGTGTAAAAATAGGCAACGGATTCATTCGCCCGTCCGTAGAAATTAATCGTTACGGGAACGGAACCACCCAGGTTGCTTTCCGTGGTTTCGCTTGCGCCCTCCTGTTCGGCTACAATGTGGCTTTCCACGGCTACAGCCTTATATTCCGCAGATGTGATCTCTTTTGCGATATTGAAGTGCTCGGCAAACTGGTCACCTCTTAGTTTAAATGTGGTGTTTGTCAGGGGTGCGTCTATAATTACTTCTGTTCCTATCTCTTGCGCGCTGGTTGTTTCTATGCTTTCTGTAAATGTGCCGTTATTCTCGTTCCATTCCAGTTTGTTGTAACTGATCGTATATTTCCGGTATATATTTACCTTGATTCCGCTAACAGCATAAAAAGAGAGGTTTTCTTCCGTTTTCGTTATAAATAGTTTCAGCAAATCACATTTATCTTCATTTTCTATAGTCTCTATTGAGCTCAGAACAGGCAGGTATTTGCTGTAATCTATAATCCATGCAACGGCTTTCGTGCTTCCGTTTTCTTCGGCTAAATAGCCGTATCCATCGCTTAAATGGGATACTGTATAAGTGGAATTTCCGTTTGCCGATATTACCGAAATGTCCGATTCGGGGATTAATTCTTTGTCCGATAGCGAATTCCGGTAACGATAAAAATTGACTATGGTAGCTGATGAACTGTATTTGATAGTCGCTCCGGCTAATGTGTTTAATAAATATACTCTTTCGACACCTGTACCAGTAAGGTTTTCTCCGGAGTGGCCGCCATATACATATGGTGTCCCCTGCCCTCCGGATATGGTATAGCTTTGGGCAGATAACCAGATAGGTAAGCAGATTATGATAAGTAGTAAAATAAGCAGCCTTTTCATACGGATGTATATATTATAAACGGGTCTGGAGGCAACTGTAAAGCATAAGAGATATATTGTTAACTGCTGACTGATGCCTGTTAACTGACAAAACCCTCTATCTTTTAACGGACAGAGGGTTTTCTTATTTTATAAAATGTTTATTTTGCTCTACCCTTATATCAGGCTTTAACTCCAAGCAAAACTCCCATTTTTTTAAATATATTTTCTATTTTCTCCAAAGCTATGTCTACCTGTTCTTTGGTATGTGTAGCCATCAGGGAGAAGCGTATCAACGTGTCGGCCGGTGCTACTGCAGGAGATACTACCGGATTTACGAATACTCCTTCTTCGAAAAGAAGTTTTGTTATCATGAATGTTTTCTCGTTATCTCTGATAAACAACGGAATAATAGGTGTAGATGTGTGTCCTATCTCAAATCCGCGTTCACGGAATCCGTCGAGGGCGTAGTGGGTAATATCCCACAGGGCTTTGATCCTTTCGGGTTCAGCTTCGATAATGTCAAGAGCCGCGTTTGCTGCTGCCGTAGCCGCAGGTGTCGCACTTGCCGTAAATATGTATGAACGGGAGTTGTGGCGTAAGTAGTCCAATATAGCTTCATTACCCGCGATAAAACCGCCCAGCGAAGCCAGAGACTTGCTGAAAGTACCCATTATCAGTTCGGTTTCATCTATAAGGCCGCATTCTTCGACCAATCCTTTTCCACTGTAGTTCTTTCCCATTACACCAAGGCTGTGAGCCTCGTCTACCATTACACTGGCATTGTATTGTTTTGCCAGCCTAATGATTTCAGGAAGATTTGCTACATCTCCTTCCATGCTGAATACTCCGTCGATAACGATAAGTTTTACTTTATCGGGCTCACATTTCTGTAGTTGCTTTTCCAGCGACTCCATATCATTGTGGCGGAACTTCAGTTTCGTTGAGTAAGATACTCTTGCTCCTTCGATGATGGAGGCGTGATCCAACTCATCCCATAGAATATAATCTTCGCGCCCGGTAAGGCATGAAATAACACCCTGATTTACATTAAATCCTGTAGAGTAAACGATTGCGTCCTCTTTTCCTACAAATCTGGCAAGCTTTTTCTCCAGTTCTATATGGATATCCAATGTGCCATTCAAAAAACGGGAACCGGCCATGCCTGTTCCATATTTCTTGACTGCATTGATTGCAGCCTCTTTTACTTTTGGATGATTTGTAAGTCCCAGATAGGCGTTTGAGCCAAACATTAATACCTTTTTCCCGTTAATTATAACCTCGGTATCCTGGTCACTCTGGATTTCTCTAAAATAGGGATAAATACCCGCAGCACGTGTGTTCCTCGCCGCGTCGTACCGATACAACTTATCAGTTAGTAGACTCATATTAAACTTATAACAAATGTAATTATTATAGCTGCATGCAATGAAAACTTGATTATCTCACCAAAATGCAGGCTGCAAAAATAGCTAAAAAAAATAACAATGTAATCATTTTGGAGTAAATATTTAAAAAAAGGATATTTTAAGGGAATCTTCTGGGGCTTCTATCAAAGGTATATTGCTTTTTTTCTTAAATTTGTAGCTTGATCTGCTATGGGTTGTTGAAGTATGCAGAAATTAGTCTGCATGAGTAATATAAGATCAAAGCAATGAATGGCTAAAAAGAAAAAAAACAAGCATAATTTTTGGAAACGGTTGCATTTCAAATACCGTCTTTCCGTGATGAATGAAAATACCTTGGAAGAAGTATGGACGATAAAGGCATCCATGTTTTCGGGCGCGGTATTACTTCTCGTATTCGCCGTTTTTCTCATAACGGTTACCTCCATTTTTATTATCGCTACTCCCGTACGGTACTATCTGCCGGGTTATCTCGATGCCGAAGTCAGGGAAAAAGCGCTCCGTTCTGCTATCAGGGTAGATTCGCTTCAGCAACGGTTGAATTATCAGGAGGCATATATCAATAACCTGAAAAATGTTTTCGAAGGGGTTTTGGATATCGACTCCGTGAAAATAGTGGACGATATATCCATATCCGAAAATGATCCGTTGTTGCAACGTACCAAGAAGGAAAAAGCCTTTGTTGACCGTTACGAAGAAGAAGAGCGCTACAACCTCTCCGTCATTTCTTCCGCTACTTCGGGGCCGATGGAAGGTGTCGTGTTCTTCCGTCCGTTGAAGGGTTTGGTCGTGAATAAATTCAATCCGCTGAATAACAAGTATGGGGTAACGTTGAAGGTAGTGTCTCAGGAGACTGTCTCATCGGTACTTGAAGGTACTGTGGTTTTCTCCGGTTACGACCTGACTACGGGATATACCGTGCAGATTCAGCATAAAAACGGATTTATTTCGATTTATAAAAATAACACATTGCTTCTGAAAAAATCCGGAGATAAGGTTCTCACAGGAGAGGCAATCGCTGTAATAGGCGATAACAAGAATAAAGAAGAGAAAGACTTCTATTCAGAGTTTGAACTTTGGTATAAGGGCAATCCTGTAAACCCGGAAGACTACATTGCTTTTTAATGAGCTTGAAAAATATATGAAACGGAATATTGCAATACTTGGTTCTACAGGTTCTATCGGCACGCAGGCACTCGATATAGTGAGGGAACACGCAGGGCAGTTTGAAATATATGCACTCACAGCCAACAATAACGCGGAACTGCTGATTAAGCAGGCAAAAGAATTCTTGCCCGAAGTAGTTGTTATAGCCAATGAAGATAAATATGCGATGGTAAAGGACGCATTATCCGATTTGCCTATAAAAGTATGGAGTGGCAGCGACTCTATCGCTCAGGTGGTAGAGAGCCAGCCTATACATGTCGTGTTGACGGCTATGGTAGGTTATTCGGGGCTGAAACCTACGATAAATGCAATAAAGGCTGGTAAGGCTATCGCGTTGGCTAATAAGGAAACGCTGGTGGTTGCAGGTGAGCTGATTACCTCATTGGCTATAGAACATAAAGTACCGATACTTCCGGTAGATTCGGAACATTCGGCTATATTTCAATGCCTGAATGGTGAAAATTCCCCGATAGAAAAAATCTTACTGACAGCATCGGGAGGCCCTTTCCGTAATCATACGAAAGAACAGCTTTGTAAAGTGACCAAAGCGGAGGCGCTTAAGCATCCGAATTGGGATATGGGAGCGAAAGTGACTATCGATTCGGCCTCATTGATGAATAAAGGACTGGAAATGATAGAGGCCAAATGGCTGTTTGGCGTAGAGCCATCCCAAATAGAGGTGGTGGTGCATCCGCAGTCTATTATCCATTCTATGGTGCAGTTTCAGGATTCATCCATTATCGCTCAACTGGGTTTGCCCGATATGCACCTGCCGATACAGTACGCGCTGGCTTATCCTCAGCGGTTGAAGTCAAGTTTTGAACGCCTGGATTTCTTCAAATTACAAACAATGACTTTCGAAAAACCCGATACATGCCGTTTCAGGAATCTTGCCTTTGCCTTCGAGGCAGCCAAGGTAAAGGGAAATATGGCATGCATCATGAATGCCGCTAATGAAGTAGCTGTGGCGGCTTTCCTACAGGATAGGGTAGGGTTTCTCGAAATGAGCGATGTGATAGAAAAAACAATGCAAAAGACAGGTTTTATCTGTTCCCCTACATACGAGGATTATGTACAAACAGATATGGAAGCCAGAAGCATAGCAAAAGAGTTTATCAAATAACACTATAATAAATGAAGTATATTTGTGGACATAATGATATGCTGCCCTTACAGGGCGATGTAAATTGTATGTAAATATTACCCGAGGCGTTGCCATCGGGCTATAATATACTAGGCTTTCAGCCTGTTCTTTTAGAGGTCGATTATGAAGCCCCTCGAAAGGGTAATATAATTTGAATAATATATAGGTTTATTGCCTGTTTTAGAGATATGAAATAAAGACGCCCTGAAAGGGCAATATAATCCAGCCCGATGGCAACGCCTCGGGTATAACAGTAAAAAGGAGCAGAAGCGCCCTGTAAGGGCAGCATAATAATAAATAATTTTTTAATGGAAACTATTTTAATTAAAGCGTTACAATTAATACTGAGTTTATCAATACTGGTTATTATACACGAATTCGGGCACTTCCTGTTTGCCCGTCTTTTTAAAATAAGAGTTGAGAAATTCTATCTTTTCTTCAATCCTTGGTTTTCCCTATTCAAGTTTAAGCCTAAAAACAGTGATACGGAGTACGGTATCGGCTGGCTGCCGCTGGGTGGATATGTGAAGATTGCGGGGATGATAGATGAATCGATGGACAAGGAGCAAATGGCTCAACCCGCACAACCGTGGGAATTCCGTTCCAAACCGGCATGGCAGCGCCTGTTGGTAATGGTGGGCGGGGTATTGTTCAACTTTATTCTGGCTATCATTATTTATGGGATGATACTGTTTGCATGGGGTGATTCATATATCCCTGTAAAATCGGTGAAGGACGGTATGACTTTTTCCGAAACGGTAAAAAAACTGGGTGGTTACCAAGAACGAGATATAATTCTCAGCATAGATGGTAAAGATATGAACAACCGTAGCGGCGTTCTCAATATGAATACATTTATGCAGTTTCTTGACGCCGAACAGGTCGTTGTCGAACGTGGCGGGAAACAGGTTACACTGGTTATGCCGAAGAACTTTGCCGAAGATGTAATTGCTGCGGAAGACCCGGTGCCTCCTTATTATTACTGGACTCCGACTACTTTGGATTCTGTATTTGACGCGGCAAAAACAGCCGGTTTGCAAAAAGGGGATAGCATTCTCTCTATAGACGGTCAGAAGGTAACATCATGGATACAGGCAGTGGCGGAAATATCCAAAACAGAAAATAAAGGAAAAGAAATAGCGATCACTTATGCGCGTGATACATTGGTTGCAACAGCGAATGTACGCGTAAACGATGAGAATAAAATAGGTATTGGAGGTAAGAGTCCGATATACGATGTTCAGACAGATAAATACAGTTTTCTGAAAGCTATGCCGTCAGGAGCCGTTCTGGGAGTTGAAACCCTGAAAGGATACGTAGCCCAGATGCGCTTTGTATTCTCGTCCAAAGGTGTGCAAAACCTGAGTGGGTTTGCTGGTATAGGAAACCTTTTCCCTCCAGCATGGGACTGGCATGCATTCTGGTCTATGACAGCCTTTTTGTCCATTGTCCTTGCATTTATGAATATATTACCAATCCCGGCTTTAGACGGAGGACATATCATGTTCCTATTGTATGAGGTAATAACGAGGCGTCAGCCGAATGAGAAATTTATGGAATATGCGCAGATGGGAGGTATGATATTCTTATTGTTGCTACTACTGGTAGCCAATGGGAATGATATAATCAGGATATTCTTTAAATAAAACATCGGATCTTAATATTTCGAAAAGCAACTTGTAACTGATATGAATACTATAACAGAATTAATAAATAAAAGTAATAAAACAGCTTTTTCTTTCGAAATCCTTCCTCCTATGAAGGGGAATAATATAGAAAAGGTATACAATATAATAGATAAACTGATTGAATTTGACCCTCAGTATATAAATATTACCACGCACCATAGCGAATACCTGGATCAGACGATGCCCGATGGTATGGTGAAGAGGGTGAATATCCGCAAGCGTCCCGGATCGGTGGCTATAGCGGCTTCTATCCAGCATAAATATAATGTGGCGGCTGTTCCGCACATGATATGTAAAGGCTTTTCGCGTGAAGAAACAGAGTACGCCCTTATAGACCTGAACTTTCTGCATGTACAGAATTTATTGCTGCTAAGGGGGGATACAAAACGCCTGGCACCCGAACAGATATACCCTAACCGCAACGAATATGCGACAGACCTCCAACAGCAGGTAAACGACTTTAATGAAGGCATTGCGGCCGATGGGACTACCTTTGAGAAAAATGCCACGCCTTTTTCTTACGGTATGGCCTGTTATCCGGAGATGCATGAGGATGCACTCAGCATGGAGTCTGATATACATTACATGAAGAAAAAGGCAGAGAACGGAGCCGGATATTTTGTAACACAGATGTTTTTTGACAATCAAAAATACTTTTCTTTCGTCGATAAGTGCAGGAAAGAAGGCATTACACAACCGATTATTCCGGGAGTGAAACCAATCGTACTGATGAGCCAGTTGGAGATACTGCCTAAAATATTCCGTTCCAGCATACCGGAAGAACTGGCCGTAGAGTTGCGGAAATGCAAAACTGATGATGAAGCAAAGGAAGTAGGAGTAGAATGGGGTATCAAGCAGTCGAAAGAATTGATCGCGTATGGTGTACCGAGCATTCATTTCTATTCGCTCCTTGCTACCGATAGTATCAGGCGGATAGCTAAAGAGATATATTAGCCATCCAGCCACCCCGGAGGGGAGGTGCAGGAGGCTGAATAAATAAAAGTAGAAAGAAAAGCCCTTCCTTGGAGGGGTTGGGGAGGCTGAAAATGTTTTTTAGAGATATTATAGGGCAAAATGAAGTAAAAGAGCATCTGGTCAGTTCGGCCGGAAAAGGGTTTATCCCCCATGCTCAACTCTTCTGCGGACCAGAGGGAGTAGGCAAGTTCCCGCTGGCTCTGGCTTATGCGCAATATCTTAACTGTGAAAACCCGACGGAGGGCGATTCCTGCGGCAAATGTCCCTCCTGCGTAAAGTATAACCATCTGGCACACCCTGACCTTCACTTCGTTTTCCCGATAGTGAAAAAGGCTAAGAAAAAAGAGGTATGCGATGATTATATAACCGATTGGCGTGAGTTTGTAAAACAGCAGAATTACTATTTCAATCTCAGTCAATGGCTTGATTATATAGATGCGGAAAATTCTCAGGGGCTTATCTATGCAAAGGAGAGCGAAGAAATTCTCCGCAAATTGAGCCTCCGTATCTATGAGGCGAAATATAAGGTAATGGTTATATGGCTGCCCGAAAAGATGCACGAATCGTGTGCCAATAAGCTGTTGAAGATAATAGAAGAACCTACGGACAACACCCTGTTTATACTGGTGTCGGATACGCCCGATAACATTATTACAACCATTCAGTCGCGTTGCCAGCGTATCAATATACACGGGGTTTCGGAAAGTGACATTACACAGGCCTTGGAGTCTGAGTATAATATAACGCAGGAAGATGCCGTAAGTGTGGCTCATTTATCGAAAGGCAGCTATCTGAAAGCGGTGGAAACAATCAGCCTGAACGAAGAACATAAAATGTTCTTCAATCTCTTTATCCAGATGATGCGGGCGTCTTATGCACGCAACATAAAGGAAATAAAGGCTATAGGGAACGCTTTGGCCGCTATAGGCAGAGAGAACCAGAAAAGCTACCTTATCTATAGCCAGCGGATGATCCGCGAATACTTTGTAAGCAATCTCAGCCAGCCCGAAATGATATATCTGGCTCAGGATGAAGCCAATTTCGGCATACGTTTCGCTCCCTTTATCAACGAGCGCAATATTATCGGCTTTATGGATGAATTGGCTTTGGCAGAACGCCATATAGAGCAAAACGTAAATGCAAAGATGGTGTTTTTCGATCTTTGCCTGAAAATAACAATGCTGATAAAACAATAAGTAACGGATAGGTCACAGACCTTAAATATAAACCCACAAGGCCGGGAAAAGGGGCTTTGTTTCAATTAATTAAATACTATAAATAATGGATTCAAATCAAAATACATTTACTCCTCCTATGGATTGCCAGGGGACTTGCAAAACACCTGTCGGGTGTACCTGTGCCAGGGCAAATAGGAAAGCATTAGAATTAGTACCTCCCACTAACGGGGCTGCCAAAACCTGTGGTTGCGGATCGGGCGGAAGTTGTTCGTGCAAGTCAGGTGGCGACAGCTCTTGTAAATCAGGCGGCGGTTGTTCGAAGGGTGGCGGCTGCTGTAGCGGTACCCACAAGCTGGAAGTTTACAACTGGCTCGAAGATTTGCCGGAAGTACCGGGCAGTTCGCAGATGGTGGAAGTACAATTTAAAAATACGCGCAAGGGCTATTACCTTAACAGTAATAACATTGAGTTGTACAAAGGCGATATAGTTGCCGTAGAGGCTACTCCCGGGCACGATATAGGCGAAGTGACCCTGACCGGTAAACTGGTACAGTTGCAGATGCTGAAGAATAATTACCGTGGGGAAACGAAGCGCATTTACCGTATTGCCAAACAAAACGATATTGAGAAGTGGGAAGAAGCTAAGAAGAAAGAACATAAGACGATGCTCCGCTCGCGTGAGATAGCCGAGGAACTGAAACTGGATATGAAAATCAGCGATGTGGAATATCAGGGAGACGGCAACAAGGCCATTTTTTATTATATAGCCGACGAACGTGTCGATTTTCGCCAGTTGATAAAGGTTTATGCTTCTGAGTTCCGTGTAAAAATAGAGATGAAACAGATTGGGGCGCGTCAGGAAGCCGGAAGGGTAGGAGGTATCGGGCCTTGCGGAAGGGAACTGTGTTGTTCCAGTTCGATGTCCAACTTTATCTCTGTATCTACCTCCGCTGCCAGATTGCAGGATATTCCGCTGAATCCTCAGAAACTGGCGGGACAATGCGGAAAACTGAAGTGCTGTCTCAACTTTGAAGTGGATACCTATGTGGAAGCCCAACGGAAGCTGCCTTCTCGCGAAGTGGTGCTTGAAACCAAAGATTCTTCTTACTATCATTTCAAAACCGACATCTTATCGGGAACCATGACATACTCTACCGATAAGCATTTTGCGGCTAACCTTGTAGCTTTACCGAAAGACCGCGTTTATGATGTGATGAGGATGAACAAGAAAGGCGACAAACCTCTGCATCTGGCTATGGAAAATCAGGTTCAGGACGAAAAGCCGGCATCGCATGATATATTGCAAGAGAATATTAACCGTTTCGACGATAACGGAAAGAACGGTAACCGCAACAATAACAAGAAAAAGAAGTTTGTAAAGAATAACAAAGGGGGAAATAATAACAGGCCTGAGAACGGACATCCTGCTAATAATAATCAGCGGAATAACCAACAACAAGGAAATAAAACGGCCGCGATGAATAGCAATAACAAGCCACAGCAACAAGCAGAAGGCAACCAGCAGGGACAGGGGCAGAATCAGAATAGAAACAGGAATAATAAGAACAGACATAACAGAAACAGACCAAACAGGAATGGAAATTCAGAACAGAAAAGGCCTGAAGCATAAAGTCGTTTTCGCACTATGCTGTGTGCTGTTTACCTTTATAAATATCTCCTGCGATGAGCAGGAGATATATTCTCGTTTTCATGAACTTAAAAACGCGGAATGGGCGCAGAATGATACATTGGTATTCGATATCGATTCTACCTTGTTCGAGCTGGATAGGCCATATAGCCTGACAATTGAGCTTACGAATAATGTGAACTATCCGTATCAGAATATCTGGTTTTTTGTACAGTCTGATTTTGAAAGCGATACCATTTATGCAGATACGTCCAGAGAATTTCTGCTGGCTGATGAGTTCGGAAAATGGAAAGGCTCAGGCTTCGGGTCATTATATCAGTCATCCCTGCCTTTCGCGGAAATTACCTTTAAGGAGAAACGCAATTATCGCGTAAAGCTGGAGCAGGGTATGCGCGACCAGCCATTGGCAGGAATAGAGAGGGTAGGTATCAGGATTACTAAAATCCAATAATCAGAAGTCTAGCTTCAACTGCTTCTCCGTCAGGTTGAATGTTAACCGGTGGTATGGGGTCACACCATACTTTTCTATCGCCTCACGGTGCTTTTTTGTAGGATAGCCTTTGTTATGATCCCAGTCGTAAAGAGGAAATTCACCATGCAATTTCAGCATATAATCATCCCTGTATGTCTTGGCCAGTACCGATGCCGCCGCTATAGGCAATAGCTTCCCATCGCCTTTTACTACACATGTATGAGGTATATCTTCATATTTACGGAAACGGTTCCCGTCTATCAGCAGGTGCTGGGGGCGTACCTTCAAGGCTGCTACAGCCCGCTGCATAGCCAGAAAAGAGGCGTTCAGTATGTTGATGTCGTCTATTTCTTTCTGGTCTACTATGCCTACTGCCCATGCTATGGCCTTTTCTTCTATAATCGGGCGCAGGGCATATCTCTCTTTTTCAGTTAGCTGTTTCGAATCGTTTAATTCTTCGCAGGTAAAGCCTTCGGGTAATATTACAGCCGCGGCAAATACCGCTCCTGCCAGACAGCCTCGTCCGGCTTCATCGCATCCGGCTTCTATCAGGTCAGGGTATAAGGACAGTTCGAGCATATATTTTTAGATTTTAATTATTGTGATTATCCGCTTTAACACCCAACCCCTCCCCGCCTGTGGCGGTACTCCCCTTCTGCGAGGGGAGAGTTCTGGTTTTTTATCTTTGGCTAAAATACCATGCAACAATGAAAGACCAGCGACTGTCCCCTTTTGATAAAGGGGACGAGCGAAGCGGAGGGGTTAGGCAATAAGAATATCAAAAAATGATACGCAGATTATTATCTGCCGGCGGGAAGTCCAGTTCAATTTCATTTATATCAATCGGGCTGTCCATCGATTTCGACAATTTGTTGATAGAATCTACCAGCGCCCCGTCAATCACTTCATCGCCATAGGCATGCCTGACGAAAATCTGCCCCAACACATTGGCAAACAAAGCTGATGTTTCATCCGGAAGGGAATAGCCGAATTTGCCGAGTTTTCCTTTAGCCAGCTTCGTAGATAGTTCGAGCATCCGCTGTTTGTCCTCTTCGGCCAGCTTCGGATTTTCGGGTACAGCCGTTACATTCTTTGTCTCTATGCTCATACCCTCCTGGTCTAAATCCACATAGCGGTACGAGAACGGGTAGGCAGCCAGTGTCCCCGTTTCTATGTCATATATCGTATTTCCGTTGTCGGACTTAAATGCTGTAATGTCATTGGAATGGAAGTGCCCTGTAAACATGGCTTTCATGCTATTGTCGGCAAAGAGGTTCGCCAGCCGTTTCCAGTCGTCTACCAGATAATCTTTAAAGATCATGGACTGGTACATGATATGCTCGGTCAGCCCCCAATGCATCATGCCGATGACCTCTATTCTTTTTTCTTTAGCTTCTTTTAGTACATCGAGTATCCATTTTTCCGTTTCGGGGGAAATCCTTCCGGCGGTAATGCTGCCTGTGGTATATTCTTTGTATCGTGCCGCGTCTATGGCCAGCAGCCATGTGTTGTGAGATAAATCTGCAACATAGCTCAGCGAGTTGTCGTCCCTTTTCAGCGCGTCCCCGTATCCGCACTCTTTGTATATGCCGGCAAACTCGTCCGGCGATACGGTTGGCACAGGCAGCCTTTTGTCTCCTTTGTACCCGGAGGCAACCGGCATATTTATATCATGGTTTCCGGGAATGACGAATACACGGGTTCCGTTATCCTGCAACGGTTTTATCTTTTTCAGAAAGTCCAGATGGCTCTGCTTCTCGCCGTCATTGGTTATGTCTCCGCACACCAGTAGTATGTGTATGTTGTTCTGTAAGTAATCATCGACAACCTTGTCCAGAACGGCAGGGATATATTTTACATTTTTTCCGCTGGCCGATATATAGCCGTCGAGTGCCGGCCCGTTGCTCATCAGTTGCTCCGACAGGTAATGTGTATCCGTGATAACTCCCATCCTTAGCGGTTCTTTTGCCGGAGTGCAGGACGATATGATCAGAAGGATTATACTTAATAATGTATATTTCATGCATCTGTATGTTTGTTATAGGCAAAAGTAAAGTATTTATTCTACTTATTATTCCTATTTTTGCAGATACATAATTAAATAATGTTACAATGATTAAGAATAGAGCCTTCCTGTTTTCTGTATTAACGATTAGTTTAATTTTGTTTTCTTCATGCGGCTCGCAGAAGCAGCGAACAACATTCGCGGATATAGCCCATCCCAAAAGGGAGTTTAGGGGAGCATGGGTAAGCACGGCATGGCAGTCGCGGTATAAAACGATGAATTCGCAGCAGATGAAAGCTTATTTTGTAAATATGCTCGACGAGTTGCAGGCTGACGGTATCAATGCAGTCATCTTTCAGGCTCGCCCGTATGCGGATGCTTTTTATAAGTCGAATCTGGAGCCGTGGAGCGCATTTCTTACAGGTACACAGGGCAAGGCTCCCGACAATGGCTTCGACCCTTTGGCTTTCCTTGTAGACGAATGCCATAAGCGGAATATGGAATTGCATGCATGGCTCAATCCGTACCGGGTATCATCGGGCAGTAATGATGTTTTTTCACGAAACCATATTTATTATAAATATCCGGAACGTTTTGTAAAATATGACGGTAAGGTCTATTTTGACCCGGGTATTCCAGCCAACAGGCAGTTTATATGTGATGTAGTAAAAGATATTGTACTGCGTTATGACGTGGATGCCATACACATGGACGACTATTTCTATCCCTACCCTGTGGCAGGGCAGGCATTTCCCGATAATGGGAGTTTCGATACATACGCCAGAAAACAGGGCTTTTCTCAAAACCAGCTTGCCGACTGGCGCCGCAATAATGTGGATATGCTGATTCAGGATGTGAAGCATACCATACAGACTACGAAGCCGTGGGTACGGTTCGGTATCAGCCCGTTTGGTATCTACCGGAATAAGAAAAGTACACCTGACGGCTCGGGCAGTAATACAAGCGGGTTGCAGAACTATGACGACCTGTACGCCGATGTGAAACTATGGGTTAACAAAGGATGGATAGATTACAATATGCCACAGATATATTGGGAAATAGGACATAAATCGGCAGATTATAAAATCCTGATAGAATGGTGGGCACTCAATAACTTTGAACAACCCCTGTATATAGGACAGGATGTGAAAAGGACTATGGATGCTACCCAGTGGTCAGGCGATAACCAGTTGGCGGAGAAGATGACTTTGTCGCGCAGCTTCAATACTGTGCATGGCAACTGCTTTTGGCCTGCATACGAATTGCTTGATAACTATAAAGGTATAGCAAACCGTTTGCAAACGAATTACCACAAGTATCCGGCACTTATCCCGGCATATACGCACATGCATAAGAAAAAGCCGAAGAAGATAAGCAGTTTGCAGGAATTTTATACCGCAACCACACATATATTGCAATGGGACAGTAAGTCGGACAAGTATGACCCCGAAACAGCCCAGTATTATGTCGTTTACCGTTTCGCCAAAGGGGAAAAAGAAGATCTGGAAAGCGCGCAGAATATAGTTTCTATAACAAGGAAAAAAAATATAGTTCTGCCTTACGAGGGAGGTAATAAGCAATATAAATATGTTGTCACAGCTGTTGACGCTTTCCATAACGAATCGAAGGGGAAATCGAAGAAACTGAAATTGTGAAAAGCGGAAATATTTATCTAATATATAGAGCTATAAGTGGAAAGTGATGAGAGAAAAGTAACAGGGGAGGAATAATGGAAAAGTGTCACTTTTGTCACTTTTTAACAATTAAACAAATTGACATACACACAAAAAAACAGAAACTATGAAATATCTATTATTCGTATTCTTATTTACCGGATTAATGTTTAGTTGTTCAGAAAAGGACAGGCAGGTTGATTTAGATGAAAGCCCGGCCGAAAGCCTGAGTATGGACAGCCTTTTTGAAGATACAACGAAAGTACTGAATGTATATTTGCCTACGTTGATCGATTCGGCCAATCAGATTTTAGTTCATAAGATCTACGTTTCGAATGGTAAAGATGTGGATGCGTCTTTTTCATTGAAAAGGGCAAAAAGCTATGAAGGACCGAATCTTGTAAACCTGATATTCGAAGATGTGATTAATAAAAAGACATATTTACTAACTAATAACCAGCTGCAAATAACGTCTTATGATGTAATCAGCCAGTTGATAGGACGAATCGGTAAAAAGTATATACTGTATCGTGTAATAGATAAGGATTATAATAAAGACGGAGTACTTGATGGCAGGGATATTGGTAGCCTGTATATCAGCGATATAGATGGAACATCCTTTACGAAGATAACCAAAGACAACGAGGATATGAAGAATAGCGAATGGATGTATCCCCTCAACCGGTATTATTTCAGGACGATGGAAGATACGAATAAAGACGGCTATTTCGACATTAAGGATAAGATACATTATTATTATATACAATTTGACGGACAAGGTTATCAGACGGTAGAGTATAGCCCGCTGGAAATATTCAATAAATAAAAGATGACAAGAGAATTTAAGATGATAGCCAAGACAATGGCGGGGCTTGAGGAGGTTTTAGCGGAAGAACTGATAAGTTTGGGCGCAAACAACCTTGAGATAGGGAAGCGTATGGTTTCTTTCGAAGGAAATCTGGCATTGATGTACAAGGCGAATATTCATTGCCGTACCGCGTTGCGCATTCTTCGTCCCGTTTTTGAGTTCAGGGCTAAGACTACTGATGAGATATATAAGAAGGTGAAGGCTATGAACTGGTTTGAGCACCTCACCGAGGATAGCACCTTTGCCATAGATGCCATTACATTCTCCGATTATTTTACACATTCCAAGTTTGTGGCTTACCGTGTAAAGGATGCCATTGCCGATTACTTTATGCAAAAAACAGGAAAACGGCCATCGGTGAATACGGAGAATCCCGATTTGCTTATCAACTTCCATATAGCTCACGACAAGTGTACATTATCGTTCGACAGTTCGGGCGAATCCCTGCACAAAAGAGGGTATCGCATAGCCCAGACAGAAGCCCCGTTGAACGAAGTGCTGGCTGCCGGAATGATATTGAAGACTGGCTGGCGTGGCGAGTCCGACTTCGTAGATCCCATGTGCGGGTCGGGTACATTGCTGATAGAAGCGGCGATGATAGCCATGAACGTGCCGCCGGGGATATACAGGCAGAACTTTGCATTCGAGAAGTGGAAAAACTTCAATGCCGAACTTTTTGAAACGATATATAATGACGACTCGGGAGAACGGGAATTCAAACATAAGATATACGGCTCTGATATTTTACCCGAGGCGATTGACATAGCCGCAAAAAACATTAAGAACGCGGGGGTGGATAAATATATAGATTTGAAAGTGATGCCTTTTGAAAAATATATGGAGGCTCCTGCCGAGAATGGGATACTGGTAACCAACCCGCCATACGGGGAGCGCATCAAGCCTGACGACCTGTTAGGGTTATATGAGCGCATAGGAGAGCGGCTCAAACATGTCTTTATGGGATATTCGGCGTGGATACTCAGCTATAAGAAAGAATGCTTTGATAAGATAGGGCTGAAACCATCGAAGAAGATACAACTGGTAAATGGCTCATTGCAATGCGAATTCCGGCGATATGATATATTTGCAGGGAAGAAGTACCCAAAAGCAGAATAATAGAAAAAAAATGACACATCAGCAAATACTAGACAAACTACACAGGCGTATGGCTGAATCTATGGATTCGGACCTGCGGAGGATTATATGGAGCCAGATGACTTATCATAATGTGGCGGATAAAAAGAAAGTACTGGAATTGCTTATGATCCGCTGGAATTGTGCCCTGAAGGGAACAAAAGAAGAAGTGACGGATAACTATAAGGATATGGTAATACTTACGCTGGCAGTTCTCCTGCACAGGTATGGGATGGTGGATGAGCAGATAACGAAAGACGCTTTGGCGGCTATAGACAGCCTGAACGAAAAGGTGGTGACCTCGGATGCTTTTTTCCATCAGACTGCTAAGATGAAAGAGTTTCTGCAAAACGAGCCTGCATCGTTGACGAAACGTCCGGTCAGGCCAAAGGCAGATGTGACATTTTACAGGGCGCAGGACGTTATATCGTTTAAGCAGGATGGTAAGTACTGTGCCGCCTATGTACATAATAATCATCAGAATGAATATCCTGTTATCGAATTCTATGATTTTGTTTCAGACAAAAAGCCGGACATGCAGGATTTAGCCGGAGCAAAAGCGAAGGGTATTACAAGGGCGAACGGTAATATGGAGAAATGTAAATATATGGTATTCGGACTAAAGGATTTGCCTGATTATGCAAATCAGGTGCACCTGATACAAGCAGCTGTGGCTAGCCCGCCCGATAACGAGCACCTGAAGCAGGGAGACGGGGTTTGGGAACATTCCGCCATCGGTTCCGATATAATAGAGATACAGAAGGTTATAAAAGGAATTATCAAATGATAACCCGCTATATACAGGGTGCTTCTTTGACTTCTCAAATCCTCTTGTAAAGCTTGAGATAGAGAAAGAGACTTTGGTTTATGAACAAATAGTACGTATAGATATGGACTGTATGTCGTCTGTAGAGGTTACACAGCTTATTTTCTGAATATTATGGATAGTTTCCCTGTCTTACATACCCGGCGGCTCAATTTAATAGAGATCAAACAATCTCATCTGAATGACTTGTTTAACCTTTTCAGCGATAAAGAAGTGATCAGCTACTATAACCTGTTGCCATATAAGGATATAGAAGATGCGCAGCCGTTGCTTGATTGGTTTATCAGCCGTTACCGGCAAGGGCTGGCTGTGCGTTGGGGGATAGCCCTCAAAGGCAGTGAGCATATTATAGGTACAGTTGGATTCAACAACTATACGGAGAACCATCGCGCTAATATAGGGTATGACCTTCAAAAGGAGTATTGGAACAAAGGGTATATAACGGAAGTATTGCAAATGGTCATTTGCTTCGGCTTTAATGAATTGAATGTCAATCGTATCGAAGCTGAGGTAATGCAAGGAAATTTGGCTTCGGAGAAAGTGCTTGAAAAACTGCGCTTTAAGAAAGAAGGGGTTCTTCGCGAATGGATGTACTGGAACGGCGCACACTACGACATGACGATGTACTCTCTATTGAAAAGTGAGTATAATTCATCTCAGAATCCAAAAGAGCCATGACTGTCCGTTTCTTCTTTTTCGGGGCATTTTACATAAAGGGATCCATTGTCGGCACTGATTATATTTTCCTTCGGTATCCTATCCTTTAGCCTGTCCATATTTTCATCATCTGTAGGATGTATGAGTGCATTGTAGTTCTTTGAAATATTATCATTTACAAGCCATATACCGGAGAAGGCAATGCCTTCCATCCATTGGAGAAGTGACGGTTGCGCGTTCGATATGGAGAGGTTGCCTTTCAGGTATTTAACGGATGACGAAAAAGGTATATGCTTATTTATTTCTGCCGGGATAAGTACTTTTCGGGCATTTAATGTATCTGCATACAGGAATAACAGCTCATCTGCGTTTCTCCTTGCTTTCCCCGAACCGGACTGGAAGACGATCGATATATATTTGTTATCAATAGCAGCCTGATACTGATAGGCTGATAAGCAATTGAAGAAGCTGAGCGTATCTGCTCTCATACATCTGAACGTATGCAGCGAATAGATACCAAAAGCGTTTTCAGGAGACGGCATTTCGTATATATCCACTGTATAGCTCTCGTCCTTATATTTTATATCTCTGGTTATGAGTTTTTCAAAACCGTATTCGAGATACAGGTCGGAACCGCCGTTCATAAACCCGTAAAGGCCTGTTCCCGTAAATGTGCGTTCTCTTTCTACGGTAATATGAGGTGTCGTTTGAGCCGAAGATAACAGCCAAAGCGAACTCAGTAGTGTGAGTACGATGTATTTCATTTATGCCAGATTTATTTCAGTCAGGTTTATCCTGTCTTTGTTGGCTACGCCTAAATTTAGTTCCTGAGCCATATTCATAAACTTGAGGGCGCCTGCCTTATCTTCGGTTTGAATTCCTTCCTCTATCCGTTTTGCTATCACGATGTCGTGCCCTATACGGTCAACAGCCACGGGGTCGCTTCCGGCGAGGAGTGTATTATAATTGCAGATAAACTGCGGGTTGGCAGAAGGGCCTCCTTCGAAGCAGCCGATCAGCCCGTCTACTATATTCAGTACCACCTTATCGCGCAGTGGGGGAAAGGCGCACGCATACGCTGATGTTTCGTGCCACAGGTCTTTGTGCAGTCTCGCAGTGTTGGTTATTGAGCCGAAAGCAAGGTTTTTCATGCATAATGTAACGGAGGAACCCGCGTTTTTCAATACCGGCAGGTTAATGATCTTAGTTACTTTCTGCGTGCATATCTTTGTGAAGTATGAATATTTCCCTCCGTTTACCATAAAAGGCATTGTGTAAGCATCATATTCCATTTCCACGTCCGCGTACAGGTAATGATCCTTGTCGATACGCTCTTCACTATATAGTTTACCTTCATTATTGTAATAGCTTCCTGCCGCGTCTTCGCACTCCGTTCCGGTAATGGTTATTCCCGGATAGTTTTCTTCGGTATATCCGGTTTCATGCAGTTGCATTTCGCGTCTGTCCCAGATTACCATGTTTTCCCGTAGTATGCCTGCTTCTTCCAGTTGTTTCACTACTGCCTGTGTAAGGGCATGCGATGTAGTTAACAGCTTTCCTGCCACAGGGTTGACTTTCAGCCCTATTATATCTTTTTCGTCGACAAACTGTAGCCATGCTTTATTCAGGTCGGTTTCCCCTGTTAATTGCAGCATACTTTCTTTGAGCATGTCATATACTATTTCTTCTGATGGTTTCCCGTCAACTATGACCGAACTGTGGTTTACTCTTACAACCTTTCCGGGATATTTTCCGGGCATGGAAGATGCGTTTCGGGGAATAGCCAGAGCATCTTTTATATTTGTCTCCGGTTTGATGTCCTCTGTCACTAATGAGGGCGCGGCTTTCAATATAGGAGAAACTGTGGCGCCTAATCCGCCTAAGAACAGGGATTTGAAGAATTTTCGTCTTTCCATAGTGCTGAGGTTAAGTTAACTGATTATCAAAAGTAAAAAATAATTCTAAGTACAAGACAAAAATAATAGAGTTTATATTCAATAAGATTATATATGGTTTATTCTCTGTGATTTAATTGCCTCCTGCTTTAGCTGGAGGATAATAGTCTAATCAGATAATGGCTTTAGCCAAAATGTTTTGACTAAAGTCGTTTTCTATCTGTATTATTATCCACGACTTGAAAGTCGTGGCAACTAAAACTCCTAAAAATATGCATCTTACTCTTTTATTGAATATAAACTCTAATATAAAACTTGTAATTGCCAGTTATACTGCCCCTTCAGGGCGTTTTGATAAAACAGGCTGTAAGCCTAGTATAATTCAGCCTAGGGCAATGCCCTAGGAAACATTAACAAAGTGCCTGCGCCCTGTAAGGGCAACATAATAAGACTTTTAATATATATAAATGTTTTTTGTCATGTACTGTAAAAAATAATTCTAGATCTTGTTAACTTATAAAACAAAAAACAAGAAAGTAAATGCACTTTCTTGTTTTTGTTTTTAGTCATCATCATCCTTCCGTTTTTTCTTTTTCTTTCCGGAGAAGATGGACTTTATTTTTTTCATAAAGTAACGCCAGAGAAGTGGCTGTACAAGTTCCCATACTACGGGATAATAAGCAGTGAGTCCACTAAGCAGGCTGTTCGATGTTGATGTTTCTTCCTGTTGTTTCTTCTTGTTCGCGCCAAAGCCAAATGAACTTAATATCGCGTTTACTGTACTCTGAAACAATAAAGAACCGGCATTATCTGAAAGATACGTCCAATGATCCGACAGGCGGTGTTCGCTTTCTTCACATTCGCGCCTTACCATATCTTTTTCGCGGCGTAGCTCTTCCAGTGGTGTCAAACTATTTTTCATCGGCTTCTACTTTACGGATAAATCTGATTGTGTTATGCAATATCGATTGTTTTATTTTGCCTCTGCAAAGGACTACAACCAACAGGACAAGTAGCGAAAACAGAGCCATAATACCAAATCCGGCTGCCAGACTGTTCAGCAGTTCGCCTACAAAGAATGCCATACCTATCAGTACGAAAAACAGGATGACAGCTACAATAGCAAGGATTATTAAGCCATATCCCAGACCGGAAGCAGAGATACTCAACTTCTCAAAGGCATCCAGTTTGAACAACCGGATGCGTCTGTTGATATAGCTTAATAATTCTAACTTGATTTCTTCAATTATAATATTTAAGCTTTTTTCGTCTTCTGAATTATTCAACATCGTCTATTAATTCATCTATTTTTCCTCTTCCCTTTCCGGCCGCGTGTCTTACATTTCCTTTTACTTTGTCTACCAGGCTGTTTATGTCTTTCAACCATTCTTCTTTCTTATCAGAAGCAGCAACATAGCCAACCGCAGCACCTAGTGCAGCGCCAATGGCCAAGAACAATAAGTTCGAACCAGTTTTATTCATAATTATTATTTTATAAGTTAATTCTATATCATTATAACGTATTTAACGATCTTAAATTTTATCAAAAGAATATTTCTAATATAAAATTATACATCAGTTAAAACAGGGGTAAATGCCTAGTACTCTTTTTACTTTCCCGTAAAGGACAACTAATATAGCTATTTTTTGAAATACGGGAAATAATTTTTAGCAAAAAACTATTAAAGGAGCTATTCTATAGCCTCTCCGAATAATGTAGCTGAAGTGTTTCCTGTAATCCTTACTATAACAAAGTCGCCTACGCGATGGTTCGCTTTGTCGAAAATAACTACTTTATTCTGGGATGTCCGCCCGAAGAGTTGTTCTCTCGACCGCTTGGAGAATCCTTCTACAAGAACCTCAAAAACTTTGCCGATATCCCTTTTATTACTTTCCATCGAGCATTCATTCTGTAAATCGATAATTTGCTGCAAGCGTTTTATTTTTACATCTTCGGGAATATCATCTTCCAGTTTTTTTGCCGCGAATGTTCCGGGGCGTTCCGAATATTTAAACATAAATGCCGAATCGAAGCATACCTCGCGCATCAATGACAAGGTATCCTGCTGGTCTTCCTCTGTTTCGGAGTGGAATCCGCACATGATATCCGTGGATATGCCACACCCGGGTATAATCCGCCTGATGGCTTCGATGCGGTTGAGGTACCATTCACGGTCGTATTTTCGCTTCATTACGTTCAGCATTCTGCTGCTGCCCGATTGTATCGGCAGATGAATGAATTTGCAAAGGTTGTCATATTTGGCAATCACTTCCAATGTCTCATCCGTCATGTCTGTAGGGTAGGAGGTCGTGAACCTGATCCGCATTTTAGGCGCTGCTTTGGCGGCAAGTTCCAGTAACGCTGGAAAATCTACAACCGCTCCGTCCTCATCTTCATAGCGGTATGAATTTACGTTCTGTCCCAGTAAAGTGGCTTCTTTAAAGCCTTTGTCCCGAAGGTTTTCGAGCTCGTTGAGAATGCTTTGCGGCGCACGGCTGCGTTCGCGTCCTCTGGTGTATGGGACAATGCAGTATGAGCAAACCTTGTCGCATCCGCGCATAATGGATATGAAGCCCGAAATATGGTTCCCTCCTATGCGCAACGGGATAACATCTTTGTATGTCTCCGTCTTTGATAATTGTACATTGATCGCTTTTTCGCCTTTTTCGGCGGCTCCCACCAGATTGGGCAGGTCGAGATAGGCATCGGGTCCTACTACTACATCGGCATGGTGCTTGTCGTGCAGTTCCTCTTTTACCCTTTCGGCCATACAGCCGAGAACCCCGATAATCATATTGGGTTTCTTCTTTTTCTTGATGGCGTTGAAGTAGTCGAGGCGTTGAATTACTCTTTGTTCGGCGTTGTCGCGTATCGAACATGTGTTTACGAAAACGGCGTCAGCGTCTTCCAGCTTATCCGTCATGGTATAACCATCCATCTGCATCACAGACGCCACAACCTCGCTGTCGGCAACATTCATTTGACAGCCATAGGTTTCGATGAACAGTTTCTTTTCTTCGGTAGAAGTCGTGGATTTAAAGTCCAGTCCTTGCTCGTTGTTCATAGAAGTATATTTTTAGTATGTAATTAAGTACAGATGATTTATCTCAAAACATCTTTGGATGGCAAAAGTACGAAGAAAAACGGAATTGCATTACCGCTTTAAGCTTTTTAAGAAATTATCAGATTATAAAGCTTATCTTTGCCTGCATGAAAAAGTTAGTTATTGTAGGATGCGGACATCTGGCCGAAATAGTGGCAGATGCTGTTATAAATGGCTTATTGCCGGAGTACGATTTAGTAGGTGTTTATTCGCGTACTGCTGCTAAAGCAGACTATTTAGCGAATAAGATGCAACAGCACGGAAAACCATGTGTGGCATGTACAAGCCTCGATGCTCTGTTTGCACTGAAACCGGATTATTTAGTAGAGGCGGCATCTCCTGCGGCAATGAAGGAATTTGCCCTGCCCGCGTTGAAAAACGGGATATCTATCATAACCTTGTCTATTGGTGCTTTTGCAGATACCGCCTTTTATGAAGAAGTAAAAAGTACTGCACGGGAAAATGGTACACGTATATATATCGCGTCAGGAGCTACCGGTGGTTTTGATGTGCTGAGGACTGCTTCGCTGATGGGAAATGCCCGGGCTGAATTCTTTAATGAAAAGGGAAATGACAGGCTGAGAAGGTCGGTCGTTTACGATCCTATATTGGAAACCGAGAAACGTGTTGTGTTTTCAGGTACGGCAAGGGAAGCCATAGCCGTATTCCCCACCGGGCTTAATGTATCGGTAGCCGCTTCGCTGGCATCAGTGGGTCCGGAGGATATGCAGGTCACAATGCAGTCTACACCCGGTTTTGTAGGAGATACGCAAAGGGTAGAGATTAAAAATGATCAGGTGCATGCAGTAGTGGATGTGTACAGCGCCACTCCCGAAATTGCTGGATGGTCAGTGGTGAGTACCCTTATCAATATCGTTTCACCTATTGTATTCTGACAGGTTTTTCAATACTTTTTCGCTCAGGCGGTCGAAGGCCTGACGGGTACGTCCTGTGGATACCTGCATACAGCGAACATGCGGATGATTGAGCAGACGTTCCCCGCCTAATGCTCCGGCTGTGTCGCAAAAGCACAGGTTGTCTCCTTCGAGCCATTTGGTAAAGGCAGGTTCGTCCCATGCCGGAGATAGCCCTGTATTGAATAATATCTTTTTATTACCGAATAGGGAGAACTCATCCTCGTGCAGTAATATTGTGTTCTTGTTGAGGCAGCAACAAACGACCTCGCTTTGTGAGAGAAGTTCTCCTAATGGGAGGAAGCGGTAACCTTTATCTTTGGCTTCCTGTTTTTCGGTACGGGAGAAATAGGCAATCTCAGCTCCAAAGAATCTTAGCGCGTCAGCAATCATGCCACCCGATTTACCTAGTCCTATGATACCCGCTTTCAATCCGGTTATCTCACGGGGCATTCCATCCCACGGTTCTTGTCCGAATCCGTGGAGGCAGCGTACAAGTTCACTGATAACGTATTCTACCACACCTTCGTCGCCATAGTCGCGTATGCCTGTTACTGTGATGCCACGTTCGTTGGCATACAGAATGTCAACATTAGCGCTCTCAGGCGAGTATAGCGAGCAGCACATGCCGATATACTTTATGTGCGGGCATTTTTCCAGTACTGTACGGTTAATCCGTGATGTATAGCTTAGTAACACAGCATCTGCATCTCCGATACGCTTTGCTATTTCTTCATCATCAGTTGGTATGTTATCGTACATTACTATTTCTTTGGCAAAGTCATGTAATGCTTTTTCTGCGGATGGAATCAGGCTTACGGGTTCGATAGCTACTAGTTTTCGGAACATAGGATGGTTATTGGTTTAGGGAGGATATTACTTTTCTTCTTCAACGATGAACCAGCGCGTACTGTCCTTTTCGCGGGCAGCCGCCTGCCCCGGTTGCAGATCGGGCAATTTTCTGAGAGCGGGCTCCATTTCCAGTATTTCATCTACCGAAACGAGGTAGGCGTCCTCGTCTTCACTTACTTCATCGTCGCCGAACAGTTGCCAGTCGCCATCTTCGTCGTAAAGGACGAAAGTAACGGGGGAGCCATTGGTCAGTACATAGCTTGTAGTCAGTATCGACTTATTCTTTTGTTCTTCTTTTAGTTTCATTGTATTGTATTTTGAAATAAAGGTAGTGAATTATTTGATGCAAATACGCCAAAAGAATTTTTCTCTGAGTAAGAAACTTTTTAAATTATATACGAATAAGTACTAAGTTGAAATTAGTTTGTATTATCCATATTTACATAAATGTTGATAATCAGATATATACACTTAAAAAATAATATAAACTAATTCATGTTCTGTACTTATTTTATTATACCTTTTTCTTCGTTCATTTTTAGTCTGTTTTTTTCCTTTCTCTCAACTTAACCAACGGTCACAGGAGCGAAGCGAATAAAAGAATAATCGGTCGGGTTACTTCTTCATTGCTGAAAAATACATATAAATGCCACTCAGGAGTTGAGCTACTTTCAACCCCTGATTCGCATTATAAATAGGATTATATGGAGGTACAACTATATTTGTTAAAATAATCTTAAAAAAATGAAATAATCAGCCTTTATTATTTTTTCTATATACGAAATCCTTTTATCAGACGTAATATTGCACCCCCAAGCAATTATTTTTATTTTATGAGAAAAACTATACAATTACTATTCTTGTGTATTCTCTTCATTCTGCAATCCTGTGAAATGATAGAATACCATCCCTACGACGGACGTATAACCGGCGAAACAGATATAAATAAAAAGAATATCAAAAGAATAGAAGCTGCATGTAAAGACAAGGAAACCATTCGCTTTGCTATGATAGGAGATACCCAGCGCTGCTATAATGAAACCGAAGATTTTGTAAAGGCATTGAATAAAAGAGATGATATTGACTTTGTTATTCATGGCGGCGATATTTCTGACTTTGGCGTAACAAAAGAGTTCTTGTGGCAACGGGATATGCTGAATAAGTTATCGGTTCCTTATGTCGTATTGCTGGGTAATCACGATTGTCTGGCAAATGGGGTGGAAGTATTCCAGAAGGTATTTGGCGAGGTCAACTTCTCCTTTATTGCAGGCCGGACAAAGTTTGTATGTCTGAATACAAATGCGCTGGAATTTGATTATTCTCTTCCTGTTCCCGATTTCCAGTTTATAGAAGAAGAACTGAAAAGCCGGAAAGATGAATACGAAAAGACAATATTCGCGATGCATGTACGCCCTTTTAATGAGCAGTTTAATAACAATGTGGCGAATGTGTTTCAGCGGTATATCAAAGAATATCCGAACCTTCAGTTTTGTTTAAACGCCCACGACCATCATGTTTCGGTTGATGATTTGTTTGAAGATGGGGTAATATACTATGGTACACCCAATATAGGCAAAAAACAATACTTCCTTTTTACTCTTAACACGGATAATACATATAACTATGAAGTGGTTTCTTATTAAGAAAGGGTTCTTTATCATTTTTGTACTCCTATTCTTCCCTGTTGTCAGCTTTGCCCAGAACGGGTATGAAAAGCGTGTAGAAAAATATCAGAACCAATGGGCTAAGCTGATACCTACACATGCTAAAATACAATATGCCGGAGGTATGGGGCTTATCTCTTTGGGAGCAGGCTGGGACTATGGGAAAAACAACCAGTGGGAAACGGATGTATTCTTAGGATTCCTGCCTAAATACTCCACAAAGGAAAGTAAGATAACATTTACATTGAAGCAGAACTTTATTCCATGGAACAAGAAGATAGGCACAAAGGGCTTTTCTATCAATCCTCTTGCCTGCGGTCTGTATGTAAACACGATCTTCAATGGCGATTTCTGGGTAAGTGAGCCGGATAAATATCCGAGCGGGTATTACTCCTTCTCCACAAAGATGAGGTTCAATATTTATGTCGGGCAGCGGATTACCTATCGGATTCCGGAAGAAAAGCGCTTTTTCGCTAAATCGGTTACTGCTTTTTATGAGTTGAGTACCAATGATTTGTATATGGTAAGTGCTTTTACAAACAGTTATCTCAAACCCGATGACTATCTAAGATTGTCCTTTGGCCTTAAGTTTCAGCTGTTTTAGGCTTAATACTGGTCTTTTACAAACTTATTTTTGGAAGTTAGTTTTATGGGGTTGTTGGAGAACCATTCCATGAAACTCTTCCATTCATTTTCGTTTGCCGATTTCCACCCTAGGAAGCCTTCGGTATCTCCCTGCATCAAAATCCAATGGTTGTAAGCATCGATATGTCCTGCATCTTTTACTTTTTTCTGATAAGACATTAACGCATTCGGATATATATTTTCCAGGTTCTTTCTATAATAAATGTCAAGGAAGTTTTTCCGGATCTTGTTTAACGTGTTCATGTCTATGACTTTGATATCGGGGAGCGACATCATCAGTATGGGCTCGTAAATACCTGTGCCGAAAGATAACTTTGCATTGTCAGAGCTGAGTTCCGCATATTTACAGAAGCTGACAGATACAGTAGAGTCATTCAGTATTTTAATCTCATTCTTGTATGTATCATATAGCAATCTGCTAATTTCCACGGTACGCTTGCTATTTCTCTCCAGGTTCATAAACAACTCGCCATACATCATGCCCCACACCTCGTCTTCGGTGTTCAGGTAGATTTTGGCAGCCCAATAGTAGTTGGAAGGGAACGCCGGTTCCAGCTCAATCCCTTTCTCGAAACAAGAAAGAGCGTCATATTCTTCTCCGTTGGCCATTTGCATATTTCCCAGTTCGAGATACAGGCAGCCTGAGTGCGGGAATTTTTTTAGCCCTCTTTCGTACGTTTTTACGGCTTCTTTGCTGTCTCCCAGATAATCGTAACAGTTGCCCATCATCTGGTATAACAGGTCGGATGCTTCCTTGTGCTTCTCCAGTTTTTTCAATATTTTGAGAGCCTCTTCATATTTTTTATCCAGGCAGAGAGCATAGGCAATCTCGTATGGATATATAAAGCTTTTAGGATCTAGTTCGCGTGCGTCCTGTAGTAATGCGATACTTTCCTGTATCTGCCCTTTGTCCATCAGCTTAACGGCTTCTGTTCCTATCTGATACGCTCTTTCTTCTTTCGATTGTGCACTGACAGAAAGGAGTGGAAGAGAAAGGAATAATATGATTATGATGTTTCTCATTATGCTTGGTATATGTGGTTCAATTGTGTTTCTACATGCAAATATAAAAAGAAAAAAGCTGCAAAAAGCAATTGATCCGGCTTTTAAGGTTTTATGCCTGCTTATTACTTTGTTATGTGCTTAATTATAAATATAGTATTGGTGGGGGCTGAGTTTGCCCGCCCGGTGTAGATATTATTCATATAAGAGGGCGTGTCAAAAGTCAAAAAAGAGTAATTGTCGTTGCGGGCTTGATCCGCAATCCCCCTCATAATCAAGGTTGATTCCTTTGGGATTCCGTGTCAAACATGGAATGGCAGGCTTTTGACACACCTTCTATAAATTATTAATGTGTAATTATTTTATAATCAGATAGATATTATTTTATTTGATGTAATTCAAACAGTTTCTTCACAGTACATGACAAAAATTATTCAAACACGATTTGGAGACGATGTAGGGGCAGTGGCTTGTCCCTGCCCGCTTGTCATCGTTTACGGGCACCCACAAGGGGGTGCCCCTACAGCAGGATATAAAATTTTGTCATGTACTTAGCAGTTTCTTAGTCATTGAATGTAGGCAATGTAGAGAATTCTTTAGAATAGCGTATCATTTGCTCCGCGTATCCCTCTTTATATGAAATCTTTACGTCTGTAATCTTGCCATCATTATCCTTTACCAGTTCGAAGGTAGGGTTAACAAAGCCTTTATATGGTTTCATATTCAGGGTTTTGTAACGTGCAAGCACTTCATTATGCAGCTTCTGGTCTACTTTGATCGCATAGTTCTCTACGATTGCTTTGGCAGCCTTGAAGTCGCCTTCCGATTTTATGCGCTGTATTTCAGCCAGTAAGTCACCGAATAATGTACGTAGCTTACTATAGTCGTTCACTACGACGTATGTTTTCCCGTCTCTCACTTTATATTCTACTACATTATCCGCTTTGCCTTTCTCATATACCCATTTGGCTATCAACTGACGGTTGCGCATGTGAGATTCTTCTATATCCTTACCCGGCTCTATGCGTACCAGCTGGGTCATAAGTCCGTTCATCATAAATTTGTAGTATTCAGCCTTGTATGCTTCGGCATTTGGGATAATACCCAACTCTACCAGTTTGGCATCGGCAAGAAAATACAGGCCGAACAGGTCGGCACGGGCTTCTTCTATTGTGGAACTGAATTCGCCCAAGGCATTCGGGTCAACTTCGGGCATCAACTTACCTGAACCGTGCCCAAGACATTCGTGCAGGTCGGTGTGCAATACATCTGTAACAAAGCCGTATTGCTTAAGCAGGTTAACTTCGCTTTTCGACCACATAAATTCGTCATTGAAACCGGTATGGGCTCCCGCCGCGTCGTAAGCCTCCATGATGTTTTCGATGGTTACCGATTTAGAGCCGTGGTCTTTGCGTATCCAGTCGGCATTCGGCAGATTTATACCTATCGGGGTGCCCGGATAGCAGTCGCCTCCCAGTTGGGCTACGGTTATCACTTTGGCAGATACTCCCTTTACATTCTCTTTCTTGAATTGTTTGTCTACAGGCGAGTGATCCTCAAACCATTGAGCGTTTGTACTGATGATTTCCGTACGCTTTGTAGCCTCTACATTCTTGAAATTTACAATAGATTCCCAACTGGCTTTGATTCCCAGCGGATCGCCATACACTTCGGTAAAACCGTTTACAAAGTCTACCTGAGAATGGAGGTCTTCTACCCATGCGATAGCATATTGGTCGAATGTTTTAAGGTCTCCTGTTTTGTAATATGAAATCAGTTTTGTTATAACCTCCTTTTGCTTATCATTTTCAGCTACAGCCTGTGCTTTTTCGAGCCATCCTACAATTCTTTCGATAGCAGGAGAGTAAAGTCCGCCCACTTTCCATACATCTTCCACCAGCTTGTCGCCTACCTTTATCAGGCGGCTGTTCAGCCCGTACGAAACCGGGGTCTGGTCGGTAGTATCCTTCATCGCATTGTAGAAATCCTGTACTTCCTTTTGTGTTACCGTTTCGCCGTAATAATTATTGGCAGAGGTACGTATCAGGTCGCCGCCCGATTGGTTTACCTTTTTAGCCATAATGTTGGGGTCGAACATTACAGGGGTAATTATTTGTATGAAGTTGTCTGCGCTGATGTATTCGCATAGCGAACGGCAATCTCTCGGTATCAGGCTGTCGGGGAGTGCTTTTACCTGTTCGGCGAAGAACTGTTTGGAAAAACCAGGAAGGAATTTTTCTTCTCCGTAATGATGGTGTATCCCGTTGGAGAACCATACGCGTTTCAGGTAAATCTCAAACTCCTTGTAGTCTTTGGTATTCTTGTCGCCTTTGTAATTCTCATAAATGGCTTCCAGTACACGGCGGATAGCCAGATTGTATTTATTATTCTGGTCGAAAAGGATATCACGCCCTTCGATGGCGGCCATAGAAAGGTAATAAACCAGTTCTTTTTGTTCCAAAGAGAGATTGTTGAATCCCGGAACATAGTAACGGAGAATTTCGAGGTCGGCAAATGCGTCTACCTCATATCTAAAGTCAGCAGGGACTGAGTCTGTCAGGGCAGCTTCATTATGAGACGCTTTTTGACTTCCTCCGCAGCCTGCAAATAACATTGTTAATCCTGTCATAGCAATTAATACTGTTTTTTTCATTGGGTTTATATATTTGAGTTATAATTTATATTGTTGAAATTATTCACTTTGGTTTTCAGTGGTTTATTTATAAAAAGTAACAAAGGTAACACCTTTTCAGTTCTTTTTTTATGTTACTTTTTCCTTTTTTCAAAGAATACATTCTATAGTTCCCGCAATGTTCCATATCTGCCGGATTGTTGTAAGAATTACCTTTCATAATTCAGGCTATGATTATTTTATTAAAAAGTGACAAAAACATTGAAACAGGCTTGAAAAACCTGATTTTGGCTCCTCCGATTTTAGCTCCGCTGATTTTCAATTCATAACCGAAGGTTATCGGTCCAGTGTCATCAACTTAAGGATTATGGAACCAAAGATCAGGGCTGAAAGCCCGTCTTATTTCAGCCCAAGGCAACGCCTTGGGTCAGAATATCCAAACATAGAGCGAGCGCGCTGAAAGCGCAGGTCAATGATTTGGTCTTGTTCTTAAAGTTTAACCTGCGCTTTCAGCGCGCAGTTTCTGTTAGATGCTGTTTACCCAAGGCGACGCTTCGCTTGCCATTGGGCTGAAATAATAAAGGCTTTCAGCCTTAGCTTGAAGACATTGGGGTATCGGCCTGCGGAAATTGCAATGCTTAGAAACTACTGCCAGAAAGACAGGACAGCATATATTTTGCCTTTCGGACAATTTGTTAATTATCAATGTTTTCCATATTGGATATTTTTTGTCATGTACTTGTAATTATTTTATTAAAAAGTGACAAAAGTGACTCTGAACTACTGTTTATTTAGAGTCACTTTTTCCTGTATTGCCATCACAGGTGAAAATATAATAGTTGAAAGCAAGATACATAAATAAGACAAATTTATATTAAAAACACGCAGTCAAATTCAATCAGGGTAAATGAAATTGTACAGTCTCTGTCGAAACTCCGTAGGGGTGTATTGCATACGACCGCATAACGCAATGTCACAGCCGGACGTATGCAATACGTCCCTACATGAGCCCGGAAACAGTTTGTGAATTTTGATGCGCTTACCCTAAATTTGCGCCAGCATTTTACCAGCGCAGAATAATCCGTTCGCCTAACTCCTTTGCTAGGATTTTTTTGATTTCTTCGAGTTCCTTCATTTTTTGCATCAGTTCGATGGCGCCGTCCCAGTCGCCGGCTTTTTGTTTTTGCTCCATCTCCTCTTTTATATCTTTCATTTGTTTGGAGATATATGCGTCCTTCAATTCGGTAACGGCACGCGGTACATTTTTCCAGAGATGTTTTTCTTCGGCAAGGGGAGTATCTTCCTTTTTCATGTTTTCGCCGAACTGTTTGATATGCACCTTGCTCAATTGGTACCTGTCACTAACTATCTCTGCCGCTATTTTACTTATTTCCGCATCCCTGTGGGCAAGGAAATAACGGCTTGGGTTGAATGTCTCGTTTTCCGATTGCTCGATAGATTCTTCCAGCATTATCTTATACTGCGGATTCACAAACCAGAACCCGTCGCGTTTCAGGTCAAACTTTACCCAGTCGATTACCGTTGTAGGCATATCGCCTGTCACGGTATTGCCTTCCCCTCCTTCTGCCAGTATCTCCATTCCATAGCGGACGATAAAGTAAAGGATGGCCAGTTCGAATTTATCGATATTTGTTTTTTTCGTAGCTGGTTTGCCCGAACGTACTACAGGCTGGGATAGGTCTACATTCAGGGCAGACATCTCCGGCTCAATCTTTGGCTGGGGCGCTTTTCCCAAATGAGCCAGCCGCTTTTTATTCACCTCCTGTATGAGTATGCGTTCGTCAATGTCCAGTAATATACTGCAATCTTTTATATATACGCTGCGGATAATATTGTCGGGGATAACGGAAATACTGCTTACGATGTCTGTGATTAGGGTCGCCCGTTTAATAGGGTCGTTACCGGCCTCGTCCAATAGCAGTTGGGTCTTGAAACGGATAAAATCCACTTCGTGCTCCTTGATATAATTCGTGAGCGATTCGGCATTTTGCTTGCGGGCAAACGAGTCAGGGTCTTCGCCATCGGGCAATAGCACGACTTTGATCTTCATGCCTTCCTCCAGCAAGAGGTCTATCCCCCTCAGCGCGGCTTTTATCCCTGCCGCATCGCCGTCATAGAGGACAGTCACATGTTCCGTGAAACGATGGATAAGCCGTATCTGCCCATGTGTAAGGGCTGTGCCCGATGAGGCGACAACATTTTCGATTCCCGCCTGATGCATGGATATGACATCCGTATAACCTTCTACCAGATAACAACAATCGGCCCTACTTATAGCCTGTTTGGCAAAATATATGCCGTAGAGTTCATTCCCTTTATGATAGATTTCGCTTTCGGGCGAATTGACATATTTACCTGTATTTTCCGCCTTTTTGAGGATGCGTCCACCAAAGGCGACAACCTTACCGGATAAGGTATGCACGGGGAACATGACCCGCCCGCGAAAACGGTCGATAAGCGAACCGTTGCTCTCACTTTTAATCGTTAAACCGGTCTTTACCAGATAGTCTTCTTTGTATCCGGTTCTCAGGGCTTCCTGTGTAAAGGCATCCCGCTGCTCGAGGCTATAGCCAAGCTGGAACTTACGGACAATATCATCCCTGAACCCCCTCTCTTTGAAGTAGCTTAATCCTACCGATTTTCCTTCGATATGCTCGTGCAGGGTATTAGCAAAGTAGGTACGGGCATAGTCGTTAAGGATAAAGAGGCTCTCTCGTTCGTTGTATGCCTGCTTTTGCTCTTCGGTAAGTTCGCGTTCCTGTATCTCTATATTGTACTTCTTCGCCAGATGGCGGAGAGCATCGAAATAAGAAAGCTGTTCATGCTTCATGATGAAGTGGACGGCAGTCCCTCCCTCGCCACAGGCAAAGCATTTACATATATTCTTAGCCGGGGAAACATAGAACGAAGGAGTCCTGTCTTCGTGAAACGGACACAACCCAACATAGTTTATCCCCCTGCGTTTCAGGGTAACATATCCGGACACCACATCAACTATTTGCGCGGCATCTATTATACGGTCTATAGTAGCTTGATCTATCATGATTTTTACAGACACGAAAATAGTGAAAATATTCCGGTTGTATATTTCCTTCTCCCATTTGAATGGTTAAATATAAGTAAGAGGGTGTCTCAAAAGTATTTTTTCATATCTATGTACATACGCTACGCTCCTGTGACCGTTGGTTGTCATGTTGAACGGAGTGAATTGAATTGAAAATCGACAGAGTCAAAATCGACAGAGTCAAATATTCCGTGTCTGGAGGGTCGAGATTCTTCGTTGCACTACCAATGACGTCATTTAAATTATATCCGTTTTGACAATCATAAAATTGTGTTTTTTAGCTAGTTTACCCATAAGTCTTATTTCGTTAGCATTGA
>NZ_QVMO01000037.1 GCF_010501055.1 Dysgonomonas sp. 521
AAACTCATGGCTCAAAGAAGTAAACAGGCATAAAATGCAAGTATGCTACCATCCGGGAATTATTCTTTTTATCAAGAGAATCACCAATATTTGGTCTACCTTTCTTTGAAGCAAGACTCAACAGCAAGTATATTAACATTAGTTGAACTGGTGCTACACTGCCATGAGTTTTTTTCAAAGAAAAGATTTTTATCGTCATTATCGTTTGGTTTATTGGTAAATAATGAGCACTCTACCTTTCTTTGAAGCAAGACTCAACAGCAAGTATATTAACATTAGTTGAACTGGTGCTACACTGCCATGAGTTTTTTTCAAAGAAAAGATTTTTATCGTCATTATCGTTTGGTTTATTGGTAAATAATGAGCACTCAAAATGACAAAGAGAGTAACAATATGATAGAGATGTTATACTTTTGAGACAGTTATTTTGTAAAAAAACAGTAAGCCTGTAAGCCGGGTTCTGTACTCCCAAGAGGAGTGTTTGCCATTTATCTACGCCTGTTGTCGCCAACAGGCTCTAGCGACCTACCCCCCGGCATCGGACGAGCAATCCTACATGCGCCGGTATACATGGTCTTACAACTCGCAAGTGGTACGGCTCTGCATATCGCTATACAGACCGGTGAGCTCTTACCTCACCTTTTCACCCTTACCTCGTCAAAGGCGGTTATTTTCTGTTACCTTACTCTGCCCTCACGAACAGCTTCCCATTAAGAAATACGATGCTCTGTGTTGCCCGGACTTTCCTCTTTCTGCCCGAAGGCAGCCAGCGACAAACCGGCCTACTGTATTAAGCCACAAATATAGTTATTTATTTTGATGATTCTTTATTCATCACAATATGCTCCAGGTCTGATTTAAACCGGTCGTATTGTTTTTGATTTATCTTGTCAGGATAGCTTAATACCAACAATTGATGGGGAGGGAACTGTGTATTGTATGCCGGATGGTAATGCGTATAAGAGTTTAATTGATAACCCAGCCTTTCATAGAAGTGGAAGCGCTTGTTCGAAATTTCATCTATCAATGGGTCTATTTCGAGAAGAACGGGCTTTTTTATTAGATCGGCAAACAATTTTAATGACGAACTGCCTACATTCTGTCCTCTCATCAGCGGGTTTACTGCAAAGTGCTCAATGTAAACGTAACTGTCAAAGTCCCAATAAGAAATAAAAGATGCCAGATTGAATTTATCGGTAAAAACTATTTTGGCTATCAGCCGGTAATGCTCATTTTCAAAAGCGTTTCTTTGTTGTTCCCCGCTCCTTTGCTCATGTAATGGGAAAGAGCCTTTATAAATTTCGTGAATAGGTCTGTACCAGCCTTCGTCTATCCCGGTTACTTTACGAAAAGAATTAGCGATGAGGAGTTTTATCAGTTCCATACCTTTAGGCAATGCCTCTTCGGCAAATAATTCAATTTCACATCCGTAGATAGAATCAACGCTTAACCTGAAATCAAAGCCGGCATATCTTATTTTCCAAATATCAGCTTCGGGAGCCATTATATAATCAAGCACAGAGATTGAACCTGTTATTCGAAATACAGCTTCTGCGTCTTCCTTTGTGTAATTATCCCATTGAGGAATAGAGTTAGTCCAGTAATCACGTACTTTTATAAAATTCATTCTTCCTTATACATCTTGTTGAACTTCGGGCGGATAAAGAGACGCAAAGATACGTCATAATTGAGGTAACTCCATACCCAATCAATAAATACGGAAACCTTGTTCCGCATACCCACAATGGACAGGATATGTACCCATAACCATAACCACCATGCAAACCATCCGCCAAAGCGGAATTTCCCTAAATCCGCTACTGCCGCGTTTCGCCCGATAGTAGCCAATGAACCTTTATCTATATATACAAACTTTTCCCAGTCCGTACTATCTGTGGTATTATTCAGATTCTTTGCCAGACGTTTTGCCATCTGTAGAGCAACCTGTGCCACCTGCGGATGTCCTTTAGGGCTATTTTCTGAGATAAGCAAGGCCGTGTCCCCAATAGCAAATATATCATCATATCCCTGCACCTGATTATACTCGTTTACAGAGAGGCGTCCCCTGTTATAGGCAGTCTCATCCAATCCTTTCAGGCTGTTAGGCTTTACCCCGGCAACCCAAAGTACATTTCGGGTACGGAGTCGGGTTCCGTCGCTTATATCAACATACGGCTTCTCGAAAGACTTCACCGAAATATCCTGATGTATAATGACCCCTCTCTTCTTCAAGGTGTTTGCGGCATTCTCGGAAGCCTTCTCCGACATGGCAAAAAGAAGCCTCGGCGAAGCATCTACCAGATGTATTTCCATTTTTGAGAAATCTATCTCGGGATAATCTTTTGGAAGAATGGACTTTTTCATATCGGCTAAGGCTCCGGCTAACTCTACTCCTGTAGCACCGCCACCTACTATGACAAAGGAGAGTATTTCTTTCAACTCGTCATCATCTTTCGCGTTCAAAGCCTCTTCAAAGCTGAGTAAAATACGGTTTCTCAACAGAAGGGATTCGGACACGGATTTCAGGGCGAAAGTGCTTTCTTTCAGGCTGTCGTTACCAAAGTAGTTGGTGTCACAGCCCGTAGAAATTACCAAATAATCATAAGTAATATCGCCTATATTAGTCTTTACCTGTTTATTCTGAGGTTCTACACATTGGGCTTCACACATACGAAAATGAATATTCTTATCCTTCTGGAAATTCTTCCTGTGTGGATAAGATATAGAGCTTGGTTCCAGCCCTCCGGTAGCTACCTGATAAAACAGAGGTTGAAACTGGTAATAGTTGTTCTTATCGATCAATACCACCTGAAAATGGTTCTTATTAATCTTCTTCGCCAGTTCCAGACCGGCAAATCCACCACCTATTATTACCAGTCTTTTCTTCGTTCCCGCATCAGGTATATTCGCTATTCCACTCATAATATCATCTGTTTTTATTAAAATAAAAAACCACTCTCACTATTAAGGTTGCCGCCCGGTAGTGTTAGTGGTAAAAGAGTTAAGATATAAATATCTGTATTTTTAGTTCTCCGCTTTCGCTTTGGTTTCTTTCCATGATTCCCATTTCGCTTTGGCGACTTCGTATATGCCAGGAAGTATAGAGACAATGACGATGATAATCACTACTTTATCCAGGTTCTTCTCAACCCATGCATTGCTGCCGATAATAGCGCCTAAAGCACAGAATATACTAACCCAAGCTATACCTCCAATAACATTGTATGAGAAGAAATGTTTATAACTCATTTTTCCCATTCCGGCAACGAATGGAGCGAATGTGCGTACAATAGGGACAAAACGTGCCAAGATAATGGTCTTCCCTCCATGCTTCTCGTAAAACTTATTCGTCTTCTCCAGATATTCCTGTTTGAATATCTTTGATTTGGGATTACTAAACAATTTCTTTCCGAAGAAACGGCCGATCGTATAATTTGTGGCATCGCCTATTATCGCCGCAACGATCAATATACCCACGAGGAGATAAATGTGTAGTGGATTGTCGGGGCGGACAGCGATGGCGCCGGCCAAAAACAAGAGGGAATCGCCCGGTAAAAAAGGTGTTACGACCAATCCTGTTTCACAAAAAATAATCAAGAACAGAATAGCGTATACCCATACGCCATAATCCGTTACCAGCATGTCTAATGTACCGCCTGTATCTCTTAACAGGTTGAGAAAGAAGGTCCAAACCTCATGTAAAAATTCCATTTTTTTGAGTTGTGTTACTTAATATAAATAATATTAGAAATGATGAGATTCACACCCCATCATTCCTGATTATGTTTTACTTAACCAATAATCCTGCTGCTACTTCGTCCCTCTTTGCTTTACCTGCCAGTTGTTCTACCAGGCTGAGGGCGAAATCGATAGTGAGTCCCGGGCCGCGTCCTGTTGTAATGTTGCCATCCACAACCACAGCTTTATCCGTTTGCAGGGTAGCACCTTTCAGGTATTGCTCAAATCCGGGATAACATGTCGCGTTTTTCCCATCCAGCAAGCCTAAGCCTCCAAGTACCATAGGGGAAGCACAGATAGCCGCTACTTTTTCTCCTTTGTTGGCAAAGGCCAGTACTTCTTTCTTCATAGCCTCGTGCTCGTTAAACTTGGTAGTTCCTCCCGGTAAAACCAACATTTCGGCTTTAGAAAAATCCACTTCGTCAAACATAAGGTCGGCAACAACAGGTACTCCATGACTGGCTACCACTTGTTTATTATCTGTCAATGATACGGTTTTCACATCTAATCCGCCACGACGAAGAACGTCTACTGTACCCAGAGCCTCAATCTCTTCAAATCCGGTTGTAAGAAATAAAAATATCGTTTTCATATAAGTTATAATTAAAGTTTAATAATGCCTTTTGGTTTCTTAACCTCCGATTGTTTTTTACTTACAAAATAACAAAAAGGTCTGCGACCTTAATTCAGATTAAATTTATATGTGATTCTTCCTTTTTGATTCGTTACGGACGACACGGCATTGAACTTAGTACGCTTAGCTGCCCTGATGGCTTCGTTCCGCAGGTTCGTATTCGGTGTGTTTGTACCTTTGCCAATTGTAGCTTCTACAACATCGCCTTTGGCACTTACCAGTATATCGACCACCACAGTGCCATAATCATCCACCGAGTAATTAGGTTTGACCAGTCCGCCGCTGCCAAGGCTACGCCCTCCCAGGTCGAACGAACCCCAGCCACCTACTCCGGAAGTTTTTCCATAACTGGCGTTTCCCGTAGGAACACCCTGAGTACCCGTCCCTTCTGTATTGCCACGGCTACCACTGCCTGTTCCGTTGCCGAAAAGTCCGGCCATCTGATTGTTTATCTGGCCTTTTTTAGTGGCTTCCTGCTGTGCTACACGTTCAGCCTCAGCTTTTTTTCGCTTTTCTTCGGCCTCTTGCTGTTTTTTTGCTTCAGCCTTCTTCTTCGCTTCTTTTATAGCTACGGTTTCCTCCATATCTTGAGTAACCGGAACTTTTTCTGTATTCGAAACGGCTGGTTTCGAAGCTTTAGTTGTGTTTTCTACCATCGGGATGGGTTCTTCCACCACATTGGGCGAACTGGCCTCGCTAGCCCCCACATCGCCATTGCCCCGTCCGAATGCTTCGTCATCGCCGAACGCGTCGGGTACATTGCCAAACATAACGGGCACGCCACCCAGATCTTCCGCATGCCTTGCCATCGGTGTCAGGTCAAGGGTATAGAAGATCAGAGCCAAGATAATCAACAGGTGGAACCCGATAGTCGCACCTATACTTATTAGTCTATCCTTTTGCGCATCCATTTATTATAATCAGTCTAATTCAGTTTTTTCTTTCAGGCAATTCTTGTATGCTTTTATCGTATTCTCCAGACCTAAATAGAGGGCATCGCTTATTAAGGCATGGCCTATCGAAACTTCATCGATCCAAGGGATATTGACATACAGGTAATTCAGGTTTTCCAGATTAAGGTCATGCCCTGCATTTACACCCAAGCCTAATTTTTTGGCAAGCTTGGCGGCTTCCACAAAAGGGGCTATCGCCACTTCTTTATTCTTATCATACATAGCGGCATAAGGCTCTGTATATAGTTCGATCCTATCGGCACCTGTCTTTGCGGCAAACTCTATTATCTTCGGTTCGGTACCTACAAAAATAGAAGTGCGCACACCTGCTGCCCTGAACGTATCTACCAAGTCTGATAAGAATTGCTGGTTCTCTACCGTATCCCATCCGGCATTGGAGGTAATCGCGTCCGGTTTGTCAGGGACAAGCGTTACTTGTGTCGGACGTATAGTTGTTACCAGGTCTATAAACTTCTGCGACGGATACCCTTCTATATTAAATTCGGTCTTGATCTTTGCTTTCAGATCATATACATCTTTAAAGCGGATATGCCTTTCGTCAGGGCGGGGATGAACAGTGATGCCCTGCGCACCAAACCGTTCACAGTCAATCGCCACTTTTACAACATCAGGTACATTCCCTCCGCGCGCATTCCGCAATGTAGCTACCTTATTAATATTTACACTTAACTTTGTCATATCAAACAATTAAAAATATTCATCCAATGTGAATTGCTTAAAAACAGTGTGAAAAGTTAAAACTTTTTAGCAACTTTGTGGAACGATATCAGCCTACAAATGTAATATGATTTGATGAAAAAGCGGGTATCAGTTCCATTTTATTAACAGCTTGACGGGTTATTTGTTTTATGCCCTTCAGCTAGATACGGGTAAACAAGATACGAGATACAAGTTTATAAATCAATTTGCCTGCTTGTTAACTTGTGTGTCGTATCTTGTCAACTTTGAAAAAATATGAAAATAGCGATATTCGGCAGTAAGCATCAAAAGAAGGAACAGGTGGAGATGTTATTCAATATCTTAAAGGATAATAAGGTGGAGATACTTATCCAGGAAAAGTTCTGTAATTATCTCAAAGAATGCTTTCATCTGCAATACGATACTGCAGCAATAATAAGGAACGATGAATTTGATGCGGACTTAGTTGTTACAATCGGCGGAGACGGCACATTTCTGCGCGCGGCTTCCGTAATAGGCAAAAAGAATATCCCGATTCTGGGGATAAACGCAGGCCGTCTGGGTTTCTTGGCCGATGTGGGGGAGGAAGACCTGGAGGATACTTTCGAGGATGTGTTTTCGGGCAATTACCGTGTGGAACATCGCAGCCGATTGCAATTGTCAACCGAAAACAAAATCTATCACGGGTTCAACTATGCCTTGAATGAAATAGCTGTAATGAAACAGGATACGGCATCCATGATTACTGTACATGCCCACATCAACGACGAATATCTGACATCGTATGAGGCCGATGGTATAATCATAGCTACTCCCACAGGCTCTACGGCATATTCGTTGAGTGTAGGCGGCCCGATAATAGCGCCCGCTTCCCAAAGTTTTGTTATTTCGGCTATCGCTCCCCATACACTGGGCAACAGGCCTCTTGTGATAACGGATGACAGCATAATAACTCTGGATGTGGAAAGCCGGAACAATAATTTCCTTATTTCGCTGGACGGCCGGTCTAATGTATTCAGAACAGGGTCGAAACTGACAATCAGAAAAGCCGATTTCACTCTACAGGTAGTGAAACGCAAAGAGAATACTTTCTATAACACGCTGCGTAACAAACTGAAGTGGGGATTAGACCCACGGCAGAGCTGAAATTATTTATCTGCTGTGTCGGTGGTTGTTTGGATATTAAATTGCTCTATCTGGTTATCTTTATCCAGAATGCAGTCAAAAGTGTATATATCATGTGAGGCGATGGAGTCTTTCTGCATGATTCTTCCATCGAACTGTATCCTTACACTATCTTCTGCAAGCCCTACGCGATTTATATGAATGTGTACCGAATCTTTGCAGAGGGGCAGGTTCTCGAAAATCCATTCTTCCGATAGTTTTTTCGCATTCAGAGAAGAGAATCTGTTGGCAGATTTCCAAAGTTCGTCTTTATAGGAATAGTAGAGTTCGCGTACCGGAGTGCTGAATACTTCATGATCGACAAAACCCCAGTATACTTTATCTTCGGTTTCATAGAATATCTGGAACCTCGGGGGCAGCTTCGACAGCGGAGCTTGCCAGTTTGCAGTAAACTGTTCCCTGACAAGGTCTGTGCTAGGCCTTTCTGTAGCCTTGTCGAGGTGCTTGCCTTTGCGCAAACTGTTTTCTGACATGCTACAGGACGATAGAACCAGTATAAAAAGAAGCAATATGAAGTATCTCATATTTTTGTTTTTTTGCTCATGGCATAAACATGAGTATGTAGAAACTTACCGAATTCTTTTATATCATCGTACTTGTCCTGCTCTTCTACCAATACTGGTTCTCCAAACCGGACATATATTGTTTTTCCCCTTTTGTTGGTCACTTCGTGCAGCAGGCGCGAGGTGCGCACCCGCCAGCCTATACGGCCCAGAAACTGATAGAACCAAGAGTTCCTTCCCGAAATAAATACCGGGATAACAGGGACACGGGCTTTCTTTATCAATTTCAGTGTAGGTTCTTGCCACTCCCTGTCTACCGGCTGTTTCAGGCTTGGCAATGAGATCCCTCCGGCGGGAAAAAGGCCTAAAGGATGCCCGCTCCGAATGTGTTCGAGGCATTGCTTGACTCCTCCTACGCTGGATTTTACTTCCGACATCTTATTGCCTTTAGGAAAAGGGTTTACTCCCAGGAAGAATTCTTCCATGGTATCAATCTGCATCAGTATCCAGTTGACCATTACTTTGTAATCCTTACGCCTGGAGGCGACCGCGCTTATCTCTATAATTCCGTCGAGATGCCCGTACGGATGATTGGATACTGTTATAAAAGAACCCTCCTTAAACGAATCCAATACTTCGTAATTTTCGTATTCGCGGATAATGCCCAGCTTATCGAGCATATCGTTTACAAAGTCGAGCTCGGTCAGATGTTTCGAACCATCATATACGGCATTTACCTTATTGATTCCGCTCAGGCTGAATATAATTTTTATAAGGATATTGCCAAAGCGCCCTCTGAATACAGGGTGTACACCCCGAATCATATCTTTACTTACAAGTTTATCTTTCATAGAAGAAATACCCGATAATAAAATTAAAAAATAAGTTATCAAACACTACACTGCGCGCAATCGAAGATTGCTTGCCTTACTTTTGGTCAAAGCCCCAAAAGTAAGCAAAAATGCTTTTGCGCCCCGCTTCAACGTCCGACCCGTTACGTGCTCAACGGCTAAACAAAAAAACTCGCTCATAACGAGCATAGACTTTATATTGCGGATAAGCTCAAACACGTTTTTGTTTTACGCCGTTTTTGCCCGACGGGTGCCCCGTACTTGAAGCTAACGGCGTTCAGCTGACGCCTGACAAGCAGTTGTATTATCACTGTATGTAACAAAGAATTCCGTGTTTAAAAGATTATCATGCTATTTTAAAATTAGAAAGCGTATTTTCTAATTTTTATTTTCTGTGGCTTCCTGTTGCTCTTTAGCCAGCTTTTCTTCTTTGTCCCTTTGGTCTGCCACTTTCAATAAATGCAGAAAATCGCGAATGTCAAAAACAAGCAGGACGAGACAGACAAGGATACCACAATAAACAATAGAACCTGGGAAGATAACCTCAAGGATAAGGATGCCCGATATGATGAAGCGGACTTCGGTAGGCCCTATTTTGCTGGAATCGATAGAATATTTATTGATAATCTTGTACCTTAATACAGCTATCATCATTGCCCAGCCATACAATACTACAAAGCCAAATCCAAGTATTTCCCATACTCCGTCTACATACACGATGAAACCAATGCCTATAAGTATATTCGTCATCCAGTCTACGATGAAGTCAAGGGTAAAGCCATACCATTTGCGCGGCTTGTTGCGGTAATATGCCAGGCGTCCGTCGAGAGAGTCGCCGTACCAGTTTACAGCAAAGCCCAGAATGCCCAACAAGAGCCATTCCCTGTCAAAGAATGCGGCAAGGAAAAAACTTAAAGAAGTAATTAAACTCCCAACAAAACCTATCCCGGTAAGCATATCGGATGTCATCCACTGGGGAACCCGTTGAACGAGATATGCAATCAGGTTCTGCTCGTAGACTTGTAAAACATTTGTCCTGCTCCTGTCTTTAGTTATTTTAGACAATGCTTCTGTGTTCTTATTTTTTGAATTATCCATAGTTTGTGATTAGTTTATAATTAGGTAAAATGTGTTTTTTGAAGTTCTTTATATTATTAACTTCTATTACTGTTACACTTTTCTCCGTTATCATCGGTAACAGAAGTCTTGTATCCGCTTTTCGTCAGGTATTTTCTGAAGTTCAATTCTCTATACACGAATACACGTTGCATGTTGTAATTCCATACCAGTCCCACTATTATAGACACTACAATCTTGGGTATTAAAAAAACATTCTCTACAATAATATTCGGCAACTTATTTACAGGAATCCATTTCATCACAAATTCGGTAAACAGTATCGTGCCCTGCCTGTTCAGCAGAATACTAACAAGCCAGACCAACACGAATTTTATAAGGACATACCTTACCTTGATGCCCTTTGCCTTAAACGTCCACTGGTAATTGATGAAACAGTTGAGCATACCCCCCGTGACATTACCTATAAGTGTGGCGTTGCCATAGAAGATACCAAAGAGATTGACGCAAATAATGCTGACAAGGAAGTCTGTCAAACTGGATATTTGAGAAGAAAACTGAGCCCGTAGAAATGTGAAGAAGCCGTTCTTTTTATTTATAATGTTCGCTGCTTTTTTTATCAAATTGCCCATATAAGTCAAGTCCAAACTCGTTTTTCTCTTTTGAGCCGCCTGTGCTTCTCAATCGATAATTCGTAACCCGGCATAACTTAAATTAAACATTCGTTCTCGCTACTTAGAAAAGTTTGTGTGAATGTAATCTATAAAGTTGCGCAATAAAGTATGCCAATACTAAGAGCTGTTTAAATTTTATACGAATATTTTATTATCCCTTTTTCTTCGTTCATTTTTCAGGCTCTAAGACCAGCTATATTCCCCTTGTATATATTGAATATATTTTTACTACTAACGGATAAAAGCATCCGATATTGTAAACTTGCCTATGCTATTATCTGCACTCAGTACTTCGGCAAAGAATGGGTCAGGTTGAAATCTTTCATTTCCTGATGTTTAAGTATTGTTACCACTACCTCGTAAGGAAACTTAGATTGTTTAAATTATAGGTTCTTTTATTTTTTGCATAAAGGCTATCACATGCTAAATACATTAGTTATAGCTCATCCTGCCGCGCCCTCCCGGGCTTGTCCTTCCTTTTGGCATTGCCCAAAAGGAAGCAAAAGGCTAGTGCTTCGTCTCTCGGCGACCCACCAACGGCTTGCCGGCTAAACGGGACGAAACTCGCCTTCGGCTCGGACAACATCCCGTTTCACGCCGTCTGCACCGGGTGGGTACCCCGCCTGCGGAACAGATGCACGGAGTCGCGACGCAACGTCAAGACAGAAGATAGACTCTATCAATCAGGCGTCAGCCGGCGCCGTTAGCCAGCGTACGGGGGTACCCACCCGGTGCAGGCGGCGTAGAATGAAGTGCGGGCGCTTTTAAGCATCGTCTGCCAATTATCGCAATGATGAGATTTTCATCACTTCATTCAGCCGGCAAGCCGATGGTGGGTCGTACAGCGAAGCGGGGCGCAATGCTTTTTTGCTTACTTTTGGAGCTTCGGCCAAAAGTAAGGCAAGCAATCTGTGATTGCGCGCAGGATAAAAGAACACATAATTTAAACAAAACGAAATACTGATTCACATAAACAATAAACTCCGTACGACCCTGTGGTTAAAAGTCAAGACGAGTTTAATATAAAACCTACAAACAAAACTATTTATCCTCTGTGTTTTTTCTGGTTAAGTTCCTATCTTTGCACTTTGTTATTTTAGAAAAGCTAAGAAACTGTTTAAATTTTATACGAATATTTTATTATACCTTTTTCTTCGTTCATTTTTAGTCTGTTTTCGGCTGTTTTTTCCTTTCTATCAACTCAAATAGCCCGCTATTATCGTTTCGAGGAAGAAAAAAAGCATCTCTAAAACAGCTCTAAAAATTTAAACGAATAAAATTTAAAAAGTTTCTAAGATTAAAATTTATTTATGCGAATTTTGCTGAATAACGGCAACTTTATTCCTATAATTTTATCTATATAGTAGAGATAGCAAGTGTGTTATCGGATAGAAAAAGTAACATAAAGAATAATCTCAAAAAGTGTCACTTTTGTCACTTTTTAACATTTTCGATTGACTATAATGTATATGAAATATTTTTCGACATATACTATGAGCCTGTTTAAAATTTTGAAATACAACACTATATGACTAAGAAATACAACAGAACCCTCGTTACCTCTGCTCTACCCTATGCCAACGGGCCGGTACATATCGGGCACCTTGCCGGAGTATATATCCCTGCCGATATTTATGTGCGTTACCTCCGGCTAAAAGGCGAAGATGTGATACACATAGGAGGTTCTGACGAGCATGGTGTGCCTATCACTATCCGTGCCAAAAAAGAAGGCGTAACACCTCAGGATATTGTAGATAAATACCACGGAATCATAAAGAAATCGTTTGAGGATTTCGGCATTGCCTTTGATATTTATTCGCGCACAAGTTCTGAAATCCATAAGAAAACAGCGTCCGATTTTTTCCTGAAGCTATACAATGATGGTCAGTTTGAAGAAAAAACAAGCGAACAGTACTACGACGAAGAGTCTCAGATGTTCCTTGCCGACCGCTACATTATGGGCGAATGCCCCCATTGCGGCAATCCGAACGCATACGGCGACCAATGCGAATCGTGCGGTACTTCACTAAGTCCTACAGACTTGAAAAATCCAAGATCGACTATCTCCGGGGCAACACCTGTGATGCGTGAGACAAAACACTGGTACCTGCCACTGGACAAGCACGAATCATGGCTCCGCCAGTGGATACTGGAAGACCACAAAGAATGGAAGTCGAATGTATACGGACAATGCAAATCATGGCTCGACATGGGACTGCAACCCCGTGCCGTAAGCCGCGACCTTGACTGGGGTGTGCCTATTCCGCTGCCCGATGCTAAAGGGAAAGTACTCTATGTATGGTTCGACGCGCCTATCGGATATATTTCGAATACGATTGAGTTACTCCCCGACAGCTGGGAGAAATGGTGGAAATCGGAAGATACTAAGCTGGTACACTTTATAGGGAAAGATAATATCGTTTTCCACTGTATCGTCTTCCCTGCCATGTTGAAAGCAGAAGGCTCTTTCATTTTGCCTGAAAATGTTCCGGCAAATGAATTCCTGAACCTGGAAGGGGATAAAATATCCACTTCGCGCAATTGGGCTGTATGGTTACATGAGTATCTCGAAGATTTTCCGGGACAGCAGGATATACTGCGCTATGTGCTGACTGCAAACGCCCCGGAGACAAAGGACAATGACTTCACATGGAAAGATTTTCAGGCGCGTAACAACAATGAGCTGGTTGCTATCTTAGGCAACTTTATCAACCGGGCATTGGTGCTTACTCAAAAATATTTCGACAATAAAGTACCACAGATACACGAGTTGACGGACTATGACAAAGAAACGCTGAAAGAGTTTGCTGATGTAAAAGCCGTAGTAGAATCATATCTCGACACATACCGTTTCCGCGATGCGTTGAAGGAAGCAATGAACCTTGCACGTATCGGCAATAAATATCTGGCGGATACCGAACCGTGGAAAGTAGCTAAAACAGATATGGCAAGGGTTGAGACGATCCTTAATATCGCATTACAGATAACCGCAAACCTGTCCATCGCATTCGAACCATTCCTGCCGTTCAGCGTAAAGAAGATACGCCGGTTTATCAATATGGACAACCTCACATGGAATCAGTTGGGACATATCGATTTACTGCCTGTAGGGCATCAGTTGAATCAATCCGAATTGCTGTTCGCCAAGATAGAAGACGAAACGATAGAGAAACAAATACAGAAGTTGCTGGATACCAAAAAAGCGAATGAACAAGACGTAGAAATAAAAGTAGCGCCTCAAAAGCCAAATGTTACTTTTGACGACTTTGCTAAACTAGACCTTCGTGTCGGTCGGGTTTTAGAATGCATCAAAGTACCAAAGGCCGATAAACTTCTACAGTTCCTGATAGATGACGGTATGGGCAAACGTACTATCATTTCGGGTATTGCCGCATGGTACAAGCCGGAGGATTTGGTCGGCAAACAGGTTTGTTTTATCGCCAACCTTGAGCCGCGCAAGCTGAAAGGTGTGGAGTCGCAGGGTATGATACTTTCGGTAGAAGACGCTGAAGGCAACCTGTCGCTGATACAACCTTCGAAGGAAGTGAATGCGGGAAGCCAGATAGGGTAACAGGCTCTTAATTATATATTGACCGGTATGCTACCATAGCGTATCGGTTCCCTTTTCTTTGTGTGTGTGATAAAATGTCATTTTATTTTACTCAAAAATCGTAATTGTATCGTTAGAATATTGTATATTTGTTGAAACGCGCTGTTTGATCGATCAAATAGTCAGTCAACCTTGCTCATATCATTTTTCGATATAATATAATTTTTTAAACCTAAAATCTACGAGTATGGCATTCTCAAAGAAACCATGGGCAGAGCCCTATCGCATTAAAGTAGTAGAGCCCCTGAAAACCACCACAAGGGAACATCGTTTAAAGTGTATGAAAGAAGCCGGCTGGAATACTTTTCTTCTCCATGCCGATGATATATATATCGATTTACTGACGGATAGCGGCACAAATGCTATGAGCGATATGCAATGGTCTAAAATGATGATTGGAGATGAAGCTTATGCCGGTAGCCGCAGTTATTATTATCTGGAAGAAGTATGTAAGAAGTATTATGGCTATCAGTATGTTTTGCCTACCCATCAGGGGCGTGGAGCTGAAAACCTGTTGAGCAAATGCATGATAACCCCCGGGCAGTATGTTGCCGGAAATATGTATTTCACTACTACCCGCCAGCATCAGGAAATTGCCGGAGGCACGTTTGTAGATGTGATAATAGATGAAGCGCACAAAAGCCAGTCGGATCATCCGTTCAAAGGGAATATCGACCTGGAAAAATATGAGAGGCTTATCAAAGAAAAAGGCGCTGAGAATATAGCCTATATTACAGTGGGAGCACCCGTTAACCTTGCCGGAGGACAACCTGTAAGCATGGCCAACATGAAGGCTGTTTCGGAACTGTCACATAAGCATGGTATAAAGGTAGTGCTGGATGCTACCCGTAATATAGAAAACGCATACTTCATACAGCAACGCGAAGAAGGTTATAAACATCGCAGCGTGGAAGATATAAACCGGGAATTCTGTATGTATAGCGATGCGGCTACTGTGAGCGGCAAGAAAGACTTATATGTAAATATCGGCGGACTAGTGATGTGCAATGATCCGGAATTGTTCGACGAATTACGTAGCCTGATTGTTGTCTACGAAGGTATGCCGACTTACGGAGGCCTTGCCGGACGCGATATGGAAGCAATGGCACAGGGATTGATCGAAGCAGTTCAGGACGAGACTATTGCATCGCGTATCCGTCAGGTAGAATACTTTGGCAACCTGCTGAATGAAGCAGGAATACCTATCGTGTTGCCTATTGGTGGGCACGGTGTGTTTATCGATGCCAAGAAGTTTTATCCGCATATTCCGCAAGACCAGTTCCCTGCTCAGAAACTGGCGGCTGACATCTATGTGGAATGTGGTGTACGGGGTATGGAACGGGGCATTGTCTCGGCAGGACGGAATAAAGAAACGGGCGACCACTATTACCCCGAATTGGAGTTGGTACGCCTGACTATTCCCCGCCGTGTATACACCCAGGCACACTTTGATGTAGCGGCATGGAGTATCATACAAATGTATAAAGACAGGGATAAAGCAAGAGGATTGAAGATGGTATACGAGCCTAAGTACCTCCGTTTCTTCCAGGGGCGTTTTGAGGAGCTATAGTGAATATATGAAAAAGAGCGGCATGTGCCGCTCTTTTGAATTATAAATTATGAGTTGAGAGTTATATGTTTAATCCATAGGTCATAATTCATAACTTACTTAAATACTATTATTCTATCTTCCAGTGGTTGGTAATCCTTTGGCCCTGCTTCTCCCACAGGAGTACCAAATGGCATCTGGGCAATTAGCTTCCATTTAGGATTTATCTTGAATGCCTTCGCTACTTCTTCGTCAATTATCGGGTTATAATGTTGCAATGACGCGCCGAAGCCCGCTTCCTCCAACAATGTCCAGATTGTAAACTGATGCATCGCAGAAGTCTGCTGAGACCAAACCGGGAAGTTTTCGCTATATGAAGGAAAAGCATTTTGCAAACCTTCTACAACACTTGTATCTTCATAATAAAGTATAGTCCCATATCCTGATGCAAACGCGCCGTCTATTTTTGCTTCTGTAGCGTGAAATGCATCTGCGGGAACAATCTTCTTCAATACCGACTTCACAATGTTCCACAACTTCTTATGGTTATCGTTCAACAAAAGAACCACTCTTGTAGACTGGGAATTGAATGCCGATGGGACATGTAATACCGCAAAATCGATGATCTCTTTTATTTCGTTATCCGAAATAGGGCTTTTGTCACTCAGGCTGTAGTATGTTCTGCGATTTTCTATTGCTTTTTTTAGATCCTTTTTCATAATTACCTTTTTTAGTGTCAGAATATTATAGTTTCTTTTGTCAATCTAACGCTAAAGTAAAAGCAAAAGTTTAAGTTATTTGTATAAAAATAATAATAGTTATCTCTTCAAATATCTATATATCTAAGTATTTCGTACATTTGTGGCTGAATTGTAAACGAAAACGTATGCTTTTTTCAGGAGTTATTTTCGACTTTAACGGAACATTATTTTGGGATACCAAACTACATAATAAGGCTTGGGACATATTTTTAACCAGGCATAACCTGCACCTTTCCGATGAGGATAAATTTCAGAAACTACATGGGAAAAACAACAGGGATATATTTCAGTCTATATTTAATGGGATGTTATCCGACGGGGAAATCCGGGATTACATCCTTGAAAAAGAATTACTTTATCAGGAATTGTGTTTACAGACCAATATGCCTTTAGCGCCGGGAGCACCTGAATTTCTCGACTTTCTGAAGAACAACAATATACCGTTTACCATAGCAACTGCATCGGGCAAGGAGAATGTTGACTTTTATTTTGAGCATCTGCCTCTTACCCGCTGGTTCGAATATGATAAGATAGTCTACAATAACGGTAAAATAAAAGGCAAACCCGACCCGCAAATATACCAGATAGCCTTGTCGATAATCGGCAAAAAGCCGGGAGAAGTTATTATCTTCGAAGATGCTGTAGCCGGATTGCAAGCCGCGAAAAACGCTCAGGCAGGAAAAATAATCGTAGTCGATTCCAACGATGATGATTACCGTGACTGGTCGGACTATCAGATCATTAAAAATTTTGACGAAGTAGACAGAATGCAATTCGCGCTATAATGGAAAATACTACAAAAAAAATACACATCTCAATATGTCCTGTTTGCGGCAGTACAGAGTTAAATAACTTTCTGTCGTGCAAAGATTACCTGACAACAAAAGAAGTCTTCGAAATACAAAAGTGCAATACCTGTAAGTTTGCCTTTACACAGGATTTCCCTGTAGAAGAAGAAATCGGCAAATACTACGACGCTCCTGAATATATCTCACACTCCGATACGAACAAAGGCATTATCAATATATTGTATCATCTGGCAAGGAAAATATCATTGAGGTCGAAATCAAAGCTGGTTACTAAGTATACTAAGGCCACTAAAGGCAAGTTGCTTGATATAGGCGCAGGTACCGGATATTTCCTCAACAGGATGAAAGAACTGAAATGGATTGTAACCGGTATAGAAAAATCCGAAGCCGCCCGTAAATATGCGAAATTAAAATTCGACATCGATTGCCAAGGCTCAGAGTACCTCTACGAGGTTCCATGCCAGACAAAAGACGTGATCACAATGTGGCATGTACTGGAACATCTGGAACACCTGAACAGTGTATTCGAGCGTATACACAGCATACTCAAAGATGACGGAGTACTCATTGTCGCTTTACCCAACAAAGATTCTTTTGATGCCGCGCATTACAAAGAATTCTGGGCGGCTTACGACGTACCCCGCCACCTATGGCATTTCTCTCCGGATGATTTCCGGCACATAGCAGGCAGGCATCAGTTTGAAGTAATAGAAACGAAGCCGATGTACTTCGACGGATTTTACATCTCCATGCTCAGCGAAAAGAATAAGGGCAGTTTCCTCGCCGGCATACGCGGATTATGCCGTGGGGGCATATATTTCCTGCGTACACTGGGAAACAAAAAAGGAAGCAGCTCGTTAATCTATATATTGAAAAAGAAAGAAAAAATATCAAACACCAAATAAGTAACTGTTTAGATTTTATTGGTATTCTACTATGAGTTATTTTGAGATAGATTTTTTGATTTTTACTTGTAGGTTTAGCGGGCTAAACCAAAAGTAAAAAGTGAAAAAGATGCTCAAAAGAGCCATAAAATACCAAAGGAAGAAAATGGTTATATAAAGAATTATTTCGGTAAAATTTAAACAGTTACTAAGATGATAAAAAAAGAGCAGTCTTTATTGATGAAGTTGTTACCACATGCTATTGCAGTAATCCTGTTTCTGGTAGTAACAATGGTTTATTTCAGTCCGCTGCTAGAGGGAAAAGTCCTGTCCCAGCATGATGTGGAACAATTTCAGGGATCGGCAAAAGAAATCAGCGACTATTATTACAACGAAGGGAAGACATCTGCCTGGACAAATTCCATGTTCTCAGGAATGCCTGCCTATCAGATAGGTGTATATGGCGGTAGCCCAAACTTTCTCGATTACCTCGAAAAACCATTTAAAGCTTTAGGTAGCACTACTGCCGGCCCTGTTTTCGCGGGGATGCTTATGGCGTATATCTTATTCTGCCTGATGGGTTTCAGCCCTGCCACTGCCATGCTCGGAGCCATCGCGTACTCCTTATCATCGTACAATATAGTCATACTCAATGCCGGACACGTAACCAAAGCATGGACACTGGCCTACATGCCGCTGATTGTAGCCGGCATCATGTCCCTGTTCAGGAACAAGATACTCCTTGCGGGGGTACTGGTCGCTCTGGGACTGGCATTGCAGATAAAGAGCAACCACTTGCAAGTGACCTACTACACAGGTATATTGGGGGCGATACTGTTTATCACGTATGCAATAGATGTCCTTTCAAAAAAGAACTACAAATCATTCCTGCTGTCGTGTGGCGCAATGATTATCGCTATCAGCCTCGCCGTACTGGCAAACATGGGGAATATATACGGCAACCTCGAAATGGCAAGGGAAAGTACCCGCGGGCAATCGGAACTGACTTCCCCGAAATCAGAATCAGAGAAGCAATCTACCGGACTTGACAAAGACTATGCTTTTGCATGGAGTTACGGAAAGGCGGAGACATTTACGCTTCTGGTTCCTAACCTGTACGGAGGCTCATCAAAGCCTTACGAGAGAGACGCACAAAGTGTAAAAGTACTGACCCAGAGAGTACAATCGGGAGAAATACCTGCCGAATTTGCCAATCAGGTAACCCAGATTATCCCTCAGTATTGGGGCGACCAGCCTTTTACACAAGGTACTGTTTACTTTGGCGCTATAGTCTGCTTCCTGTTCATTCTGGGGATGATTATCGTACGCAGCAAGGCGAAATGGGGGCTGCTCGTTGCCACTATCTTCTTCATCTTCCTTGCATGGGGTAGGAATATGGAATGGTTCAATGACTTTTTCTTCTATCATTTCCCTTTGTATAGCAAATTCAGGGCAGTATCTACCGCATTGGTAATCCCTGCGCTGACGATGGTTATGATAGCAGTTTGGGGCGTTAAAGAGTTTTTCTCAGGAGAGATAGACAAGAAGAAACTGACGAGGGCTCTCTATATATCACTGGGCACAGTAGGCGGTATCTGCCTCATACTGTGGGTAGCTCCGGGCGCGTTTTTCAACTTCGTATCCGATGCTGACACTCAATGGAAATCGCAGGTTCCTGACTGGTATTACAGTGCGTTGATGGCCGACCGCAAAGAGTTGCTCACTTCCGACGCCCTGCGTTCGCTGATCTTCATTTTACTAGCGGGGGCGATACTGTTTTTCTCGCTGCGCACGAAGCTGGAAACTAAAAAGTTAACTATATACGGGTCATTAAGTCTTGTATTATTGGTACTGATTGACCTCTGGGGTATAGACAAACGCTACCTGAGCGACAAGAATTTCGTATCGAAAAATACATATAAGACCGAATCCTTTTCTCCGTCTGTAGCCGATCAGGCAATACTGAAAGACCAGCACCCGTCATACAGGGTTCTTAACCTGAATAATCCGTTTCAGGAAACCAAAACATCTTACTATCACAAGTCGGTAGGAGGATACCATGCCGCCAAACTGAAGCGTTATCAGGAACTGATAGAAAACCGTTTGGATGGAGAGCTCAAACAAATTATAGGTTCGTTCAATTCTCAGAATATAGATACTATAACCGCTTCGTTCGGCAAGACTACAGCATTGAATATGCTGAACGCAAAATATGTGATATTCCATCCGGAGCAACCGCCATTGATAAATCCTTATGCAATGGGTAACGCGTGGTTTGTAAACGAATATAAACTGGTAAATAATGCTGACGAGGAAATCGTGGCTATCAATACATTCGATCCGCACCAGACAGCCATTGTAGACAAGCGGTTCGAGAATGAATTATCAGGACTGACCATCGTTCCGGACTCTTCGGCGACAATGGAAATGACAGCATACAAACCGGATATACTTACATACAAGTCGAAAGCCGCTACAGAACAATTGGCCGTACTGTCGGAAGTTTATTTTTCGAACGGATGGCAGGCTTATATCGATGGAAAAGAAGCGCCTCACTTCCGTGCCGACTGGACATTACGTGCTTTGCGTATTCCGGCCGGAGAACATGAAGTTGTATTCAGGTTCGAACCGAAAGGATACTTTACAAGCCGCTATGTAGCCACTGCCTCATCAGGTATCCTTGTCTTGTTATTGATAGGTTTGATAATTATGCCTTTTGTTGCCAGGAAAAAAGATGAATAGCAAATTACAGGAATATATGGATATTCCATGGGGAAATCTGGTTCACTCCTATGGACGTGCTTCAGATTTTCCTCCACAGGTAGAACGCTTGCTCAATAAAGACAATGATGTTTATGCTATTATAAAAAGTAATATTGAACATCAGGATACAATATGGCCGGCGACTCCCTTTATGCTGAGGGTATTACTGGAACTAATAAATAATACACAAGCCGACAACGAGCAACTTCTGACTATTTATAAACGTGTATGGAACGCGACAGACAATTTTATCACTCATTATAAAGATGCAGTGAAGCAGACTATGTTTAAGCTGGATGATATATTAAATTCTGATATGGTATGGCCGGATTTCATTGGAGACGATGAAGATGAGGAAGCGATACTGTGGGAGGAATTCGATTATACACAGCAAGACTGGTTTAATTGTTGTTGCTTATCTCTGGACTTATTCAAAGAATATAGTCAACAGATTAGAGATCTTTCAAATCTTGATGATAAATATAAGGAATTAGCGAATAATTTGTATAATCGTATAGAATCATTCATGAAATGAAACTTTCCGTTATTTTTTGTACTTACAACAGGGAAAAATATCTGTACAATGCGTTGAAAAGCATTGCAGAACAGAATTTTTCGTATCAGGACTACGAGATAGTCATGGTAAACAATAACAGTACGGATAGTACAGAAAGTATTTGTAAAAAGTTTCAGGAAGATTTTCCGCAGGTCGAGTTCCATTATTTTCTCGAAACGAACCAGGGGCTTTCTTATGCCCGCAACAGAGGAGTAAAGGAGAGCAAAGGGGATATCCTTGTCTTTGTAGACGATGACGCGACCGTATTCGAATTTTATCTTTATTCTATAAAGTTATTTTTCGAAGCCCATCCCGATGTAGCCGCCTGTGGAGGCCCCATCGTCCCTGTATATGAAACAGATAAGCCTAAATGGCTATCGCATTATACCGAACAGCTTATCGGTGGGGCACTGTATGAAGGCGATAAAGTAAAACCCTTTAGAAACGGGAAGTATCCCGGAGGTGGCAACTCAGCTTTCAGGAAAGAAGTATTTGAAAAATACGGCCTGTTCAACGTAGAACTTGGACGAAAAGGTACCGGACTTATCGGCGCCGAAGAGAAAGACCTTTACGACAGGCTGACAAAGGGTGGCGAAGCTTTTTACTATCTGCCCCTGATGGGCATACACCATTATATCCCCGAAAAGAAACTTTCTGAATCACATTTTCGGGAGTTGACTTATTCCATAGGAAAAAGCGAACGTATCCGGACGAAAGCAATTTCAGATAATGCATTCACGAACAGGGTTTTTGCCGAATGTAAAAAATGGGCAGGCTCTGTTGTCCTGTTCTTTATCTATACATTCAAACTGTCCCCTGCCAAAGGTTGGAAACTGTTGCAATTCAGGTGGTATGTAAGTAAGGGTTTACTGGGACAATGAGAGTCTGTATAATTGCTCTTTGGCTCTTATTTTTTCTTTCTTCTCTATTTTCTGCTTTTCACTCTTGGTTTAGCCCGTTAATTAGCTCCGCTGACCGTTGGTTCGGCTAGCAAAAAGGATAAAATCCATCTAAAAATAGCTATAAAATTTAAACAGTTTCTTAGTTAAGAAAACCATTTTTCTTCTCAGAATTCGCAGACTTTTCTTTTTAATCATAGATTAATTAAATAAATATCATATTTTTGTATATTACACACTAAAAGTAGATATTTAACTTTATTGATCTATCGATGAAAACGAATAAACGTATAGGGGAGCGAATCAGGGAAATTCGTGAAGCTAAATCTATCAGTATTGCTGAAATGGTAGAACGTTCGGGGCTGGACGAAAAGCAAGTGACTACACTGGAAACAACAGGCGGGATACCATCACTGTCTCCACTAATCAAAGTGGCGCGCGTGCTCGGGGTCAGGCTCGGTACATTTCTTGACGATGTAGACGAATCGGGGCCTGTAATATCCCGCAAGGAGCAATACGACAAAAGTATAAGCTTCTCTACCAAAGATACCACTTCTCATAAACACATGGACTACTATTCATTGTCTTCCGCCAAGTCGGGCAGGCACATGGAGCCATTTATTATACAAATAGAACCCGTAAAAAAAGGTGTTGATTTTGTCTTGTCTACCCACGAAGGCGAGGAATTTATCTATTGCCTCGAAGGTATTGTGGAGATAAAGTACGGAAACGAAACTTACTGGCTCGAAGAAGGCGACAGTATCTATTACGACTCTATTATAGCACATCATGTGCATGCGGGTGGAGAACACGGAGCCAAAATACTGGCAGTAATATACACTCCGGTGTAATCCTTTTAAACTTTATATCATGCAACTATCTGACAGAACAGTAGGGGAATGGCTCGAATATTGGGCTGAAAAGACCCCCGACAAAGAATATATCGTATATTCCGACCGCGACCTCCGTTTTACATGGAAGCAATTCAACGAACGTGTAGACAATATGGCGAAGGGCTTGCTGGCTATCGGTGTAAAGCCCGGTTCGCACATGGGAATATGGGCGACAAATGTGCCCGACTGGCTTACGTTTCTCTATGCAGGGGCTAAAATAGGGGCGGTACTTGTTACCATCAATACCAACTATAAGCAGCACGAGCTGGAATATATCATAGATAATGCCGACATTGATACCCTGTGTATTACCGAAGGGGTTTTCGATGGGAGCTATATAGATATGGTATATGAAATGGCTCCCGAACTAAAAACCACGCAGCGGGGTTACCTCGATGTGGAAAGGTTTCCGAAACTAAAGAATGTGATTTTTATCGGGCAGGAAAAGTACAGGGGAATGTACAATACCGCTGAAATCCTGCTGTTGGGCAAAAACGTATCGTGCGATACACTGAATGAGGCCAAAAGTACCGTCAAGTGTCACGATGTAGTGAATATGCAATATACGTCGGGAACCACCGGCTTCCCCAAAGGAGTAATGCTGACACACTATAATATTGCAAATAATGGCTTCTTTACAGGCGAAGGCATGAATTTTACTCCTGACGACAAGCTATGTATCTGTGTACCCTTATTCCATTGTTTCGGTATCACGCTGGCAACGATGAATTGCCTCACACACGGTTCTACACAGGTAATGGTCGAGCGGTTCGACCCGCTGGTAGTACTGGCATCAGTACATAAGGAAAGATGCACAGCCTTGTATGGCGTACCAACGATGTTTATTGCCGAACTGAACCACCCGATGTTTAACCTCTTTGACGTAAGTTCGCTCAGGACGGGTATTATGGCAGGCGCCCTTTGCCCTATCGAGCTGATGAGGCAGGTAACCGACAAATTGCATATAACGCATATAACGAGTGTGTATGGGCTTACCGAATCGTCTCCGGGGATGACGCACTCTACCATTGATGACTCTTTCGAAACACGTTGCACCACCGTAGGCAAAGAATATCCGTTGACGGAGGTTAAGATAATGGATCCCGAAACGGGCGAAGAGTGCCCGGTAGGAGTACAGGGTGAGGTTTGCTGCCGCGGTTATCTGGTAATGAAAGGCTACTATAAGAATCCGGAAGCGACAGCCGAAGTGATAGACAAAGATGGCTGGCTGCATTCGGGCGATCTCGGTATTAAAGACGAGGAAGGATATTATCGCATTACCGGACGTATCAAGGATATGATAATACGTGGAGGAGAAAATATCTACCCGCGCGAGATTGAAGAATATCTCTACCATCTGGAAGGCATCAGGGACATACAGGTGGTAGGCATCCCTTCGCCGAAATATGGCGAGGCGGTAGCGGCGTTTATCATTTTGCAGGAGGGGGCCACCTTAGAGCCTGAGGATGTAAAAGCCTTTTGTCGTGGACAGATTGCCCGCCATAAGATCCCGAAATATATCTTCTTTGTGGATGCCTTCCCATTGACAGGAAGCGGTAAGATACAAAAATTCAAACTAAAGGATATAGGACTGGATCTGCTAAAACAGGAGGGAATAGAAATTATTTAACATAAGTTGCCGTTACAGAACCCTGTGCAAACGCATGAACTTGTTCAACCTCTATCGGAGTTATGTAGAGGGGGTCTCAAAAGTATTTTTTCATAAAATGGTTGGTAAAAACCTCCTTCAAGCATGATGTATAAACGGTTTCAGCTGTATAAATTGAAACCGTTTTCAATTTATTTTTGGCAACGGGTATTAGTATCGTAGCCTCCTAAAGGGACAAAAAAAGAGCCTCACCAAACGGCAAGACTCTTTTCCGGTTCTATATATGATAGATTATTTCTGTCCTTTCAGTACTGTAGCTTCATCGATAAACTTGTCTGCCTCCATAGCCAGAGGAGAGTTCATATACTGATTCTTGATGATTGAAAATGTTTCAATCACTTTATCATAGTTACCCTGTGCTCTGTATATAAGTCCTGCCTTTTTGTACAGGAGAGGGCTTTGCGATGCATTGTCCACACCTTTAGCAGCCTTGATGTAATAAGACACAGCCTCATCCGGTTTCCCCATATTGTCGAGGCAGTCACCTATCGCACCGTTTGCCAGTTGGGATATGATTTTGTCGCTTCCGCTGTAATCTTTCAGGTATTCGAGTCCTTTCTCGTAGTTACCTATGTTTGCATAGCAGATGCCCGCATACAGCTTAGCCAGCTTGCCCGGTGTGGTAGAGCCGTATTCATTTATGATATACTCGAAGCCTAAATATCCGTTATTGTCGCCATTAAGGGCGAGCGAGTCTTGTCCGGCTCTGAAATATTGCTCTCCTTTGAACATGGCCACCTGAGCTTCGGTAGTCTTTGGCACCACTACAAAATGATTATATGCAAGGAATGCGCATACGATAACCACAACCGCCCCGATACCGATAAGCAATTGTTTCTGATATTTTTCTATAAAGCGCTCAGACTTTACAACGGCGGTGCCGATGCTTTCCCAGTCCTTTTCTTCACGCAGTTCAGCTTGTTTCTTTTTAGAAGACATCTTAAATCTATTATAATATTATATATTCTGTTATTTTTCGGATTAAGCAGCGACAAAAATAGCTGTTTTATCCTTATAAATAAAATCTTAGCTGTGTTTTTTTTACTCAGTGTAAAATTTAATAAGTTGTTCAAGCGCTTTGCGGCATGCAGGGCAAAAGCCGCGGCATGTATTTGTCTTCATCCTGCAATCGGCGGCAGGGCGGTAAATACCTTTAGATGAATAGCCCGCGCCCTCAAATACGCCTACCGGATATTTGTCTGCCATACTCACACTGGTGGGTACAGGTGTGCCTTTGGCCAAGAGGTTGTTCCACTTCGGCTTGAAGTCTACAAGTGTAGTAATGTTCGGTTCCCATGGTTCCACATCGAACGGATATGTGTCGCTGAAAGTATCCCCTTCGTAGAAATATTCATCGGCAAGCCCTCCGAAGCTGTGACCAAACTCATGTACTACAACGGGTTTGAAATCCGGATGCCCTGTTGTGGTCAGTGTATACGCATTGAATATACCTCCGCCGCCATACACATCGGTATTAGCCAGTATGATAATATGGGCGTAAGGTATCCCCGCTATCATATTGTGTATATCTTTTACGTTGGATGTAGTCAGGTAGCGGTCCGAATAGAAGGTGTCGAAGTGTGAGTGAAACGCTGTTTCGTTCCATCTGCTTTCGCGGGGTACGCTTACACCGGAGTCCTTCGATTCGGTCTCCACGGCTATAAAGTTAAACCTGTCCCTCATCTCATCGAACGGGCTGTGAGCCAGTATCTGCTCACAGGCAATGGCGGCATGTTCCCTGAATTTACCCATTTCGGATAGCGTGTAACCTTCTGCCAGAATGACTACATTGATAGATTTGTCCGTTGCCCCGCCCTGATGTACAATTGTATATGGGGGAATGTTCTTTAATCCTTTTTTCTTTATCAGTATGTCCTGCGGGTCTACAGTATGTTTTAATGCAGGATTGTACGTACCGTCTTTTTCGCGCAGCAGTACTTCCACATCTATTTTGCTTTTTGGGAAAGGGATAAGGAATGAATTCTCAAAACTTTTTCTTACTGTGGATGCTTCGGGTATGGTCTGCCATTCCTGAAACAAGGTGCTGAACGATTCCATGTATATGCATTTGCCCGTACTTTGGTCGGTTACCTTTATTTGTCCGTTTCCCTGCCGGCACAGTTCACCCAGATGGTGCCTGCGCCCAGCCCACAGGGGCAATTGGTTCAGTTGTTCCAATGAGACGGTCTGAGACTTGTCGTCTCCCGTAAAAATATAATCAACCCGTAGCGACTTATTTTCGAAATAGTCATCGAAATTCTGGCACCGGGCAACTGTCGTAAAAAGTAAAAGGGAAAGGCTTAACAGAAAATATTTCATAAAAAGATTCGTTTAGAATGTAACAAAGATATAAAAAAATATCTCCGGACAGATACCCGGATTATATCAATTTAGGCGTATTTCTTAGTGGAGAGAGTGAAAATTTATACTTTTTTTGATTTTTCATATTATGCATTCTTATATAATTGATTAGCTTTGCATCCAAATATACTATTGTTTGATATCTCTACATGAGAAAGTTTCAGTACCTAACGTATACGCTCCTTTTCGCCCTGTTTTCTGTGCCTTTCTGGGGTGCACAGTTCTCCCGTACAGAGCACCGGGTTGTACGTTCTGACAAAGTATCCGATTCTCTTCCTCCCGATTCCACCCCGCCCCGTATACGGCTCAGCAGGGATTCTGCCCGCAATATGCTCAACGATTCGATACGGATACAACAGGATTCGTTGCGGATGAGGAGTGATAGCCTCGCTACTGATACAGTGAAGAAGAAAAAGACCGTACTGGACGCTATTGTAGACTATTCGGCAAACGACTCCATCGTGCTCCTGTCGGGCAACTGGGGTTACCTGTATGGCGATGCCGATGTGAAATATACAGATATTTCGCTCAAGGGAGAAAAAATCTGGATGAACATGGACAGCAGCCTCCTTTATTCCACCTACGGGCTCGATTCTGTGGGAAAAGAGTTCGGCTATCCTGTATTTACCGACCGTGGCACCGACTATGAGTCGAAAACGATGAAATACAACTTCAAGACCAAGAAAGGATATATTACCAATGTAATCACGACACAAGGCGAAGGCTATATCGTAGCCAACAAAGCAAAGAAGAATGAGGACAACTCGTTCTTTATGCGGGATGGGAAATATACTACCTGCGACGACCACGAGCACCCTCACTTCTATCTGGCACTGACAAAGGCGAAGGTAAAGCCCAAAAAGAATGTGGTGACAGGCCCTGCGTACCTCGTTATCGAAGATCTGCCCTTACCTATAGGGCTTCCGTTCGGCTTCTTCCCGTTTTCGGAAAAATATTCTTCGGGGGTCATTATGCCGTCTTATGGCGACGAACTGGAGAGAGGATTCAACCTGAGGGATGGAGGTTATTACTTTGCTATCAGCGACAATATAGACTTAGCCCTTACAGGAGAAATATACACAAAAGGTACATGGGGGCTTAATGCGCGCTCATCGTACCGCAAGCGTTATAAGTATTCCGGTAATTTCGATGTCGGTTATCTGGTAACAAAGCTAGGAGAAAAAGGTATTGATTACTCTATAGCCAAAGACATGAGAATAAACTGGTCGCACTCGCAAGACCCAAAGGCGAATATGTTCAGGACGATATCGGCGAGCGTGCAGTTTTCTACAAGTTCTTACGACCGCAACAGCCTGACTACAGCCTATACACCTGCCGGAACAAATAATACAAAAAGTTCGACTGTAAATATTACACAGAAAATACCAAACTCGCCTTGGAGCATATCAGGATCGATGAGCGTGAACCAACGTACACAGGACTCTACGATATCGATGACACTCCCTAACCTGACAATAACAATGAGCCGTGTAGCTCCATTTAAGCGAAAGGAAGCTGTAGGGGAAGAAAAATGGTACGAAAAAATACAGATGAGCTATACCGGAGACCTGAGAAATAGCATTACGACCAAGGAAGACCAATTGTTCAAATCCAACCTGCAAAAGGACTGGATACACGCCATGAAGCATACGATACCTATTTCGGCCACCTTTAGCGCTATGAACTACCTGAATATCACACCTTCTATCACTTACACTGAACGGTGGTACACCAGTAAAATAGAAAAGCGGTGGAATACCGAGACACGTCGGGCAGAAATAGTAGATACTACTTATTCGTTCAACCGTGTATATGACTTCAATTTCTCGCTGGGTTTCCAAACCAAATTATACGGTATGTTTACCCCTCTGTTCGCTAAAAAGACCCAAATAAGGCACGTATTCACGCCAAGCATAAGCTTCAGTTATGCACCCGATTTTAGCAACAGCCGTTTCGGATTCTACGAATCTATGTATTTTTACGATTCGCAGGGCAACTGGGTAGAGCAAAAATACTCACCTTACGAACAGGGAATGTTCGGCTATCCAAGTAAGGGTTCGCAGGGGATGATTAATTTCAGCTTCGACAATAATGTGGAGATGAAGATGAGGAATGCTGAAGACTCGGTAAGGAAAATCAGCCTGATAGATAATCTGGGTATCAGTTTTAGCCACAACCTGATGGCTAAGGAGTTTAAATGGAGTGATATTAACATGGGGCTTCGCCTCAAATTCAGTAAAACGTTTACCGTTAATCTGAATGCCGCCTTCGACCCGTATATGTACAAAGCCAATATCAACGAAAGTACAGGGGACGTAACCAGCCTTACGAGAGTTGACAGGCTGCGTATCAGCAACGGAAGAGGATTCGGACGCCTGCGTAGTACAGGGTATTCCATATCTCCGTCCATCAATCAGGATACGTTCAAGAAATGGTTTGGCGGAGGTGACTCCAAGAAAGATTCTGACAAGAAAGACGGCGCCGCACCTCCCGCCGAGGGGGAAAATACAGAACCTACAGAAGGCGGAGAACGTAAAAGCCTGTTGGAATCGAAGAAAGACGATAACGAGTACGATGAAGACGGCTATGTGAAAAATGAGATTAAGTGGAATCTGGGTATCAGTTTCTCCATGAACTACAATTACAATACAAGCCGGTTTACCGAGCCCGACAAAGATGGTTACGCCGAGTATAAAGGACGTTTAACCAAGGCGCTCAGCCTCAACGGGAACATACAGCCTACCCGCAACTGGAGTTTCAACTTTAATGCCAGCTACGACTTCGACGCGGGAAAAATAGCGTATATGAGTTGTAACCTTACCCGCAACCTGCACTGCTGGTCTATATCCGCCAGTTTCAACCCTGTAGGTGCATACAAATCATATTATGTATCGTTGCGTGCAAGTTCTTCGCTGCTCCAAGACTTGAAATACGAGCAGCGCGGACGTGCCTCAAGCTACGACCCTAACTGGGATTGATTTTCGCTATTTGCCTCCTACGGAGACAATGTCTTTCAGTCAGTTCCTGCCACGGGTTTTACCCGTGGTTATACATGTTTAGTCCCTTCGGGGGAGGCTGTCACTTTTTTCATAATAAACAACTGATAACAAATAGACTATCGTCTACAGGCTTATTACCTTTAATGAAAAGAAGCATATCCTAAGGAACTGTTAACTTAAAAAATACTCGAATCTTCTGCTCTTCGTTGTTTTTTTAACATACTTACATTAACTTTGGAGATAACTTTTATGTTATTATGGGGAATTAAAATATTAAGCAAGATGAAGAATACTCTAGTAAATACAAATTTCCATTTTAATGGGCAGACAAATGTGTATCATGGCAAGGTAAGAGATGTATATTCTATCGGAGACGATCTGTTAGTAATGATTACAACAGACCGTATATCCGCGTTTGATGTTGTTTTACCGCAAGGCATCCCATACAAAGGGCAGGTACTCAATCAGATTGCTGCTAAATTTCTGGATGCTACAGCCGATATTGTACCCAACTGGAAATTAGCGACGCCCGACCCGATGGTAACAGCCGGCCTGCGCTGCGAACCTTACAAGGTGGAAATGGTTATTCGTGGTTACCTTACAGGAAGCGCATGGCGCGAATACAAAGCCGGCGCAAGGACGCTCTGCGGCGTATCTCTCCCCGATGGTATGAAAGAGAACCAGAAATTCCCGACCCCTATAATCACGCCGACTACTAAAGCTGATGAAGGGCATGACGAAAATATATCCAAAGAGGAAATCATTGCCCAGGGACTGGTAAGCAAAGAGGAATACGAACAACTCGAAAAATATACATACGCGCTTTTCCAACGGGGGACTGAAATGGCAACACAGAAGAACCTGATTCTGGTGGATACTAAGTATGAGTTCGGAAAAAAAGACGGTAAGATATACCTGATTGACGAAATTCATACACCGGATTCTTCCCGTTACTTCTATGCCGACACTTATCAGGACTTGTTCGACAAAGGAGAAGAACAAAGGCAGCTATCGAAAGAATTTGTTCGCAAATGGTTAATGGATAACGGATTTCAGGGCAAAGACGGACAAAAAGTCCCGGAGATGGATGAAGCATACTGCAACAGTGTTTCGGAACGCTACATCGAACTATATGAAAAGATAGTCGGTGAGAAATTCACAAAAGCTGATGCAAGCAACGTAGCCGAGCGCATCGAAGAAAATGTAAGCAAATACTTAAAAAAGAGAGGATAAATACGGATGCCAAATCTCTATATAATATCAGGCTGTAATGGTGCGGGAAAAACAACCGCATCATACGCCATGTTTCCTGAAATGCTGGATTGTAAGGAATTTATCAATGCAGATGAAATAGCGAAAGGGTTATCCCCTTTTCAGCCCGAAAAGGTCGCTATCGAAGCAGGAAGGCTTATGCTGATGCGCATGAATGAAATGCTGCGTCTGCAGGAAGACTTTGCTATAGAGACAACACTGGCAACCAAATCTTATGTGAATTTTATAAAGAGGGCCCAGGCCGAAGGTTACTTTGTCACACTGATATACTTTTGGCTCGAATCCCCCGAATTAGCAATAAAAAGGGTGGAACAGCGCGTACGCTTTGGCGGGCACCATGTGCCTGACGAAGTGGTTGTTAGACGTTATTACGCCGGAATGCGCAACCTCTTTTCACTTTTTGTACCTATAGCCGACTACTGGCTTCTGGTAGACAATTCCACAGACCCTTTCAGGATAATAGCGGAAGGGAACAAGACTAAAATACAGGAAATTCAGGATGAGGATATATTCTTATATCTGAAAAATGTATAACGCGACAGGCACAAGGAGCAAACCTGCGCCAACCGTGGTAGGAATAATCAAAAACTTCGATGTGGGCGGGCAAACCCCGCCCCTACGGGAGCATATGGCTTTGCCTGCTCCTCCCCCCTTTGGGGAGGCTGGCTGGGGTGTTTAACTCATAACAAACAATGACATATAAAGCTGAAAAAATAGTACCCTACTCCACTTCCGAGAACAAAGGCGTACAAGTAGAGAGAATGTTCGATTCCATAGCGGAGAACTACGACACATTGAATCATACCATGTCGATGGGCATAGATAAGGGCTGGCGCAAGAAAGGGCTATCCATGCTCAAGAAGAACAACCCGCAGAATATTCTGGACATAGCCACAGGAACAGGAGACCTCGCCATACAGGCTTATGGCATATTAGAACCCAAACATATTACAGGTATCGATATATCCGAAGGCATGATGGACGTAGGCCGCAAAAAAGCTGCGAAGGCAGGGCTATCCGATTATATCAGCTTTGAGAAACAGGATTGCATGGCTTTGGAGATACAGGATAACACTTTCGACGCCGCGATGGTAGCTTTCGGTGTCCGCAACTTTGAAGACCTCGACAAAGGCCTGAAAGAGATACTGCGTGTACTCAAACCCGGGGGGCAACTAATGATACTTGAACTGACCACACCCCGCCACTTCCCTATGAAACAGGCATATTGGCTATATTCACGGCTGTTCATCCCCACTATCGGACGCCTTATATCGAAGGACAAAACGGCGTATTCCTATCTTCCAAAATCGATAGAAGCCTTTATACAAGGAAAAGAAATGATAGCCAGCTTACTAAAGAACGGGTTCACAAAGGCATCGTATAAGACCTATACCTTTGGTATTTGCACAATGTATCTGGCTGCGAAGTAGGCTTTAAAGGAACATGCGGCACCACTCGTTAAATATCTTTACCGAGTCAGTCCCATGCTTTGACAAGCCCCGCTCTATCTTTTCTATCGGTTTTTCCTTGCCCAGATTGGTCTTTGAATAGAAGCAATCGGCAAAACAGATGATCTTTTCTTCGATGCTTACCGGACGCATATCCCTATGTGGCAGGGGCAGGCTATCTTCCTCTATTTCTTTCAGGGAGATGCCGACACCCGTATGCCTTTCGCATACGAGCCCGTGCAGGGGATACCCTTCAGCGTCCAGCAGTTCACGTCCTAAGTAGCCGTGGCAGACATAGGGGGCTATTCCGTAGCAGGCAATAGTAGGAGCGTTGGTTAAGAAGATGCCGAGATCGTGCAGCATCGCCGCCTCTCTGATAAATTCGGCATCAGCGTTCAACTCAGGATGATTCTGTACGATCGACAGGGCTTTATTCATAACATCCGCACTATGGTCAATCAGAATATTATATAACTCGGAGTCTTTCTTATAGTACTTCTCGATGATGATTATAGGATCCATAACACATAACATTTATCGTGCATAAAATTGTGTAAGTTCACAGTAAAGGCACAGACCTGTTTATTATTTTGTAAGTATAAAACGTATCATTATATTCTGTTTTTTACCTATTACTTCGTCTGGTACGAATAAAACAGCCAAAAACGAAAAAAGTTTTGTAATTTAGAGCAATCTTAGTACAATGTCATTATCTCAGACAAACGTTGAAACTGAGCAAATAAGAAAGAGAACAAGACACATAAAACAAACCTCGGTAATGATTGTTTATTTTCAAAGAATAAACATATAAAAAATATTAGAAATATGTCCGAAAACGACAGCAATAAATGTCCGCTATGCGGGAAAGAAACACAAGGCGAAGAGATATTCTGCCGCGATTGCCAGGAAATAGCCCAAAACTCGTATGCCGAAGATTTACTTTATCATGATAATAAGGATACAGCCACATCCGGTTCTGATGAAAACGCATCAGGCGAAGATACACATCAGATAGAAAATAATGATGGCATAATCCCCCCATCGGAGGGAGCAAACCGGGATACATTCTACAAGAGGAATAAAAAGATACTGACATTCTTTTTCATAGGACTGATCATCTTCGTAATTGTTGGGATGTCCGGAGCATATATGCGTATGCAGAACAGGAATACCGAGGCAACGGAGATCGCTTTTTGGAACAAATGTATCGAAGATAATTCCCCGTTAGGCTATTCTAAGTACCTGGTTCAGTATCCTGAGGGTAAGTTCTCCGAAGAGGCGTACCGGAAGATAGTGGAATTGCGGGACAATGAACGTAAATCGTGGGAAAAGCTCCGCAACTCTAACGACATAGACGCTTTATTCGCATTCCTTACCGATCATCCCGAAACACCCTATGGTAGAGAGATTCGCCATGCAATAGACTCGCTTAGCTGGGTGGCAGCCCAGAAACAAAATACGGCGGATGTATATCTTGCCTATCTGGAGAATGCAAAAATAGGCAGGCTCAACGGAGAATATGCCACACCGGCACAAGAACGCTACGACTATCTGAGCCAACTGAAAACGCTGGAAGGGAAACAGTTGGATGAAGTAAAGAAGCTAGTGTCCGCATTTTTCAAGGCTTTATCTTCGAATAACAGCAAAGAGATTCAAAAGCTATCGATGGACACGTTGAATAAATTCTATGAGTCAAAGAACTACTTGAGCAAAAACATATCCGACTCCCTGAAAACGGCCTACAAAGCAGGAAGAATAAAGAGCGTACTGTACACTCCCCTGACAGATTCGATAGACGCGATACTCGACAACAAGGGCATCTGTTTTATCACATTACCACTAAACAAAGAGGTAACATATACAGACAGGAAGAAGAAGGAGCGTTCTCGCCCGACCCTCGGTATAGAGCTTTATAACAAGAAGTTACAGGCCGTTTATGTAAAGGGTAAGGCAGGAGACAGATAATTATGCTTTTTCGTTACTCGAAGTACTCTTGATACTCAGCAGGAAACTGCTTGATTTCCTTAATCTCTATATCTTTATAGAAGACTTCCCCCGCCTCGCTTTGCAACTGTATCTTACCTTCGGTAAGAGGCGCGGCTATACCATCTTTCAGGTACCTGAGATCGGAAAGTGCCATCACGACTTTGCCGTTAACGATATGCAGGCTTTTCCCCTCGAAGCAGATAAGTTCTATATCGTTCCACCCGCCTTTCGGCTTTTCTACAGTCCCGCTGGCAGCACAATAAAATCCGTCAGGTAAACCGCTTCCCAGACGAATCACAGGCTGGCTGTTGTCAAAGACCACCTTCGATGAATCTTTACGTGCACGCACGTCCATTTGCGTAGCCCCTATACACCAGTAGTCGCCGCTGCTGCCTTCTTCACTCGTTTCTATCAGTTGAAACTCATGGCTTGTCATCCATGTACGCCAATAGTCAACACCGCATTCTCCCTGCGAGTGGTAGAGAATACCGGAATCAAGCGCTTTGTTTAAACGTGGTTCCCATTTTTTATCTCCCCACTTCATCTTTAGCCTGAAATGATAGTTCTTATAGCTCTCCTTTGTGAACACGCAGCCATAGACTTCACCGCTTACCTTCAATACAGGGGTGCCGTCTTCCTCTATCATGGTGAACACATTCTTATAGTTGTTATAATAACCGACAGGCTGGATAGTGTCGCCATTCGCGTTTTTTGGAATGCTGCCGTCGTAGCCATCCTTCATTTCGTAGCTGAGATACATTTCCCATTTCGACAGGTCATTGTCGAGCAGTGAAACCCAGCCTTCTTCTTTTTGTTGTTTGGGATTACAGGCAAAGAACAAGAGTGTGACCAAAAGGCAGGAAAATACCGACAATATATTTTTCATAATAAGTGCGATAAAGTGAATAATTCAGTATTCAAATATATGGAATTTATTTTTCAATTATAGAAGCTGTCTTGACTTTTCGATTTTGATAATGTCCCGAAGGGACTAAACATGGATAACCACGGGTAAAACCCGTGGTTATCCACCTTCAGTCCCTTCGGGACAATAAGTTACTGTGCTTTTTAACCCTTGATTCGCATACATGACAAAAACATTGAAATTGGCTTGAAAAACCTGGTTTTATAACCAAAGATTATCAACCCAATGTCATCAACTTAAGGATTATGGGATCAAAGATCAGGGCTGAAATAATAAAGGCTTTCAGCCTTAACTTGAAGACGTTGGGTCATCGGCCTGTGGAAATTGCAATGCTTAAAATCACAACCGGGCGTATGCAATACGCCTCTACATGAGCCTGAAAACAGCTTTATAAATTTTGATTTGCCCCAGATAATAAAGTAAGAGTCCGTGCTTACTTCTTTGAGTCAACCAACTCTTCCATCTTCTTAGGTAATGTGAAAATGGGGAAGTCTCTTTCTATTATACTGCCCGTAGGAGATATGAGTATATTGTAAGGCATCTGGCGGATATAGTAGGTCTCAAAAGCTTTTGCCGACCATCCCCCCTCAACCGGAATGATTGTCCATTTCACAGAATCGGTTATATTACCGGAAATAGGAACTTCTTCGATATCTTTGACGATGGTAACGAATTCAATATTCCTTTTTTCTTTTTTCAGGTCATTGTATGTGCTTACCGCGTCTTTTTTCTCAAAACGGCATACCTCGCATGTAGTGGACGCAAAGGTCAATAAAAGATATTTACCTCTGAAATCGGTTAACTGTACCTTCTTGCCTTTCATGTCTTTTAGGGTAAGATTTGGGGCAAGTACGCCTACCGAGGATCTTTTCACTCTGTCTCTAAAGAGTTTTAGGTCTGCCGTCAGCTGGAAATCAGCGGCTTTTCCTTTTAGTAGTGCCAGATTTTCATCGAGCCGGGGAATCGATGTTTCATCCTTGAAGAATGTGTTGATGAGCATGACGCTTGCAATCTTATCCGGATTGGACTTTATATAGTTTGCGGCAATGTTCGATAATTCGAAGTTGATATTCTTGAGCTCTACCACATAGTCTTTTACTTTTACGGTGTCATTTCCCGGTTTTTTCCGGTCTGCCGCTATAAGTATATCCGCGCGTGTTTTAAGCAGGTCTTTATTCTGGTTTTTGAAAGTTGTCAGGTCGTCATTTATCTCTCCGCCCTTTACATTTATGAGATCGGGATAGAGCGCGTCCCCTTTGAGCTCCACATCCCAGCTTTTATTGACGAGGATATAGGTGCTTTTTGTGTTTTGATTGAAGTATAGGGACATCTCGGTAAGTGTATCTACATTTCCCTTAAAGGAAAATTCTCCTTTTGCATTGACCGGAATGGTGTCGATTACGATTGAATCTCCGTATTCATGCGACATCAGGAAATAGCTTCCGGTCAGATTTTCTAATTTTCCCGAAATCTCATACATGTCGGACCTCTTGCCGCATGACGCAAATAGGGCGATGCAGAATATAATGATAGCTGTGTAGCGCGATATGTTAGATATTGACATTTTTCCTAATTTTGAATATTTACCTAATTCTTCCTCTAATACTAACGTACAAATATACATATTTATTGTTAGAACGTTTAAAAAAACAAAATTGTTTTAAAAATGATTAAATCTTTGGGTTTTCAAATCTGGTAATGCTTTTTTGTCAATGTTATATTTTCCCATTACCTGACTATTGGACAAAGAAAAATATATAAATTAACAATACTGTCCTAAATAAAAATAGCATTTCCAAATGCCGGCCTGCAAATATGTTCAGGCGATAGTTCAGCTATATTCTGGAAAAAGTACCCCCTGCCGATATTCGGGAGCTGGTTCAGGAGGTTCAAGGAATGGATTGTCGAGCCAGTACTGCAAATCTATCTTTACGTACAGATT
>NZ_QVMO01000038.1:0-9577 GCF_010501055.1 Dysgonomonas sp. 521
TTTGGGTGGATATCTGCCGGAATGGCAGATTTTTAGAACCGATTTCTAATGGATTTAGAACCGGATTACTGGGTGGGGATGCTCCGGATTATGCATCATTATCACTGCTACAACCAATAAATACTGAAGGTAAGATTAACAGCACAATCAATAATGCTTTTTTCATATTTATATTAAAAATTTATGTTCTATAAGAATTATTATCTGTATTTTAATAGACTTGGTCGATTTCTCAGCACATCGTTCTTCGGAGCTAATTGTGCCTGCTTTAGCTAAAAGGGCAATATAGTGTAAATAAAGAGTCTTTTCCTTTATTTTCAATATTGTTTGCTTAGATCAGTACTATCTTTTACCCTTTACTTTAAGAATATCACCCTTTTTAGGGTTGCATTTAGGGTAACAAATATAGCAAAAAAGGGCATAAAAAAGAGATTAAGGCAATTATTTGTTACCCTAATCTCTTGTATATATGCTTTATTTTAAAGCCTTTTACAACTTTTTGAGTCTAATACTCGTCTTCGTTAAAGAAGAAGTCCTCTTTGCTTGGATAATCAGGCCAGATATCTTCGATTGTATCAAAGATTTCATCCTCATCCTCTATTTCCTGTAAGTTTTCGATTACTTCGAGAGGCGCACCCGAACGTTGAGCATAGTCAATCAACTCTTCTTTTGTTGCAGGCCATGGCGCGTCTTCTAATTTTGATGCTAATTCTAAAGTCCAGTACATAGTATTTTAGTTTATTTATTTTTTGCCAGTTTGGTTATATTTTCCGCAAAAATATAACAATATTTCTTATATCAATGCCTGATTCCAAAATATTTCCGTTCCTTTCTTATTACACTCTTTACGGGCAAGCAGGAAAAAGTAATCGGAGAGCCTGTTTACGAACATCAGGACAAGATCGTCGACAGGGAATTCTTCTTTCACTTTATATATACACCGTTCACACCTGCGGCAGATAGTACGGCATATATGGGCGCGTGCTGCTGATTCGCTTCCTCCCGGCAATACAAACTGCCGTAGCTGAGGCAGCTCGCTATCCATTCTGTCCATTTCGTTTTCGAGGACAGAAATATCCTTATCCGTGATAATGCTGGCAGCTTTTGGCGGTATAGCTTCTGTTTCGGTGGCCAGGTATGAACCCACTGTGAACAACCTATGCTGGATGAAAGACAATATTTCCAAGTCATGCTCGTCGTCTATCTCCTGAATAAGGAATCCTACAAAAGAGTTCAACTCGTCAGTTGTACCATATGCATCGAGCCTAACATGCGCCTTTGCTACACGTTTACCCCCCACAAGAGATGTCATTCCCTTATCCCCGGTTTTGGTATATATAGCACTCTTTTTCATTTATTCTATATTTAAGTATAAAAAGTATTAATGATAATAGCTCAGGTCTAATTGCATAATGTACTTCTATTTACAAAAGCAATATAAGTAACAATTAATAAACAGCCTGATGTATTGGATTATAAAGGGAAAACCTCTGTGTTACTCCTTTTACTCCGTGTCTCAAAGATTTTTGAGAGATGCATGGCATATCAAATAAAAAAATTAAAACTCCTGGTTATTTCTATCATTGCTAAAAGGTTAGAAACCTTAAAAGCTGATTTGATACTTCCACCGGTACAAAGTTTTATCAAAGAAAACGATACCGATATTAAACAGATCCAGAACCACAGTCCTGCTATCCATCTTGATAACACTTCTCCATAACGCTTGATTGTGCCTGTTTGTTCTGATACCCCTGACAATTATAAACGTTTTTTCGTGTGAGATGTCTGCCAGATATTTGGATATATCAGAAGGTAAACGGTTATAGTTATTCAAGTCGATATAGATACAATCTTGCTTCTCGCTTAATTCCGGCAACAGGGAATTAGTATGTAAGGTTATATTTTTACTCCAGTCTTCATAGAGTTTTTCGGCAATAATATACTTCTTGGCATTGGGTTCTATACACATACATCTTATATTGCTCGACGCTGCTGTAAGGCACAAAGTATTAACCCCGTAGCCGGATCCGATTTCAAGTATATTATCGGGCTTAAAATGATTGACCAGACGGAATGAGAGTAGATTGTGTTTCTTCAGGCGCAGGAATTTATAAGGGTCTATTAATGCCCCTATATCATCGTAAACATGATATGGCGCTTTTTCTTCGATGACCTTCGTTACCAGATTAAAGACAAAAGGAGAATGTATACCATGTCCTCTATGGTGGCGTATTTTATATAGTATTTTTAGTCCTGTTTTCGATAGTTTGTATATGCGTGGCATATCAGAACAACTTGACGTAGTAGGTTAATTTAGCATATATTACCCGGTTCGCCGACCGTGAAAAATGATCAGACTTGCTGTTTTTGTAAATATCGCCCAGTCCGAATGAGTATCTTCCCTCCAAAGCAAAGCTTCCTATTCCGGTACGGAATTCGAGTCCCATCCCGGCAATCAGTCCGTAGTCAATACTACGCTCAGCTTTACGGTAGTATTGATGAGTTTCGAAGCCTTCGGAAACTCCGTCTGAAAGGTATTCTTTCAGCTTAGAATTCATCTTTTCACTGTCGCTGATGAGATAACCTATTTTTGGTCCCAGATTAAGTATGAACCTTACTTTATTCCCGAAATAAATATGTGTGAGGATAGGCATTTCAAGGTAATTCAGCTGATGGGAATGCTCAAGCCCCAGGTTACTGTAATTTTCATTTTTACTGAAATCCTGTTCCCATCCCTGCTGGCTGAAATTTAACTCGGCTATAATACCAATGTTCTTTTCCGAAACGTAGCGTATGGCTACACCGCCATGATACTGCATCCGGTTTTTCGTGGTAACGCGTGGCTGAAAATCTACAGCCGAAAACGTGGGGCCGAATCCTACACCTACATTCCATTCAGGTTTGAACTCTTTATTTTGTCCATACATGAATGTGCCGAAATATAGCGGCAAAAACAAAAGCAATAAATATCTTTTTACCATTTAATCAGTGATACTTATTTTTTCAAGACCTGAATTTTCTTTATAACGAATAAAATATATTCCGTTGTTTACAAATCCCCCGTTCTTATCATTTACTTTTTCAAAGGAGATAGATGATTGTAAAGTAGGTACATTTATTCTGGATATATTGTTATCGAATGAGCTTCCGTATTGTTTCAACGCTGTCAGGAAGTAAAGCCCCGTGTCATATCCGAGGTAACCCCATTTTGGGAACGAATTGATAAGGTTCTTATTATACCATTGCTTATATTGCCCGGCAAAATCCTTTACTCCGCTTTGTTCCCCATCAACGAAGAATATGCTGTAAATATAGGAATTATATTTATGCAGATTGGCTACCTGGGCACTATAAGTCTGCCATTCAGGGTAACCGAACAGGGTAATTGAATTGCCTGTTATAAGATTTACCGATGCGGTAATTCTCCTGAGTGTCACTTCGGTAGAAGATGTAGGTATTATTATATTCTCCTTTGTGGCATTCAGCGCGTTTTTTAGGTCGTTCAGCAGATTGTTCGAATTTGTTATCGTCTTAGACTGTATCGCTGACTTGGATAGGCCTTTTTTCAGTTCGTTCACAAAGTCCATTTTATCGTTGTTCGAACCGGCTTCGGATACAAAGATTATGTTATAATTGCTGAATCTCTTTACAAATGCAGAAACCACTTCCGGATATAAGGACGAATGCGATGATGTCATCTGGAAAAGTAACGGGTCATTGTTTATCTCGCTAGAAGAACCAAATGGAATTACATACTTGATACCTGTCTTTTTAGAGAACTTGACAAGAGCATCTATCTGCTGTTTGGACACACCTCCTATGATAAGGTGTAGATTGTTCATTTCATTCGTTTCCATCAGGCTTTCCAGCCTTTTTGTATTTTTTTCGGGACCTGTATCGAATGTGTATATTTCAGCGTTCAAACCTTTGCTTTTCATGTCTTTTACAGCCAGCAGGAATCCTTCGTAGTATTCGGTAAGTTTGTCCTTCGCTATACTTCCGCCGTTATCTGTGAATGGCAGAAGGATACCTACACGTACTGTTTCGCCTTTCGCTGCGGATGGAGTATCCATGCTTGTCGGTATATATTCCGTTCCGGAAACATTATTAGCTGCCTGTCCGCTTGGGATGATTATAGTCATGCCGTCTTTCAGCCCCCCGTTTTTTAATGACGGATTCGCGTTCAGGAGAGCTTCTACTGTCGTATTATTGGCTTTACCGATGCTGTATAGTGTTTCCCCTTTTTGCACCTTGTATTCGATGTTAGACCTCATTGTATTGCTTCCCGATTGATAAGCGGAAGGTACAGGTTCGTTGAAAACGGGGATTTTGATTGTTTTTCCTATGCTGAATGTACTTTCTGTTAATCCGGGATTAGCATCTTTAACATCATCTACAGATATCTTATACATACGTGAAACGGAAAACAATGTCTCTTTTGCTTCAATCAGGTGGTTGCTATAACTTGCGATGGCTCTCACTTTACGTATTTGCAGTTTGTCGCCTGCTTTGATTCCCTGCTCAGCTTTTGGGTTTAGTTTGTATATCTGCTGTACGGTTGTCTGATATGCGGCAGCTATCGAATATACAGTTTCCCCTTTGGCCACTGTATGTGTAATAATGTCGTCGTATGTATTCTGCGAAATGGAAATTGATGTAGTATATGCATACGATAAGCGTGTGGAACATGCCATCAGTATGAACGACAATAAGAATATATGTTTCAACTTCATGCTATATTGTTGTTAAGTGTAAAACGCAAAAGTACAAAAAAATGAATGTTATTTGCCTATTCTGTAATCAGTATGTTCAATCCGGGTAAATTTCTAACATTTATTATGTTTCAATCCTCGTCACTTTCTACAGCTTCTATAGCATCCAGTGTGTCGTCAAAGTCGTCAGAATCAGTATCTTCGGTCATCATTTCCAATATGTCATAGGGGAAAGGTTGTATATATGTAAGTTTCCACATGCCCTTGTACCATATTGCTTCGAAGATAATACCTGCCTGATGCTCCTTATGTTGGAATTTTATATCGGTGCGGAGTGTGATATTGTTCAGGTCTTTAAACTTCCTGTCCCCGTTTGATATTTCTATGTCTGTATTGGATGGGGACAACCGGCTTAAGTCATTTTCCTCAAATTCTTCTTTCATATTTTCCTGTAACTCTCCCCACGAATTTTTTAATTCTGTTTCGAATAATAGGGACGGGTTTTCCAGATAAGAACTTATCTCGTTCAGGAATTCCTCATCTACTTCTCCTCTTTCTTTCTTTTCTCTCAATTGCTTAATCATGACGTTTCCTGATGTTTCCATATATTCATTCTCCGTCAGGAAGGAGTTATCCGTTCCGAATGCAGCGCCTTGCGTTAACAGGCTTACTATTTTTTGATTAAATGCAGCAGGGGATTCTATCGTCAGGGCTTTTTCGATATCTGTTGGCTGATAGGCCGTATTGTACTTGTATGTGGCGTCATCCGGTATCTGTTCTGTATTTGATTCTGGTTCGAACACAAGTTCGTCATCCTCCATCTGGGTATATCTGTATATGTTAGGCTCAACAGTTATAAGTACCCACTGATTGTCTGCCCACTGAACCGAAGCCTCGAAGGCATATACCTCTTCCTTATAGTTCATGCTGATATACAGGTCGAAGGCGTCCGGCATATATTCTGCATCCTGATCCTTTGATAACTTGAAGAATGTTTTATTGTATGTCGCTGTCCGGGCATTAATATTGTACTGGTCCATATATTGAAGTAATACAGGCCAACTGTTTTTTAAGTTTTCTGTGTACAGGGCTTCCGCTTTACCGTCTAAATTGTCTAAATCGCCTTGCAGGAACATTTTTTCAGCTTCGTCAGCACTTTTCATTTCCTCTTGCAGGTATGGTGTCCATCCTTTCTTATACAGTGCTGTATAGCTGCCTAAATCGGTGTATGCCGGAGATTTTGCTATATCAGCCCTGTTTGCCATCATTTCGAAGAGGTGTTTGCCTACGGTTTCGGGCAAAGGCAGGTTCTGGGCTTCTACGGCAGAGCTCAGTAACAAGAGTACTGTTGAAAACAGAATTTTTTTCATCTTTATTAAAGCATCATTATTTGTATTTGTCCCATAATCCGGAATATACTATTTCGCGGCAGTTATTTATAAATTCGTTCATATTATCTTCATTCAGGTCTTTTGTAGAAATCGGTTTGTGTACCACCAGTTCCAGCTTACACGGATTGAAGAGGTATGTATGTATCTTCATCAGGTCGAAAGGGCCGTTTACCGTTACAGGTACTATTTCAAGCTCCATTTCTTTGGCGATGATGAATGCCCCTCTTTTGAAACGTCCCATTTTACCGGTTTTAGTCCTTGCCCCTTCGGGGAATATAACCATCGACGCTCCTTTTCCCAGTTGGGCTTCGGCTTTGCCTATTGTGTCCTTCATCGATTTCAGGTTAGATTGGTCGACAAAGACATGCCCTGCTATTTCAGAAGCTTTACCTACGAAAGGTATTTTGCGCAGCTCTTGTTTTTGCACCCATTTTATATTTTGGTTAAGGTAGCCGTAGATAAGGAAAATATCGAAAGCTCCCTGATGATTGGGTACGAATACGTATGATTTGTTTGGGTCGAGTTCGGCGTGGCGGACTACCTTTATAGGGCACAGCGCCAGTCGGCAAGCTAACTTCGACCAATAACGGGGCGGGTAATATCCCCAAAAATTCTTATCACCGATCAGGCATCCTATCATGACTGTTACAGCAGTGATAATAGTAGCTAAAACAAAAATAGGAGCAAAAATAAAAAGCTCATAAAGGAACAGAACAATTTTCTTCATACTCGTGAGATTCGATTTTATAATACAAAAATACATTTTTTAATCGTAAAACATTTTTTGCATATCTAGTTAATAGAGCTTATTTAAAAATAAATGTGCAAAAATCTTATTATCTTTGATTTATGAAAGGCGAAAAATTGAAATGAATTTTAAATTAACCTCCAACTATAGTCCTACGGGAGACCAGCCGGCTGCGATAGCTGCTCTATCCGAGGGCGTTATACAACATGTCCCTTCACAGACATTATTGGGTGTGACCGGGTCGGGAAAGACTTTTACAGTTGCCAATGTCATACAGGCTGTGGAAAAACCCACGTTGGTACTGAGCCATAATAAGACATTAGCGGCACAGCTGTATAGCGAGTTCAAAACGTTCTTTCCAGATAACGCCGTGGAGTATTTCGTCTCTTATTACGATTACTATCAGCCCGAAGCCTATATTCCTTCTACGAATACATACATCGAAAAGGATTTGTCCATCAATGATGAGATAGAAAAGTTGCGACTGGCTACTACTACTTCTCTTTTATCCGGTCGTCGCGATGTTATCGTAGTGTCTTCCGTGTCCTGTTTGTACGGCATGGGAAACCCCGAAGACTTTGAGAGTTCGACAATTAGCCTTCACGTAGGGCAAAAAATCGTGCGCGATGTTTTTCTCCGCGCTTTAGTCAATGCGTTATATTCACGTAATGAGGTTGATCCGAAAGCCGGCAATTTCCGCGTAAAGGGGGATACCGTTGATGTTTTCCTCGCTTATGGCGATCCCATCGTACGGGTTGTGTTTTGGGGGGATGAGATCGAAAGCATTGAGTGTCTGGATCCTTTGAGTGGTGTAAGGATAGACAGGTATGATGATTTCCGCATATATCCGGCGAATCTTTTTGTTACCACTAAAGACCGGATGGTAAGGGCGATAAACGAAATAGAAATCGATTTGGGGCGTCAGGTAGACTTCTTCCAGTCTATAGGTAAGCCATTGGAAGCTAAAAGACTCTATGAACGTGTTACTTACGATCTTGAAATGATACGCGAAGTAGGGCATTGTTCAGGTATAGAGAACTATTCGCGCTACTTTGACAACCGAAAACCGGGTACGCGTCCGTTCTGCCTCCTTGATTTCTTCCCTGACGACTTCCTGATGGTAATAGATGAAAGCCATGTAACAATACCCCAGATACGCGCCATGTATGGAGGCGACCATTCCCGTAAGGAAAATCTGGTGGAATATGGTTTCCGCCTTCCTGCCGCGCTGGACAACCGCCCGTTGAAGTTCGAAGAGTTCGAATCGCTTGTTCCTCAGACCATTTATGTAAGTGCAACGCCCGCCGACTATGAATTGATGAAGTCGGAAGGGGTGGTTGTGGAGCAGCTTATACGCCCTACGGGCCTGTTAGATCCTCCGATTGACGTGCGTCCCAGCCTCAACCAGATTGATGACCTGATGGAAGAGATACAGATACGTGTAGAACAAAACGAGCGTACGCTTGTAACTACGCTTACCAAACGCATGGCGGAGGAACTGACAGCCTATTTGTCTAACAACGGGATCAGTTGCAGCTATATTCATTCCGATGTGGACACGTTAGACCGTGTGCAGATAATGGATGACCTGCGAACGGGGATGTTTGACGTACTGGTAGGGGTCAATCTCTTGCGCGAAGGCCTTGATCTTCCGGAAGTTTCGCTCGTAGCCATACTGGATGCGGACAAAGAGGGTTTTTTACGTTCACACCGCTCGTTAACCCAGACTGTAGGACGTGCCGCGCGTAATGTGAATGGTAAAGTGATCTTCTATGCCGACAAGATTACAGAGAGTATGGAAAAGACCATCAACGAGACAAACCGCAGGCGCGAAAAACAAATGGCATACAACGAAGAACACGGCATCACTCCGCAACAGATACAAAAAGCCCGTACTTCTGTCTTTACCCAGCGAAAGGGAGAGGAAATATCAGCGGTAAAATCGTATAGCCAGCAAGACTCTCTTGCCATAGCCTCAGAAGACCAGATTGAATACATGAGCAAGGAAGAGTTGAAGAAAGCGATTGCCAAGGCGAAAAAACAGATGGCGGCTGCTGCGAAGAAGCTTGAATTCCTTGAAGCCGCACAGTTTCGCGATCAGATGATACGCCTCGAAGATGAACTGAAAAGTAAAGGTTGATTAGTTCCCTTTATAGAAAAGTGACAATTGAATTGAAAATCGACGGAGCGAAGCGTAGTCAAAGGTGACACTTTTTTCATTACTTTTATCTGTTACCTTTTTCCCTCTGATTATATCAAAGAACTCCTTATATAAAACAATTTTCCCCGAAAAAACAACAGGCTGTACTACAAAAAAGGTGACAGCCATTCCCAATAATCAACCTGTCCCGAAGGGACTGAAGGTGGATAACCACGGGTAAAAGCCGTGGCAGGGACTGACTGGAAAATATGTCTCCGTAGGAGGCAAATAGCGAAAATTAGTCCCATTCGCCTCCTGCGGAGACGGTCTATTTCTATCTACTTTTGCCACGGGCTTTACCCGTGGTTATCCGTATTAGCCCGCTTCGCGGACTTGTACTGCAAAAAGTGACAAAGGTGACACTTTTTTCATTACTTTTCCCTGTTACTTTTTTCCTTTGATTATATCAAAGAACGCTTTATAAGTAATGGAAAGTATTTATTGTAACATTAGTTGTCTAACCCTTCCCCCTTCGGGGACTTCCCTTTATCAAAAGGGAAGAGTGCCTGACGGATCAAACGGCACC
>NZ_QVMO01000038.1:9611-46843 GCF_010501055.1 Dysgonomonas sp. 521
GTCGGGAGTGCCCAAAGGGCGAGGGGTTGAACTATAATAATATTTTTTGTTCTGCACTGCAAAAAAGTGACAATAGTGACACTTTTTTCATTACTTCTTCCTGTTACTTTTTTCCTCCAACTATATCAAAGAACTCTCTATATAAGATAATTTTCTACGAAAAAACAACAGGCTGTACTAAAAAAGTGACAGCCTGTTGTTTTGCCGGATTACAAATCCTGATAGTAAGAACTTCGGGGTTGCAAACCCCGAAGGACGGGAGGATGTTTACTCTGCTATGCAGCGTACGGATAAGCCATCTGCGCGGGAGGCCCAGCTATTCCCTACTCCTCCTAAACCAAAAGTGAGGAAATAAGAATTATATTCGCTAGACGCCGAGCTCGCCCAGTACCTACCAAAGTTATTGTCGTTAAACAAGCCATCGTAGTGGTTGCGCATGCTTGCAGCCGGCAGGTAAAGGACGTTATCAACTGTATATCCAGAGCACTTTCCAGCCGCGTTCAATTGTACGAACCACTGATTCGCCAAACCAATACCATTTTCCAATGTAGTAGAGTTGTAAATGTTATTATTCCCCCCAGCTAGCAGAGCCCCCCACTGTTTCTGGCTGGGAACCGTCCAGCCGATAGGACAAGGATTATTCGCTGGCAATGCCCAAACAGGACGGTAAGCCAGTGAAGGATAGTCTATTGTTATACCATCACCCCAAAGATATTCCTTTAATGTAGTATTACTACGCCAATCACCAAAAGCAAAAGCATTTTTTATAAACATACCATAAGCGTCATGACCGGATACGATTTGCCCATTGACGTCAGTTACACCACCCAGATCGTCAGCATCTACCGGACCTTCATAGAAAGCTGTTTTACTACGTTCCTGATGTCCGTCTTTCTTCCGGCCCCACTGGTAAACATCGCCCCACATATTATTACTACTACAGGGGTCGAGATCGTATTCAGCACCTAGGTTTACATGGGCATAGGCGACCCTTATCAGGTCGGTGTCGGGGTCTCCTATGGTAGTTACTCCATCGATGCCGTCTTTCCATGCATTCACATATATCGGCGACAATTTCCCCAGGGTAGCCAGCACTACCAATACTTCGTATTCATTGCTGGTTACCGTACCGCAGGCATTGCTCGCGGCGCAGGTTATTTTCGGGGTCTTTTTCATATTGCCCAGTGCGTCGGCTGTCAGGCCTGTAGTGCCGGGGCTGTAATAGAAGTCCGGGTTTGTCTCTCCCGGTACGGCTCCGCCGTCTACATACCACTGGTAACCTGTGGCCGGGCTCCCATCTGCCTGCACGGCTGTCAGTTTCATCGTTTGGTAAGTAAACATATAGGGCAGGCAGCTCGACACTGTAGCTGCGGTAATCTTGGTGCAAACAGTGGCTTTGATGTTTACAGTCACTGTCTGTGTAGGGCAGTTGTTAACTGTAATGGTATAGTTGTTGTCGCCCACCTTACCGGGGGTAACGGTTATTTTATCTCCTTTGATGCGGTTTTTACCACCATCGAGGCTTACATTATTTACCGGATTGGTGCCTGTTGTGGTCACAGTAATGGTTACCGGAGTGCCTACCACCACACTTGTTGCCGGGTCGCGGGTAAAGCTCAGAGGGGTTACCGCCGGGTTGCAGGGGTCGTCGTCATCGGGGTCGTTACCTCCGCAACTCTTAGCCAGAAAGCCGTCTCCATCGCAGTCGCAGGGTTCGAGGCAAGGATCGGCCTGCGGGTCATCGCACTGCGACACCCATTTTGTGCCGTTCCAGTATTCCACACAGTCGATGTCGGTGTTGTAGATGGTCAGCCCGCGACCCAGATCGGCCTTTACCCCGGTGAATCCGGTATGTTTTGTAATGGCGTTGCGCTGAATGGTAGTCAGGTGAGGCAGGCGCATACCGCCTTTTCCATTGGGGGAGATTATTTCAAGGATAGAGAAATCCTGAGGTTCGTTACCTGCTCCTACAGTTACTTGGGCATATATGCCCGGAGTAAGTACTAGGAAGGCGAAAACGGCGATAGCCTGTTTCCACCGGTTTTTTGTTCGTGTTTCAGTTGTTTTCATAAAAGCAGTTTATAATTTAAAAAATTTAGAGTTTAATAGACGTTAGTAATGAAAAGAATTTGTTATAAAATATGTTGAATTTTGGTATATGCTGATTGCTTTGCGCAGCTCTTTCCCACCACGGAGTACACAGAGTAATACGGAGTTCTTTGCTGACTGTTAACTGTTAACTGTCGACTGAAAAAAACGGGGAGGTGTTCTTTTACGACTTTCGCAAGCGGTAAAAGACCGATTGAAGACAAATAAGATAACGTTGAAGACAAACAAGACAATACGGATGTTCCCTCCCCGGATGTTAGATTTTTAATTATATTTGTTATTTCTTTTATTACTTTTGTAAAAGTAAAAAGGCAAATACCCATTCCCGGACATATACCGGATGGGCACGATATATGACCTTTGTGTATATAGCGATATACTATATTCCTATAGAAATGTAGTTGTGAATACATTTGTTATTTGCTTCGTTTCTACCGTCTTTATATGCCTTCTTGCAAAAAAACAAGAAGTGTCTCCTGATAGGTTTTCGAGTCTGTCTCTTTATAAGTGACGGACAGCGGAAAATTCGTTTTGCAAACCACTGTATAGCAATGAATTACAAGACTGAAAAATGAAACAAAAAAGCTTTGTGCAACATTTGTCAAACAAAAAAGTAGTGATTTGCCGCCATCTACACCGAATAACAGCCTGTATATCAATAAGATACAAGCGAATTAAAAGAGAAAAATCCGACTTCCCGTTAAGCCATTTGTAAAACATTTGTAAAACACCTGTAAATAAGCACCTTACAAGAAAAAAGTTGCGAGAAAAATGAGTGTTTGCAGATACTAAAAAAATCTTAAAAAACGGGCAATTAGGCGTGATTGGATAATAATTGTGCGGAAATAAGCAATAAATTAAAGGGTGAGATGCCCTATATTTGCAGTCATAAGTTCAATAGGTTGTCTGTCACTTATAAAGAGACGGACTCTTTTTTTGCTTTAACAAGTAGCAAATGTAAGCAAAATCTTATAGGGGACAGCAATTACTTCTTGCAGGCGTAAGTTTAATAACGATTAAAAAATAACTTGGCTAATTTTCCTATTCACTCAGCTCAAGTAGCCCGCCTATCGCTTGGCGGAAATAAAAATTATCTCAATAATAAATCTAAAAAATTTGAACAGACTCTAAATAAAAACAGGATGTATCCATATATGAGATACACCCTGCTTTCAAAAAAAATACATTTAACCGTTTTTATCTTATTTCATTCAATAAGCCAACTTTTCCTTCATTTACCAGTTTGATTATCAGTTCGCCGAACAATGTGTTTTGCCAAGCAAACCATTCGCGGGTAAAATTGGCCGGGTCGTTCTTATTGAAAGACTCGTGCATAAATCCTGTATTGGCGTCTGTTTCCATCAGCATTTTTATACATGCTTGTATCTCCTTATCGTCCTGGCTGGTAAAGGCTTTCATCATGATGCTCATCGGCCACACCATGTCGTAACCGATATGCGGGCCTCCGATACCTTCTCCGGCAGTCCCTCTGAAAAAGTAAGGATTATCTTCGCTCCATACATACCTGCGTGTATTCTGGTAGATAGGGTCGTTTACATTCACATCGCCCAGATATGGCATAGCCAGAAGGCTCGGTACATTGGCATCATCCATCAGGAAGTGGTTGCCGAAGCCATCCACTTCGAATGCGTAGATCTTTCCATATTTCGGGTGGTTGTAGATGGCATGTTCTTTCAATGCTGTTTCTACTTCCTGTGCCAAGTCTGCACACTCTTTTGCCAATGCGGCGTCTTTGTTTACCTCTGTCAGTATCTCGGCTGCTTTTCTTAAAGAAGACACAGCAAAGAAGTTGGACGGTACAAGGAACTGGAGGGTGGTGGCGTCATCGGAAGGACGGAATGCCGAAGCGATCAGCCCTACGGGTTTTACCGGAGCGCCCAGTCCTCCATTGTTGAGTGTGTCCAGTGCCCTGTCTGTTATGCGAAGGAATGAATATGGCCCTACACCGTCTTTGCGTTGCTGTTCCTTAAATGTCTGCAACACAAGTGCTATAGCCTGTAGCCATTCCTGGTCGAATACGCTTGCGTCCCCTGTCGTTTTCCAGTAGTGGTAAGCCAGGCGGATAGGGTAGCAGAGCGAATCTATTTCCCATTTGCGCTCATGCAGTTCAGGTTTCATCGCCGTTTCGTCCGACATCCATTGGTGGTCGGGGTTCGGGTCGTGCGGGTCAAGAAACGCGTTTGCATACGGGTCTATGATAATGCATTTGAACTGGCGGCGGATAACTCCTGCCAGCATTGCTTTCAGTTCAGGGTCGCTATTTGCGAGCTGTACATAGGGCCATACCTGTGCGCCCGAATCGCGTAGCCACATAGCATGGATATCGCCTGTATACACTACCGTATCATCCTTTCCATCGGTTTTTCGGTAGCGTACTGTGGTGTCCAGTGTGTTCGGGAAGCAATTTTCGAACATCCATGACAGCTTTGGGTTAACGAGCATTTTCTTAATGCGTACAATCTCATTTTCTACGGCTTTGGATTTAAATAACCGTTTGTCAACAGCAGGGCGATTGGTTTTGTATGGGTCATCTTTTTTAATAGCTGTATTATCCTGAACAAAAACAATAGCTTCCTCCCTGGCAAGCCCGGCAGCTTTTATCTCAGAAGTAGTAATCGTAAAAGCCAGCACACCTAATCCTAGTATTCCTTTTTTTAAATAGTTCTTAGTTTGCATAATTATTTTTTCTTATTTATGTTTTTCAATTCTTTTGAGAATGAGTACGGAGCGTCATCGTCACTTGTTCCCCTGTTCTTGTTTGGTGCGGCAGCCATCTGATAACTGATATTAGCGCCTTTCAGCAGGGTTTCGTGAGTCAGGTAATTCTTCGGATATGGCTGTCCGTTTACCGACATGCTTTGTACATAACGGTTTGCCTTCTTGTTATTATCCGCTTTGATGGTTACCTTATTTCCGTTTTCCAGATTCAGTGTTACCGATTTAAATAATGGAGAACCCAAAATATATTCGTCTGTCCCCGGGCATACAGGATAGAAACCAAGTGCGGAGAATACGTACCATGCCGAAGTCTGTCCGTTGTCTTCATCCCCGCAATATCCGTCAGGATTAGGAGTATACAGCTTATCCATCACCTCGCGTACCCAGTATTGGGCTTTCCACGGCTCAGCCGAATAGTTATACATATATATCATGTGCTGTATAGGCTGGTTACCATGTGCGTAGTTACCCATATTCATTATCTGCATTTCGCGTATTTCGTGGATAACATCTCCATAGTAGCTGTCGTCGAATAATGGCGGTACGCTAAATACCGAGTCCATCATCTGGTTAAAACCCGCCTTTCCACCCATCAGGTCGATTAATCCCTGCGGGTCGTGGAATACCGACCATGTATAGTGCCAGCTGTTTCCTTCGGTGAAGGCATCTCCCCATTTCAAAGGGTTGAACGGAGACTGGAATTTCCCGTCTTCGTTTTTACCGCGCATCAGTTTATGCTCAGGGTCATACAGATTCTTATAATTCATGGCACGTTTGGCATAGATGTCTATTTCTTTTGCAGGCTTGCCCAGTTTTTTCCCGAACTGGTAGATACACCAGTCGTCATAAGCGTACTCCAGTGTGCGCGCGGCACTCTCGTTTATTTTCACGTTATAAGGCACATAGCCCAGTTTGTTATAATATTCCCAACCCAGACGGCCTGTAGAACTTACCTTTGGATGTACGGCGTTTGCCCCGTGAACAACAGCTTCCCACAATGTTTCGGCATCGTATCCGCGAAGCCCTTTCAGGTAAGCGTCGGCCACGATGGATGCAGAGTTGTTGCCGACCATGGAGCCACGGTGTCCCGGGCTTGCCCACTCAGGCAAGAATCCACTTTCCTTGTATGTATTAACTAATCCCTCCTGCATTTTGACGTTCATCTCAGGATACATCAGGTTGAGGAATGGGAACAGGCAACGGAATGTGTCCCAGAATCCGGTATCTGTAAACATATAGCCGGGCAGTACTTCTCCGTTGTAAGGACTGTAGTGTACAACTTCGTTTTTAGCGTTTATTTCGTAGAAAGATCGTGGAAACAGTACCGAACGGTACAGGCATGAGTAGAATGTTCTCAGGTTATCTATATTATTGTCTTCCACTTCGATGCGCCCCAATGTTTTATTCCATTCCTGACGCCCCTGCTCTGTGACCTGATCGAATGATAATCCGTTAAGTTCCTTTAGGTTCAGTTCAGCCTGTTCTGGGCTGATGAATGAGGAAGCGATACGGGCATGTACTACTTCACCTTTTTGGGTGGAGAAGCCAATTACACCTCCGGCGTGATTGTCGGTAATTTCTGTTTTATCGTTGAAATAAGTAGCAACATCTGTTTTCTTGCCATCCTTTTCTACTACATCTACTTTTACCGTGCTGGTAAATGTAAACGGTTTATCGAATACGATAACAAAATAATTTTTGAAGTTTTCGGGAACGCCGCCACTGTTGCGGGTTGTATACCCTACTATTTTATTCTCGGAAGGAATAATCTTTACATACGAGCCCTTATCGAAAGCATCGACAGCCACATACGATTTGTCATTTTCAGGGAATGTGAAGCGGAACATTACTGCCCGTGAAGTAGGCGCCATCTCCGTTACTACATCATGGTCGGCCAGATATACTCTGTAATAGTAAGGCTTTGCAATTTCGGCTTTGTGCGAAAACCAGCTTGCCCGTTTGTCCTGTTCGAAGTTCAGTTCGCCTGTTATGGGCATAATGGAGAATTGGCCGTAATCGTTAATCCATGGGCTTGGTTGGTGTGTTTGTTTAAATCCGCGAATTTTGTCTGCGTCGTAAGTGTATGCCCATCCGTCACCCATTTTTCCGGTCTGCGGCATCCAGAAATTCATACCCCACGGCATGGCTATGGCCGGGTATGTGTTTCCTGTAGACAGGGAGTATTTAGATTGAGTGCCTACCAGTGGGCTGACATAATCTACCGGGGTATATTCTTCGGAATGGATACTCCCCAAAATACAAATTAATCCCAGGAGGAGAGCTCCTAATTTTTTCTTTCTCATCGTTGGTGGGGTTTTTAAAGTTTCTTATATAATTCAAAATTATCGGGCTATGGATATTTATTCAATATTGGGCTTTAATTGAATGAGTTTATATAAGAGCCTGTTTTAAATAATTATGTTTTAAAAAATGGTTGCATTTAAGAGTCTGTTTAAATTTTATAGCAAATCTTTTTTATAGCTGTTTTTAGATGGATTTTATCATTTTTGCTAGCCGGTTTAGCGGGCTAAACCAAGAGTAAAAAGGGTAAAATACGGCAAAAAGAGCATAAAAAAATTGCTAAGAACTATTGACCTGAACCTGTATAAAAATTTTCGCTAAAATTGAAACAGGCTCTAAGTAATTCAAGGTAAAAATGGTTTAACAAATAATGTTTTAAAAATTAATCATATTTATACGGGCATAAATTTTTCTTAAAATTACATTATGGAAATGATTGATCCCCGGCTTTAAAATAAAATTAACTAAAAAGACCGATGATTGATATTAATTAACAATTTTACTTCTTCTACTTTTTTATCGGCCGGCATTTCAGCGTTTATCCAATGGATGGGTATCCCTCTTTTCTCCATTCCCCTGAACCATGTCATTTGCCGTTTGGCAAATTGGTGTATAGCTATTTCCAACTGGGAATACATTTCCTGATAACTAAGTTGTTTCAGCAGATAAAGCGTGACATACTTATATTCCAGTCCGTAATATATCAGGTCGTCAGGAGCGATTCCCCTGTCCAGTATCTCCTGTATTTCTTCTATCATCCCTTCTTGCAGACGGGCTTTCAGCCTTTCCGAAATTTTCTTCCGGCGCAGTTCCCTGTCGATGTCTACTCCTATGACAAGGCTGTTGAGGGGAGGAAACTCGTTTTGTTCCAGTGGATGGGCTTGCTTGTATTCCTCTATTTCTATCGCCCTGATTGCCCGTTGGGCGGTATCCACGTCTGTCTTATTGTGCAGTGTTTTATATGATTCCAGTATTTTGGTAAGTTCCGGTAGGGTATGGTTGGCGTATCTCTCCCTTAACTCCTTATTCTCCGGAACATTTACAAGGGAGTACCCTTTCAATACCGCTTCGATATAAAGGCCTGACCCCCCGCATATTATTGGAAGTTTATCCCTGCTCTTAATATCCGTATATGCCTCGTGAAAATCATGCTGGTATTCGAATATATTGTATTTATCTCCTGCCTCGCGGATATCTATCAGGTGGTAGGGTATATTTTCCCCATTCACAGTATAGTCCGACAGGTCTTTTCCTGTGCCAATATCCATTGAGCGGTATACCTGGCGTGAATCCCCGCTTATGATCTCCGCACCGAGCGAATATGCCAGATGGCAGGCGAAGGTGGTTTTGCCTGACGCGGTAGGGCCGACAATGGTAATCGAATCATATTTTTTCATTGGTACAAAGTTAGGATGAAATTTATATTTTCGTCTATTGAATAATGTGTGATTTTAATAGATGTCCCAAAAAGGTATAATGCTCCATCCGCGCGAGTAGCGATGATACTACTTCTTACTCTTCTACAATATTCTTAAAATCAGACCATCCTGCCGTATTTTGATATTTTTCTTTCGAGCCTTTGGGCACATATACTGTACAACTATTCTTTATTTGAAAATCAACTATATTGGGAATAGTGAACGGTTTCGGGTTCTTTATGTGTATTTCCTTGAGACTGGTACAATGCGAAAATGCCGCAGTATCAATACTTTTCAGGCTGTTTGGCAATGTTACGTATTCGAGAGAAGTACACCAGCTAAAGGCAAAAGAGCCGAGCAATAACGTTCCTTCGGGAATATCTATGGACTGCAACAGAGGACAAGACGAGAATACACCTGTATTTAATGCCAAAAGGTTTTTGGGCAACAAAATTGATCTAAATTTACCGTCGGTTAAAGCATAAGGAGGCAACTCGTTTACCCCACTCCGAAATTGTATATCCGTGAGATCTAACTCTTCAAGCACAAGCATTTTTTTTAATACCGAAAAATCATATGTAGACATCCATCCGTTTATCTTCAGCTTTTTAGTGATATTGTATAACCCTTCCTGAAACAATATTCCGTCCAGATTATCGGCCCCGTTGGTTTCTATATAAGCCTCTATTTTACCCCATTTTCTGACATGTATATCTATGGATTTTCCTTGTGTTGTAATAGTAAATTTTCCGCTATTGCTTTCATCCCCCTTTCCGCGGACAGTAATCTTTCCATTTCCAAAGCCTTGTTCCTGATTCAGAGATAACCAGTCGGGTATATCCACCGCCTCCCAATAGGCATCCGCTTCTATCGAAAGTATAGGTCGAGTACCATTAGTGGTTATATCTATTTCTTGAGGCGAAACGGACAACTCCGTGGAATATTTAAATTTTTGCTTTGTTTTTACATATATCGGCTCAAGTCCCTGACCATCTGCATTCCACCTTACCACCAGATCTGTCTCGCGTTCTTTTCCTTCTTCATTGGGTAATACTTCAATGGTAACGCTCCTGCTTCCTACGCCATAAAATATCTTATTGGGCGAATAGTATCCATTGGGGTCGGAAAATTTAAATTTGCACCAGTCGACGGTAGATTCAACATCCCACATGATATAATTTTTGTGGGTTTTCACCTCAAAGGATTGCACACCCCCTTCGGCCTCGAATTCCAAAGTGGATACTTCTACCATAACTTTATCCACAGGGAATTCTTCTTTTTCGGAGCACGAAATAAAAACGGCGGACAGCAAGAAAATGCAGTATTGTAGCTTTTTCATGGCATTCATGATTCAGAGTTTGTATCTTATATAGACAATTCTTTTTTTTAAAGGTTTAAATTACGAGTTAGAATTTAGTCTCTTGCCCGACATAGCAAAAGAATTTGCTAAGCGGTACACAGTTCGAAAGCTTTCGTGACACGTGATTTCTTTCTGTGAATAAAGGATAATTATTATACCTTACGGATATATTAATTTATATAAATCAGAGGTAAATTACAAAACTTGGTTATCTTTACCCCAATTAATTATTTGTTCTTCTATAAGATAAGTGTGATTAGTTCAAAAAATCGCTTTATATTTGTAGCTTGAATCAAAAAGAGACCCTATAAATTAACGAACGTTTTTAAGTAACAGAGGGGCATGGCTCAGTTTTTTATGTTATGCCGGGTTGCAAAAGACGACTAATGAAATTGAATGAAAGAAGGAAAAAGCTTAGTAAACAATATTGTGGCTGCATGCCAGGAAAAGAAAGCTAGAAACATTGTCATTGTAGATATGACGGAACTACCCGGAACCATTTGCCAATACTTTGTCATTTGCGAAGGAAATACGCCTACACAAGTATCTGCGATATCAGACGAAATTGTCGATTACCTCAAAAAGAAAAAAGAACGGCCTATTACGATTGACGGCTTACGTGAGAGCCGTTGGGTAGGTATAGATTATGGTACGGTTATTGTTCATGTATTCTTACCCGAATTGCGCGAGTTTTACAATATCGAGCATTTATGGGCAGATGCCAAGCTGGAATCTATTCCGGATATTTATTAACAACAAATAGTTATTGATGCTTGTTATAGTCAAGGAAAAACTAAGACACGCATTTGTAAAAAAACAATATGGATAGTTATAATAAGGGAGATAATAAGCCCAAAAACCCAAATACGAAAGGGCCTAAAATACCATTCAATCTTTATTGGGTATACCTGATTGTATTTGCTGCTATTATTGGCATGTATTTCTTCTCGGACAATACAGTGACAAAAGAGGTAGCATGGTCTGATTTTCAGGGCTATGTAAAAGGCAACAGTGTCAGCAAGATTATAGTAGACAGGAAAAACAGTACCCTGAAGGCCTTTGTAAGAGCCGATTCGGTGAAAAGCGTTTTTAAGGGCGATGCCGAACGGGCGGGAACAAACCCTGCTATTGTGGTAAGGATTCCTTCCGCCGATAAGTTTGCTGATTTTTACGATAAAGTACGCGCCGAATATAAATATGACATAGATGTAAGTTACGAAGACAGTACCAACCCATTGGAAATACTGGTCGGCTTCCTGCCTGTTATCCTTATTTTCGGTCTCTTCATATACATGATGCGCCGTATGTCCGGCGGTGGTTCCGGCGGTGGCGGAGGCGTTTTCAGTGTAGGGAAGTCGAAAGCCCAACTCTATGATAAAGGCTCGGATCTGCGGGTCACATTCAAGGATGTGGCAGGGTTGTCGGAAGCCAAAGAAGAAATAGAAGAAATAGTAGAATTCCTGAAAAATCCATCCCGCTATACCGAAATTGGTGGTAAAATACCGAAAGGCGCATTGCTGGTAGGCCCTCCGGGAACAGGTAAGACCCTCTTGGCAAAAGCCGTTGCAGGAGAAGCCAATGTTCCGTTTTTCTCTTTGTCGGGTTCCGACTTTGTGGAAATGTTTGTCGGGGTAGGGGCATCCCGTGTAAGGGACTTGTTTAAGCAAGCGAAGGAAAAATCGCCTTGTATTATCTTTATCGACGAGATTGACGCCATCGGACGTGCCCGTGGACGTAACCTGAATATGGGCTCTAATGATGAGCGTGAAAATACATTGAACCAGTTGTTGACCGAAATGGACGGTTTTGGTACAAACAGCGGTATTATCATTCTTGCCGCTACCAACCGTGCTGATATTCTGGACAAAGCCTTGCTTCGTGCCGGACGTTTCGACCGTCAGATTACTGTCGATTTGCCGGATTTGAACGACAGGAAAGAGATATTTAAAGTACACCTTCGCCCTGTAAAAATAGATGACTCCGTTGATGTGGAGTTCCTTGCCCGCCAGACTCCGGGATTCTCGGGGGCTGATATAGCCAATGTGTGTAACGAGGCTGCATTGATAGCCGCCCGTAAGGGGAAAAAAGTGGTTCAGAAAGAGGATTTCACGAATGCCGTTGACCGTATAATCGGCGGCTTGGAGAAAAAGAATAAAGTAACTACTCTCGACGAACGCAAAACGATTGCCATACACGAGGCAGGACATGCCACATTGAGTTGGTTCCTGCAATACGCTAATCCACTGGTGAAAGTAACCATCGTTCCCCGGGGCAAAGCACTTGGCGCCGCGTGGTATCTACCCGAAGAAAGGCAGATTACCACCAAAGAGCAAATGCTCGACGAAATGTGCGCGTTGCTTGGAGGACGTGCCGCCGAAGAAGTCTTTATCGGGAATATTTCATCCGGAGCGGCAAACGACCTGGAGAGGGTAACCAAACAGGCTTACGCCATGATATCGTATCTGGGTATGAGCGAAAAGATGCCAAATCTGAGCTACTATGATTCGTCCGGAGAAGGATATGGATTTACAAAACCATATAGTGAAGAAACAGCTTTGCTGATTGACCAGGAAGTTCAGGCTATGATTAATGAGCAGTATGAGCGGGCTAAAAAATTATTGAGCCAGCATGCTGACGGACATGGAAAACTAGCGAACCTGCTCATCACAGAAGAAGTTATCTTTGCCGATGACCTGAAAAAGGTATTTGGCGAACGTCAGTGGGTATCCCGTTCCGAAGAACTTATAAAGGAGACGGAAGAACTGCCTAAGGATGTAGAAATAGAGATAAAAACAGGAGAAGATGCTCCCGGAATAGTAGCGGAAGAAGATCAGTCGGAATAACTTACTATTCTGATTTTTATGCCAATCAGGATTTGAGAAAAGGCTTGAAAAGCCAAATCTTCATAACCGCGGGTCATCGACCTGCGGAAAAAGGATGAGCAATACCAGCTGTCTGAAAGACAGGACGTACTGTGTGTCCTGCCACTTCGGGCAGGGGGAGTGTAATTGCCCCTTGCTCCGTAAGCTACGCTGCGCTTGCATACGGTTATGAAGATTCTGCCTTTCAGGCAGGAGTTGAGCTGCCTTCAATCCCTGATTCGCATTTTCTATAAATATTGACAGGTATATTAAATATAAAATATATCTTTGCATGCAACGGACAATATTTAAAGATGTGTTTATTGCTGTAAATTTCTGATATTGTTGTGTTTACAAGATAACAAATAGGTCTGCCACCTTAGGGGAATGGATGTGGTAATATCCGCATCCTGTCTTTATTCTGGTTAGTTAACCAAGGGCGGGCTATTATATAAAATTGCAAAACACTATGTCTGCAAAACTTACAGGGCTTATTATAGGTTGCACGCTAGCTGTAATGAGTCAAACAGGGATCAAAGGAATGAATAGCAATGTAGCGCCCGGAACTACATGGCCTATCGATCAGTGGAACTACAAGGAATATCTGCAAGAACAGGAGTTGGATACCCAATCTGTTAAAGAACTCCCCTCCAAAAACGATAAAGTTTTAACTTTTTCCGATTCATTATATGTTGATCGCTTAAATGCTTTGTCGGTAGAGGTGGACCTGACGTATAACCCGGCTGTACGCGATCATATAGAGAGATATACGAAAAATGGCAGAAAGCAGGTAAGCAATCTGCTCGGTAAAGGCGAATACTATTTCCCTTTGTTCGAAGAAGTTCTGGATAAGGAAGGATTGCCTTCAGAATTGAAATACCTGCCTGTTATCGAATCAGCCTTAAACCCTGTAGCTCGTTCCAGAGCCGGGGCAACGGGGCTTTGGCAATTTATGCGTGGTACAGGGAAGTCATACGGGCTGGAAATAAACAATCTGGTAGACGAGCGTAGAGATCCGGTTAAATCAACCTATGCCGCCGTAAGATACCTGAAAGACCTCTATCGTACCTATCAGGACTGGTATCTGGTTATTGCCGCATACAATTGTGGCCCCGGAAATGTGAACAAGGCTATTTCCCGTAGTGGCGGAAAAACCGATTACTGGGATATATATGATTACCTTCCGAAAGAAACAAGGCGTTATGTCCCTGCATTTATAGCTGCAACATATGTGATGAATTATCATAACGAACATGACATTAATTCGGCAGGCACAGATTATACTTTTCCGATGGAATCGGTAAAAATAAGCAAAAATATGCGCTTTCAGCATATTGCCAAGATTACGGATATGCCATTGGAAGATATACGTAGGTACAATCCCCAATTTAAAAAAGATATCATACCCGGAGGAGGTAAGGAATATAACTTAAATCTTCCTGTTGACAAAATACTGGCGCTTGCCGGTAATGATGGCGTTTCATATTCGGGAGAGACTCTTGCCTGTTACCGGATGACGGACAACGGGGTGGCGTCAGCATTCATGAAAAGTATGAGCCCACGGGTGGAAGCACGAAAAGTCACAGTATTATATAATATTATCAAGGGCGATAATATATCTAAAGTGGCTAAGAAGAATAAAGTGACTGTAGCGGATTTGAAAAAGTGGAATAACCTGAAAAATAATAGGCTGAGAGCCGGAACGGCACTTAAAATACACAAAACGGAATATATAGAGGTTGCGCCGAAACTAAGGGAGCCGGAACTTTTAACTGTTTCTGTCGATACAGGCTCTAAAGTCAATGCATTGGAAAATTATCTGGATAGAATAGAGCAGGAAATTAATTCTCAAAGATTATTAAACGGATTGAAGGCTTCGGATGACATGAGGCTGTATTCCATTACCAATAACATCGATTTCAGGATAAGCATGCATACTTCTTCTAAGAAGAAAAATGTACTTGACCGTGCAGTTACTTTTGCAAATACAACTTATGCCTCAATTAAAGAAAAGGTTGATTCCCGAACCGATAAATCGGCTACGGATAATGAGCAGCAGGTTGAATTCTTCGCCCAAAATAATAAATCCGAGAATATCCCTGTGGCAGAAAAAGGTACGGAAACCAACAAGAATGCTGGTGACTATTCTTTGCTGATTGATAAAGATGATGACAGTGTAGATATTTATAGTAATATATTACTCAATGATGATGCCAGAAAGGTATACCATACAGTGAAAATAGGAGAGACGATCACAAAAATAGCATCCTATTACAATGTATCCAAGAAGGATATTATCTTATGGAATAACCTTACTACAGGTATGGCAAAGATAAACCAGCGCTTACTCATCTATTTGCCTAAAAATGATAAACTGGCTGAACTATCCTTTGTGGAGAGATAACTCTCGCGTACATTTATATTCCCTCTGGGAATGCATCATTTAGCAGAACAGGAACCGTATATTTTTCATTTGCCCTGTTATTACTTATAACTTAAAGGTATTTTTACTACTTTTGCTTCAGAATAATAAAACCCTATTACCTTGAAGTTACCTAATATTGCTGTTCGTATTATTGCCGGAGCTGTATTTGTCAGCTTATTACTTGGGGGCATCCTTATCAATGAATATACTTACTACGTTATATTCTCGCTTATAACGGTATTTTCACTTTTCGAATTTTATGGGTTAATAGAGAAAGCCGCGAAGGTTCCGGTTGTACGCACATGGAATATAGTTGGCGGATTCTTCCTTTTTACCGGAAGTTTTTATTATTTTACAGATGGATCCTCCATATTGGCTTTTGTTCCGTATATCATTTACATATTGGTATTATTCATCAGTGAGCTGTATCTTAAACGTCCAAACCCTATCCAGTCGCTGGCTTATTCCATTTTAGGGCAAATCTATATCGCCGTGCCGTATTCACTTACTAACTATCTTGTTTTCAGATATGAGCCCGGTAGCTATCACTATGTATATATTTTAGCCTTGCTGATATTTATATGGGTCAACGATTCCTTTGCATATCTTACCGGGATGGCTTTCGGCAAGCATCGTTTGTTTGAACGCATATCCCCTAAAAAATCATGGGAAGGCTTTATCGGTGGAATGGTCGTTTCTATAGGATCATCATTGATTTTTGCACACTTCTTTACCAACCTGTCAGTTGCTGCATGGCTGGGATTTGCCACTGTAACCGTTGTATCCGGCACATGGGGCGACCTGTTCGAATCTCTTATTAAACGTACTTTGGGTGTAAAGGATTCAGGGAATATGATTCCGGGACATGGCGGTATCCTCGACCGCTTCGATAGCACTATACTGGCAATTCCTGCCGTATTCCTGTATTTAATACTGATAAGCCACTTTAGTATTTAAAGACCCCCGAAATCTTATCGAAATAAAGATTTAAACCGTCTCTTATCCTTCCAAAATCTGTAACTTGAAATAGATTATTTCAATTTTTGTACTAACTTTACTATAACTTAATGGGATTGTAAATTAAATACAACGATATGACAAAGAAAGTTCTGGCTGTAACTTTAGTAGCTGCTGTAGCCAGTGTTACAGTATATGCTTATATTCGGAAGAAGAAAAAGGAAAGGCGGAGGAATTTACCCGTAAGCTTCATTTGAAAATTGGCGGAAGATAAGCCAATATTGGTAAGGCTGGCAGCTATTGTCACGCAGCTATAATCGAAACGGATTGTAACAGTGTACAATATTGCTCAAAAACAGAAATAGTCTGTTATCTCTGGACAGATAAGAAGGCAGGAGAGCCGTATATCCTTTTGCCGAAGGGAAATATATAAACCATCCCTTATTAGAGACAGGCAGCAGGTCGCGGGTGAAAATATTCAGGGCAGGCCCGAATCAGGATTTGCCTGTTCAGGTAATAGAGCAACTATTCGATGAAGCATTGAGGTTGTGTAAAAAGAAATAAGTCAGTTCAGTTCGCTCACATCATTTATCCCGTTACGGTCAAACAATATCCGGTATTTCTTATAATATTCGTCCTCGTCAGACTGGCACTGGATGATGAAATAAAGAGAGTAAACCTTATTTCCTTCGATGGTTTCGTACCCGTTCTCTGCATTTGGCAAGTGAAGGGGGATATATGGATTATCCATTTTCTGTGTAAAATTTATCAGATGAAACCGTGTAATGTCATTAATGCCGGATAAGCGGTATTCCTTGTATTTTTCAATCTCTTCTTTCGACAGGTTAACCCATTTCCTGTACAAGATTATTTTTTCGTCATATACCTGATTCTCTGCTTCTACAAGAGGGCTTCTCGCCCTGATATTGCGCACTTCTTCAGGAAGCTTGTTTTCTTCGATAAAATCGAAAGCTTCCTTTATCCAGCCTATCTCCTGTTTACGGATACTTAATTTCAGTTTTGAGTCAAAATACTTCTTGCCCAGCTTCGATGAAAAGTAATATCGCATCATATCCTTTATCCTGTCTTTGAACATATAACTGAATACGAGTATCACAAAGAGGTCGGTAGTGAAATTCCCGAACCGCAATGTAGCGAAAAAAGATATAAGCGTGGCGAATATCATGGCAATACCTGCTGCCACACTATAGTAAAACTGTTCGGCAAACAGTCCGTCTTTCTTTCGTATGATTTGCAGGAAAAGGTCGCTTTCAACGAATTTTTTCAAAATATTCCGTTGTGTGATTACGAGGCTGTTGTGTTTCTCGTTCCCTTTTTCGAGCAGCATGAATCCGCGTTTCTTTTTGTGCTCCCTTTCGTCCTCTATCAGTTTATACAGTTCTGTTCTAATCTCATTAAGAGCTGGATTTCCATCCAATAGTTTCATTATCTGAAAAGCGTATTGCTCTATGATATTCCCCAAAAAGTCATCGCCAAACAGGAAAAAATCCTGCTGCTGTTTCGTAATGTCAGGCTTGGTCAGTTCATCCCATTTCTCCCTGTACCGGAGGGCTATTTCCCTCACATTGCTTATATAAGCCTGTATGTGTGAAACAACCTTTTCATCGGAGGTTGTCCTGTTAATGATTTGTACATGGCGCCTCAATGCGCTTTTTACGATGCAAACCAGCATTTTTATCTGGTACACGTAACTTTCCGTAAGGCTTTCATCAGTTGGATCCAAAACCAGCGCGTCCATCGCCTTTTGCAAGCGTGGCAGAGGCCCCCGTCCGGTTTTGAGTATCTCCTCCAGAGAATAGACAGGAGTAATCAGGCGCAGATTATTCTTTACATCCCTGTAAAAGTCGGATTTCTTATATGTGGAACGGTTAATATCAAGGCTGTTCGGGAGGAACATCCATGTATTAATCTGGAACTCATTGATGTCTTTTGGGTTTTTATTCGTAATAAATCCGATTTTAAACTCCAAGGCAAAATTATCGTGAACTTTTACTTCTGTATCTATCATAAGTAGTAAGTTTTCCTGAAAAATTCAGATTAAGCAACGAATACAACATTTGATGCCCCGCGTTGGGGTGTATTGCATAATGTCCGAAAAGATAAGCCCTGCGAAACGGGCGTATGCAATTGGCTACGGCCGAACGCTGTTTCGTCCCCTATGGTGAACATGTCGTAATAAGTATCGTCTGTTATTCGCTTATTGCCACTTAGTGTAAGGCAGCTTTACCAGCGAAGAATTGTAATAGCGCCTGTCTCCTGTTACCTCTTTTCCCAGCCAGTTGGGTTTTTCAAACTGCTCGTCTTCTGAGGAAAGCTCTATTTCGGCAATTATCAATCCTTCGTTTTCACCGTGAAATTCATCCACCTCAAAGGTGTGCCTGCCACTTCGTATATAGTAGCGAACTTTGTCTATCATTCCCGGTTCACACAATTTCAGTAATTCGCGGGCATCTGTTATGGATATTTCTTTCTCCCACTCGAAACGGGTAACACCCGATTCGTTACTCTTTCCCTTTATAGTGATATAAGCCTTATCCCCTTTGATCCGCACCCTTACGGTGCGCCCTGTTACGGAGGACAGGTAGCCTTGTACTACTTCTTCGTAAGCGGAGGCATATTGTTTAAAGTCTCCATTAACCAGAAACTTACGCTCTATTTCCAGTGCCATGTATTATTGTATTATCTGTTTTATTGCTCCTAAATCGGGGTAGAAAATGACTTTTACAGGCAGCTTGTTGTTATCAAACATCTTTGGAACCAAAACATCCTGCACGCCGTACTGCGCTATATCGCATTCTTTATTAACATAGTCCTTGCTGTTGAATGTTATTTTCAGGCCGGCTTTGTTGGGGATGTTGTAAATGATTCCCGCGGAGAATTTCTTCTCCATATCCTTTTCTTCTTTAGGTGTCAATATCGGTTTTTCTATTGGATTTCTGTTCTTCAGGGAAAAGTATACAGGCGCGCCGGAGAGGTCATTTGCGTCTACTACACCCAGTTTAGATGAGAACCGGAAGATTATCCGGCTTTCTATATCCTTTTCATCGGGTATTATCGTGAATTGCCTTGTTCCAGTCTCGGTCGTTTCTGTTCCTGCAAACATGGCTGTGAGAGCTTTTTCCTGTTCATCGAGTTGTGACATTACCAGCTTGTAGGCATTGCCGTCAGGAGGCATATTGTCGGCATCGCCTGTCAGGATATTTGTGCGGCTTTCCCTCAGGCGGTATATCTGTTTGGCGATTAATTCGGCTTGTTTGGCTGTAGAGCCTGCACGCAGGATTTCTTCGGAAAGGAAACTGCGTGGGTTCAACGTTGCCTCCGGCGCTTTTATCGGTGTCTGTCCTGTTATTTCTTTCGGGAACGTGTAATCATCGTTTATTGCGCATATAAGCCCGTCTTTTGTCAGTGTAACGAAAGGGGCTGTTGTGTTCGACCGGAATTCCACCAGATATGATTTATCTTTATCTACTATTCCCTTCGTTGTAGCGTCCACATTGTCGAGTGTATAGCTTACGCTGTTTTCGGTTATGGGATTTGATATACTCAGGTAACGTTCGGCGTATTGGTAGAATTCACCGGCTTTCCGGGTTGTTTTTGTATAATTTACTGTAACTTCAACAGTCGTTTTAGGCAGTGAATAGGCTACGCCATAATTATTCCCTTTTATCGCACTCATTTTCACCGTGTTTTGTGCCGGGAGTATGCCTATGCCGATAGCAAAAAAGAATATTAAACTCAGATGTCTCATAAGTCCTTTATTTTTAAAAGATGGTCACAGACCTGTTTGTTCCTGTAAATAAAGTAATAATAAGGTGTAGGCCGAAATCTTTTATTCAGTCCTGTCGTTTATTATTATCACAAAGCTAATTATTTTTTGTGAAATTTTCTATTTGCCTTCTTTTAATCCAGGGCAACCACACCAAAATTAATTTAGGTTGCCCTGTAATTTTATTTTTTTCCTGAAAAAAAATTCCTTTTTTTGTAACACTCCATTTTTCAATTCGTAGATATTGATAGAAGGGTAACTAATAAACAGGCTTGTGGCCTTAATGAATGATAAGCTTCGATTCTAATATTATAGAGCAATGTAAAATGGGACAACATAAAGCCCAGATGCAGTTATACTCCACTTTCTATAAGAGGGTATACAATGCATGTTACAGGGTTCTGTATGATAGCCTCGAAGCGGAAGACGCGATGCAGGAGAGTTTTTTGAAAGCATTTTCCTCTCTGGGCGACTATAAGGAGTCGGTGCCTTTCGAGGCATGGCTCGTTAGGATCGGGATTAATACATCGATTGATAAACTCAGGAAAAAAAGCCTGGAAACGGTCAATCTGTATGAAAATATAAACTATGATGTAGAAGATTCGGATGAAAGTGACGAATGGGAGCAAATACTGGATAAGGTGGAACAGGTAAAGGCGGCAATAACCCGACTGCCCGAAACAAGCCGGTTAATCATCAATCTATATCTGATTGAAGGCTATGACCACGAAGAAATCAGTGAGATTTTAAATATTGCGCCCGGAACGGTGCGTATACAATATATGAGAGCTAAGCAGAAATTGTTGGAACTTATTTGAGAGAAAGGGATACTGTAATGGATAATATAAGAAAAAAAATAGAAGGGGACAGGGATTTATTCGATGACAAGGAACCATCTCTTGGTCATGCAGGCCGATTTGAGGCTTTGCTGAAAAAACAGGTGAAGCCTGAGGCAAAACGTGCGAAGAGGGTAAAGCTAATTAGCATATTCTCCGTTGCCGCGTCCATCGCCGTTTTGATAGCTGTGGCCATAAGGGTGTACACGCCGGGAGATATTGGGGATAGCATCCCTGTTCCTACAGAAATCAATGCTTCCGATGAATTTAGAACGACAAATTCATTCTATAACCAGCAGATGGAAGAGAAGATCGCGGATATTATGTGCAAACTGGCATACACCGATTCCGAGAATCAGGAACGGTTAACAAAGGATATACAACGGATAGTAGCCAGTAATGAAGATTTTGTAAAAGAAATAGCCAGTAATGAAGATCAGGAAATGGCGATACACTATCTGGTAAAGCATTATAAGACAAATATTAATGTTTTGGAAAATATAGACGAAAAATTGGGCAAACATACCAAATGCTAAGATTGCAAACCTGTTTGCTAATAATGAAAGCCGAACAATAAGAAAAAAATTATAACTCAAAATATATCATAAACTCATCCTGTTACTTAATACTACAAGCAATGAAAAAATATATATTACTTATCAGTTTATGCTGTTTTGCTTTTTTACAATCAGAAGCAATTACAGAGATGATAGAAAGCATGCCTCAGGATACTATCCGGATATATAAAGGCAAGAAGAACCTTGACGGCTCCAATGTTATTGTAATCCCAAACTTTGAAGAATATACAGTTGATCCGGATGCTTTCGATTTCGATTTCGACATTGACACCAGTCAGTTGTTGGCAATGAAAGAGAATTTTAAGAATATGGAGTCTTTCGATTTCGGCGAATTGAAAGAGAACCTGAAAGCAAATAAAGAAAATCTGTCGAAACAGGTGAGGATATATAACTATAATTACAATTTTGGAAACCCGGATGGATTTTCTGTGGAGCAAAAAGGCGGAAACCCAAAACAGATTGATAATAAAAAATTTTCAAATATCTCCGGGATTGATTTTTCCCATCAATATGGGAATATTGTAATCAGGGAATCGAAATCTAAAAATGTAGAACTGGAGATTCAGTATTTTGGCGATTACATCCAGAAAAGCGCTGTTGTTTCTTCTGTAAAGGATGGGCAGCTTACAATAAGAAGCAAGAGTTCGGGGGCAAATCCTATCAACTTTATTGTAAATATTCCCCGTAACACAAAGCTAAATATCAACCTGCGATACGGGAAAGTAAAAATGAATAACTTCCAGTCTCAATTTACGGCGGATTTATCCTATAGCACTCTCGATGCGGAAGAATTTTCGGCAATTAAGCCTGTTATTAAAGACAGATACGGAAAAGTGACTATCGACAAGTTGCAGGATATTGACCTGTCAGCCTCTTACTCTAAAGTAAGAATAGGCAAAGTGAACAGATTGGATGTTTCGGGTGCATACAGTGACTTTGTTGTAGACGATGTACGTACTATTTCTACAGGGCAAAAATCGATGTCAGGAGAATTTAAAGTTGGTACATTGGGAGATATGGACGGGAAGTTCAACTATGCGGATATATCTGTGGACAAACTCCAGTCGGGTATGCGGATCTCCTGTAATTATTCAGACATAAAGATTAAGTCCTTTTCGCAAAAGTCGAGTGTTAGTGTAAAAGGGAATTATTCGGACGTTGTACTAAATATTCCCGATAATATGAGTGCGTCTTTCGATATTCAGCTGGGGCAGGGAGATCTGGATGTTTCAAATAAACATAAAGTAAAATATTCAGAACAAAGCAGTACATCTTCCCGGATGGTAAAAAAGGGGCGAATAGGGTCGAAAACCCCAACGATAACGATAGGCATATCAGGTAACTATGGGGATGTGAAAATCCGCTAATCTAATGAATTAAAATATAATGTGTATGAAAACAGTTAGTAGCGTTATTATATTGAGCTTGATTGTACTGTTTAGCTCTTGTGGAACAACAAAAACGGCGGACAGGGAAAAATTCACGGTTAGCCCCTATGGCACTGTTGTCAGTAGTGCAGGTATAGAGGTCTATTTCTCTCATGCGAAATCGTATACGGCAGATGTAGATAAAGGAGATAAGATAAATGTTTCTGTTAGAGATGGCTCTCTGATACTGAGCCGGAGAGGCGGAGGCAGAAGCGGCGGCACAAAAGTGTATCTATCGGCGGAGAAGCTGGATGCCGTGATCCTGTCCGGAGGTTCACGGTTCTTTTCCGATGAACTGAAGAATGTGAAGAAAATATCGCTTACCACTTCGGGTGGCTCCGGTGTTGATATAAAAAAGATTGATATAGATGAATGTAATATTGCAGCTTCCGGAGGTTCCGCTTGTAGTATAAGGCAAATAAAAACCCGGAGATTAAATGTTGCGTCCTCCGGTGGTAGCACCGCTAATATTGAGACAAAAAGAGCGGACAATGTCAATGTGGCGGCTAGCGGCGGCTCTAATGTAACGCTTACCGGTTCTGCCGATAATATTTCCGCCAGTGCCTCTGGTAGTGCCAGTATCAACGTCACTGGATTGAAATACAAAAATATAAATACCAATCAGTCCGGAAGGGGTAATATACGAAAATAAAGAATTGATAGTTTAGTGGATGAGCAGCTGAGAGAGTGACTTTCGGCTGTTTTTCTTATATAGAAAAGAGTTCGACTATTGATTTAAAAAATAAAGATATGGTTCTCAGTGTCGAGATAAGTAAGCTGTTTGATGCAGCTTCATTTAGACAGAAAGTGAAATTATTTGATACACCAATGAATATCATTAGAAAAGCCACACTTGATTTAGTAGGAGGTAAAATCATATCAGCCTGTTGGTTAATTCTGAAAGCCAGCTTATTTATTATTGGAGGGAATAGATTTTCCAATAAATGAAAAGGTACGATTAAGAAAATAGCGAATGAGCTTGCCGAGAGATAGAAGAATATACGGGCAAAGTCACAAGATAGGATGCAAAATACAGGAAAAAGACAAAATAATTGAAATAAAAAAACAGAAGACAATATTGTTTTGTGTTTTTCTGTATAGATGTTTGGTTTTTTCCTAAAAACCAGTAAAACATTAACTGAAATATAATAAATAACAGGGAGAATAATTGCCCACATAAGTAAAGTCCATATTGAATCTTCAGTAATGGTAAAGAAATTGTTTAGGAAGTGCATTTTAAAAATTTGCACTCCGTCCCATCCTAAAGCACTGACCGCAGGACCTATAGACGATATTCCGTCAGGTAATACCTGCTGCCAAGAATTCCATATAGATACTGCCGTATTTTCATCTCCATGTGCAATAGTGACTATTATAAATATAAAGACAGCAGGAAATAAACATGCAAAGGAATAACTGCAAGCAAGATAATTACCTTTAGGTTTAAAATGATTAAATAATAATAGAAAGAGGATCGGAAGAGAGAAGAAGATAAAGACCTCATGATTCAATATAACAAATATTGATAATAAATTAATTAATAATATTCTTATAATAAAATGAGTATTTATTTTATTGTAAACTAATAAAATAAGTATAAAGAAGAGAATCATCAGGTTGTCTTTGCGAACCCAAAAATGTAGTATGGGCAATTCACTTATAATATGAGCTCCACAAAAAAAGCATAAAGGCAGAATATATAACGAATAACCCTTTCGTCTGAAAGCATACACAAAGAACGAACATACCAATATGAATAAAACAGTACATAATATTTTTACTGTCAGTATAATATCAAGATTGTAATTTTTTGCAAGGTAATATAATACTTCTCCTAATAACCCCCTTCTGACAAATCCTCCCTGATAATTGATCATAAACTCGGATATTTGCCAGCTACTGTATGTGTATGGGAAAAGTATACCTTGAATGAAGTTGTATATCAGCCCGATAAGGAATATGATAAAAAGAGTGTTCAGTATTTTTGTTCTCATGCTTATAGAAAAATTTCTGCCAAAAGTACTAAAAAATAATGATATATAAACATTTACGAATATCTCTTTCGTTGTAGCCGTTAGTTTGCAATATTTTGTATAATTTTGTAGCTTCTTTAAAAAATATAAAGTATGTCTCAGAAAGTTAGGGTGCGTTTTGCACCAAGTCCCACCGGGCCTTTACATATAGGCGGGGTGCGTACAGCGTTATACAATTATCTTTTTGCTAAAAAGAATAATGGCGACTTCATCCTTCGTATCGAAGATACCGATTCGCAACGTTTTGTTCCCGGGGCGGAAGAATATATCATAGAAGCCCTTACATGGCTGGGTTTGCGCTTTGATGAAGGAACGCATGCAGGAGGTGCCCATGCCCCATACCGCCAGTCTGAAAGGAAAGAGATATATAAGAAATATGTAGACATACTTTTAGAAAAAGGAACGGCATATATCGCGTTCGATACCCCTGAAGAATTAGCGGCCAAGCGTGAAGTTGTAAGTAATTTCCAGTACGATGCTTCTACTCGCAGTGAAATGAGGAACTCGCTTACCTTGCCGGAGAATGAAGTACAATCCCTGATAGATGCCGGAAACCAGTATGTCGTACGATTCAAAATAGAGCCGGGACAAGAAGTGCTGGTAAATGACGTTATACGTGGAGAGGTAAAATATAATTCGTCTGTCCTCGACGACAAGGTTCTTTACAAATCTGCCGATCATTTGCCAACTTATCATCTGGCGAATATAGTAGATGACCATCTGATGGAAATCTCCCATGTTATCCGTGGCGAAGAGTGGCTGCCTTCTGCACCACTGCATGTATTGCTGTATCAGGCCTTCGGCTGGGAAGACACCATGCCGCAATTTGCACACCTTCCTTTGTTGTTGAAACCGGAAGGCAATGGCAAGCTCAGCAAACGTGACGGCGATCGTCTGGGGTTCCCTGTATTCCCATTAGAATGGAAAGACCCGCACAGCGGCGAAATTTCGTCAGGTTACAGGGAGAGCGGTTATTTACCCGAAGCGGTCATCAACTTCCTTGCACTTCTCGGATGGAATCCGGGCAACGACCAGGAGATCATGTCGATGGACGAACTTATACAGCTCTTCTCCCTCGAAAAATGTAGTAAAAGCGGGGCTAAGTTCGATTATGAAAAAGGAAAATGGTTCAACCACCAGTATATTCAGTTGAGACCCAACAGTGAAATCGCTAACATCTTTTATCCTATACTTGAAGAAAAAGGAGTAGATTTCCCGCTTCAATATATAGAGATGGTAGTTGGCCTGGTAAAAGAACGTGTGAATTTTGTAAAAGAACTGTGGGATCAGTCCTCTTTCTTCTTTGTAGCCCCTGAAGCATACGATGAAAAAGTGGTGAAAAAACGCTGGAAAGAAGAATCGCCCGCCCAGATGCAGGAACTGATTGAGGTACTGCAAGGGATAAGTGATTTTTCGGCCCATAATCAGGAGGAAATTGTAAAAGGCTGGATTGAATCGAAAGGTTACCATCTGGGAAACATCATGAATGCTTTCCGTTTGGCTGTAGTAGGAGAGTCGAAGGGGCCTCACATGTTTGATATAACAGCCGTTATCGGGAAAGATGAGACAGTCGCTCGTCTTGAGAAGGCCATCTTAAATATAAAATAATAAGAGATGCTGTTTTTTTATAACCTTGCCATATATCTGTATGCACTTGTAGTCCGCATTGTTTCCCCGTTTCATAAGAAAGCAAGGAAAATGATCGTCGGTCATAAGCAGACTTACAAAATTTTGAAGCAGAAGATAGATAAAGATGCCGAATACATCTGGTTTCATGCCGCGTCTTTAGGTGAGTTTGAGCAGGGGCGCCCTATCATGGAGGAGCTGAAGCGTACACATCCCGAATATAAAATATTACTGACATTTTTTTCCCCTTCGGGGTACGAGGTAAGGAAAGATTATCCGCTGGCAGATGTTATCTGTTACCTGCCTTTCGATAAGAGAAGGAATGTAAAGAAGTTCCTGAAACTGGTTCAGCCGAAAATGGCAATTTTTATTAAATATGAATTTTGGTACAACTTCGTTAACCGGCTTTACAAAAAGGATATCCCTGTATACATGGTATCGGCCATTTTTCGTCCTAACCAGATATTTTTCAGATGGTACGGGTATGATATGCGCAAACTGCTGAGGAAGTACAAATGTATATGTGTTCAGGATGACAGTTCAGCGAAACTGCTTTCTAAAATTGATATAACCAATGTAGAAGTATGTGGTGATACACGTTTCGACAGGGTGCTGGACATACAGAAGCAGGCAAAGCAACTGCCGATAGCCGAGGCTTTTGAGAAAAAGGCGAAGCAGGAAAGCGAACGGATATTTGTCGCGGGCAGTACATGGCCTAAAGATGAGGATATACTTATCCCGTATTTTAATATCACTACAGACCTTAAACTGATAATAGCGCCTCACGAGATAGATGAGGCACACCTGAAATACATAGAAAGTAATCTGCAGCGCCCTCACATAAGATATTCGAAAGCCATACCCGAAATGATGGGCGATTATGATTGCCTTATTATCGATAATTTCGGATTGCTTTCGTCCATATACCGCTATGGGCAAATGGCATATATCGGTGGAGGCTTTGGTGTTGGCATACATAATATACTGGAGGCCGCAGTGTATGATATACCGGTCATATTTGGCCCTAACTTCAAAAAATTCCGTGAGGCACAACAGATGATCGAATGCGGCGGCGGTTATTCCGTATCCGACTATCAGGCATTCAGGGGGCTGATGGATGAATTCCTCCAATATAACGAAACGCTGCATGCTGCCGGATTACATGCCGGAAATTATGTGCGCTCCAATGCCGGCGTTGTACAGCGTGTAATGAAGGTTATCGACTTGTAGTTGGCAATATAGATAGGGTTATTTATAAACTGCTAACTGTTGACTGTTAACTGATTTTAGCCTGTATATTTCTTCTAATAAAAAATAATCTTGTAGATTTGTATTTTAAGAGTTATCCTTTTTCTATATATTTATCTATATATAGGAGTAGTGAGGAGGAAAAGTAACACTGTAAAAGGAATAAAAAGTGTCACTTTTACACAGTGCATGACAAAAAAGAGAATATTAAGGTTCAACCCCTCGCCCTTTGGGCACTCCCGACCCCACCCCGGCCCTCCCCAAAAGGAGAGGGAGAAGCGAGGGGAGAGTCGCAAAGCGAAGACAGATGCCGTTTGATCCGTCAGGCACTCTTCCCTTTTGATAAAGGGAAGTACCCGAAGGGGGAAGGGTTAGAATGATAGTATATATTTTTTGTCATGTACTTAGCACTTTTGTCACTTTTTCTTGTAACTCGTAATTTATAACTATCATCGCATGGCAAAAATCGACAAATATATCGGCAAGATTAAGATACCTACATTCGTATTTTTCATAGCAGCTATTGTAATTATTGTATATTTCCTCCCGCGCGAAGGCAAATATAAATACAGCTATGATGAGAACAGGCCTTGGCAATATGGCTTGCTCACGGCTCCTTTCAAATTTCATATACATAAATCCGATGCGCAGATACAGCAGGAGAAGGATAGCATTATGCAAACTTACCTGCCATATTATCAGCTAGATGGTGCTGTCGCTAAAAAATCTTCGACTCAGTTTGTGCAGGATGCCAGAGCCAAGAGTGTACCCGAAGATTATATTAGTTATATAAACAGGAAATTCACAGAAATCTATAAAGCCGGCGTTATATCAGCTGAAAATTATGAACGGATTCAGCAACTGAATAAAAAGCAACTGATGCTCCGTAGCGAGACGGGCAATAACATAGCGGCTACAAGGCATATAGCATCTTTTTATACACCGCGGCAGGGATACGAAAAAATATTGGACGATGCCCCCGCCCATATCGATATCGCTCATCTAAAGTCGATAAACCTGAATGATTATCTGAATGTGAATATCCTCTATGATGAAAAAACATCATTGAGTATAAAGAATGATATGCTTCAGCAGGTTTCCTTATATGAAGGGGAGATACAGTATGGGGAGAAGATAATAGACCGGGGGGAAATAGTAGACGCGAGGCTCAAGAATATCCTCGACTCCTATAGCAAAGAGGTGGAAGGGAAGGTAGGCACCAAGGCCAAACCCGGATGGCTTATCTTCGGGGAATTGCTCATGGTTACACTCCTTATCATGACCCTGATGGTATACCTCAAATTCTATCGTATCGCAGAATACAAGAACAAGAAGAATGTCATCTTCATGTTGCTTATGGTTATTATCTTCCCTATTATAACGGGGATAATGGCCGATGCTAAGATGTTCACGCTAATGTATGTCATACCTTTCGCCATACCTACTATTCTTATCCGTACATTTATCGACTCGCGTACGGCGATCACTACACATATCATTACCATACTGATATGCGCTATAATGCTTCCGCTGGCGCAGATGGCTCAGTTTATAGCTGTGCAGATTCTCGTAGGTTATATGTGTATATTTAGTTTGCGCAACCTCTCGGAAAGGTCGCAGCTGGTTTACTGCGCGTTGCTTATCCTTGTTACCTATATCGTGTCGTTTACCGCGTGGATACTCTGTACCGAAGGCGATATTTCACTCATAAAGGAAAATTCGAGGGTATATATTTACTTCTGTATCAATTTTGTATTTGTAACCTTTGCTTACCTGCTGGTTTATATGTGCGAGAGGGTATTCGGTTTCATGTCGGAAGTAAGCATGATAGAACTGTCGAATACAAACAGGCCTTTGCTGCAACAGTTGTCGGAGGTTGCTCCGGGCACATTCCAGCATTCTATGCAGGTGTCTACGCTCGTTGTTTCCGCGGCCCATCGTATTGGGGCAAATGCTACGCTGGTACGTACCGGAGCCTTGTATCACGATATAGGCAAAATGGTAAACCCGATATTCTTTACCGAAAATCAGGTTGAAGGGATTAATCCTCATGCCGGGCTGACCGAAAAAGAGAGCGCCCGCATTATCATAGACCATGTGATGGAAGGAGTAAGGATTGCCAAGAAAAACAATCTTCCGCAACAGATAATCGACTTCATCGAAACCCATCATGGAAAAGGGAAAGCGAAATACTTTTATAATTCCTATGTAAACAGCCATCCTGACGAAGAAGTGGATGAAGCGGATTTTACCTATCCGGGTCCTAATCCCTTTACAAGGGAGACCGCGTTGCTGATGATGGCCGATACCGTTGAGGCTGCTTCCAGAAGCCTGAAGGATAATAGCAAAGAAGCCATTACGGAGCTTGTAAACCGTTTGATCGATACACAGCTGAGCGATGGGCTATTTAAGAACGCGCCTATTACATTTAAAGATATAGAGCAGGTGAAAGAAGTCTTTTGTGATAAACTTGTAAGCATGCGCCATCTGCGCGTTGCATACCCCGAACTGAAAAAAGAAGCCGCACAAAAGCCTGTATCAGGAACTGAATAAAAAAGAATAAACTTTAGATAAACAACTAAAAATCAATCAAATTATATGAGAAAACTATTTATTTTACCTTTATTGTTACTTGTTACCTTAGGTATATATGCTCAGGAAGAAAATCCGGCCGGCTATCAGTTTACTGTAGTAAAAGAAAACCCGATAACATCTATCAAAAATCAGGGGAGTAGCGGTACCTGCTGGAGCTTTTCCGGAGTGGCTTTCCTTGAGTCCGAACTTCTGAAAATGAATAAGGGAGAACACGACCTCTCGGAAATGTACATTGTACGTCGTAACTATGCGGATAAAGCTGATAAGTATGTAAGGGTAGGGGGAAACCTTAACTTCGCCCAAGGAGGTGCGTTTGCCGATGTGGTAGAGACTCTGGATGAATACGGAGTTGTGCCTAACGATGTATATACAGGTCTTAATTATGGGGAAACTACGCATAATCATGGCGAAATAGAAGCAGCTTTGAGTGGCTATGTAAAAGGGATCGCCGGTAATAAGAGCGGACGTATTTCTCCTGTATGGGGAAAAGGCTTCAACAGTGTTTTGGATGCTTATTTCGGGGCTGTACCTCAGGATTTCCAATATCAGGGAAAGACTTATACCCCACAATCACTTGCTCAGTCTTTAGGGCTGACCAGCAAGAACTATGTTTCTGTGACTTCATTTACTCATCATCCGTTTTACGCTCCGTTTGCAATCGAAATACCAGACAACTGGCGTTGGGCGCTGTCATACAATGTACCTGTAGATGAAATGATTCAGGTAATAGACAATGCCATAAATAACGGATATACTGTAGCATGGGCAACAGACGTAAGCGAGGTAGGCTTTACCCGCAGCGGTGTCGCCGTCATACCTGACGATCAGGCTCCTGAGAATGTAGGTTCCGATCAGGCTCATTGGTTAGGCTTGTCGCGCAACGAGAAGAATACACGCCTGAGGTCAATGATAGACCAGGGCCCTGTGAAAGAAAAGGTAATCACTCAGGAAATGCGCCAGATCGCCTTTGACAATCAGGAAACGACAGACGATCACGGCATGCAGATATATGGCATCGTGAAAGACCAGAACGGAACTAAATACTATCTGGTAAAAAACTCATGGGGCGAAGCCGGCAAGTATAAAGGAATATGGTATGCATCTGAAGCTTTTGTTAAATACAAAACTACAAGCATCATGGTAAATAAGGCTGCTGTACCTTCTGCAATTGCCAGAAAAATGAATCTGAATTAAGGCAGGGTATATTAATGCGAATCAAGGGTTGAAAGCAGCTCAACACCTGCCTGAAAGGCAGAATCTTCATAACCGTATGCAAGCGCAGCGTAGCTTACGCAGCAAGGGACAATTACACTCCCCCTGCCCGAAGCGGCAGGACACACAGTATGTCCTGTCTTTCAGACAGCTGGTATTGCCCATCCTTTTTCCGCAGGTCGATGACCCGCGGTTATGAAGATTTGGCTTTTCAAGCCATTCCTCAACTCCTGATTGGCATTAATAATGCCGTCTGCACTTCTTAGTGACGGACTCTCTGGTTTTTTCCTCTATCCGAGGCAAAAGCAAGTCGTTGGTTTTAATAAAACATATCTAGTATGACAGGCTCTCATGAAGAACACGACAAGCAGGCAAAACAGGCGATTCTGGATAATATCGAAAAATATGGCTGCCACCTAGCTTTACTCGAAGCTGACAATTATATGCCCGCCTTTGCATATACTATCGGGCTATATAAGAAGTATAACCATCCTGAGATTATCTGTTTCGGGCTGCCTACAGACTTATTAGGGGCTTTACTCAATCATGTGCGGGATATAGTGCAAGCCGGAGAAGTGCTGGTGCCGAATAAATTATATCCCGGCTTTCTGAGTGGGTACGAGGTTTGTTTTTTACCGGTTGATGAGGCTTTTTATGCTGATTATCTGGGATATGGCGGATGGTTTTATGATTTGAGTTTCGATTTTCCGGTGCTGCAACTGGTTTGGCCGGATAAAGCAGGAAAATTCCCCTGGGAGGAAGAATTTAATAAGGACTGGAAATTCTATCAGCCTTTGTTAGACCGGAATACTGATTTCAAATTCTTTGAAGAAAGGAATCTTGGAGTATATACGACAAAGCAGGTGCTTGATGGAGAGCCAATCTTGTTTGTATATCATAACGATGATGGCGACTGGCAGTTTCATAGTTCTTCCGAACCAGACTTTAACGATGCAAAATTAGTCAGCTTGGAATGTATCACGAAGTTAGACCCGACTGTAAACGAAATATACTTTCTGCAATATGGCTGGAAGGCATGGCGCAATAGAGCCGGTGATGAATGGGAATATGAGGAAGACACTTAATTATCCGGCTCCGGCCTAAATTTTACTTTACCAAATTGTCATAAAGTGAAGTATTCGCAAATATATAACTCAAAGTAATTTATTATTAATGCGAATCAAGGGTTAAATGTGCTATTTTTTGTCCCTTTAGGGACTGAATGTTGGTAGAAAGAGGCTTTAACCGGTTAATTGCGTGCCGTCAGGTACGCAATATCTACAGAACAATTCACATTTTGTACCTGACGGCACAAAAAAACGAATTTCATTCATGTTTCTACCAATATGATGTGCCTAACGGCACATTTAACCCTTGATTCGCATTATTATCTAATTCTTTATTGCTTCTTCCACATCGCTTACCGCAAAATACATCCCCTCTAACTTGTTATCCTTATCCAACAGATAGAAAGACGGCGAACCCACCACATTATAATTTGAGAAATTCTCACCCTCAAAACCTCTGAAATCGCACAGCTTGTCTGTCCACAGGAAGTCTTTGATGCCCTTTTCGTACTTCTTCTTGTCCGTATCGGCGGCAACAGAAACCACCCTGATTCCTTTCTCCTTTAACTGAGGATAAGCCACAACCAGGCGGAACATTTCATTGACGCACGAACTGCAATCCGAATCGTAGAAAGCGACCAGTGTCCGGGTATATGTTTCATTGGTATTATCTAAACCCACGATAGCAGGCATCTCTTTGCTGTTCTTAGCACGGTATGCCCCTATAGCCCGTTGCAGGCTTCTGATGGAAGGCGCAAACTGTGGATGAACTGCCGCAAGGATGCCATCCTGCGCCTCACGCCAGCCAAACCGTTCTGTTTCGGTGATGCAGCCTGCCAGAAACGCTTCGTAGTAAGGAGCGGGCAGCCGTTGCAGCGTACGCTGTACAGATGCGACATATTGCTGCTGCTTGTCCGTGCCTGCGGTATGGTTGAACAGGCTGATGTAGAAATTGAGGACGCTGCTCCATAGTTGTCCGGAGCGGTAAAGCGAAGCAATATCAAGGCTTTCTTCCATCTCGCGGCGGATAAGGGCAGCTCTTTCACTATCCCGTTTTTGCTCGGTGTCGAACAGGCGGTTCATAAAATCTGCCAGACGGTAATAGCGGGCTGCATAGAGGGACGATGAACTAATCTCTTTGTCCAATGCCTGCATCGAAGCATTGACCTTATCTAATTCGGGTTGAAGCTGCGTAAGGAAGGGCGATCCGGCATCGAACAGCTGGCTGCCTGCCTGTAGCCACGACTGCTGCTGCATATAGCGGCTCTGGGAGGTAAAGATATGCTTGAGAAAGGAGTTTTCTTTGGACGAGGGAAAGCTGACTGTTTCGGTATTTAGCTGGCTAGCGCTACTCTGTACCGAGACAACAGGTTCGGCAGCGACCAATTCGATACCTCCCGAACCGGGAACTACTAATGTAGCCATGCCCCGGTAATCCTTGCCGGGGATGGAAAGTATAGCCTTGCCCGAACCATCCACCACGGACACAAGCGAATCGACCTTTGCCCCTGTGAAGTAATAGAGTTTGGCGTCCTTGCCGGATAATGCTGGTGCCTGCAGCTGTATTTCCTGGGCTGAAAGGTGACAGCCTGTACAAAAAGTGACGAATATTAAAAATTTTAATGTTCTCATAATAAGTTGTTTATGTTCAAAAAGTGACAAAAGTAACACATTTTAGTTGGTAATTGACAGTTGATAGTGGATAATGAAAATCACTGTCAACAGTCCATTGTATATATAGATAATTTTACTGTGCAAAAGTAACACTTTTTTTATTCTTTTTTGTTTGTTCCTTTTTTTGTTGATAATGGACAGTAATTTTCATTGTCCACTGTCCAAATAGATAATCCTATTCATTTTTTATCACCGTAGGGACAGGGCTCTGCCCTGTCCGTTTATCCAAACGGTTGCGATATTATTTGCGGACAGGGTAGAGCCCTGTCCCTACGGGTGGATGAATCGTAGGGGCGACCTGCCGGTCGCCCGAAATGAACAATGAAAACTGTATCAACGGGCGACCAGCAAGTCGCCCCTACAACAGGGCGGGGGAATTCGTTTGTTCCCGCAGGCAGAACCAACGGCCTGCGGGTGATGCACATACATATGTGCATCTGTTATTTTAATTTTCGGTTTTTAACTTTTAATTTTTAATCAAAAACTCCGGACACAACGCGCCTTAGCAGACACGTTTTCAATAATCTGTCTCTGCGCAGTACCGGTACTGTATGACCAGAACCAGACACGTGTTTTCGAGACCTCACTTGAACTCCAATAACCAGGTCCTAGATTCATGGTTTCAGGGGCAGAGTCTGGGTGGCCTACCAGATTATCGCGTATATTTTGGAGAGCCATCAACTCAGCGATAGTAGGTAAACGCCAACCACCAATAGGACGATGTTCTGGATCAATAAAACTAGTGTTGCCTGTATCATTACTTACACCATTTCTGCAGCCTGTAGTTGCGTATTCCCATCCTAAAGTACCTGAAATAGGTGCATCGGCTTTGTAGAAGCAAACATCCTTACCAGTAGCAGTAAAGTAAGGAGCAATGGTTACAGAATTAGAATTATTGGCAAAAGTCAAATACCCTGCTGTTGTCTGAGTATATTCTCCCCCTACAGCCAGATATCCCGGACAACACACACAATCCATTACCGAAACATTCAGTTTAAGCATTTTATCCGTACCGCTGCCGTTTGCGGCATCGTTGTATATGGCATATATAGTGGATTTCAAGGCATCAGCACGGTTTTTATTGGCAGCCCGGGTATTCAGGTCGTCTTTGTAATAAACCGTTACGGTATATGTACCGCTCAGGCTGTTAGCTGTTTTCCATGATTCGGTATACTCAATGTGATCAACCACTGGTGCCGATTGGTCAGCGTCAATGGCTGCAAAGCGCAGCTTGCTGACTGTTCCGCTCGTGGTAAAGGTATATACCTGTACACCTGTATACGGACGGCGATCCTTGTTGGTACCCGCAGGGTTCTGTACTGTGCGGTCTGCAAAGTCAGTTCTCTGCGCGTCACGGCTTGCCTTTGTTCCGCAACCACCACCATCGTTGCTTTCCACCACATCGAAGCAGGCCTTTCCGGTAAATGTACCTGCGCCCGGAAGCAGATTCGCAGGATTTGTCACAGTCAACGTACCGCTACCTGTTGCAATGGCAGACTTTCCGCAATCGTTGGTCGCTGTTACATTTACACTGCTAAGTAGTTTGTTGCCAGCCGTCAATACTTTTATGGTAGCCGTATTAGCTGTAGTGGACACTATTTCCAGCCCGGCGCCTACACCCCATGTGTAGGTGATATCCGCTACCACAGGCACACTGGCCACAAATGTTTCACCCAACATCACCGCTGTAGGAGAGAATGTGATATTAGGCGCATCCGGCTCTTCGCAGGCTACAGGAGCCGAAACTATTTTTATGCGTTTGCCCGAGGCTACAGGCTGGGCTGTATCGTCACACTCATTGCTGGCACGCAGCTGTATCGCATTTGCGGCGCATGCCGCCCCGTCTACATTATAGCTGCGGGCACGCAGGGTAATGGTACCGTTGCCCTGCGATACTATCTCGAAATAATTCAGTCCGGCATTACTCAGCGACCAGGTGTATACATCATTTCCTGTAGGATAGGTCAGGGTAAAGGTTTCGCCTACCGTCACCAGGTAGGGGTCGCCTGCTGTTCCTGTCCCCGAATTGGTGTTGGTTACCGTTATTTTACTGGTATTTACAGCGGCAGGCCCCGTCTCACATGGATTTACCACAATCATATCTCCTCCAGCACGCATACTGCTGGAGCTTCCACAGTCGTTGACGGCTGTCACCCCTATATTGGCCAGGCTGTGTGTACCGCTGGTTATAGCCCGCAGCTTTATAGGGTTGTCAGTGTTGGATCCCACAATGGCAAAGGTGGAAGGAATGCTCCATATGTAGGTAATTCCGGCCAGGGCGTCTACCTGCGCCTCAAATGTAGCATTCTTGTTAACCGGCCCTGTAGTGCTGAACCGGATAATCCCCGGCATAGCAGGTGGTGGACATACCTCGCCTCCGGCGCACATGCTAATCCATTTCTCAGCATTGTAGAACTCTACACAGCGGGTATCGATGTTGTAGATAGTCAGCCCTTCGTAGAGGAAAGGAGCATCAGGATCACGATCAGGATCAGATTCGAAATTAACTGCCCCGTTTTTGAGGGCATCCCTTTCGGCAGTAGTCAGGTGTGGCAGTCTGATCCCTCCTTTGGTGTTTTTAGCGGATATCTCCAATATGGAGAAATTCTGCGGGGCAGTTCCATCCCCTACAGTTACCTGGGCGCGAAGCCCGGAACCAAAAAGCAGCATTGCAAAGAGAAGCAACGGCAATAGCCTTCGCTTGCTCTGTTGTGTGCAGGTTGTTTTCATAAAAGTAATTTTTAATTTAAAAAATTTAAAGTTTAATAGACGTTAGTAATGAAAACAATACTGTCCTAAATAAAAATAGCATTTCCAAATGCCGGCTTGCAAATATGTTCAGGCGATGGTTCAGCTATATTCTGGAAAAAGGACCCCCTGCCGATATTCGGGAGCTGGTTCAGGAGGTTCAAGGAATGGATTGTCGAGCCAGTACTGCAAATCTATCTTTACGTACAGATTGAGCCTGATGAAAGCAAC
>NZ_QVMO01000039.1:0-54268 GCF_010501055.1 Dysgonomonas sp. 521
TGCTAATGAAAACATTTTTTGAAAAGTTAGGAATGAACCCAAACTCTAAAAAAAATAAGCGGATAATTAATGAACTAAAACAATATGGGACTATTTCCGCTTAAAAAAGCTGTTTTTATAACGAACTATTGTTAAATTATAAAAGTTCTCTATGATTTGATTGTCATTTACAAGTTGTTTTATTTTCCGGGTTGTTATACCCTGTCTATTAAAAAAATCACTGATGTACAACTCATATATACTCAAACGATTTTTTGAGTTGCCTGGTTTTAAACCGAACAGATACTTAAATGCTAAAATTATGGGAGAACTCATTAAGATAGCCACCTAGGCAGCTTAACTATCATGGAAATTTTAACGAACTATTGTGAAAAATAAAGTAAATTAATTTGCAATTTCATCAATACTTTCTTTCCTTTGCTATAGGAGGTTACAATATTAAATACATAATAACTATGAAAAATAAATATCTATTGTTATTCGTTTCTTCTCTTTTTCTCATTATATCATTAAATGCACAAGAAGAGAATAAAAATGAGTATGTATTTGAAGAATTTAGAGACGGGCGTCTGGTTTTTAAAAAGGGCAATGCCGTTCTTGCTAAATTTAATTATGATGCTTTAGACGAAAGAATGATGTTTCTTTCTGATGATGGTACGATATTAGAACTAGCCAATCCTACAGAAGTATCTTTTGTTAATATAGACGGGCATATCTTTGAACATATTAAAGGTAAAACCTTTTATGAAAGAATTAATTATGATGATCTCACTTTATATATCCAATGGAAGTACAAAGCTGAATCGAAAGGCAAGGCCAGTGGTTATGGCACGACCTCTAAGACCAGCTCTATTTCAAACATTTCAACAATAAGTAGAGATGGGAAGAATTTTCAATTAGATATTGCAGAAAACTATTCCTTTAAGTCTAATAATTACTATTATATAAAAATAAAAAAGAACCAAAAACGATTTTATTCTGCCGACTCTTTAGCCAAACTCTTCAAAGGCCATGAAGATGAAATAAAAAAATATATAAAAGATAAAAACATTGACTTTAACAACATTGATAACATAAAGACTGTTGCTGAATATTGCTCTCAGTTTATAAAAGAATAAGTTAATAGTTATTATTATCATTAATTTTTAAGGTTAGATAGTTTAAATTATCTTACCAATTATGCTATGCAAAATATTACAGGCTTCATCTAAAACTTTATAGAGTCAACATATTCTTTAATAATAAAAGGTACAATCCAAAACAACAATCAATAAAAAATCAATTATAAAAAATCTTTTATATTTATTTCAAATATTTTTTCATACTTTTACGACAACGAACAAAACACAACCAATATTGTTTTAATTACATGATAATTATTATACACGCTTGACAAAAAACACTCCGAAAATAAATACAACTCTTATATTGTTAAACAATTAATTATGTTAAAATGAAAAGATTAGTTTTAATTCTTACGTGCGCTTTACTATCCAGCGCAATGTTCTATTCTTGCAAACCAAGTGATGAAAAATTACAAAAGCAAGTCGAAACCGTTTTGTCAGCAGCTCAATCTTCTGTTACTGGAACAGTGAAAGATGGAGTTGTTACCCTTAATGGTACAGTAGACTCCGATGAAGCTAAAGCTGCAGCTGAAGTAGCAGTAAAAGCTATCAAAGACATCAAATCTGTGACTAACAATATCGAAGTAAAACTTCCGGTTGTTATCAATCCTGACGAAGTTCTTACCACTGCCATCACTACAGCTCTTACTGCTGCCGGATTTAAAGATGTGAAACTTACCGTTAGCGAAGGCGTGGTAACATTAACTGGAGACGCTAAGAAAGCTGATCTTCAGAAAATAATGGAAATAGCTAATTCTGCACAACCTAAGAAAGTTCTTAACCAATTAAAATTGAAATAAATGAGCTTAAACGATAAATATGCCAAACTAGTGCAATATGCACAGGCATCAAATGTAGAAAACCTCACTGTTGTAGAGCAAGATAGCGTACTATATGTTACAGGCTCGGCTACTGCACCGGTAAAAGACCGTATCTGGGCTTTGTACGATGAAATCGATCCTGATATGCGTTCAGGAGACCTGGTACTTAAAATAGATGTAATCCCTGGAGGAGAAGAGATCTATGAAGTAAAAGCCGGAGACAGCCTGAGCAAAATAGCTAAGAACTATCCGGGAATGACTTGGCAGAAAATATTCGAAGCCAACAAAGATCAACTTAAAGATCCTAACATTATTCATCCCGGACAAAAGCTTGTTATTCCATTATAATCAAGTATAACCCACCAAAAAGACAGGACTCTTAGAAACTGTTTAAATTTTATTCGTTCCAATTTTTAGGGATGTTTTAGAGATGTTTTTTTCTTTCTTGAAACGATAATAGCGGGCTATTTGAGTTGAGAGAAAGGAAAAAACAGCCGAAAACAGACTAAAAATGAACGAAGAAAAAGGTATAATAAAATATTCGTATAAAATTTAAACAGTTTCTTAATATCCTGTCTTTTTTTTATTCATTTACATCGCTTTCATCGACAATTGTACCCTCTTACGTGCCAAATCCACAGAAAGAACCCTTACCTCTACATGCTGATGTAGCGATACCACTTCGGTTGGATCGGAAACAAAACGGTCTGCCAGTTCCGAAATGTGTACCAGGCCATTTTCTTTAATACCTACATCTACAAAACAGCCGAAATTTGTAATATTAGTCACAATACCCGGCAGAACCATGCCTTCACGCAGATCCTCTATAGTCTTTATATTCGGGTCGAATTCAAACACCTTTATCCCTTTACGAGGGTCACGTCCGGGCTTGTCCAGCTCTTCCATTATGTCATTCAGGGTAGGCAAACCAACCTTGTCGGATATATATTTATCCAGTTCGAGAGACTTCTTCAACTCCTTATTATCTATCAGTTCCTTTACGGTACACTTCAGGTCTTTTGCCATTTTTTCCACCACATGGTAACTCTCCGGATGAACAGCAGAATTATCTAGCGGATTGTCAGCACCCGATATACGTAGGAAGCCCGCGCATTGTTCAAAAGCCTTATCTCCCATACGGGGTACCTTCATCAACTCTTTGCGGGATTTAAACGCCCCGTTAGCAGCGCGGTAATCCACAATATTCTGAGCCAATACCGGACCAAGACCCGAAACGTATGTAAGTAAGTGCTTACTGGCAGTATTTACATTCACCCCAACAAGGTTTACACAACTTTCTACAGTCAAATCGAGGGATTTCTTCAACTTCGTTTGATCTACATCGTGTTGGTACTGCCCCACTCCGATCGACTTCGGATCAATCTTTACCAGCTCAGCCAAAGGATCCATCAGGCGGCGGCCTATAGAAACAGCTCCCCTGACAGTAACATCGTAATCGGGGAACTCTTCACGGGCTATTTTCGATGCGGAATAGATAGAAGCCCCGTTCTCACTTACTACAAATACCTGCACCTTCTTTTCATAACGCAGATTTGTGATAAAACGTTCTGTTTCACGGCTTGCCGTACCATTACCGATGGCTATAGCGTCTATATTGTAGGCAGATACCATCTTCACAACCTTATTTCCGGCCTTAGAGGTCTCATTCTGCGGTGGATGGGGGTATATTGTCTCATTATGAAGCAGGTTTCCTTCTGCATCGAGGCAAACAAGCTTACAGCCTGTACGATATCCGGGGTCGATACCCAAAACCCGCTTCTCACCCAACGGAGCAGCCAGCAACAACTGCCTCAGGTTCTCGGTAAAGACACGAATAGAATCTTCATCTGCTTTTTCTTTAGATGACGCGCTAAACTCCGTTTCTATCGATGGTTTCAACAATCGCTTATATGCATCTTCAATTGCATCCGCCACATAGTTAGTAGCCTCATTATCATTATCGCCTTTAAGGAAACGTTTATCTAAGCGTTCCAAGGCCGCATCTTCATCCGGTGAAATATTCACACGGAGAAAACCTTCCGATTCCCCGCGACGGATTGCCAGTATCCTGTGAGAAGGCACTTTACTCAGTTTTTCCGAAAAGTCAAAGTAATCACGGTACTTATCTCCTTCCTCCTCTTTTCCTTTTGCCACCTTTGAGGTAAGGACAGCTTCACGCTGAAACAGGTTACGCATGGCATTACGCGCATATTCGTCTTCATTTATCTGTTCGGCAATAATATCGCATGCCCCGGCGATAGCCTCTTTCACATCTTTTACATCTCCTTTTACAAAAACCTGAGCCTTTGCTTCAACATCAATCTTTTGTTGAAGCATTATGATATTTGCCAATGGTTCAAGACCTTTTTTACGGGCAATTTCTGCACGGGTCTGCCTTTTGGGCTTATATGGCAGGTAAATATCTTCCAGTTCGGACGGATTCCAACAATTATCTATACGTGTTTTAAGCTCAAGTGTCAGCTTTTCCTGTTCCTCTATAGACTTTAATATTGTTTCCCTGCGTTTTACCAGTTCCTTGAGTTTGTCATTCTGCTCTTTTATAGCCATAACCTGCACTTCATCGAGCCCGCCTGTCACCTCCTTACGGTAACGGCTGATAAACGGAATTGTAGCACCCGATTCAAGCAAATCTACTGTTTTCGAGACTTGTGATTCTTTGATATTTAAAGCCGAAGCTATTATACTTTTTATTGCCATCCTTTATTTATTTCAAAATCCTTTATTATCGCTGTTTTTACTAAAAAGTGACAAAAGTGACAGGTTTAACAGCACTTTTTCGTGTTACCTTTTCCTATCCGTAGCATCCTGTAGTAAGATAAATTTATTCTTACAAGACAGACAAAGATAAGCCAAAAAACAATATTTTTCTAGGGCAAACGCATCAAAATCCACAAAGTTGTTTTCAGGCTCATGTAGTCACTCTGTTTGTTTAGCAAAAATTTCCATTACAGGCTCTGACGATTTATTGACTTCGTCGATTCTTTGAATTCTTAGCAATTTTTTAATGCTCTTTTTACCGTATTTTTTCCTTTTCACATACATCTATCAAATAAACAAGCCATTAATAATCAAAGCCATATCATCCTATTGTATATAAACTCTATTAAGTACAAAAAAAGCCTGCTAAAAATTTAGCAGGCTTCCATATATTATTCAAATTAGAGATTAATCTACAGGAATGTCCTTATTTACATTCTTACTACCGATTAATGCATAATACAGCAGGAATGCAAGTCCCAGTACAATTACCCAGTAACTGGTCATATAAGTTGACATATCGGCTACTTTGTTCTGGATTAATGGAAGAACTCCTCCACCAACTACCATCATCATAAATATACCCGAAGCGGCCGCTGTATATTTACCTAAGCCTTCTACAGCAAGGTTGAATATACCACCCCACATGATAGATGTACAAAGACCACACAATACCAACAACAATGCTGCTAACGGAACGTCAACCATTGCGAAAGAACTTCCTGTAAATACAGGCATTGAGGTCATTATACGTGGTAAGAACATAGCAAGTAATACAAATGCAATACCAAGGCCAGAAGCACCTGTCAACATCAATTTACTGGATACTTTACCTCCGATTATACTTCCTAAGAAACGACCAATCAGCATAAGGAACCAATATGTAGCGGCAACAGAACCTCCGATAGAAGTTGCAATTTTAGGATCCAAACCGGCACCCTTGTCCGTTACGTCTGCAAGGAAGAAGTTCAAAGTTCCAGGAATACCTATTTCCACACCTACATATACAAAGATACCAATAGCTCCTAATATAAAGTGACGGAATGCCCACGGAGAATGTTCATAAGTAACATTTGCTTTCGAACTAGTTTTAGGGTCTTCAATTTTAACAAAAGAAAGAGCAATAAATGCCACAGCAAATACACCCATTGCGATAAACAACACAAGGTTTACGTCTGTAATAGCAGTTGCCGGTGTTATCTGACCGATTAATGCAGCTACAAATAGAGGTGTTAATGTTCCGGTCAATGAATTGAATGTTCCACCTGTTTGGATCAATTGGTTACCTCTGTTACCTCCGCCACCTAGAAGGTTAAGCATCGGGTTAACAACAGTGTTAAGCATACATACAGAAAAACCTGCAACGAATGCACCCAACAAATAAACGTAGAAATTGGCAGGTAAGCTGAACAATTCAGCACCAACACCTAAAACTCCTGATAAATATTGAATAAAAACTCCCAAAAATCCTACAGCGATAGCAACCAATGCGGTCTTTTTATATCCTATCTTAGTAAGCATTTTACCAGCAGGTATCCCCATAAAGAGATAAGCCAGGAAATTCATCATATTACCCAACATTCCCAAGAAGTTAGAACCTTCAAGTGCTGGCTGGTTTTTCCAAATAACCCCTATTGGCGCGGCAAGATTTGTCACGAATGAAATCATTGCAAACAAGATTATCATTGTCGCAATAGGCACAATAGGTAAACTTTTTTTCTCTGTACTACTCATGATTAATTTTTTACATTAGATTGTTTTATAGTATTATCAATTTTATTCAATACGTCATTGGGCCAATCTTCACAACCCATTCTGAGAATTCAAGGGGTAATTAAATTACACAAAACTAATTACCCATTGATTCTCATCGGATATGGTTAGTATCCAAAATTCATGGTTGTTTAGGTCAAGTGAAGATTGTTATTAAAAAATCGATGTAAAAATACTTATCTCTTTTCAGCTGTCATCCATAAAAAAACGTGTTATACAACATATTTCTTTCACGTTCAAAATTCATTTCTTTTTATAGCATCCTGCAAGCTTGTTTTACCTCATTTATATCTTTTTGTTTTAACTAAAAATAATGCATGAAACCTATTTCCAGATAATCAAACTGTTACCTTTTACCACCAACTTCACACTATCAAAAATTATCGAAATTTTATAAAAAACCTTACTCTTTGAAAGGTCTTGTAAAATCACAGATATTTGTAAAATTTCTTAATTCCATTTTTTATGGGATTAACAATATTTAATATTGCTACTTTTGTGTTCCTGTTCAGAGCTGAACACAAAGTTAGAACAAATGTTATAGCATATAAACTAAGTATCATGGAATCTATTCGCAACTTGTACAAAATCGGGCACGGGCCATCCAGCAGCCATACAATGGCTCCGCAAAAAGCAGCGTTAATGTTTAAGAATGGAAACGAATATGCGTCATCATTCAAGGTAACTTTGTATGGTAGCCTTGCAGCCACCGGAAAAGGACACATGACCGATGTCGCCATTATAAACACGCTTCAGCCCTACCCCACCGAAATAGTATGGGAACCCGGGATTGTATTGCCTTTTCATACCAATGGCATGAAATTCGAGGCTATTGTAAAAGGCGAACCCGTAAAAGAATGGATTGTGTATAGCATTGGTGGCGGAGACCTTTCCGATGGGAAAACCAAAGTAAACAAAGAAACATTGTATGACAAAAATACAATGAAACAGATACTTGAATGGTGCCAGAAAACCGGTAAAACATTCTGGGAATATGTGGAAGATACCGAAGGAAAAGAAATATACGACTATCTGCTGGAAGTATGGAAGACGATGGAAGCCGCCATCCACCGAGGAATAGACGCCGAAGGACTTTTGCCCGGAGGATTGGGGTTGCAACGCAAGGCTTCTATGTATAGCATCAAGGCCAAAGGATATCAGGGCTCAATGAAAAGCCGGGCGCTGATCTATTCGTACGCGTTAGCTGTCTCCGAAGAAAATGCCAGTGGCAATATAATCGTTACCGCGCCTACATGTGGTTCGAGCGGTACCCTGCCCTCCGTATTATACCACCTCAATGTAAACCACAACTTTAGCGACCAGAAAATAACAAGAGCCCTTGCCACAGCAGGTTTAATAGGAAATATAGTGAAGACAAACGCTTCGGTTTCCGGAGCGGAAGTAGGTTGCCAGGGAGAGATAGGCGTTGCCTGTGCAATGGCTGCCGGAGCCGCCTGCCAGTTATTCGGCGGTTCGCCCCAACAAATAGAATATGCCGCAGAAATGGGGCTCGAACACCACTTGGGCTTGACCTGCGACCCTGTTTGCGGACTTGTACAAGTACCGTGCATCGAACGAAATGCCTTTGCTGCTGCGCGGGCGCTAGATTCGTGCTCGTTCGCCATGTTATCGGATGGCAAGCACCTTATCAATTTCGACAAGGTAGTCCGCACCATGCAACAGACAGGGCACGACCTGCCTAGCCTGTATAAAGAGACATCTATGGGTGGCCTTGCTGTAAATCTGGATCATCCGGAAGAGTAAAATGTTGCATAACTGCCAATTATATTATTCATTGATATTTCTGATAGTTAGCCATTTATTATAGACATTAAAAGCTAAAAACATGACATGCTTATTGTAAAAGGATGATATATAAACACCTGTATCACTCATATTTATAATAAATGTACAAAATACACTTTTTTCTTAAAATAATAGCTCATTTAATTTTAAAATACGTGCATATTTCATACTTTTGCAAAATAATGTAAATTCAACAACAAATCTTAATATATATTTATGAATTCAATCGCCTTATTAAACAAATCTGCGGACAACATCCGTATCTTATCAGCTTCGATGGTCGAAAAAGCCAACTCGGGTCACCCTGGTGGTGCTATGGGTGGTGCCGACTTTATCAATGTCCTTTTCAGCGAGTTTATGGTCTATGACCCCGAAAATCCAAGCTGGGAAGGTCGCGACCGCTTCTTCCTCGATCCGGGGCACATGTCACCGATGTTGTACTCCACGCTTTGTCTGGCAGGCAAGTTCAGCCTGGAAGACCTACAGCAGTTTCGCCAGTGGGGCAGCGTAACCCCAGGCCACCCCGAAAGAGACCTTAGCCGCGGTATCGAAAATACCTCCGGCCCATTAGGGCAAGGCCATACATTTGCCGTAGGAGCCGCCATCGCCGCTAAATTCCTCAAACACCGCTTCGGCGAAACTATGAGCCAAACCATCTATGCCTTTATCTCCGACGGAGGCGTACAGGAAGAAATCTCACAAGGCGCAGGCCGCACAGCCGGACACCTGGGACTCGATAACCTGATAATGTTTTACGACTCTAACGGCATACAGCTTTCTACCAAGACAAAAGAAGTTACAGAAGAAGACGTAGCCGCCAAATATACAGCATGGGGCTGGCGTGTCATCACCATCAACGGGAATGACGCCACCGAAATCCGTGCCGCACTGACAGAAGCCAAACTAGAAAAAAACAAGCCTACCCTGATTATAGGTAAGACCATCATGGGCAAAGGCGCCGTAAAAGCAGACGGCAGCAGCTTCGAAAACGAAACAGAGACACACGGCCAGCCACTGACAGCCGCCGGAGCCTCTTACGAAAAAACCATCGAAAAACTCGGCGGAGACCCGAAGAACCCGTTCGCTATCTTCCCCGAAGTGCAAGAACTCTATAACAACAGAAAGAAAGAGCTCAAAGAAATAGTAGCTAAAAAATATGCCGAAAAAGAAGCTTGGGCTAAACAAAACCCTGAACTGGCTGCTAAGATGCAGAAATGGTTCGACGGCTATGTACCGCAGATAGACTGGGCTGCCATCCAGCAGAAACCCAACCAGGCTACCCGTGCCGCCTCAGCTACCGTACTGGGCGTACTGGCAAAAGAAGTAGAAAATATGGTTGTCTCTTCTGCCGACCTTTCCAACTCGGACAAGACAGACGGCTTCCTGAAGAATACCCACAGTATGAAGAAAGGCGACTTCTCGGGAGCCTTCCTGCAAGCCGGGGTATCTGAACTGACAATGGCCTGCCTGTGCATCGGTATGACACTGCACGGCGGTATTATCGCTGCCTGCGCCACTTTCTTCGTATTCTCCGACTATATGAAGCCTGCTATCCGTCTGGCAGCCCTGATGGAACTGCCCGTTAAGTTCATCTGGACACACGATGCCTTCCGCGTAGGCGAAGACGGCCCTACCCACGAACCGGTAGAACAGGAAGCTCAAATACGCCTGCTGGAGAAACTGCAAAACCACCACGGACACAATTCCATGCTGGTACTGCGCCCTGCCGATGTGACCGAAGCCACCATCTCGTGGAAAATGGCTATGGAAAACCAGTCTACACCTACAGGCTTGATCTTCTCCCGCCAGAATATCAACGACCTTCCGGCAACAACCAGTCGCTATACAGAAGCCCTGCAGACAGAAAAAGGAGCCTATGTAGTACAGGAAGACGAGAATTACGATGTTATCCTGTTAGCCTCCGGCTCGGAAGTATCTACCCTTGTAGACGGTGCTAAATTATTGAAAGAAGACGGCATCAGGACACGTATCGTTTCCGTGCCATCCGAAGGACTGTTCCGCACACAGACAGAAGCTTACCAAGCAGAGGTATTGCCACAGGATAAGAAGAAATTCGGACTGACTGCCGGACTACCGGTCACCCTTGAAGGCCTGACAGGCGACAAGGGAAAAGTATGGGGTATGAAATCCTTCGGTTTCTCTGCACCATACAAGGTACTGGACGAAAAGTTGGGCTTCACCGCAGAGAATGTATATAATCAGGTGAAACAGTTAATTAATAATTAGCACTCCCTCTCCCCCAAAAGAGGAGGAGTACAGAGAGGATATCCCCGCTGGCGCGGATATTCCCTGTCTTGTAAGAAGGAGGACAGCTAAAACAGTTAAAGACTGACAGTTATTTAGAAACTGTTTAAATTTTATACGAATATTTTATTATACCTTTTTCTTCGTTCATTTTTAGTCTGTTTTCGGCTGTTTTTTCCTTTCTCTCAACTCAAATAGCCCGCTATTATCGTTTCGAGGAAGAAAAAAACATCTCTAAAACATCTCTAAAAATTTGAACGAATAAAATTTAAACAGTTTCTTACAATTATAAACCACATACGGCCTTGCCTGTTCCTCCCCTTTGGGGGAGGTCAGTAGGGGTGTTATAATTCATTGTTCATTTTGAAACTTCAAAATAAACCCATTGGCTTGGCTTGTGACCACGCCGGCTATGACATCAAGCAATATATTATTGGTTTGTTTAAAGCACAGGGCATCAGTTATATCGACTATGGTACCGATAGTACCAACAGTGTGGACTATCCCGACTACGGTCATAAACTGGGCACAGCCATTGATGCGGGCGACTGCAACTATGGAATTGCTATCTGTGGTACAGGCAATGGTATCAATATGGCACTCAACAGGCACACGAAGGTAAGAAGCGCCCTTTGCTGGAACGTGGAAGTGACCCGCCTTGTCAGGATGCACAACGATGCCAATGTGCTGACCCTCCCCGGAAGGTTTATCACCGAGGAGGAAGCTTACAGGATGATTGAGGTGTTCTTCGATACTCCTTTCGAAGGAGGGAGACACCAGAAACGTATCGATAAAATTCCTTGCATTTGATTCTAAAATGCAGATTAAGACAAATAAAGGGAGGCTGCATAAGCTTCCCTTTTTATCATATATTTATGCGGACAAAACTATATTTTATCATTCTTCTAACCATCAACTTATTATCTTGCAATAAAGATAAAAATACATTTATTGTAAAATCCGGAGATAAAGACCTGACAATAAACCTGCATACATATTCCGACACGCTATCAGCGATAGAACTACGCATAGACGATAGCCTGCACTCAAGCTGGCCGTTGCGATATCCTGTTTACCAGTTCGACCACGGGAATATAACAGGAGACAAAACCGTTATTGCTGTTGGAGTAATAAAACCTACACGTTTTGACCCAAAACCCGATAAACGGCTTTTCCTGTTTAAAATAACAGACGACAACTATATCCGCCCCTTGTGGCTCGGCTCACGCGTAGCACAGCCTTTGGAAGATTTCAAGGTAATAAACAGCCTTGAACCAGCCTTGATAAGAACAATAGAGAGGGAGCAGGATGGAACATTTCTGGTTGCAAAATATAAATGGCGTGGCTTTGGTCTGGAATTTATTGATTATATTAGACGCGGAATTTCGTTAGAGGAAGCTCAAAAATTATTACAAAAAGGCTAACACATACTAACTATGAGAAAATTAACCTTGTTCTTCATTATCACAGTTATATTATTTACAGGATGCAAGACAAAAGTAACCGAAAACAGTGAACCGAAAACGGCTACAACCACGGAAATAATAAATACGCCGGCTCAATCCTTTCTGACATCAAACACCGATTTGCCCCAATCCATCGACTTACAGCAGGATATCAGCAACTTATCTTTGCAGGATTTACGCTTGTTGAGAAACTATCCATATGCTTTACATGGGCTATACTTTATGGAGGCAGACTTGAACGCCTATTTCAGGACAAATACAAAGTGGTATGAAAGTCTTGTATATAAATTGTGGGATGACGATAAAATGCCGCTGGATTATAAAGAAGTGAATTTGATGGCCGAAGAACAGGCTTTTGTAGACAAAATAGACAAGCGTATTGAGGAATTAAAACAAACCAACTTCGTAAAAAAGGGAAATTATAATCTGGGTAATTATACCAATATAGTCAACCTCTTTCAGTTCAAAGAAATAGATCAGGAATTTGTCGATAAAATCGGGAAAAACAACTTTGCCATCACCACTGGTGCAAACCTACAATTGTTTCATGTATATGAAGAAAATGACTACAATCAGGTTCCCAACTTTATTACTACAGACCTGTACCTACAGGCTTTCCATATGTTTTTCTCATACACGCTGAAAAGCCTTGAGCAGGAAAAATTTATCCCTATCTTATCCGATTTATGCTTGGGACTTTACAATGAGTCGATGCGTATAGCCCAAACAGAAAATGAGGAGATAAAAGCTCTGGCTGAATACAATGCCGTATTCTATGCTATCCCTTATTATTTTCTGGCAAATAAAACACTGACAGTGCCAAGCCAGTATCAGGAGGCGTTTCGTACCGAAATAGCTAACATAGATAGGCAGTCCGATGCTCCGTCTCAATTTCTTTCATTTACAGACGCAGACTTTCCATATAGCTTGTTCAAGCCGCGCGGACATTATACCCGCAAACCAAAAATGCAGACATACTTTAAAGCAATGATGTGGTTGCAAACAGCACCATTCTGCCGCGATGAGGTTGAAAAACTGAAACAAACAATCTATACAGCAATACTATTGAATACAGCTAAGACGAAAAGTGGTAAACCGTTAATGGCCGAATATAAAGCGGTATATGAACCTATTGTATTTCTGGTTGGGCTTCCCGATAACCTATCTATTATGGATATTGCCCTGTATCTGGAAAAAGAGAAGATAAACAGCCTGGATGATGCTTTATCGCCAACGAATATTACCAAAGTAGATAAAATGCTGATAGAACTGGCGAAAACACGGAATGTAATCAGACCTGAAATAGAAATAAGTTGTAAGGACAAAATCAACTTTATGCCTCAACGGTATCTGATCGACAATGATGTCATCCAAAAACTTGTAGATGTGTCTAAAAACGCTAAACGCGCATACCCTAAAGGATTGGATGTATTTGCTGCCTTTGGCTCTAAATCGGCAAATGATATTCTCGACAACTTTTATAAGGAAAAGGATAACTGGAGTAAATATCCCGAAAGAATGAAGGAAATGCAAACGAAGTTCAACAATTATAACGGTTGGAACAGTTCTATATATAACAAATGGATAGAAAGCCTGATTGAACTGCAAAAGCCGGATAAAAGTTATCCCGAATTTATGCAAACAAAAGCATGGGATTATAAAAACCTGAATACCTCCCTGGCTTCGTGGGCAGAACTAAAACATGACGCAATCCTGTATGGAGAACAACCTATGTCTGCCGAATGTGGCGACGGAGGCCCCCCTGCACCGGTGGTAGTTGGTTATGTAGAGCCAAACCTGAAATTCTGGAGCAAATTATCTGAAATGGTTTCCCTGACAGAAACACTACTGAATAAGAATAACCTGTTGACTCCTGACCTGAAAGGAAAAACTGAACAGTTAGCAGATTATGCAAGTTTCCTTATTCAGGTGACAAAGAAGGAATTGGCTAAGCAGAAACTAAGTGAAACAGAATACCAGACAATAGAATATATGGGCAGCAGTATCGAATACTTCACCTTGTCAGTTATCGACCCCGATTTGCATCTGGACAACTGGTCGCTGGTACAAGGCCCTGATAAGTCAATTGCCGTGGTGGCCGACATCTATACACGCAATGTTCCGGGATGTAACAAAAATGGGATTCTGCATGTTGCTGCCGGAAACGCTAACAATATCTACGTTGTTGTCGAAATAGACGGTTACCTCTATCTGACCAAGGGCGCTACATTCAGTTACTATGAATTTGTGCAACCATTGGGAACACGTCTCACTGACGAGGAGTGGCAGAAAATGCTGGAAGATAAAAAAGCCCCTTCTATCCCAGATTGGATGAAAGGTTTGGTGATAGATAAGGAACCAAGAACAGACGAACGGATTTTCTATAGTTCAGGTTGTTAAGAGAGATACTCCATATTATAATTTTAGCATGGTGCATACTTTTATGCAACTCGTGCAAACAAGAAAAGTACCAAGACGAACATCTCACCATCTGTTTTACAGGAGATGTTCTTCTTGACCGTGGTGTGCGTGAACAAATCGGGAAGAAAGGTATAGAATTTTTATTTGAAGATGTTGCTCCTGTTTTTAAAAATGCCGATGCTACCGTTATAAATCTGGAATGTCCTGTTACGAAAACGATCTCACCTATCAATAAAAAATATATTTTCAGAGCCGAGCCTGAATGGTTTCCTACCCTCAAAGAAAATGGGATAACACATGCAGCCCTAGCTAACAATCATTCGATGGATCAAGGGCGTAGCGGCCTGGAAGATACATACAGGCACTTAAGTGAAGCCGGCATAGTACCAATTGGGTATGGGAAGAATGCCAGAGAAGCGAGTAAACCTGTATTTATCGCCAAAGATGAAAGCTGTGTAGCTATATTCAATGCAGTAACCCTCCCTCTCGAAAATTGGGTGTATCTGGAAGACAGGCCGGGAATAAACCAGACTTCGATAGAAACTTTAGTTACTCAAATCAAGGAATTAAAAACCGGTAAGCCGGATTTCTATATAGTAGTTATCCTACATTGGGGAATCGAATTTCAGAAAGAGCCTACAATCAAACAACGAAAAGAAGCATACCAGTTGATTGATGCAGGTGCGGATGTTATTATAGGTCATCATCCGCATATACTACAGAAAGAAGAAATCTATAAAGAAAAGCCAATTTTTTATAGTTTGGGAAATTTCGTTTTCGACCAGAGTATGCCTGCTGCAAAAGAAAGTACAATTATCCAGATTAATTTTGAAAAAGATGGCTTTTCTTTCGAAAAGTATCCTGTGAAAATAAATAACTGTAAACCTGAGTTGCAATAAGTAAAGAAGTTAATAATTTATGTCAATCAGTAGTTGATAAGTTAAATGTTCTTTTCTATCTGCGCGCAATCACAGATTGCTTACCTTACTTTTGGCCGAAGCTCCAAAAGTAAGCAAAAAAGCATTGCGCCCCGCTTCGCCGTACGACCCACCATCGGCTTGCCGGCTGAATGAAGTGATGAAAGATTCATCATTGCAATAATTGGCAGACGATGCTTAAAAGCGCCCGCACTTCATTCTACGCCGCCTGCACCGGGTGGGTACCCCGTACGCTTGCTAACGGCGCTGGCTGACGCCTGATTTGCAGGGTCTATCCTCTGTCTTGACGTTGCGTCGCGACTCCGTGCATCTGTTCCGCAGGCGGGGNGGGTCGCCGAGGGACAAAGCACTAGCCTTTTGCCTTCTTTTGGGCAATGCCAAAAGAAGGGGCAAGCCCGGGAGGGCGCGGCAGTAGGGAACTGCGACTAATATATTTAGCCTGAGATAGCCTTTATGTAAAAAATAAAAGAACGTTTTTAAGTAGCGAGGGCAGAACTGAATTAAAAATTCATGTTATGCCGAGTCACGACAAACAACGTTCACAGGAGCGAAGCGTATGTAAAACGACTAATGGAATTGAACACATAATTTAAACAAAACGAAATACGGATTCACATAATTTACTATATTTGCAGAATATAGGATGCGGCTCGGCAATCTCAAGCAAGCTTGACTGTACTCGGCTTTCACTATAACTATATTTGCATATTAAACAAACATAAACGCTATGAAAGGAATTATTCTAGCCGGAGGAAGCGCTACAAGGCTTTTTCCTTTATCTAAGGCTATCTCTAAACAGATTATGCCTGTGTATGATAAACCGATGATATATTACCCGCTCTCTACATTGATGTTAGCTGGTATTCGTGAAGTCCTGATTATATCCACACCACGGGATTTGCCGATGTTCAGGGAGTTATTGGGAACAGGAGAAGAGTTGGGAATGAAATTCGAATATGTCATACAGGAGGTTCCGAACGGGCTTGCACAAGCTTTTGTTTTGGGAGAAAAATTTCTGAATGGCGAACCAGGATGCCTTATATTAGGAGACAATATGTTTCATGGGCAAGGATTTTCTAAAATGCTTCGTGATGCAGCTTCAATAGAAAAAGGCGCTTGTATTTTTGGATATTATGTAAAAGATCCTCGTGCTTACGGTGTGGTAGAATTTGACGAAAACAACAAAGTCCTTTCTCTGGAAGAAAAACCGGAAAATCCAAAATCCAATTATGCTGTTCCCGGTCTTTATTTCTACGATAAAACAGTTACAGAAAAAGCCAAAGCGCTGAAACCATCAGCCAGAGGCGAGTATGAGATTACCGATTTGAACAAATGCTATCTGGAAGAAGGTAGCTTACAGGTTCAGTTATTCGGACGTGGTTTTGCCTGGCTCGATACAGGTAACTGCGACAGCTTATTGGAAGCAGGAAACTATGTAGAAACTGTTCAGAACCGGCAAGGATTTTATATTTCATGCATAGAAGAAATCGCATGGCGCAATAAATGGATCGATGATAGCCAACTACAGGCTTTAGGTAAAAAACTGGATAAAACGGCATACGGACAATATATTCTCAGCTTAATAACAGATAAATAAATATGGCAAAAAAGTACGATGACCTGGAGGACAAAGATTATGAGGACAAATCCTTTGAGGCCGAAGGCCAGACTATAAATTACAAAATATCCACAGTAGAACCTGTAGAACAGGATTTTATAAACCTGAACGAGACAGACAGGGAGTTCATAGATTACTGCCTCGGAGATGCTGATGATTTATTAAAAACACTTGAGAATAAAAGTATTTCAGACTATACGGCAAAAGACTTGGATGAGCTATTATTCAGATGGAATAACAAGAAATATGATTTCAAATATTTTGAAGAAGTTCAGTTTGTCAATGCAATCGGAGCAGCTTTCGGTAATTATCTGAACAGGACTTTCAATACGATATGGTCTGTTATCAGCGATGAATACGGAACGGACTACGCATGTATCTCAACAGGAGAATTTAATTATCAGTTATTCCCCTTCAGTTCGGTATGGAAAGCTATAGAACAGAACAGGGAAGATTCATTAAATGCCATAATTCTTATTGTACAGAAGAATATAGAAGGCAACAGTGATTATAAAACAACAGAAGAATAACAAATCATAATATGAAATTTACAGAACAATCGATAAAAGGAGTCTGGGTCATCGAACCAAAAGTATTTACCGATGAAAGGGGCTATTTTATGGAATCTTATAAAAAAGAAGTTTTTGAAGGACATGTAGGCAAAATCAACTTTATACAGGATAATGAATCTAAATCGACCCGTGGAGTATTGCGTGGCCTACATTATCAGACGGGGGAATATTCACAGGCTAAATTAGTGAGAGCCCTTAAAGGGTCGGTACTGGATGTAGCAGTAGACTTACGTAAATCCTCTCCTACTTTCGGACAATACATAGCCATAGAACTATCCGAAGAAAACAAGAAACAATTCTTTATCCCCAGAGGGTTCGCTCATGGTTTTCTGGTATTAAGCCCGGAGGCTATATTTTCCTATAAGGTAGATAATGTATATGCCCCAACACATGAAGCATCTTTATTATGGAACGACCCTGCTATCGGCATCGATTGGGGTATAAATGAGCAGGAACTTATATTATCACCAAAAGATAAAATTGGAAAACTGCTATCCGAAGCCGTTCTTTTCGATTAAGCGCAAATGACAAAAAAGGTGCAAAGAAAACGGACTAAAAGAAGAATAAACAGAAAACAGTCAAAGGATAAAAACATAAAGAAATATATCCTGTCTTTTAGTATAGCTGTATGCTTTGGCATTGCAGCTTTCTTTGTCATAAGAGGATTTTTTGAAGAACCCGAATCATTTGATTCCGGCAAGTATTTTGTAAAAGGCATAGATGTTTCCCATCACAATCCGATATTGAACTGGGAAAATGTAATGGAACAGAATATTACCTTTGCTTATATGAAGGCGACCGAAGGGAATAGCCATCTGGATCGGAATTATGAATTTAATTACGGCCTGGCACGGAAAGCGAATGTCAAAGTCGGATCCTACCATTTCTATACCTTTGCCCTATCGGGAGACGAGCAGGCAAACCACTTTCTCAAAACAGCGAAATTCAATGAGGGGGATCTTATACCGGCCATCGATGTGGAACATTCCCCTGCAAATCCGTACAGCAAAGACAAAGAATTCGTAGCGATGGTTATCCGTGAACTAAAAATCATGGATAATAAACTGTATGAACATTTTGGTGTACATCCTGTAATATATACAAATAAAGACTGTTATAAACTATATATAAAAAATAACTTCCCCGACAATATTATATGGATGTGCGACCTGCATAAAGAACCATCCGATGATATTAAAAATTGGAAAATATGGCAATTTTCCCATAAAGGCGAGTTACCCGGTATAGACGGGCATATCGACTTGAATTACTATCGCTATACATTTGCCGAATTTAAAGAATTATTGCTACCTTGAGGCGCAAAAATTAAATGAACCGATGAAATACCCATATATATTAATACCTCTTATTTGCATCCTTTTATCTGGTTGTTTCAAAGAGGACAATTATGAAAATTCGAAAAAAGGCAATTTTGAAGCCCTGTGGAAAATAATGGACGAGCATTATTGCTTCTTCAGCTACAAAGCTGTAGACTGGAACGAAGTATATGACCGTTATTCGCAGCGTATCAGCGAGAATATGGATAATGAAGCGTTATTTACCGTACTGGGGGAGATGCTCGCCGAGGTTCAGGACGGGCATGTAAATCTGGTGGCCACACACAATGTTGCACGGTACTGGAAATGGTTCGAGGATTATCCTGATAATTTCGACAGTAAGATCCAAAAAAACTACCTTGGTACAGACTATGGCATTGCGGGCGGGCTAAAATATAAAATCCTCGATGATAACGTAGGATATATATATTATGGAAGCTTTTCGAGCGGTATCGGAGAAGGAAATATCAATCAGGTACTTGACCGTATGGCTATATGTGAAGGGATTATCCTCGATGTGAGGGATAACGGCGGCGGTTTGATGACAAATAGCGATAAACTGGCCTCACATTTTTTCAACGAGAAGACACTGGTTGGCTATATGCAGCATAAGACAGGCAAAGGACATGACGATTTTTCAGAACCGTACGAGATATATGTGGAACCGTCAGACGGAGTCAAATATCAGAAGAAAGTTATAATCCTTACCAACCGCAGTAGCTATAGCGCGGCCAATGATTTTGTAAATGCTATGCGGTATGCGCCCAACGCTGTTATAGTTGGAGACAGAACCGGAGGTGGTAGCGGGATGCCATTTTCTTCCGAACTTCCTAACGGCTGGTCAGTCAGATTCTCTGCATCGCCTGTCCTCGACGCGAATAAAGCACATACAGAGTTCGGTATTGATCCGAAGATAAAAGTTGATATGACAGATGAAGATATGGGCAATGGTATAGACACAATAATAGAAAAAGCCCGGGAATTGATAAAAAATCAAGGATAAGGTTACCACCTATTCGCTAACTACCCAAACGTAACATTCACAGTCCGTTACAATTAACAACGTAACATCAAATTCTAGCGCCCACCCGAAAATATCTTTTTGAAATTAAAATTTCTTAAAACGCAAACCTTATCCACTGAGCTCAAATACAAAAATGTTATAAAACATATCAAAAAAATCAAAATGACTGAGAGGTATTTCAGCATTATCAATTTCATTTTTCCTAACTTTGTGATAGAACAATGTGTAAATATTACAAACCTGTAAAACACTGACAGCCATGCCTAAAATTACAAAAGAAGCGGCGTTAAAGTACCACAAAGACGGGAGGCCGGGAAAAATAGAGGTAGTACCATCCAAACCCCACAGTACACAAACAGACTTGTCTCTCGCCTATTCTCCGGGAGTCGCTGAGCCGTGCCTCGAAATAGAAAAAGACCCTCAACTGGCGTACGACTATACGACAAAGGGTAATCTGGTAGCTGTAATATCAAACGGAACGGCAGTATTAGGCTTAGGCGATATAGGAGCCTTGGCAGGCAAGCCCGTTATGGAAGGTAAAGGCCTGCTGTTTAAGATATATGCGGGTGTAGACGTATTTGATATAGAGGTCGATGAAAAAGATCCAGAGAAGTTTATACAGACAGTAAAAGCGATCTCCCCTACTTTCGGGGGCATTAATCTGGAAGATATAAAAGCACCCGAATGTTTTGAAATAGAGAGAAGGCTGAAAGAAGAACTGGATATTCCGGTAATGCATGACGACCAGCACGGAACTGCAATTATTTCCGCCGCGGCATTGCTAAATGCCCTCGACATAGCTGGAAAGGACATATCAAAAATAAAACTTGTAGTAAACGGAGCCGGAGCATCAGCCATTGCCTGCACTAAATTATATATGAAGTTTGGTGTACAAAAAGAAAACATCATTATGTGCGACAGCAAGGGGGTGTTAACAACAAGCAGGACGAACCTGAGCGACACAAAAAAAGAGTTTGCCATAGACAGCAATATCACGAGCCTTGACGAAGCCATTGAAGGCGCGGATGTATTCTTAGGATTATCCAAAGCCGATGTGCTTACCAAAGAAATGGTTCGTAAGATGAACCATACTCCTATCGTATTTGCTCTGGCAAACCCGAACCCTGAGATTTCATACGAAGAAGCGATGGCGTCACGGGACGATATTATCTTTGCTACAGGACGTTCCGACTACCCTAATCAGGTAAATAATGTGCTGGGATTTCCATACATTTTCAGAGGAGCACTTGACGTAAGGGCAACCGGTATAAACGAAGAAATGAAACTGGCGGCATCACGCGCTATTGCCGAACTTGCAAAGGAACTGGTTCCTGATGTAATCAATACCGCGTATGAAATAAAAAAACTAAAATTCGGCAAGGATTACATTATCCCGAAACCGCTGGATCCGCGACTATTGACAACTGTATCTACCGCCGTGGCTAAAGCGGCTATCGACAGCGGCGTTGCCCGTAAGGTAATAACAGACTGGGACGAATACCAGAACAGGATTTCTGAAATGATGGGCTATAGCAATAAGCTTATCCACCGCCTTACAGCTATAGCCAAGAGCGAAAAGAAACGTGTGGTTTACTGTGAAGGTAATCACGTCAATACCATAAAGGCTGCTATTATTGCCCAAAAAGACAATTTGTGCGAACCTATCTTATTGGGCAGTGAAGAACGGATAAGGAATATAGCTAAAGATAACGGGCTCGACCTGAATGGCATTGAAATAATCAACCACAGGAATATTTCGGAAGATGTGCGGCGTGCACGTTATGCCCAGATATTAAGCGAAAAGAAATCGAGAGAAGGTATCCGCTATCAGGAAGCTTTCGAAAAGATGAGCGACCGTAACTACTTTGGTATGATGATGGTAGAAACCGGAGACGCGGATGCCGTAATTACAGGTATTTACAGCCATTACCGCGAATTTGCCAAGACAGCGTTGGAGGTAATAGGATTACAACCTCAATATAAGCACTTTGCAGCCATGCATATCGTGCAGACTAAGAGAGGCCCGTATTTCCTTGCGGATACGCTTATAAACCGCTGGCCTGAAGAAGATGTACTCATTGAGATTGTGAAACTGGCTCATGATACGGTGAAATACTTTTCCACAGAGCCTGTCGTAGCAATGCTATCTTTTTCTAACTATGGGGCGGACGATAACGGCAGCCCGAAAAGTATTTCGAACGCAATAAAGTATTTCCACGAAAATTATCCGGATTACGATATCGACGGAGAAATGCAATTGAACTTTGCCATGAACAAGGAGTTAAGGGATACAACTTTTCCATTCAACACCCTGAAAGGTAAAGATGTGAACACCTTGATATTCCCTAACCTGAGTTCTGCGAATATATCCAGTAAGCTGTTGATGGAACTGGGGATTGCCGGCGAGAGTATAGGGCCTATACAGATGGGATTGCGTAAACCTGTCCATTTTACAGACATAGAAAGTTCTGTAAGGGATATTATAAATCTTACTACCGTGGCTGTAGTGGATGCAATAGCAAACAATCAGGAGACAAAATAAAGAATCCTTGTAGGGGATGTCTCAAAAACAAAAAGCATTATTGTCATTGCGGGGTTGACCCGCAATCCCCTGATAAACATAGTGGTTTTAAGGAGATCCCGTGTCAGGCACGGGATGACAGGCTTTTGAGGCACCCTCTTATTATAATACACTATCGATAACTTTTTCCATCTTCTCTACCGCGTTGTCCCAGCTGAAGCGTAAAACATAGTCGTGCCCACGCTCTGCTAAAGCTATGCGATAATCGTTATTATTTATCAGATAAGATATTCTATCCGCCATTTTTTCCGGGTTTCTTGTTTCTACCAGCAATGCTGTTTCGCCTTCGAAGGCGTATTCCTTATGCCCCTCGATATCAGTGCAGATCAAAGCGCATCCGCAAAACATAGACTCTACGGACACCAGCCCGAATCCTTCTGTAAAGCTATTCGATATGAAGATGGAGTTACAGTTATATATATTACACAGATCGTCAGGATCCCTGTGATATTTAATCCAGTCCGGCAGCCCTTCCGGAGATGGGGATATACCAAACAGATCGACCTGTAGTTCCGGTATTTGCTCTTTTACCAGATACAATGCTTCCAACCCATATTTTGAACCCTTGATTTCCTGGAGGGAATACATCATGGCAACACTCGCTGCAGTACGGCTTTCTATCCTGTCCTTAATATAGTATATATTGTTGTCGATACCATTTTCTATCAGTTCAATCCTGTTATTGGTATGTTGCTTTACTATTTTCTGCAAATATGACGCAACCACTACATTTACCGTATCTTCCATATTATAAGAAGAATATAGCAATTCCTCGTGTCCTTCCCAATTTTCGAAGCCTTGTATCAGGTTTATCTTTTTCCCCTTTTGGGGAGAGAGCGCTCCCATATCCAATACTGTAGACCACCATGTTGCGATAACAATATCCGCGTCAACCACATATTTATCTCTTACTTCATTCACATAAGACATCGTTATATCGGGGTCGAACTCAAACCATCTATCGCTGTCGAACCGCTCTATCTTAGACAGGATGCAACGGACAAGGTATGGCAGTCGGTATTTCATAAACCTTGTCTTTATAGGGAAAGTCAGGTGCACCTGATAACCCTTGTATGCCATACGGTTCGCATATTCATACATTACACGGAAACCTCCGGCAGGGCGGCGGGGCTTGAAAGGCAGTATAAAATTGATTCTTATATCGTTTTTCATTACTTTTTTATTTCTGTACAAATATAGTGAAAGCCGAGCGCAATCAAGCTTGCTTGAAATTGCCGAGGCGCATCCTATATTCTACAAATATAGTGAAAGCCGAGCGCAATCAAGCTTGCTTGAAATTGCCGAGGCGCATCCTATATTATGCAAATATAAGGAGATTATAAGACTCTTCTGAATTTTTGTAAAGTAAACCCATAGATTTCATATCCATGTTACTAAGCCAAAGAAAATTTATCTATTACAAGGAGTTCTTTGAAATAATGGTCAAGATAGCTAAATATAACATGAAAAGGTTACAATCAAAAACAACATAATAACTGTCACTTTTGTCACTTTTTGTATATAATGCGAATCAAGGGTTGCTCTGGGTTGCAGTATACTATTATAAATCAATCTTCTGTTTTGCAGTCAGGGTTCTAAGTCCACGAAGTGGGCTAATATGGATAACTACGGGTACAACCCGTGGAAAAATCGGATAGGGAGAGGCCGTCTCCGTAGGAGGCGAATGGTATTTGTTTTTGCTATTTGCCTCCTACGGAGACATATTCTTCTGTCAGTCCCTGCCACGGGTTTTACCCGTGGTTATCCACCTTCAGTCCCTTCGGGACAATAAGTTACTGTGTTTTTTAACCCTTGATTCGCATATATAAACAAATAACAGTTTTTTTACTCTTAAAATATTTCCGATTAATCAATCTTGATATTTATCAAACAAAATCTAAATATTATTCAAATATATTTTAATATTATTAAAACAAATATTATATTTGTAAAAAAACAGATAAAATATGTTACCTTGTAATTGTCCAAGTTGTCAGACACAACTAAAAGTAAAAAGCCTTGCATGTGAAAACTGTGGTACTGAAGTACACGGTTTGTATGAACTGCCTGTACTGGCGCGCCTGGCTGTAGATGAACAGGATTTTATCCTCAAGTTTGTAAAGAATAGCGGCAGCCTGAAGGATATGGCTAAAGATCTGGGGTTAAGCTACCCCACTGTAAGAAATTTGTTAGATGATATAATCGAAAAACTTAAAAGCTATGAAAAGTAAATCTCGCATTTTTGCATGGTTGTTCCAGCCATTTCAGTTTATTGCCGGCGGCAAAGCTCTCGTATTTGGACTATGCATCATGTTATTGCTATCCATTATCGGATATTTAGGAAATACGCATTTCAACGGGGTAATCGGTATGCAGTATGCTCCGTTGTCACACCCGACAGCCTACATTGTACATATTGCTTATCAGGTTATAGCCCTTATTTCCATGACAGCGGTCTTTTATATTACAGCCCGTGTTACATCAAAATCCTCGGTAAGGGTAATTGATATTGCCGGAACAATGTCACTGTCGCAGATCCCACATGTCCTTTTCGGATTGATTGGGCTGATTCCGGCTGTTCATCTCGAAATAGGCAATATAGATACTGCAAACATTGCTCAGGTTATGGCTATATTGAAAGAAAATATAATACTGATGGCAGCCATCTCAGTAACTTCAATAATAATAATCGTATGGTCTATTGCCCTCAAGTATAACGCTTATTCGGTGTCTGGAAATATAAAAGGTATAGTGGGCGGAGTATCCTTTGCCATAGCGTTGATTGTGAGCGAAATTATATCTAAAATCCTTATCTATATCGTTGTTCCATTTTTACATTAACCACCAGGTAACAAGCAAAATAGAATCGAAATATAGTGTAAAACATACGGAACGCCTGACATAAAGAGAGAGAGGATTAACCCTCTCTCTTCAATTTTTCTATAATAATACCGGCCGCCCGCCCCGATGCTCCGGGCTTACCGAGTATCTCTATGATTTCATCATAATCTGCCAGCATTTTATTACGGTAAACAGTATCATCCAACAGTTTATTTACCTCATTTTTAATCGTATCCACCGAGAAAAATTTGGCAAACAGTTCCTGCACCACTACCCTGTCTGCTATCAGGTTTACCAGAGAGATATACTTCGTATGCAACAGGTTCTTAAATACCCAATATACAATATGTGGTATAGGCGTTTTATAACATACAACCTGAGGAATCCTGAATAAACCCGTTTCCAACGTTGCCGTACCGGAAGTGACCAACGCCGCTTCCGCATATTGTAACAATCGGTATGTCTGTCCGAAAACAATCTTACAGGATTTGCCTCCTATATATTTTTTATAATAATCGGGTTCTATGCCCGGCGCCCCTGCTATCACAGCCTGATAATCGCCAAAACCGTCGATGGCTTCGAGCATAGCGGGCAGGTTATCTTTGATCTCCTGCTGACGGCTTCCGGCCAATAAGGCTATCACAGGCTTGTCGCTAAGGACATTCTCCGAGATGAATTTATCGCGGGTATCGCCTTTGTTTTCCTCCCTGAAATTAGCCACCGCATCTACTACAGGATTGCCCACATAATCGATATGGTAATCATGTTTCTTATAGAAATCGACCTCAAAGGGAAGAATAGAGAGCATTTCATCCACATACTTCTTGAATGATTTTACCCGATACTCTTTCCATGCCCATACTTTAGGCGATATATAGTAATAAACGGGTATCTGCGTATGCGTTTTGATATACTTGGCAACTTTGAGGTTAAATCCGGGATAGTCGATCAGGATAAGGACATCGGGCTGAAACCGGATAACCTCTTCCTGGCACATTTTCATATTCCGCAAAATAGTCCTCAGATTTAGTAAAACAGGGATAAAGCCCATAAAGGCCATTTCGCGGTAATGCTTTACCAGCCTTCCTCCCTGAGCCTGCATAAGGTCTCCGCCAAAGAAACAGAATTCGGCATCCGCGTCCTGCTTCTTTAAGGCTGCCATCAGGTTCGATCCATGCAGATCGCCGGAGGCTTCTCCTGCTACTAAAAAGTACTTCATTGTTGACTTCGTTTTATATCAAATTTCTAAAGTATGGTTTCCCAAGCCTTTATCAGGGCCAGATGTTCATGGTTTGTCATATCCACCTTTACTGGGACAACCGACACATAGCCATTGGCTAAAGCCCATTCATCGGTCATTTCATTATGAGGTTCATCATTGGCAAAATTACCTGTCAACCAATATATCTGTTTATTAGCGCCATCTTTCGATTCTTTAAACTCGTTTACCCATTGCCCGGATGTCTGACGGCAAACACGGATCCCTTTAATGCTGTTTCCTTTAGGAACGTTCACATTCAGACATGTTCCTGCCGGTAAACCTTCACCCAATACCTGCTTTGTTACCGCATGGATATATTTCTTCGTATATGAGAAGTCTGCATTGTGGTCATGATCGAGCAAAGAAAAGCCAATAGATGGAATCTTAAAGACTGCTCCTTCTATGGCTGCACCCATAGTCCCCGAATACAGAACCGAAACAGCCGCGTTAGACCCGTGATTTACCCCGGAAAGTACCATATCCGGTTTACGTTCCGCCAATTCATTTATCCCCAGTTTTACACAGTCTACAGGAGTTCCGCTGCATATATATATTTTCAGGTTAGGTTCGTCCTTTATAAGCTGCACCCGCAATGGCTGCAATGATGTGATAGCACTCGACATACCGGAACGAGGCCCGTCGGGAGCCACAACCATAACCTCGCCTAAATCTTTTACGCTATCTATCAACGCTTCTATCCCTTTAGCCTGATACCCGTCATCGTTGGTAACCAGTATCAGAGGCTTTCTCTTCTCCATGTATATTTAAGTTTTATATTTATATCCGCCGGATAGTTTATGAAAATATTTAACCCGAAAAATCAATTTTCAGTTAAGATGCAAAGATACATCAATATTTTTAAATCCTTACTTGTAACTTTGTGTGGTAAATATAGTGCCTGTTTAAATTTTAGCAAAAATTTTCATTACAGTTTCAGACAGATAAAAGATTTGCTATAAAATTTAAACAGCCTATTATAATTTTGTAACTTTGGTAAATTTTCAATTTTATTACTAATTCAAATACACATAACATGAAAAAAGTGAGTGTGGTCTTATCATTGCTGCTGATCTTATCTACTACGATATATGCCCAACAGCAGTACCGCAGACAGGTCAGACCAACAAAGAATGTCATTGTAATGATACCGGACGGAACATCCATGGGTGTAGTCTCCGCTGCACGCTGGTATCAGATTTACAACAAACTTGGTGGAAACAATTTAGCCATCGATCCTCATCTGTGCGGAACGGTTAAAACGTTTTCCTCAAATGCCCCTATAGGAGATTCTGCTCCGACTACATCAGCGTATATGACAGGTATGCCCCAACAAACAGGAAATGTATCGATATACCCTGTAGCCGATCCGGAGAACGACCTTGTACCTGTAGACCCGGCAAAGGCTTATCAGCCATTGGCTACAATACTGGAAGCTGCAAAGTATCAGCAAAACAAAGCCACCGGACTGGTTGTTACCGTAGAGTTTCCACACGCTACGCCCGCAGATTGCTCGGCTCACTACTACGCCCGCGGGAAATATGAGTACATCGCTTCTCAAATGGCATACCAGAATATGGATGTAATGTTCGGGGGCGGGAACTCTATTCTCACAGATGATATAAAACAGTATTTTAAGAATACAGGAACAAAGCTTATACAGGATGATATAAAAGCGTTCCGCGATTTTAACGGAAAGGATAAAGTCTGGGCTCTATTTTGCGAAAAAGAGTTACCATACGACCTTGACAGGGATTCTACGCTAATACCATCATTGGCTGAAATGACCCAAAAGGCACTGGACAGGTTGTCACAAAACGAGAACGGGTTTTTCCTGATGGTAGAAGGCAGTAAAGTAGACTGGTCGGCTCACGGCAATGACGCGATAGGTTGTATTACCGAATATCTGGCTTTTGACAAAGCAGTGGGCACAGTTATGGACTTTGCTAAAAAGAATGGGGAAACAACAGTCATTGTATTGCCTGACCACGGTAACAGCGGATTCACAATCGGACGCAGAGACCTGAAGAGTTACGACAGAGCCAGTCTCGACAAGCTGTTTGGCAGCGTATCCAAATACAAAAAGACCGGAGAAGGACTGGAAAGGATATTGCTGAAATCGAAACCGGAAGACTTCAAGCGTATCTTCAAAGAATATACAGATATAGACCTGAATGACGAAGAACTCGAATTGTTGCTTAGCTCAAAAAACTATAAGGAAGCGGACTATATGAAAGTAAGCAACAGTGTGAATATGGGTTCAAGCATTATCAAGATCATGAACGAGCACACCTATTTCGGTTTCACCACAGGAGGCCATACCGGAGAAGAAGTATTTCTGGCCGCCTATCATCCGAATGGAGACTTACCGATAGGAATGAATACCAATACCGAAATCAACCAATATCTGGCTGATGCTTTGGGTATAAAGACGACTTTGTCTGAAATGACAGATGAGATATTCGCTAAACATATCGAAGTATTTAAAGGGCTTGATTACTCGATAGATAAGACAACGGATTTTCCTGTCCTGAAAGTGAAAAAAGGGGATATGACATTAACTATCCCGGCATTTAAGTCTGTCGTATATCTCAATGACCAACCTATATCATTAAGTACTGTAACGGTGTATATAGATAAGAACGATACATTCTATCTACCTAAGAGCCTGATAAATAAATTGTAAAATAAGCTACATAATTAAAGAAAGCAGCAAAATTCATCTTGCTGCTTTCTTTATTAGAGCCTATTTAAATTTTAGCGAAAATTTTTATTATAGGTTCTGGTCCAATAGTTCTTAGCAATTTTTTTATGCTCTTTTTACCGTATTTTTGGCTCCGCCGATTTTCAATTCCCTTTTTTACTCTTGGTTTAGCCCGCTAATTAACTCCGCTGACCGTTGGTTCGGCTGGCAAAAATGATAAAATACATCTAAAAATAGCTATAAAAAAGATTTGCTATAAAATTTAAACAGACTCTTATTATAGTACAGTATTTTTCAATACCCCATATTTTGGGTTAGATTCGGATTCAGGTCGAGGATACTTTGGGGAATCGGGAAAACCGTTGTATAACCGCTTGCCTCCCCATGTAGCTGTGGCCGTTGGCTATAAGCTTCATGATATTTACCGAATCGTATCATATCCTGACGACGCCAGCCTTCCCATGCTAACTCAAGCAAACGTTCGTCAAATATATTATCCAATGTAGCAGTACGGTAAGCGGCCCCGGCACGGGCTCTTACCTCGTTCAGTTCGGCATCTCCACTTTCTCCGTTGCGTACTTTTGCTTCACTTTTCATTAATAAGACATCCGCATAGCGGTATAGCACAATATCATTGTCGATAAGCTTGCCATCTTTTATATTTGTCTTGTCTATCGCATATTTCTTCATTCGGGCTCCGGCCATCTTTTCGTAAAGAGAACCCGACAGATCGAGCTTTATTTCCGATGGGAAGTATTCCAGTACATTCCCCATATCATCCTTTACCTGATTTCCATTCAAATCGTATATTATGCCGGCATGATAATTCTTCTCGAAACGGGGATCAACATTATCTGTTCCATATCCGAAAATACGGAGAGCATCCAATGTTGCCGACGTCCCGTTTTCGCTGCCGAAGCCTAAGGCCTTAGAATGGTTGTAATGTAATGAGCGGAACAGATATTGCATCTGATTGGTATAACTCCGCTTATCCATCGGTATAATGAATATATTTTCTACGGACGATTCATTAAATACGATAAAATTATCTTCATAATCCGGTGAAAGCCTGTACCCCATATCCTTTATCTTATCGCAGAAAACAATAGTTGCCTGCCATGCATTATATTGCACACCATCTATAGAGAAGTAGACTGGGTTACCATCCCGCCTGCTCCCGTCTGTCCAGTCATTATCGGTAAATACCTCAGCATTCAAGGCCATTTTTGCCAAAACGAAATACACCACAGGCTGGGTAATCCTGCCATAGTATTCTCCGAACTGATTGCTCCGCTCTTTGCTTAATAAAGAGACAGACTCCTGTAATTCCTTAACGATGAAATCGAACACTTCTTTCCGGTTGCTTTGCTCTATTTCGTTTATAGGTATAGAAGAACTGGTAGTAACCGGTACACGCGCAAACATATCCAACAGGTAATAATAGTATATTGCCCGAAAAGCCCGCACTTCGGCTATATACTTATCTATCTGAATCTTATCAAATTTATCTTTCGATGCTTGCAGTGTCTCTATCGACTTATTGCTTAGTATAATCACTTTATATAAATATTCCCATGTCGCCCTTAACGATTGATCCTGAACACCCCATGTATGGAGGTATAGCCTCTGCCAGAAACCGCCATCGTACCAGTCGCCTCCCCTGGTGGGTATCATAGCCTCATCTGTAGTCAGGGTATTAAAGTCGTAAATACCCCGTGTAGTCCCCTGCAATCCCTGGCTGTTTTCATATCCGCCTACATGACTGTACATAGACGCTACTGTGTTGAGGTATAAACTTTGCAGCGTCTTATAAGCTTCGTCTTCGGGTATCTGATCCTTGGGCTTCTCATCCAGAAAATCACTGCATGCAAGACAGATAATGCCACAGATAAGATAAACTATTGAATAAAAACTAAACCTTTTCATACTATAATCTTATTTTAAAAGGATGTATGGGAACGCACATGACAAAACCGGAACAGGCGGCGTAGGGTTTTGCAATTACATGCGCTTCGCGCCTGTGACCGTTGGTTCATGCTTGTTTTCATCGCTATTGGTTTTTTAAAACTTAAAATTCAAGCCAATTGTATATGTCCTGGATACGGGATAAGAGCGTTTATCGTCCAATCCCAGTGTATTATCCAATACAAGGCTGTTAATCATAGGTGTCAGGCCCGAATAACCCGTTATAGTAGCCAGATTGGTTACAGAAAAGGATAACCGTAATGACTGCGACTTTTTTCTAAACCACCTTTGAGGAAGATTCCAGCCAACAGTCAGGTAATCGATGTTTATATAATCGCCTTTTTCGAGCCAGTAATCTGTAGCAACAATATCATATATATTATTTCCAGGAGTTTCTTTCAACACATTATAATCCGGAAATACATTCATATTCATATAAGTCAAAGATGTGCCATTATAGATTTTATGGCCGAATGCTCCGTTAATCTGAAGCGACAAATCAAAATCCTTATAGCGGAAACTGATATTAGAACCCAGTAATGTTTTCGGCATTACCTGTCCTGCGACAGATCTGTCTTCTCCGGCTTCGAGATTGACTCCTCCGCCATTAAGGTCTTCTATCCCATATTTTTTCTTACCGTCCTCCCCCGTTATCAGGCCTGAACTTTTAGGAAGATAAAACACGCCCAGAGGCTGCCCAACAATATGATATACTATCTGATTGTAGCCGCCATGCAATCCTGCGCCATTCAATTCGGCAACACTGATATACTGCGGAGCAGACATCTTTTGGCCATTGTAAACGCCATCCAACGAGAGAAGCTTATTTTGCTGAAATGTTACATTTGCATTTATGTTCAATTCCATATCTCTGGTTTTCAAAGGGGTTACACCTACAGATAGCTCAAAGCCGCTGTTACGCATCGAACCGAGATTTGCCAACAGGGTATTATATGCGAATGGCGGCACACTTACTTCGTAAGTATACAGCATGTCTTTGGTCTCCGACCTGTAATAATCAGCCTTCAAATAAATCCTGTTGCTCAGTAAAGCTATATCCAGGCCGGCATTGAGCGTATGTTTCACTTCCCACTTAAGATCGGGATTGGCATTACGGGCTGTGCTCAAAACCACTGTAGGAGAGCCGTCTACAGGAACTACTCCTGTAGGTTTCATCAATTGCAATGACGTATAGGAATCTATAGCATCCTGATTACCAGACAAGCCGTATCCCAAGCGAAGCTTCAACTGATTGAACACAGGAAGCGATTTCATAAATCCTTCTTCGTGTAATGCCCATGCCACAGAAAATGAAGGGAAGAATCCCCACTTATTATTCTTACCTACTTTGGATGAACCGTCAGTGCGGGCATTTACCGTTGCTATATACCTCCTGCCGTATACATAATTTACACGCCCCATAAACGATACCAGACTGGGCGCGTCGTAAAAGGATGCTGTACCCTCCCACAGGCGAAGAGCTCCTGCCTGAATGTTGTTATAACCGAATTCATCGGAGGAAAAGTTTGTAACAGTGGTATGGAATCCTGTTAAAACTTCTTTCTGAGCCTCAGCAAGCCCCAGTATATCTATATGATGCGAGCCCGTATCTTTTTTATAGTTAAGGATAAGGTTACCCAGCATGTGTTCACTTTTCTTCTCTCCTTTATACGCTTGCCCGTGTCCCCATACCGATGTAGGCAAATACTGGGAATTTTCCACATTATTATAGGTATATGAGCCAAAAGCGGATAATTTAAGATTACCGGTCAGGAAGTAGTTTACGTTTACATGGGCGTTAAAGAGGGCATTCGTCTCATCATCATCTACCTCAAGCCAAGCCAAAGGATTGGTTATCTGGCTCGCATACGTAATTTGATCCCATGCTCCGGTTTCCTTATTTTTATGGTTTGGAAAAGTAGGATTAAATGCTGCCGCAGAATAAAATGTCTTTTGGGAATCGAATAAATAATTATTTTTCAGCATAGAACCAAAAGCACCGAAATCTACTGACAATTTATTCTCCAGTGCTTTCTGATTAATATCGATTTTTGCCGTATAGTTTTTCGAACGGTTATTCTTTATAATTCCTTCCCTATCGATGAAACCGACCGAAATGCGGTAATTAGATGATGCCGTACCGCTGCTTATTGCCAAATGATGATTATGTACCAGACCTGACTGAAGTATTTCGTTCTGGAAATTCGTATTATTCCCCAAATCGATAAACTGCAGATTCCGGTCTTTTGCCAGTTGCCTGTATTCGTTACCGGAAAGCATATCCAGCTTTTTCGAAACATGATCTATACTCAGGTTACCGTAGTAGCTTACGTTAAAGGGGCGGTTACTCCCTTTCTTCGTTGCTATCTCTATTACTCCCGATGCGCCACGCGAGCCATACTGAGCTGTTTCGGAGGCATCTTTGAGAACAGTAAAACTTTCTATGTCTGCCGGATATATACTGCTCAATGTACTCATGTTGCCGAATACGCCATCAATAATTATCAGCGGATCGTTTCCCCCCGTCAACGATGTTGTTCCCCGTATACGCACTGACGATAATACAGCCGGCCCATTGTTTGAAGGGGTAATATAGACGCCTGCAATTTTACCCCGGATAGCATCCGAAGGAGAAGTTATCAGCCCTTTATTCATATCTATTTCATTGATTTTGTCTACAGCCCCCGATATGGTAGCCTGACTGCCTATCGCATATCCGATGACCATTATGTCATCCAGTCTGACAATAGAGTCTGTCAGTGAGCCTTTATCTTGAGAGAAGCAATCATAAGGAAAATGAATGAAGAAAAATGATAATAGAACCACCTTGAATAATGTAAAATTGTATGGTTTCATAAGGTATTATCTTTAAGGTTATTATGACTCTCATTACCTATAGAAATAACAATTATTAAAGATAAAATGATTCTGTTTTTAACGAATTTTTGATATTTATAAGAAAAAACGATGTAAAATAAAAAAGGCCGCGAATTTCGCGACCTTCCCCTATTCCTAGATTTCAGATTAGAAGTTCCATTTCAATGGCTCGAAGTATGCCTGCGGATGAAGACAAGCCGGACATGTTTTAGGAGCAGCTTTACTCTTAATTACAAATCCGCAATTACGGCATTGCCAGTCTATTGCTTCTTCACGAGAGAAAACACCATTGCTTTGTACACGAGCAAGTAAAGCTTTGTAGCGATCTTCATGCATATTCTCTACTTTAGCTACCATGCGGTACATTACAGCAACTTCTTTAAATCCTTCTTTTTCGGCTATGTCAGCAAAGGCAGGATAATCAACAGCCCATTCTTCGTGTTCTCCGGCTGCAGCCTCTATAAGGTTTTCTTCTGTAGTACCTATCTTACCTGCGGGATACATAGCTGTAATTTCCACCATACCGCCTTCCAGAAATTTAAACATACGTTTCGCATGTTCTTTTTCCTGATCTGCTGTTTCGAGGAAGATTGCAGCAATTTGCTCATAACCTTCTTTTTTCGCTGTACCGGCGAACATTGTATAACGCATTCTGGCCTGAGATTCTCCAGCGAATGATTTTAACAAACACTTTTCAGTTTCCGTACCTTTAATACTTTTTTCCATAACTTAATGATAGTTTAAAAAATTGGGTTTATACAAAAATAGCATTTAAAATCCTTTTCTGAAAAAGATTTCAAATGATTTTATACCTTTGTGGCTTAAATGAACATATAAGAATAACGCCTTTTAGGTATGTTAATTAGACAGAATCTAAACAACAAAAATATTTGTTGCATAATCAACTACTTACCGGGGTGTTTTATATTTATATAGCAAATATTTATCTCTTATCAATTGTATTTATTTGTCTGTTATGAAAAAGGATTTTCTCAAGGACTTCACGCCCCAACTGTTTATTTCTCTAAAAACGTATAACAAAGAAAAATTCATAAGCGACCTTATGTCCGGCCTCATTGTCGGCATTGTAGCTTTACCTTTGGCTCTGGCTTTTGGTATTGCGTCGGGAGTAAGCCCCGAACAGGGTATTATCACAGCCATTATTGCCGGATTCATCATATCCTTTCTGGGTGGGAGCCGTGTACAGATAGGCGGGCCAACGGGGGCTTTTATTGTCATCGTATATGGAGTCGTACAAACTCACGGCTTGAGAGGGCTTATAATAGCCACCATCATATCCGGTGTCATATTAGTACTGCTGGGTGTTTTTAAGTTGGGCAAGATTATCAAGTTTATCCCCTATCCTATTATTGTAGGATTTACCAGTGGTATTGCCGTAACCATCTTTACAACACAAATAGCGGATATATTCGGATTGAGCTTCGGCGGTGAAAAGGTTCCGGGAGATTTCATCGGAAAATGGATAATATATTTTAAACACTTCGATACGATCAACTGGTGGAATACAATCATCAGTATAGCCAGTATATTTATTATAGTAATTACGCCCCGCATTGTAAAGAAGGTTCCGGGATCGCTAATGTCAATTATCATAATCACGATAGTCGTATATTTATTAAAAACCTATGCGGGAATCAATGTTATTGATACCATCGGAGACCGTTTCAGAATCAATGCGGAAATTCCGGATGCGGAAATTCCGGACATCAATATAGCGACTATAACCGACCTACTGCCTGTAGCCATCACCATAGCGATGCTGGGGGCGATAGAGTCGCTGCTGTCGGCTACAGTAGCAGATGGCGTTATCGGTGGCGAAAAGCATAACTCGAATACAGAGCTCATAGCGCAGGGAGTAGCCAATATAGTCACGCCCCTGTTTGGCGGTATTCCTGCTACAGGCGCTATTGCCCGTACTATGACGAATATAAACAATGGCGGACGCACCCCGGTTGCCGGTATTATACATGCCGTGGTGCTGTTGTTGATACTCCTCTTGCTGATGCCATTAGCCCAATATATACCGATGGCCTGCCTGGCGGGAGTTCTGGTCATTGTAGCATACAATATGAGTGAATGGCGTACATTCAAGGCTCTACTCAAAAATCAGAAGTCTGATGTCGCAGTTTTATTGATAACCTTCTTTCTTACTGTAATCTTCGACCTTACCATAGCTATCGAGGTAGGGCTGTTACTAGCGGTTGTATTGTTCCTTAAGCGGATCAATGAGGTAACCCAGGTTTCGGTTATAAAGAACCAGTTGGACTTAACTGACGAGAGTGAATTTACTCAGGATGAGGAAATCCTCACTTTACCTGACGAAGTGGAAGTGTACGAAATTGACGGGCCGTTCTTCTTCGGTATAGCAAATAAGTTTGACGAAAGTATGCGTATTATCGGAGACAATTCGAAAATACGGATTATACGGATGCGCCTGGTTCCATTTATCGACTCTACGGGATTGCATAACCTGACCAGCCTGTGCAGAAAGTCTATGAACGATGGTATACAGGTTATACTTTCAGGCGTACGCCCGGAGGTAAATGCCATGATTAAGCATTCGGAGATACCCGGTATGATAGGAGAAGTAAATATATGCGATAACATTAACGCAGCCCTGAAAAGAGCCAATCAGATATTAAAAAGTGAGGTTTAAGAGTACGGAATAATAGAATCAGCATAATTCTACCGGTACAGTTCCAACCTTATTTACCATAGGATGTAGATATGGCAAAAGATTTAATACCTTTTGCAGAACATTATTTATACATAAAATGTTTACTCTCAATAGAACACAAGGTTCTATAAATAAGGCTCGATAATCAAACCAGTTTATAAGTACATGGCTATGGTAACAATAAATCCGTACCTATCATTTAATGGTAATTGTGATGCTGCATTCAACTTTTACAAGTCAGTCTTTGGTGGGGAATTCGCTTTTGTGGGACGTTACAAGGATATACCCGATCAACCTATGCCCGAATCGGAGAAAGAGAAGATAATGCATATATCCTATCCTATAAATAAGAATACGATCCTGTTTGGAGCTGATACATCCGAACACTTTGGAGGAGGAGTTCAATTTGGCAGTAATATTTCATTGTCTGTTAATACAGACACAGCAGATGAAGCAAAACGGATATTCAAGGCATTATCAGAAGGAGGCAATATAATTATGCCTCTTGAAAAGACCTTCTGGAATGCGCTGTTTGGATATTTTGTAGATAAATTTGGTATCTATTGGATGGTCAATTACGACTATGGCAAGGATACCAATGTGTAGGCCAGACTTTCCAACCTTTTCATTTTTGCTCCGTATTCTGATAGTTAAATAAAAGAGTACGGAGATCAAATAAACCTTCTCATAAAGCATTTATCGGCATATTCCATATTTAAACATACTATCCAATCATCTTATCCGTTTATATTGCATAACTTTGAGAATAAAACTGACTAGATGTTTCCAACGAAAGAAATGCTGATATACACAAGGTGTATCATGCCTATACTTCTATTATACGCCTCCTTCTGCCATGCACAGGTAGACAGTTCTTACATACAGCCATATAGCCACGAGTTATCAATAAAACCGCATGTATATTATAAGTTCACTTCATTAACACATGAGATAGACGACAACAGGGAAATTACATATATGCCAAACAACCCGGCAAGTATAGGATTAGGGGTAACATACAAGAATTACTCGATAAGCGGAGGATACGGCTTTGGATTTATGAGGGATAAGAAACGTGGAGATACAAAAGCTCTCGACTTCCAGTATCATTATTACGGACGCAAATTTATAGCCGATATCTTCTTTCAACAATATAAGGGATTCTACAAGGACGAAGACGAAGAGAAAGATGTGTACGAGATTTTCCCCGATATCAAAGTCATACAATACGGCATACATGGCCAATATGTGTTCAACAATAAGCAGTTCTCCTACAAAGCAGCGTTCAACCAAAGCGAGAAACAACTAAAATCGGCCGGCAGCTGGCAGATAGGCGGAGGGCTTTATTATAATGAGATACAGAGCGACAGCACTTTACACCTGAACGAATATAATAAGCTAAGGAACTATCAGCTAAGCATTAGCGGAGGATATGTTTACAACTGGGTTATCAATCGTCATGTCTTTGTTTCGGGAGGTGTGTCCGTTGGATTTAACTTGGGTATTGAAAACACTTCCGATTTTAAGAAAGTAGAAATATCCCCTTCTGTCTTTCCTCGTATCGCGGCAGGGTATAACGCCGATGATTGGACCGTCAGTTTGTCCTTCGTTGTCAACAGGATGTATGTGACCCGGACAAACTCGCTTGAACTGATTTTTGATACAGCTAATATGCAAATGAGCTTTATCAAGAGATTCGATGTTGCTCCCAAATTTATGAAGAAAATCAAATACATCAACTAACATGTTAACCCTAAGACCTTTTACACCCGAAGATATGAATATCTTCAAAGAATGGCTGAACAAAGCCTATATCAAAGACTTCTTCGGTGAACCGGAAGACTGGATATCGGAAGTTATGGAACATCTGGCATCATTAGACTGGATACATTACTTCATAGTAGAGTACGATGGCAGTCCGATAGGCTTTACCCAATACTATGAAACGGACAAAGCACCCGAAGGCGACTGGTCGCAGGAACCTGCCGGAACAGTAGGGATCGACTATATGATTGGAGAAGAAAACTATCTGGCTAAAGGCTTAGGCAGCACGATCGTAGAGGCAATGGTAAAGACCATTAAAAGCCAAGGTAGATACAACCACATCATTGCCGACCCTAATGCATACAATATCGCATCAATCAAAGTACTGGAAAAAAACGGATTTAAGCTTATCAGTAACGGGTTATATAAATTAACGCTGTAATTCTTCCTCCCTCACTTCCAATACCTCTTTCAGATGCTTCCAGCCGCCGCCGTCGTAAACATTGGCAAAGCCTTTCTCTTCCAATTCGGCTTTAGCCTTGGCGCTACGTCTGCCACTGCGGCAAATGACTATAATATCCTTATATTGCTGCAAGGATTCTATCGAGTCTCCCAAAGACTGTAACGGCATATTAACAGCCCCATCAAAATGTCCCCCTTCAAACTCCTGAAGTCTTCGTACATCTACAATCACCGTCGTTTCTTTAGCAAACAAAGCCTTTAATGTATCGGCATCCGCTACCTGCCCTTTACACCTGGAATACAAGGAGAAACGCAAAGAAGCCAAAGGGCAGGGCCATTTACTGGAGCCGTGGCAGCCAGCAAGGATTAGCAATGGTGAGACTATGCCACAGATTATGGCACGCTCTAAACATATCCTGCTTAAACATTTCTCTAAATGGAATGAACAGCAAAAAATCCGTGCACAAATCCTGTTCGAGGTCTATCCTAAGCTCAAACAAGCGACGGCTCCATATATCAATTGCCGTATCTCATCACACTTATGTTGTGGTTTACGGGTAATTGGCAAGATTTTATTCTTACCGTCCGCGACTCGCTATAAACAGTCTTTGTGTCGTAGGTCACAGCCATACGGTAATACGTAACTCCCGCCTTTTTATCAAACGGAGTACATGCATTTGTAGTGGCCCCGGCTACATCTACCCATGTAATTTTATCTTTACTCTGCTGCCACTGGTAAGTTTCCGTATCATCAACCGTAAAACTGCTTGTTATAGGAGACGCGCTGCCGATACAAGCTTCCACAATATTATCGGGACGATATGAAACCGTAATATACACCGTTGCCGTACTTTTGAATGTACTGCTGCAATCTGTCAGTACATAGTCTAACGAATCAATGCCTACCCAGTCTACCTTGGGGGTATATACGATTTTGTTGTTTATTAAACTTACAGAACCGTTTTGCGCTACCTTTTCCGTAGATAGCGACAGCGATATATCGGCGTCGGAACATGCACCTATTATGTCGTTTGAAAGCACCGGAACAACAATTGGAGTGTTGACAAACGTAGATACAGTATCGTTCTTCGCAATAATACAAGTGTCGATTGCCAAGTGAACCACCCTCGACATGGAACGCTTGTTATAATCTTCAATGTTTTCGGATGTTGCTACAATAAACCGGTAATACTTCTCATGTTCGGGCAACATCTCATCTATAGTAAGCGTGGATGATATCGTTCCCGTATTGGACACTCCCGATATACCGGAAATACCTGTCCCGCTGACAACTGACCATCCGGACGGATCTGACACATCTCCGGTATCACTCCATTCCCAACGGTAAACAAGATCGTTACCAAATATGTTATCACGATCGGAATAGGCTCCGACCAAGTTTACACTATGATTTGCACAAATTACCGTATCTGAGTCTATAGGCTTTAATATTTCCGCTTCCGGCACACATAACCGCACTTCGATATCGTCCAATACAAAGTCGTTACCTGACGATCCTATCCCGTTGTTGATAATTCTCAGCACAAGCGACTTTTGCCCTTCGGGAATTGTAAACCCAAAACCATACTGTTTCCATGTCGGGCTTGCATCCGGAATATTTCCTGTATAGTATTTAGCTACTACATTATTATTTCCGTCTTCGAGTACGAATATCATATTTGTCGGATTCTCCCCATGATAATTCAATACACTCATTATCCAGGTAGAGAAATATAAGGTCTGTTTATCGAGCAGATTGTCGATTTGTAATGAGTAGAATTGTCCTGCATCCTTATTTGCATTTACCTGCAACATATATCCGCGTGTTAAGTCGTCGGGATAAGTATGGTCTGTAACTTCATACCATACATCATTTCCCCTGCTTTTTTTTGTGATAATGTATGCCCCTTCGTCTACACCATTGGTGACTGTCGTCTGGTGAGAGTAAGAGATGAGGCTGTCATCCAAAGGGGGACCTTCTACCGGATCATCGGTATTGTTGCCTCCAAAATCTTCACTGAACAATAATGTGCCGTCTATTGCACATCCCACAGGCTCGGTAGCTCCGCAATTTTCGGCAAGTTCCAGATAAATAGGAACCCGGTCTGCCAATACTTCGCCGTTGTAGGTAAGCTCCACATACCAAATTTGGACAGGTGTACCATCTTTGGTTACCGTAATAGAAGGAGCAGAGGAGATAGACGTGCCTCCGCTTGCATCGTACCACTTGTATGAGACTCCTTCCTGCTCATAAAATCCAAGCGTAATTTCAGACTTGCCACCATCGGGACATGCCATATACTGGTACGAGATGCGACTAAGTTTGGGTTCCCCGGCATGATACGTACTATTGGTCTTTTTTGTGATGCCGCCACTTGTCACATAAGCTGTATTGGTCATAAGATTGGTTGCTCCAGCTGTTTTTGTGACATTAAAGCTAACGGATGTGTCCGTTCCCGGGGCAATAGTCAGATTCCATACAATTTCGCGTGTCGCTTCTGTGTAGACTCCGCCACTACTGGCAACGCTCGCTACATCGACTGTCAATCCCGCCGGAACTGTATCGCGAACAACTACCGAACTGCTAGTGGCTGAAAGGTTGGCGGCGGTAATAGTATATGTGAGTATATCTCCATCGTGCAACCAAACAGGTGTTGTCTCAGACAAACCATTATCTACTATGCCGCCGACCGAGGCGTTTAGAATACTTGCACCTATAATAACCCCTTCGGAGCTTGCACCTTGCATTGTTCCGTTATATTCGACAAGATATGGTTTAGAGGCAGTTCCTGTATAATCGCTCCAACTGTCCGGGATATTTTTGCCCGGATCAACGTATGCGCAATCTTCATTTGCGCCGGGCCAGTCATTCGGCTCTCCGTCTAACCAGTTTGTATACGTGTAGTTTGGTATCAACGGTGGGTATTCAGTGCTGCTGTTGACAGCTTTTTTATTATAAAAGACACTTTGCTCGGGATCTCTTCCATGATCATTCCATTCGGGCCCGGCAGTCCAGTACCAATAATCGAGAGACGCAGTAGGTGCGCTTGCCAGCAAACCTGTTACAGGATCTTGGACATCACGGATATCCAATCTGGTTGCCCCAATCCAATACGACTTTTCATTGTTGGTAAAGGACGTTATAAAAGCCTGTTCTTCAGCCGAAGTAACTGTTACCAGATATCCTTGTAATCCTGAAAAGGATTTTCTCAGTGCCGCATTGTAGGCATCCGCCCACGAGAGGCCATCATTACTTAATTCGTACCAATGCCCGTTATCGGGGTTATAATTGAGGCTTCTGCTCGAGTTGTTCGAATCATGTCCTATCCAAATGCTTATTTCTTGCCCTGCCCTATCTGAACCGACAGTGAACTCTACCAACCGCAGAAAACTCTGTATATCAGCTGCAGTCGCTCCTGTATTAATCAGAATAGTATATTCTTGCAACGTACCTCCCGAAAGCTCGCTCCATCCACCCGGTAGTGAGGGAAGCGTTATTTCATCACCGGCGGAAATTACGCCCGAATATTTAATCTTAATCACATAACCTTTGTCCAACGCATCTCCCGATACGGTTAAATTAGGAAAAGTATAAGTAGAACCTGATTTCAGGCTACTATTGTGCATATTCACTTTCAACGCAGCATGTGTGACAGTGAAAATATTGAAAAACAGTAAGCATAAGAATAAGCTCCTGATTATTTTATTCGTAAAAGAACTGGTGCAGGGACGATTTTCTCCAAAGGAGTTTATTGACCCGAATCTGCCGGAATTTATAATTGGGGTGTTACACTTCATATATTGTTCTGTTCCGGGTTATTTGTATATTGATACGATAACCCTATCTTTTTTAATTCATTCTTTCCTCTTTTATCACAAATACGACATTGATAAAGGATGCAGGCGAAGTGTCGAGACTGATAATCTTGTAAGTCATCACACCATTGGCATTTATCGCCACATCGCTCATTACCGTAGGGTCGTAGTAAGTAATCACATAGTCCAGATCGGTGCGTTCGTACAGCTTGTCGAAGCCCGGAGACGGCACGCGCTTGAGGGCGGCATTGCTGCTGACAAAGGTCGGATTTACATTGCTATCTTCGTTATCGGCAGTAAACTGCGTCTTGTATTGCGCATATAAGTCTATAGTCTCGGTGTTTCCATCTGGGGTAATGCCTGTAATGGGTATGTTGAACGATGGAATGAAAAAGTAACGTTGCCCAAAGCCCTCGCTGACGAAATTCCATTGTGTGCCGTTCCACAGATAAAGACCCTGGCGGAAACGTTTGGCAGGTTCTGTTTCGGTGGTTAGGTTGGACGTAAGGTTGTAGACCATCAGCCCTGTGTGATTTTTTTTGGTTTCGTTCTGCGTAGTTCCTGCCGCCCATTCGGCATCACCTGGTTTGATGAAGGGTTCGAGGGTATATTTATTTTCTAGTTGTACGCGCGACAGACCTAATCCGCCTGTGGTGGAAGTTACGTTATCAGCATCGGGCGATTGTGTCTTTATTTCCAGTAAGGCTGCCTTTACCGGCGTATTACCGGAGCCTATCGTTACCTGTGCCTGCAGTTTCGCTGCCGGACAGCACAGCAATATCAAAGCCGCCACATATATTAATTGTATTCTTGAATATATCATCTTTCGTATTGCTCTTTAGTTTTTGTTATATATATGTATGTTAGGATTGACAGGGAGTACACACGACCGTATCTTTATAGTCGCTGTTTTTACCTGATCCGCCACTGCCTGGGTTTCCGCTGTGTTTGAGTATGGCGTAACCCTGATCGTATAATTTTTTGCTTCGGTATAGGTATGGTTATAGGTAAAAACTCCGACTACCGGCGAATTCACTCTTGTTATAGAACCGTCACCCCAATCGATGACAATGGATTTGACACTTGTGAAACCTTCGCCTCCATCTACCTTCAATGTAAAATTGTTGGATACATTCAGGCATGATACTTCATCTACGGAAGGAGCAAGCCAGCTATCATTTTCTTCCTGAGCCATTGCCTCAAAGCAGATGGTAATAGTCAGGACTATTATGGTTAAAAATCGTTTCATTTTGCGTAGTGAGTTCAGTTCATTATTGTTTTACGACAAATACGAGGTTGAGAAAAGACGTAGGCCCCGGATCATTATCCTTTACCCGGTACGACATTACCCCCTGCGTATTGATACTGACGTCGTAGATTATATTTACATCGTAATATGTGATTACATAGTCGAGTTCATCGCGCGTATACAGCCTGTCTCCGGTTGGCGAAGGCACTCTCGGTGCAGTATACTCCGTATTGGTTATCCATTGGTCACCTGTATAATTTTCGACTGTTACCGTATTTGTTTTGTTGAATTGGTTTTCGTACGCTTCGTACAGGTCGAAACTTCTTACCGGATCGGTATCGGCGTCTATCGCCGGCAATGGAAGGTTGAAAGACGGAGGGTAGAAAAATAGCGCTTGCTGTAAACCTAATCCCATTCTTTTCCATCGTGTTCCATCCCATACGTGGGTTCCTTGTTGGAATATCTTATTGGGGTCGGACGGGGAAGGTGTCACTTCGGCCGAACTGTATACATTGTATACCATCAGTCCGGTATGGAGACCTTTTACATTGTCTACATTGTTTTGGAAATCAATATCATTGGCAATAAACGGCTCAAGCGTTGTTTTGTCCACTAGCCTTACGCGTGGCAGTACAAGTCCACCTTTGGTAGAAGTTACGTTGTCTGCATCAGGCTCTTGCGTTTTCAGTTGCAGCAGTAAAGCCTTGTCGGGAGCCTCCGTCGTGCCGATGGATACCTGCCCGAAAAAAGTTCCGTGTAGTGCAAAAAAAGCAATGATTGTAAATGTACGTATTACCACAAATTTTCCGCTTGTCCTTGTATATCTGGGTTGTACCTGAGTTGTCATAAATAAATATAATTAAAAAAAAAACCGCAAACAGAAGGTGTTTCTTTATTATTGTTCTTTTCCCGCCAGAACGAACAAAACAATTGCTTACACATTGTTATAACAATCATAAAATCTAAAAGTTTCACCCTCACAATCAGAATTCGAATCATTGTTGAAGTGCCCGATATGCTCAATCATTTCTGGATAGATCCCTATGCATCACAATCTCAGCAAAAGTGCAAACAACCTCCCAAAACAGAATAAATATTTGTAAAATCGAAAAATATTATAGATATTTATTCATTAGGGCTACATCTCAGTCGAAGAGAAATATCTTATAAATGAATATTAAGAAAAGAAACTCTGTCTTAAAATGCAACCCTGTCTCAGGGTGCAAAGTTATGATATTTATTTTTATGTTACAAATAGACATTATAAATTGATGTTAACGCATCTTCCATTCTTTTGTTGGTTACTATTTGTAATAAATAAGAAAAAAGTGATTTCTGCGCGATTCTTGGGGTGTGTCTGTATACCAGCAGGGATAATATAGGTTTGCTGCTGTTTTTTGTCATGTACTCAGAGGAGAATCACACCCACATCAGGTCGCTCATAATACCATCCGATATAAAGATACCTTTCCGGGTCAGTTTCAGTATATCGCCATCCTGTGTAAGGAAACCCTGTTGCAGATATTTCCGTGCATTTTTCAGGCAATACTCTTTTAGCCGTGTGCCAAAAAGAGTATTCAGGGCTGAGGTATCCACTCCCCACTTGGTGCGCATACCCGTCAGTATAAAATCGTTGTATCGTGTATTTTCGTCAAGATATTCAATCTCAACATTTGGCTTTTCGGTATTTATCCCTTCTATATATTTAGATATGGACGCTATATTCCAGGCACGGTCTTGCCCGTCATACGAGTGAGCCGCAGGCCCCAGACCGAGATACTTCTCACCTAGCCAGTATGAGCTATTGTGCCTTGAATACAAGCTATTACGTGCAAAATTAGATATTTCGTAATGTTCAAATCCCGCGGAGGAAAGTTCATCGATCATCGTAGAAAACATGTCTACGCTCAAATCTTCATTTACCGGCTTAACTTCTCCCAATTTAAACAGGCGGTACAACCTCGTACCTTGTTCATAGATCAGATGATATGACGAAATATGCTGGATATCCAACGCTATGGCAGCTTTCAGGTTATCCTTCCATATCTCCATTGTCTGGTTGGGAAGGCCGTACATGAGGTCTATGCTGATATTATCATAACCAAACGACTTACAAAGCCCGACAGCGTCTATAGCTTTAGCAGCCGAATGCCTGCGTTTCAGAAATTTCAGTTCATCGTCATCGAAGCTCTGAATTCCCATACTCAGGCGGTTAAACGGCAGTTTACTGAGAGTCTCTACATATTGGGGGGTTAAATCATCGGGATTAGCCTCTATCGTTATTTCGGCATCCGCCTGTATCTCAAAGTTGGCAAAGAGCGTACCGAATATCCTTCTGAAGTCATCGAAGGTTAATTGAGAAGGCGTACCACCGCCAAAATAAATCGTTTTTACCCCTTCTCCCCTGAAATAACCTTTGCGAAGCAGTACCTCATTGCACAATGCGGTCACATAATTATACTTAGGCGATATATCGGTACGGGTATAAAAATCACAATAAATACACCTCGTCTTACAAAAGGGGACATGGATGTATATACCGGCCATAGTTTATGAATTATGAATTATTGACTGTTGACTGTTAACTAATGATCACTCTTTATACATTTTATCTATTATATCCTTATATTTTTCCGCAACGAATTTCCGTTTTATCTTCAGTGTATTGGTAAGCTCTCCGCCTTCCATTGTGAACGGTTCGGCCAGAAGCCTGTATTTCTTTATCTTTTCGTATGGAGCAAAATTAGCCTGCAACAATTCGATGCGTCCGTCGAGCATACGCAGGATATCTACGTTGGAAAACAGTTCATCAATTTTCTCATATTGGATATTATGTTCGTCCGCATATTCAGTCAATGCTTTATAATCCGGGACTATAAGGGCACTCACAAATTTACGCTCATCGGCAATGATAGCGATCATATCTATAAACTTATCTTCCGACACGCGTGTTTCTATCGCCTGTGGCGCAATATACTTGCCATTGGCTGTCTTAAACAGGTCTTTTATACGTTCGGTGAGATACAAGACTCCGTTTTCGAGCTTTCCGGCATCCCCCGTGCGGAAAAAACCATCTTCGGTAAACGCCTTTGCCGTTTCCTCCGGCTTGTTATAATACTCGCGCATCACGGTTTTCCCTTTTACCAGAATTTCGTTATTCGATTCATCTATTCTTACATCCACTTCGGGCATCACTGTGCCTATCGAACCTATAACAAACTCCCGTTCGGGATAGAAACTGACAGTCGCCGTGGTCTCAGTCAGTCCATAACCGATAATGATAGGAATATTTACCGATTGCAGGAACTCATTGATGGAATCGGACAGCGGAGCGCCGGCGCATGGGAATATATTCCCTTTTTCGATACCCACCACCATCTTCAACACACGGAATACGGTATTATTATACATCGCGAATTTTATCCTTGTACCCAACGGTGCACGCAGCTTCTTATTTTTAAAATCCAGATTATACTTTCTCCCTGTTTTTATCGCGTCTGTGTACAACCATTTCATAAAGCCTTTCGATGTTGAAATCTTCTCATGTACCCCCGCGTATACTTTCTCCCAGAAACGGGGAACGCTACACATGATAGTAGGGCGTATCTGCGCTATTGATTTCTGTATCTCCTTCGCATCCTGGTTTATGGCGATAGTCATACCTTTATGTATGGCATAGTATGTCCATGCACGCTCGAAGATATGTGCCAACGGCAGAAAATTCATCGACAGATCCTTGTTCGACGTCATAGTCAGCCGCATATCATGTATACGGAAAACCTGAAGGAAGCACGAATGGGGTAATACTACACCCTTGGGCTCGCCTGTTGTCCCCGATGTATAAATTATGCAGGCAATATCATCATCCCTCCTCGATTTCATGCGTACACGCACGGTAACCTCTGTATTGGAATTCTCCCCCGATGCTACAAAGTCATCGAAATAAACAGAAGTCTTATCATCGGGATGAAACTTTACATTGTTGTCGAATACTACGATTCTTTTCAGTACCGAAGATTTCTGCTGTACCTTGAATGCGTTATTATACTGGAACTGCTCTCCGGCAAACATGAGTTTTACATCGGCGTCGTTTACAATGTATTCGACCTGCGAGGGCGACGAGGTAGCATAAATAGGTATGGATACGCACCTGTTGGCATACACGCCAAAATCAGTAAAAAGGTATTGCGGCATATTCTGGGAATACACGGCTATCTTATCTCCCTCTTCTACTCCTATCTCAGCCATTGCCCATGCCGTTTTCATTACATTATCCGAAAATTTGTTCCACGAAATGTTTTTCCATTTCTTTTCGTATGGATTTCTAAACTTCAATGCAGTCCGTTTTCCATAACGGATAGCCTGGCGATGTACCAATATTGACAGATGATAGTAATTCATTTGGGATTCCCTTTTGGTTTATATTCCTACAAAGGTAACTTATAATATGAAAAAAATATTATTTAATTTTAATTTTTATAGTTTCCTAAACAGCTATTGCAGGCACAATCAGACGATTTTTAGCCCCGTAGGACGAATGAGATCCAGGCTAGCAATATAATTCAAAACAGCTTCTTAAACTCATAACTTATTTTTACTACTTTTGTAACCGTAATGGTTAATACTAATTATGAGTTATGAATTATGAGTTACAAATTGTCGACCATTAATCCATTATTCTTAATTCATAATTTAGAATTCATAACTCATAATTCATAATTCATTAATCTATGGCAGGGAATGGAATGAAAAGTCTGGCGAAAGACACGGCGATCTACGGATTGAGCAGTATTATCGGCCGCTTTTTCAACTGGTTACTTGTTCCGTTGCATACATACATATTCACTGACACCATCGAATATGGGAAGGTAAGCTATATATACGGATATACGGCATTGTTTATGGTACTACTGACTTATGGCATGGAAACGGGATTTTTTCGTTTTATGAATAAGGAAGGGGAAAATCCGGATAAAGTATATGCTACATCGCTTATTTCATTGGGTACAACATCCCTCCTCTTCATTCTGCTTTGTTTCTCCTTTATCAATCCCATCTCGTCATGGATGGAGTACACCGAGCATAAGGAACACATCTGGATGATGGCTATCGTAGTAGCTTTGGATGCTTTTATGACCATTCCTTTCGCTTACCTAAGGTATCAAAAAAAACCTGTACGCTTTGCTACACTGAAACTTATATTTATAGGTGTCAATATATTCTTTAATATCCTTTTTCTGGTCGTATGCCCGTGGATTTACAAAAACTACCCTGACCTTGCAATCAATAAGTTCTTTCATCCCAATATCGGCATAGGGTATATATTCCTTGCCAACCTGTTAGCCACACTCGTAGTATTGCTATTGCTGATACCTACAGCGATGAAAGGCCTGAAATTCCAGTTTGACAATAAACTGATAAGGCAGATGTTGAGATATTCATTTCCGCTTTTGATACTGGGCTTGGCGGGAGTTATCAACCAGACTGTAGCGCAATTGACATATCCATTCCTGTTCGACAATCCGGATGAAGCCTTCAGCCAGTTGGGCATATACAACGCCTGCCTGAAAATAACGGTCATCATTACCATGTTTACGCAGGCATTCCGCTATGCTTACGAACCCTTCTTTTTCAGTAAAAACAAGGAAGATACCGGCACAAAGCCATACGCCGATGCGATGAAGTTCTTTGTAATCTTCGCTCTGTTGGTATTTCTCGCCGTCGTGTTCTACCTTGATATATTAAAATATATTGTAAGTAAAAATTATACGGCCGGTACCGTTATCGTACCTATCGCCATGATGGGAGAAATATTCTTCGGCATGTATTTCAACCTCTCCGTGTGGTACAAGCTAACGGATAAGACCAAATACGGCGCATATTTTTCCGTGTTCGGTTGTTTTCTGCAAGTGGCTATCAATATCATATTTGTACCTGTATACGGATACATAGCCAGTGCATGGGCTACATTTATCTGTAACCTTGTAATAATGACTATATCCTACTTTATAGGGCAAAAATATTATCCTATAAAATATGATTTAAAAAATATCTTTCTTTATTTTGCATTGGCTGTCGCGTTTTATTTCGCGGCCATGTATCCTCAGATCGATAATGAAATACTACGCCTGGCATACCGTACGGTATTCCTCATCGCGTTCACGACTATTATTATTAAAAAGGATTTGCCGCTGAGCGAAATACCCGTAATAAATAAATATTTCAAGAAAAGAGATACGAAAAAATAATTTACATATATATCAATAAATAAAAATAAAAAGGATGAGAAGACTATTAGTACTATTAGCTGTTTTCCTTACAGTTGCCGGCATAAAAGCCGATGAAGGAATGTGGCTTTTGAAAGAACTCAACAGGCAGAGCGCTGCCCGTATGAAGGAACTTGGTTTTAAGTTCCCGACAGACAGCATATACAGCGAAACAAACCCATCGCTGAAAGACGCCGTGGTTATCTTCGGCGGAGGTTGTACGGGTGTTGCCGTATCGGGTCAGGGATTGATTTTTACCAACCACCACTGCGGATATGGAGCAATCCAGAAATTGAGTTCAGTAGAACACGACTACCTGAAAGACGGTTTTGTAAGCCAAGCATTTCAGGAAGAGCTACCGGCATCGGGGTTAATGGTTTCGTTCCTGCAAAAGACGGAAGACATCACAGCCTTTGTTACATCAACTGTTTTAGCTGATGATACGGAGGAAGTACGTGCCGACAAAATTGACTCTCTTTCACAGGTTTACCTTGAACAGTACAAAGGCAATGAATTTTTAAGGGCTCAGGTTGTCCCTTTCTATGCACATAATAAATATTATGCTGTAATATATGAAGTCTTCAAGGACGTAAGGCTGGTATTCACTCCGCCATCTTCGGTAGGAAAATTCGGCGGGGAAACAGATAACTGGATGTGGCCGCGCCATACAGGAGACTTCTCGGTATTCCGTGTGTATGCCAACAAAGACAACCATGCGGCAAACTATAGCGAAGACAATGTGCCTTACAAGCCTAAATACTCGGTACCTGTCTCCCTGAAAGGATATAAAGAAAACGATTATGCCATGACCATTGGTTATCCGGGAAGTACCGAACGCTATATGACATCGTGGGGAATCGCGCAGATGGTAGAATCGGAACACAAGCCCCGTATCGAAGTGCGTGGAGCGAAACAAGACATCTGGAGAAAAGCCATGAACGCAAGTGATGCCATACGTATCAAATACGCATCTAAATATGCAGGAAGTTCCAACTACTGGAAAAATGCAATGGGTATGAACGAAGCCATCGCAAAACTGGGAGTAATAAAGGAAAAGGAACAACTGGAAACCAAATTCGCCCAATGGACAGCTTCAAAACCTGCCATGCAGACAAAATACGGCGATGCATTATCGCTGCTTAAAGAAGGGTACACATCTACAATGGACGTAGCTAAAGTGCAGACATATTTCTTCGAAACATTCTACAACGGTATAGAAGTAATACGCTTTGCCAATACAGCGATCTTCATTGACAAAATGGATCCAGACAAGGATAAGGCGGAGGAACTGAAAGGACGCCTGGAAACTCCATATAAAGATTACGAACCGGCACTGGACAGAAAAGTGATGCCTGCATTGCTCAAGGTATATGCGGAAAGAGTCCCTGCCGAATATTTACCATCGGTTTATACAACCATCACAGATCAATTTGGCGGAGACTACGATAAATTTGCCGAATGGTTCTACAATAACACTAAATTCACTAATATGGATGATGCCGCAGCCCTTATAGCCAGAGGAAACCCGGAAGAGATAAACAATGATCCGGCTATCGCCTTCGCTAAATCATTAGAGCCTGCATTGAACTCTTTACGCGCTGCGTTTGCCCCTTACTATCCACAGATAGAGAAAGGCAGCCGCCTGTTTATGGCCGGGTTGATGGAGATGGAGCCGAACAAAACATTTTATCCGGACGCTAACTTTACCCAACGTCTGAGCTATGGTTCTGTTGGCGGATATAAGCCTGCCGATGCGGTTACTTACGATTATTATTCCACATCACAGGGTGTTTTGAATAAATATGTTGCTAACGATCCTGAATTTGATGTACAGCAATATATACTGGACGACTTGGCCAACAAAGACTTCGGTCAGTATGCCGATAAAGACGGTAAGATGCACGTCAATTTCCTGTCGAACAATGATATTACCGGAGGTAACTCAGGTAGTCCGGTATTTAATGGAAATGCAGAATTGATAGGGCTTGCCTTTGATGGTAACTGGGAATCGTTAAGCGGCGATATCTTGTTCGAACCGGATTTGCAACGCATGATTAGCGTAGATATCCGCTATGTATTGTATATCATAGACAAGGTAATGAAGTGCCCGCGCCTCATCGATGAATTGAAAGTTGTGAAGTAATATCTTACACATAAAGAAGAATATAGAAGGGTTATTCTGTTGGGATAACCCTTCTTACATTTTTATAAATAATGCGAATCAAGGGTTAAAAAACACAGTAACTTATTGTCCCGAAGGGACTGAAGGTGGATAACCACGGGCAAAACCCGTGGCAGGGACTGGCTGGAAAATATGTCTCTGTAGGAGGCAAANAAATGCCATTCGCCTCCTACGGAGACGGCCTCTCCCTATCCGATTTTTCCACGGGTTTTACCCGTAGTTATCCATGATTAGCCCACTTCGTGGACTTAGAACCCTGACTGCAAAACAGAAGATTGATTTATAATAGTATACTTCAACCCAGGGCAACCCTTGATTCGCATAAATATACGGACAACGGACTCATTTTAAGTTTTTTAACCACGGAGTACTTGGAGTTTCACGGAGTCTTTTATAAAAGTCGGGACAACTTCAACATTAAACAGAAATACAACCGAACGTATTTTTTTATACTTTTGTATATTCTTTCAGAAAAAAGAATAAATCACAAATATTATTTTAAACTATTAATTTATAAAACATTAGAAAATGAATACACCCAGAATATTCTACTTCTTATTCACATTCCTATTATTTATATCATGTTCTGATAATGACGAACCGGCACCAAATATGACGCCTGTATCGGGTCGTATCCCGGTTATACTGGTATTAGGCCAAAGTAATGCGGAGGGATTTGCCCCTATTTCCACGGCACCTGAATGGTTGAGCGCAAACGAATATACATTCGAACAATATGGCATGTGGAACAAATTCGCAAAATATTTTCAATCTTACCAGCTTGGAGCCAATGTAGGTTCTGATAACAATAAAGATACAAGGTTTGGTTTCGACATATTCTTTGCGAAAAAATATACCGAAAAGTACGGTAATTACCTCTATTGCTTAAAACATACACTGGGAGGTACACCTATATCCGAAAAAGGATCGCCCAACATAGGGCGCTGGCAATCACATACAGAACTTATACCATCGGGGGAACGCAGTATGGTAAAATTATTAGAGAGTAAACTGGCGTCATTAAAGCAATTTGCTGCCAAAAAGAACGTCGATGTAAATATTATCGCGGTACTCTATCTCCAGGGGGAAGCAGACGCAGATGAAGCAGTCAGGCTTGATGACTATGAACAGAATTTCACAGACCTGGTTTCTTATGTAAGAACGTTGGTCGGTAATGAACATGTTCCGTTTATTGCTGCCGAAATTTTGTACAGGAATACTAACTGTGTCCGATTGAATCAGATTCTTCATAGCTGCAGTAATAAAGACCCCAATTTAAAAATAGTTAGTACATACGAACACCTGACGCATCTCGGCGACTATTTACATTATGATGCAGCAGCGTTGGAGTATATCGGAAATACGATGTTCGATTATTATGAGGAGTTAAAATAAAGAACGGTCATATTTTACATATTAATGTCAATCAGTAGTTGAAAATATGATTAATGTAATAGTTCAATTATTTTTTACATAAAGGCTATCTCAGGCTAAATACATTAGTCGCAGTTCCCTACTGCCGCGCCCTCCCGGGCTTGCCCCTTCTTTTGGCATTGCCCAAAAGAAGGCAAAAGGCTAGTGCTTTGTCCCTCGGCGACCCACCAACGGCTGGCCGGCTAAACGGGACGAAACTCGCCTGCGGCTCGGACAACATCCCGTTTC
>NZ_QVMO01000039.1:54273-73820 GCF_010501055.1 Dysgonomonas sp. 521
TGCAAATCAGGCGTCAGCCAGCGCCGTTAGCAAGCGTACGGGGTACCCACCCGGTGCAGGCGGCGTAGAATGAAGTGCGGGCGCTTTTAAGCATCGTCTGCCAATTATTGCAATGATGAATCTTTCATCACTTCATTCAGCCGGCAAGCCGATGGTGGGTCGTACGGCGAAGCGGGGCGCAATGCTTTTTTGCTTACTTTTGGAGCTTCGGCCAAAAGTAAGGCAAGCAATCTGCGATTGCGCGCAGAATAAAAAATGAAAGAACATATAATTTAAACAAAAGCAAATACTGATCCGCAACCCCCTTGCGATCCATTTTCTTTTTTTAGGGGATCCCGTGTCAAGCATAGGATGACAGGCTTTATTTTTCTTTATCCATACTCATTATATCAAGCCCCTTGCCTTAAACTCAAGATACTTATTAATAGAATCTATCGTCAGGTTTTCAGGTTTGGAGAGTATCGTATAAATTCCGTAACGGTTCAGTTCTTTTACAATCAGGTGTTTATCGTTCCACAACTTTTCAGCCATACCTTTCCTGAATGTTTCTTCCAGATTGGCCGGAGTAGCCTCCAGTACCTCGTTAAATTCCGAATTAAGAAAGAAAGCAACCAGAATCAGATGGTCTTTTGCCATGTGGCTCAGGTATTTCAATTGGCGGCGCATACCATTTACCGTCTCAAAGTTTGTGTACAGAATGATAAGGCTGCGCTGAGACAGCTTACGGCGGACAGTAGCATACAACCGTTCGTAGTCGGATTCTTTAAAATCCGTCTCCTGAGCGTATAACGTTTCCAATATTTTCACACGCTGGCGGCGTTGCCTGTCGGCAGGCAGTATTTCATCTATATCCCGCGAAAAAGTGATCAATCCGGCTCTATCTCCCTTATTCAGCGCCGTGGTACACACCATCAGCGTAGAATTGATCGCATAATCCAGCAACGTCATACCGTTGAAAGGCATTTTCATCGTACGCCCCTTATCAATCAGACAATACACAGGTTGCGACTTTTCTTCCTGATATGTATTTACCATCAGTTGATTCATACGCGCGGTAGCCTTATAATTGATTGTGCGGGGGTCATCTCCCAGAACGTAATGCTTGATATGGTCGAATTCCGTAGCATGTCCTATACGCCTGATTTTTTTAACTCCATAATCGGTAAGGCGATGCGATGCTGCCAGCAACTCATATTTATGCATTTCGAGGAAGGACGGGTATACGGCAACATCCCTGCCTTCTTCTTCGAAGATATAGCGGCGTGTTACCAGTCCCAGCAGTCCGGCCGCATAAATGTTTATAGCGCCAAACCGGTATAAACCTCTTTCTGTAGGCCGGAGGTCATAATAAAGCGCTTCCGATTTGTTCACACCCAATGAAGTTTTAAAGACTAAATCCCTCTTCTGGAACTGGAAAGGTACTTCTTCTACAACTGTTATCCCCACCCTGAACGGATACTTATTTGTAATGGATAATGAGATCGTGTTCATATCTCCGTTCGACAGCCTTTCGGGGCAGTTCCTGAATGCCTGCAATCCTTTCTTTTGCCTGTACAGGGAAAAGATATCCAGCAGTAAAAATACGGCCAGAACGCCTGATGCGACAACCATTACAAAAAGGAAGTTATCGAAAATATAGCACGCAAAGAACCCTAACACACATAAGGCCAGTGTGAAGAAAAAACGGTTTGAAAGATATAATGTCTTAAAAAAACGTCTTACCGGGGAACCTCCGCTTTGTCTATTAGTTGGCATATGATTGTGTCGGCAGATGTACCGTCCATTTCTTTTTCGGGTGTTAATAATATTCTGTGCCTTAGTACAGGAACAGCTACTTCCTTAATATCGTCAGGCGTGATAAAGTCGCGCCCTCTGATGGCTGCCATAGCTTTCGACGCATTCAGTATGGCTAACGACGCACGCGGAGAAGCACCTAAGGTAATCCACGGGCTCTGGCGCGTAGCAGCTACAATCTGGGCTATATACTCCAGTAACTGATGCTCTACAAGCACTTTTTCGACAGCCTTACGCAGGCTGTTCAGCTTCTCGGCGGTAAGCACTGGGCGTATACCTATTTCAGAAGACAATTCCCCACGGTTTTGCCTGTCCAGTATATTTATCTCGTCTACGATGTTCGGATAGTCGACCACTATCTTGAACAGGAAACGGTCGAGCTGCGCCTCTGGCAAACGGTATGTGCCCTCCTGCTCTATCGGGTTCTGGGTAGCCATTACAAGGAACGGATAAGTCATTTTATGTGTTACCCCGTCATTCGTTACCTGACGTTCTTCCATTACCTCAAACAGTGCCGCCTGAGTCTTTGCCGGAGAACGGTTTATCTCGTCTATAAGCACTATATTGGAAAAGATTGGTCCTTTCTTAAATTCAAATTTTCCCGAACCGGGCAAAAAGATGCTTGTACCCAGCACGTCCGATGGCATAAGGTCGGGTGTAAACTGTATACGGCTGAAAGCGACGTCTATAGTTTTGGCAAGGAGTTTTGCCGATAAAGTCTTAGCCACTCCGGGAACGCCTTCTACCAGCACATGCCCGTTTGCCAGAATAGCAATAATCATCTGCTCTATAAGCTGGTGCTGCCCTACAACGACGCGTCCTATTTCGTTTTTTATTTCTTGAACACTTCGGCTCAATTCAGAGAAATCTATTCTCGACTGGAAATCTAAATCTGACATATATATTCAATTTAAGGTCGCAGACCTATTTATTATTTTATTATGTATTAATACCAATCAGGAGTTGAATGTGCTATTTTGTCCCTTTAGGGACTGAATGTTAGTAGAAAGAAGCTTTAATCAGTCGATTGTGTGCCGTCAGGTACGCAATATGTACAGAATGATTCACGTTTTGTACCTGACGGCACAAAAAAACGAATTTTATTCATGTTTCTACCAATATGATGTGCCTAACGGCACATTTTAACCCCTGATTCGCATTATTAAGTTATTTATAGAAAATAATGACGTATTTAGGACAATAAATATTATTCATTACTTAATACAGCCATTTAAACCGTTATATTATTTACTTTTCACTTTCCTGTAAAACTCTTCCAACAGGTTATTATACTTCAGGAATGCTTCATTAGGCGCATACGGCAATATTTCCATATCCCTGTAAAGTATGAAAAGGTTGTTTAGTTTTCCCCTCTCCACTCCCGATTTTGCGCTTAATACATCCAGAAATTCATCATTGATATTCTCTGTTTGCATATAATAGTGCTTCCTTATATAGTCGAGGAAGTAAGCATGCCTTTTTTCGACTATTGTCCTGAAATCTTTCTTACGGTAATACAAATTACTGATGGTGCCCAGAAATTCCAATGATGAATTTACAGGCGGATTTATAACAGGAATTATCCGCTGGGTACGCTTTGCACGGAAAATCATAAATAAGAGCAGCCCTCCCAGTATCAGGTATAAAGCTATACGCAGTGGCGGATACTTGAGCATCGCGCGGAATATACTGTCACTGTCGTCTACCGCACCCTGTTTCTGGTACTCGTCCCAGATAATTTTGCTGTTCTGCGGCAGATAAGACAAACACCTGAAAGCAAAATCGTATTTATTTGTCTGCAACAGATTGACATTGGCAAAAGCCGAAGGAACTGTGTGCAGATAGATATGCCCCTTGCCATACTGTACTTCAACAAATACCGTGTCGTTCTTACTATTGAATGCTAAAGGACGTACTTTCAACTTACAACTATCCGTATTCAACCTCGCCTCACCGGATATTCCCGTAAAGTTGTATTTACGATCAGGGAAGTCTGCCAGGGAATATACCGTATCTGCTTCGAAATATGTTCTCTTTACTTTTATCTTCAACGTATCCAGTAAATTAGAGGAGAAACTCTCGGACGAGATAAACAGGTTGTTACCAAGACCCACAAAGTCGAGCATATACTGTAAATCGACCTTATCCAGCGAAAATTTGGTATTAACAAACAGATAGGCTGTTGTATCTATAGCCGCATCTATATCCCTGTACCATCCGGTAGGATCATCAAAAGTATTTGCATCCACATCTGTTGTAGTACCGGCTTCTGACGTTATATTCTCCGAAATGGTATCGGCTTCATCATAATCATAATCATCATCTTCTTCATAATAGTCGCCGTAGTCGTCATTGTTTTCATAATAACCGGAACCATAAGAATCGGGAACTTCTTCATACGAGAAATGCTCTTCCATATCCTTTTTCAGGTTGTTGTATATCGGCCTGCGGGTAGAGCGTATATTTTTCTTGCTAAAAACATCCCCTAAAAGTTCGTATACAATGTATGTACCATACGGGGCTGTCTTTGTATTAATGAATGTAGGACGCCAGTCTACAGCCTTCGGTGCTTTGGTCTGAGCGTATGATAATCCAACCAGTAAAAGGATAATCACTGCTATTATAACAATCAGTTTCTTATCTTTCATAGCTTATCATTTTATTGAGTTCGTCCATACGCCGGTTTATATCCGAAAACCGTGATTCGTCCAGCTGGAATTCGCCATACCATACATAATCGAATATAAGGGTGGTTTCCATGAACTTAGAGCGCAGCGCTTCACTCTGTATCTCATACTGGTAACTATAGTTGGTCTTATAGTTACTCCATTCTATAATGTCCCTGTCGGACATCTGTTTCAGATTTTTCAGATATAGAAAACGTACGGCCAAACGGTAGTCTTTATTCTTCAATGCATTGGCTATCAATACATCAAAATTCATTTCGTGCACATTTTCGCTATAGATGTCTATTTCAGGCTTATCCAGTTCCTTTTTGCCTAATAATGTCCTGTAATCGACCCCAAGTAATTTAAGAACGATCAGGCATACTATCACAACAATGATAATGACAACGACCACACTGAGCACACCTGACTTTGCCGCTGTACCAAACAGCCTGTTGAGAAAATCATTGATGGCCATCATCAGTTTATCCCACCATGAAAGGCTCCTTTCTTCTCTTTTATACTGAAATCTGGGATCTTTCTGAAACTTCTCTATCTTACTCTGATCGGGAATACGGGCTTCAACCCGCTCCTGAACTGCTACAGGATTGATTGCCTCTACCGAATCAGACTGTGCGGAAACAGTGGCGCTAAAACAGACTAAGAGCATTATGATAATGCTCTTAAATATCTGTATATATTTTTTATATTCTGTCACCCTAAGGGATGTATTGAAATATTAGTGTTAATACCATTTATCCTGTACTTCCTGATCGGTACCTATCGTATCTATCTCATCTGTCATGTCGATTCCATCGAGCTGGCTTCTGTAGCTGAAATACATAATACCCAGCACAATTGAGATTGCCGGATTCAACAAGAAACGGGCTACATAACTCAGAGAAGATGTAAGATAAATATACAGGTCGCTTTTAAGGAAATCGATATCAAATATGGCACCAATCATTGTTCCGTAAACAGGAAGTGTAAACACAAAGCTAATAGCGCTTATGATGAAAGAGAAAACAAGAACCATCCCTAAGGAAACCCACCAATGATGGCGAACCAGATCGACACTGCGCTGAAATGTTTCTACCAATCCCTTACCTTCGATAATATAGACATAGAAATACAAGCAAAGATATACTCCTATAATAATGCCGGGAATAAAGCATAGCACTGTACCCACTGAAACCAATATACCATAAACGATAGAATAGCCCAACAAAGGAAGTACTACCTGTTTCATCTTATCCCATACAGCTTTGCTATCCACTTTCCCATCTTTCGATTCGGCATACAGTGCCAAATAGCAAATAGGATAAAGAGACATCAGGTAAGAGGCGATCATTATAAGGAAAAAGCCCAGAAAGAACTGCCAGTCGAACATCTGTGCGAAAAGCGCATACGGGTCGTTGTACATTTCCATATCTTCCATACCTCCAAGCGTAGACATGGACAGGATATTCATAAAGAAATAAATGGCGATAAGCAGTATTGGCACAAAGACCAATAAGCTTTTTATTATTGTACCATAATTCCGTTTGATAAACGTGATAGACGTATCAAAAATCCCGCTGAAATCACGACTTTGATATAACTTGATCTTCTGTTGCTGTTCCATTTAATTTTTTATTTAAGCGATAAGGATAATAAATAAAGTACCATATAATAAATAAGGCCGATAAACCTATTATAGTCAGGTTAAAGTAGACCGGCATTTCGGTCAAGCGCGTAAGGTAACTTTCGATAAAAGCAGCCGTTATAAAAACAGGAATCAATGCCACAACTATCTTTACCGCATCTTTTGCAGAGCGTTGCAACGATGCAAGGCGGCTGTATGTACCCGGAAACAGAAGGCTGTTGCCCAGTATCATACCCGCTCCCCCGGCTATTATGATTGCCGATATCTCCAATGTGCCGTGCAACCAGATAGAGATAGCGGATGTAAACAACAAGCCTTTCTTGAAAAAGAAATACTGGAAAACACCCAGCATCACGCCATTGGAGAAAAGGATATAAACAGTTCCTACAGAGAACATAATCCCCATGATAAACGCGTAAAATGCCACCCAGATATTATTGGTAGCAATACCGAAAAGCATGGGCGCCTCATCAGAACTTTTATAAATAGCCATAGGGTCGCCGCTCTCTATATTCTCCAAGGTCTGGTTTACATAGCCGGGACCAAGAATAAGGCTTGCAAAACCGGACTCCTGCTCTAATGAGAATATACCAAGCAATACACCGGCAAACATAGCTAAAAAAGAATATAGCATATATTTACGGTATTTGTACATAATCAAAGGCACCTCTTCTTTCCAGAAGCGGAAGAAACGTCCTTTCTCTTTTTTACGGTATTGGTATATGTTGATAAAATAGCGTCCGGCCAATTGATTGAGATACCTCACAGTCTGCGACCTCGGGTAAAATGTCCGCGCGTAAGATAAATCATCGGTCAGTTCGATGAAATTATCCGCTAAAGTTTCAGCTGGAATATCTCTTCCTTTCGTTTGGATATCAATTTGCTGCCACTTATCTCTATTTTGCTTAACAAATGCGGCTTCTCTCATCAACCAACAAGTTTGTATTATTTTGCTTTATTTCTGATTATTCTATTCAAATTATAGTGAAAGCCAAGCGCAACTAAACTTACTTGAGTTTGCCGAGGCGCATCCTATATTCTACAAATATAGCGAAAGCCGAGTGCAATCAAGCTCGCTTGAAATTGCCGAGGCGCATCCTATATTCTACAAATATAGTTCTTTGCCTAAAAAGAATGAAAAATTTATGCTAATAATCGTCTAAAAAATTTAAATTTGCCTTTCAATTCTTTTTTACAATCATGATTATAGAAGTTCAAACAACTCAAAACGTTACGATTGACTACGAAACAGCCGGTGTGGGCTATCGATTACTAGCCTATTTTCTCGATTGGGTTGTTATTTTCGCCTGGTATTTAGGATGGATCGGTATTATATCCATTTTTTCGGAGGCCGGGCTTTGGTCTGCTTTCGACGGAAACGGCATTATGATATTCCTTATCATTATAATAGCATTCCCTATCTTGTTTTACGACCTGCTCTTCGAGACGTTAAATCATGGCCAGAGTATCGGTAAAATGATAGTAAAGATAAGGGTTGTCAATGTAGACGGCACAGCGCCTTCCGGTACTTCTTACCTGTTGCGCTGGCTTTTCCGTATAGTCGACTTTTCCATGACTGAAGGGTTTCTGGCTGTGATTATGATAGCCACTACAAAGAAATCGCAACGACTGGGAGATTACATTGCAGGAACTACAGTTATAGACCTTAGGCTGAATGCCCGGAATAAGGAATTGAAGTTGTCCGACCTCGATTTCCACGAAGACTACAAAGTCACTTACAGAGATGTACTGGACAGGTTGTCCGACAGGGATATCCAGACCATTACGTCTATCATCGATGACAACCGGATGCAGTATAACGAATACTTCAACCAAAGGCTTGCCGACAGGATAAAGTCAATAACAGGCTACGAGTACGACGGGCCCGACAGGGTTTTCCTCCGGAAAGTGGTAAGTGATTATAATTATCTGGCTGTACAGGAATAGGATGAACTAAACCTGTCTTTATTGCTCCTCCCCTTCTTTGATTCTTCTCAGATGGCAGAATAACAGCTTCCCGTTTTCATCACGAAGATGCATTCCGCTTCCTTCGCAATAACGGAAATACCTGCAATCCGCGCACTCATCTTTTTTCGCCCATTCACGGTCTCTGAAAGGCTTGTAACGGCCAGACCAGATATCCCAGAAGCTATCTTCGTAAATATTCCCCTGAATAAAATTGGAACGCAGGTTAGGACAAGCAGAGACAGAACCGTCAACCAGAACCGAACCGATATGAACCCCCGCCCTGCAAAAAAAGAAGTTATCCCTTACGTCCGATTCATAGTCGCCAAGGAATCCTTCGCATCCATAATCAACCTTTATCAAGCCCTCTTTACGGGTGTGCTTTATAAAATCGAATAATTGCTTAAACTGTGCGGGAGGCAGTTGCAGCTCTTTGTGCTCCGATGCCCTGCCAATAGGAAACACCGTAAATATCCGCCACGACTTCACACCTGCACCTATAAGTAGATTCTTCAACTCATCCAGTTGGGGAAAAGTATCTGCCGTGACGCAGGTAACCACGTCAAATATTATACCATTGGTCTTGGCAAGCATAGAAACAGCATTGTACGCCTGCCTGAAACTGTTCTTATTTCCACGTATGGCATTATGTTTTTCTTCGAGCCCGTCAAGGCTTATAGTGATCGACCGCAGCCCGGCTCCAAGAAGGCTCTTTAACCTCTTTTCCGACAGGAACAACCCATTGGAAACCATTCCCCACGGATATTCCCTCTTATAGAGTTCCTGCCCGCAAATTTCCAGATCGTCACGCATCAACGGCTCCCCTCCGGTAATTACAATCATCGTTTCGTGAGGATTGACATGCGGGGTTATATCATCTATAACCTTCAGAAAATCATTTAATGGCATATCCTTCTGGCGCATATCTTTATGGCAATCGCTGCCACAATGCTTACAGGAAAGGTTGCACCTTAAGGTACACTCCCAGAACAGATAGCTAAGATTATGGGTTAAAGCTTCATTTTTCTTATATCTACGGAATAGTTCCAGCCCGATTTTCTTACGTATTGAAATATCTTCTACACCCATTATTCTGCGCTTTTCTTCGGATCAAAGACTACAGTTCCCAGATTCTTGGTTATTTCTCCCTCATACCAACAGTTGTTGTCGCCACTAAAAGTAGGGTTTTCGAACCTTACGGTATCGGTTGTTACACCATAGAAGCTACTCTCAGGACTTTCGGTACCCTCATATCTAATAACAAATTTTTGGTCGGCAGGAAAGTCGTATATAGCGACCCTGAAAGCCCCGTCTGTACTGGTATTTATACTATCGGCATAATGGGTCATATTAGAACCGTCGCCGGACAGATATACATGACCAACGGCTACCTTAAGACCGGAGACCGGTTTATTATTTTTATTTACTACTTTTCCGTCGATTACAAATTTAGCACTCGGAGTACCATACATCGCTACAAAACGACCGCCACAATCATTTCCGCCTTCGCTACTGCAAGATGAGAAACCCAGCAAAACAAGGAGAAATGATAAGATTCGGGAATATACAGATATACATTTAATCTTCATAATAGATAAGTTAACAGTTAATTATTGAGAGCCTGTTTAAATTTTAGCGAAAATTTTTATTATAGGCTCTTGTAATTCATTCTTAGCAACTTTTTTATGCTCTTTCTTAGCGTCTTTTTGGCTCCGCCGATTTTCAATTCCCTTTTTACTCTTGGTTTAGCCCGCTAAACCGGCTAGTAAAAATGATAAAATCCATCTAAAAATAGCTATAAAAAAGATTTGCTATAAAATTTAAACAGGCTCTAAGTATTTAAGCCATTACACGTATTATTCTTCATCCTTTTCAGGTTCAAGAATTACCGCACCCAGGTCTTCTACTGTTTCTCCGGCATACCAACTGTTGCTTCCATTTGTAAAAGAAGGGTCTGCGAACTGTACCGTATCCGTCACTGTTCCAAAGAGGCCATTCTCCTCTTTATCAATATCTTCGTATTTTATTACAAATTTCTGACTGGTAGGAAACTCCTCTACTGAAAGTTTGAATGCCCCATTTTTATCTGTATTTATACTATCAATATAGTATGTCCGTTTTATACCATCCCCTATATCTCCAGCTCTCCCCAAAGCCACTTTCAATCCGCTAACTGCATTGTCTTCTTTATCTACAACTTTCCCCTTCACTATAAATTTCGCATAAGGAGTACCATACTCCGCCGCTCCGTTATCGCATGAAGAGAAACCCAGCAGAACCATAAAAAACGATAAAATCTTAGAATATACAGACAGAGCTTTAATTTTCATTGTTAGTTATATTAGCTACGTTACACATTAAGGTATCTATATATTATGATGCATCTCATCTTTTAATTGTTGCATAGAGGGTAATAATTTTGTTGTTGTATTTTTAATGTAGTGGCGGGGTTTGCCCGTCCGGTATAGATATTATTCGTATAAGGGCAGGCAAACGCCGCCCCTACGATATAAAATAAATAATGCCAACCAGGAGTTGAGGAATGGCTTGAAAAGCCAAATCTTCATAACCGCGGGTCATCGACCTGCGGAAAAAGGATGAGCAATACCAGCTGTCTGAAAGACAGGACATACTGTGTGTCCTGCCGCTTCGGGCAGGTGTTGAGCTGCTTTCAACCCCTGACTCGCATAAATAATGAATTAAAAAATCAAAGCTATAGTATTCAATTGCAAATAAACTCAAATACTTATTCCTTATTTTTTTGTAGCAGGCTTAGCCTTTGTCCCAGCTTTAGCTTTCTGAGGGGTAGCTTTTGGCTTAGCCGGAGTTTTCACCTTAGTTTCAGCAGGCTTTGCCGACGCCTTCGCCTTCGGCGCGGTTGCCGCCTTAACCGTTGGTTCTGCTTTTGCTTTTACAGCCGTTTCTACTTCTTTTTTTGCGGCTACCTTAGGTGTTGGAGCTTTCGCCTTAGGTGCAGCCTTCTTAGCCGCAGCTTCGAGTTGCCTGATGCGGTTTTCCAGTTCATCTATTTCATTGGCCTGATTGTGAATCGTGGTAAGCAAGGCATTCAATTCTTCATTTTCTATCGAACTAGGGAATTCGGAGTCTACCCTCTCCTTAAAGTCACTCAATACATTCATATATGTATTAAAGGCTTCGTATGGCGAAGCATACGGACTGAAAGGCAAGGCGTTTTTAGTCCCCATATAATAGAAGTGGTCGCTTGACTGCAAGTATGTCCAGTCTTGTAATATACGTCTCGATTGGCTCAGACTCACACGCTCTGCTATTTCATACAGTTTATTAAAAGCTTCCTGCTGTAAGGTATTACCCAGCCAGGCCGAAATATCCTTTTCTTCTCCCACCCAGGATATGGGATGCATAGAAGAAATGGAATCGATAGGTTTCATTGTATTAAATATCTCGGACGGAGTTGCAAAACCGATATTATTTTCAGCCGCAAAACGAGGCAACACCCTCATAAAGTCGAAGATACCCGAACTCTTTTTTTGGAAATTGCCCAAGGCTTCGTAGTTCATAAACAGGTTTATTACCTGTTCTTCCTTTGGCGTAGCTGCCACCCACCCGATAAACTTATCGGCGGTAAGGGGATACTCGTTCCAGTTATAGTTAGAAAAACGGGTCGCAATATCATCGCTGAACCTTGCATTACGTAGCAGAAGTTTCAACTTCGGCTGCTCTGCCGCCTGATATAGGTAGTTCGGGCTTTTCCATCCCAGTGTGCGTTTCGCTCCTTCGACCAGAACTCCCGTAAAGCCCATTTCGTAGAGCAGATGTGCGATTTCGTCCGAATAGATTAGTTCCGTATTGCGAAAAACTTTAGGGCGTTGCCCAAAGAGGCTTTCTATCTTGTCGCTATGTTCCTTTACCTGTTTTTTAAATTCTTCGGGATCTACCAGCGAAGCCAGCGAATGCCCCTGGGTTTCTGCCAGAAATTCCACACATCCGGTATCTGCCAGTTCCTTGAATCCGTCTATTACTTCGGGGGTATATATCTCCATCTGATCTAAGGCCACGCCCGAAATGGAGAATGCAACCTTAAATTTTCCGTTATATTCCCTTATCATATCCAGCATCAGCCTGTTGGCCGGGATATATGAAACATCAGCGACCTGCTGCATAAAATCCTCATTGGCAAAGTCGTCATAGTAATAATGATCGCCGCCTATATTAAAGAACTTATATCGTTTTAGCCTGTGTGGCTGATGTATCTGGAAATAAAAACAAATATTTTTCATAATGATATGCCTTATTATATTTCAAGTTTCAAGATTTCAAATTTCAAGATTTTCGTTACACTAAAAAACACATATACACTAACTATTGTTAACTGCTAACTGCTAACTGTTAACTGATTATATATATCCCTTACTTTCTGTCCTGCATATTCCCATTTGATATTGTCTACCTCTTCCTTTCCTTCCCTGCTGAGGAACTCTGCCATAGCATCGTAGGTACAGATAGAATAGATAGCGTCAGCCATGCCTTCTACATCCCAGTAGTCAACCTTTACGGCCTTATCGAGAATCTCCGCGCAACCCGATTGCTTGGATATTATAGTCGGAATACTGCATTGCATCGCTTCGAGCGGGGAGATACCAAACGGCTCGGAAACAGATGGCATCACATATACATCACTCCTTTTGAGCATCTCATATACCTGTTTCCCCTTCAGGAATCCGGTAAAATGGAATTTATCCGACATGCCCCTTTCGGCCACAAGGTAAATCATACGTTCCATCATATCGCCGCTTCCGGCCATCACAAATTGTATATGTTCCGCTTTTTCTAAAACACGGGCGGCAGCTTCTACAAAGTATTCAGGCCCTTTTTGCATCGTAATGCGCCCCAAAAAAGTGACAACCTTATCTTTCCCCTTTTCGGGCTCTATGCCTATTATATCCGCGCTCAACGGTTCCACCGCATTATGCACGGTAGTTACTTTTGCCGGATCCTGATGATATTTTTCAATTACCGTGCGGCGTGTCAGTTCACTCACACAAATAATATGGTCGGCATAATCCATTCCGTTCTTTTCCATCTGGTAAACCTGCGGGTTCACATTTCCGCGGCTACGGTCAAAGTCGGTGGCATGCACATGGATTACCAACGGTTTGCCCAAAACATTTTTGGCATGTATCCCTGCCGGATAGGTAAGCCAGTCATGCGAATGGATAATATCGTAATTATGCGTACGGGCTATGACACCCGCTACTATAGAGTAGTTATTTATCTCCTCAAGAAGGTTATCGGGATAACGCCCCGAAAACTCTATGCACCCTAAATCATTCGTATGCAAATAATTAAAATCGGCATATATATGATCCCGCAGATTATAATATTCCTGAGGATCCATGTATTTCGACAACCGTTCGCTTACGTAATCCCAATAAACATCGCGCCATGCTACCGGAGTATTACATGCCCCGATTATTTTCAGGAAGCTTTGGTCTTCATCGCCCCAAGGCTTGGGTATAACAAAGGTAATATCCATATCAGGCTGTAAGGACATACCCTTAGTCAGTCCGTAACTTGCAGTACCAAGCCCGCCTAATATGTGGGGAGGAAACTCCCATCCAAACATTAATGCTTTCATATTTTAAACAGTTAGCAGTTAGCAGTTAGCAGTAAATAGTTAATCGTAAATAATACTCACAATTCATAACTTACAACCGCTTATAAGATAAAATAGTTATTCCACTCATAATCAACTCATATTTTGTAAAAAGTGACAAAAGTGACACTTTTCAGATTGTTTATACATTGTTACCTTTTTCTTCCATAAGAAGCTATTTACCTGTACTATATAGATAAAATTACAGAAATAAAGTGACACTCTTGCCAGGCAATTTATAATTATAACTCGTTCATTGTATATGACAAAAACATTTTACATATATTTAAAGACTTATTATATTGCCCTTACAGGGCGCGGTTCCTTTGGCTTATTACCTCCCCGGGGTGTTACCCCGGGCTAAAATATATCAGGCTTTCAGCCTGTTCTCTACCGAATGCCCTGAAGGGGCTACATAATCTAGCCCAATGGCAACGCCTTGGGTAAAATAAATCCCCTCTAAAATTGCGCCCTGTAAGGGCAATATAAAGCCGTATCCTATTTTTGTCATGTACTAATATATTGTTTCAATATTCGTTATCGAACGATTTCTGGACATTCAGGGCGCTTATCACTCCGGCAACGTTGATAGCGCTGGATATTTGTCCATGCCCAAAGTAAGGTATGCTACCATCGTACACTGTCGACAGGGAACCTATGCCATCGTTAGACATTTCATCTTCGACCCCGATCAGTAACCGGTCGAGGAACGACAAACCACTCCGCTGGAATATCTTCAGATATGCCTCCTGATACGCCCTTAACAACCAAGGCCATGCCGAACCGTTAAAAGCACTATACACCCTGTCATGCATAGTCCCTTCGCACCTTGGCCTGAAGCCAATACTTTTAGGACTCAGGGAGCGAATACCCTTTGGTGTCAGTAATTCTTTGGTAACAATATCAATTATTGATTTACTTTGCCGCCTGTCCAGCAGCGGATAAGCATTAGAAATAGCCAACAGCATATTAGGCCTTACACTCCAATCCACGAAGTTACCCACAACATAGTCGTACAGATAACCACTATCATTGAGGAAAACATCGAGAAACGAAGTCTTTGTTATTTCGGCAAGCAATCCCATTTTCTTTTCCAACTTGGCATCTTCCAGATTATGGGCTATTTCTTCGTTGAACTTAAGCGAATTGTACCAGAACGCGTTAATCTCCACCAGGCAGCCAGTGCGTGGCGTCGTATAATATCCGTCAGCAGACTTATTGTGCATCCAGCTGGGATGCCCCACCTTATTGTCTACGCTTAACAGACCATTGGTCAAAGGTCTCAGGTTAGGATGGTTGCCCTCTTGTATAAAGGCTACTATCTTGCTAACCAACCCTGCATATTTCAGATAAAAGCGTTCAGGATTGTGCGCAGAAAACTTCTTCAGAGCACGCAATAGCCATAGTAATACATCGGCGTCACTTATATCTTTAAGGAAACCGGTAATGGGCTTCCCTTGCATAAACTGCTCTATTGCCGGAACAGCCGTATCTACAATCTCTTCGAATGCATCTTCTCTTCCTATATCCAGAGTGAGTCCTACTAAAGCCATAAATTGCTCGCGGGCTTTGACTTCTCCCCACGGGTAGCCATTTAGCAAATAAAGCTCGTCTTGGGACGGACGGAAATAAAACTGATGTCCAGAGTTTTTGAGGCAATTAAAAAAAGAGGAACGTGGTGTACGAACCGTTATTCCATTTTCGAAACGATCCAGCAGGTTACTGGTATCAGCATGCACGTCACTGGCCGAAAAGATTATAGATTCTCCCTTCGTGATAGGAAGTTCGAAATATCCCGGTACATACAGGTCTTCTTTATAAGGCAAGCCCTGATTCATATCCTGTATGTACTCTACCCCCTTGTACCATCCGGGTTCGAATACGAAGTCTACAGGCTTACTAAATTGCATAAACAATTCAGGATAACCGCTATACATGCACATGCTTATACCGTTCTCCACCTCTTTATATCCCTGTTCGGCGATGGGGTTTTCCTCGGTCAGCTCATTTATATCGCGGAATGCCAGAAAGGGTTTGAAGCGCATTGTTGTAGGCGAATGCGCGTCTATCAATGTATACCGGATAAAGATCGTATTATCTATCAGGGAGAACATCTTCTCCTTGGACAGGATAACGCCTCCTACCCTGTATATCGTACGCGGAAGCGAATCGCAATCGAATTCGCGTATATACTTATGCCCCATCGGGCTGTAATTATTGCCGTCGTACTTGTGTATACCCAAATTAAAATCGGCGCCATGTTGTATCACTGTCTCGTCAAAAGAAGAAAGCAATACATGGTTTGTATTTCCCAGCTGTGGCACAGGCAGCACAAGCAAACCATGCTGTTTGCGTGTATTGCATTCTACCAAGGTTGTACAATGATATGCGCCTCTACGGTTTGTTCTTAGAATTTCCCGGTTAAGGGAATATTCCAGATTTACCATCCTGGATTTATCAAATTTGAGGTAAGCATTTGTTTTTTTGTAACTATAATCCATATAAAACTAGCAAATTTTCTATTTTAATATACTTATATATAACACAAATAGGTACATAGATGTTCCCTATAACCCGATTTCCGTTTTAAAGATAGTAAAATGTTAATAAATTCGGGTTATGTGTAATGATGTTTATTAACATAAAGGTTTTTCTTACATTTTGTAACTTTTTATTATCTATGCGAATCAGGGGTTGGATACAGCAGGTTTATCTTGCGCGTATTTTGTTCCGAAGGAACTGAACACTGATAACCACGGGTAAAACCCGTGGCAGAGACTAACTAAAAAAAAGTATGTCTCCGTAGGAGGCAAATAGCAAAATCAATGGTATTCGCCTCCTACGGAGACGGTTTTTACCTGCCTGCTTTTTCCACGGGTTTTACCCGCGGTTATTCATATTAGCCCGCTTCGCGGACTTAGAACCTTGATTGTAAAACAGGAGATTAATTTACAACAATAAATACTTCAACCTATGATTCGTGTTATTTAGAACTATTTTACATAACATTAAATCAAAGAAAAAGACAATAATAAACTAACAATAAATATTTTACATCAGATTTACATTAAAATGCAATTCGAACTTATTCGGCCAAAGTATCTCTATTGCTAAGTATTTTTATATATTTGTACTCCGAAAAAAGGGTACATCACAAATTTAGAATAAATAGCAGAATTATTGCTGCATTATATAACAACAAACAGGTCTGAGACCTTAAATATAAATATATGCTTTCATTTATTACCTGGAATGTAGATCCCGAAGCGTTTGCGATATTCGGCCGCGAAATACGCTGGTATGGTATCCTTTGGGCCACTGGAGTGTTGTGTACAACAATGGTTGTACAGCGAATGTATAAATCGGAAAAACTCCCCGAAAAATGGTTCGACTCCCTGTTTATTTATGTCCTTACCGGCCTTATTATCGGCGCGCGTCTAGGGCATTGCCTGTTCTACGACCCTGCATATTATCTGTCAAACCCGCTAAAGATGCTGATGGTATGGGAAGGGGGACTGTCTAGCCATGGAGGGGCTATAGGTATGACAATCGGTATATGGCTCTACTCGAAAAGAGTATCGAAGAAGAGTATTATATGGGGGCTCGACCGCCTTATTGTAGGTGTAGCCATTGGTGCAGCTTTTATCCGTATGGGTAACCTGATGAACTCGGAGATATACGGAGGGCCAACGACAATGCCTTGGGGATTTAACTTCGTACGCGACACGCACTGGCATTATCCTATAGCCAATGGAGGTTCGGGCGAACTGCCATGCCACCCTACTCAAATATATGAGGCGCTTATATACTTGTCTATATTTGCATTATCGCTATACCTGTTTTATAAAACAGATGCAAAAAACAAACAGGGCCTGATACTGGGTATCTCACTGATCGGGATATTCTTATCCAGATTCTTTATAGAGTTCATCAAAAATATTCAGGAGCCATTCGAAGTAAACATGATAGCTACTTATGGCATAAATATGGGGCAGCTACTCAGCATACCGTTTGTAATATGGGGTATATGGCTGGTTTGGAACGCCTTAAGGAAAAAGGAAACAATAAAACAAAATAGAAAGTAAGAAGAAGGTCTTATACTGCTTCGTTACTTTTATAAGCATAACTACAAACATTGTTCGCCGAAACGTAGGCGGGCAATAAGAAGTTAAGCGTTGAAAATGTATCATTAAATATTTTCTTATACTTATGTTGAAACCAATCCCCTTAAAAGAAGATCTGTATTATATCGGGGTAAATGATCGTACTAAACACCTTTTTGAAAACTTGTGGCCTTTGCCTAAAGGTGTGTCTTACAATTCATATCTGATTAAGGACGAGAAAACGGCCTTATTCGATACTGTGGATATATGCTACTCCGACATTTTTTTTCACAAACTGGAGATCGCATTGGAAGGTAAATCTCTCGACTATGTAATTATCAATCACATGGAACCCGACCATTCCGGTTCGCTGGGGTTACTACGGAACAGGTTTCCCAATGTACAAATCGTAGGGAATAAACGTACCGCCGACATGGTACAGGGATTCTTTGGAATTACCGACGGAGTAAAAGTCATCGATGACGGGGAAGAGTTATCCTTAGGGAAACACAATCTGGTCTTTCATCTGACACCGATGGTACACTGGCCGGAAACCATGATGACCTATGATACATATTATAAGATTATCTTTTCAGGCGATGCTTTCGGGACATTTGGGACTCTGGATGGTGGTATTACCGATGCGCAGTTGCATCCTGAACGTTATTATGACGAAATGATCCGTTACTACTCCAACGTTGTTGGTAAATTCGGTTCTCCTGTGCAAAAGGCATTGGAAAAGCTCAAATCCCTCGATATAAAATATATATGCTCAACTCACGGGCCTGTATGGACTTTGGACGAGCAAATACAGAAAGTGATAGGTATATATGACAAGCTCAGCCGCTACGAGGGCGATGAAGGTGTCGTTATAGCTTACGGCAGCATGTACGGCAATACTGAACAGATGGCCGAGACGGTGGCTTACGAACTGGCACAACAAGGTATACGGGAAGTGATATTACATAATGTATCCAAACGCTCGCATTCGTACATTATCCGCGATATATTCAAATATAAAGGGCTGATAGTGGGCTCGCCTACATACAATAATAAATTGTTTCCGGAAGTGGAATACCTGCTCTCGAAAATTGAAGGACGGGATATGAAACACCGCTACTTCGGTTATTTCGGTTCATTCACATGGGCTGGCGCCGCGGTAAAACGTTTAGCGCAATTTGCCCTTGATACTAAATTTGAGGTTATAGGCGATCCGGTAGAGATGCGGCAGGCTATGCGCACAGATTCGTATGATGCATGTATTTCCTTAGGGAAGGCTATGGCAGACAGATTGAAACTGGACAAATAAATAGAACAAGCCTTAAAAAAAATGAAGAATGAATTGGGATTCAGTAACTGTTTAAATTTTATTCGTTCAAATTTTTAGAGATGTTTTAGAGATGTTTTTTTCTTTCTTGAAACGATAATAGCGGGCTATTTGAGTTGAGAGAAAGGAAAAAACAGCCGAAAACAGCCTAAAAATGAACGAAGAAAAAGGTATAATAAAATATTCATATAAAATTTAAACAGTTACTCATTCTTCATCAATACTGTCCTAAATAAAAATAGCATTTCCAAATGCCGGCTTGCAAATATGTTCAGGCGATGGTTCAGCTATATTCTGGAAAAAGGACCCCCTGCCGATATTCGGGAGCTGGTTCAGGAGGTTCAAGGAATGGATTGTCGAGCCAGTACTGCAAATCTATCTTTACGTACAGATTGAGCCTGATGAAAGCAAC
>NZ_QVMO01000003.1 GCF_010501055.1 Dysgonomonas sp. 521
GTGCGGATAGAGGTAATCACCAGGGAGTTGAAGCACATCAGAAAGCCTACCTTGTTGCCAAATTCGTAGGGCTTGTGAGCTTTACCTTTGGCGATACAGTCTGTGTAAGGCTTGTGTAAACTGTAAATTTTATGTTTATCTGTCTTTTTCTGAGCGAGGACCTGATGATAGATAGAGAGTTGATGCTGGTAAATCATGCGTTCGAAGTCGGGAAGAATGCGTTCCAATTCCCGTAACATACGCCCGGCTATGGTGTGAAGTTTGCGGCGGGCTTTGGCCGCGTTTTTCTTTCGCCTGGGGTGTTTGCTATTGTAGGTGTCTCGCAAAAGTTGCTTGCTTACACGTTTATAGCTTTGACGAATATTCAACTTATGCCGCCTGGCGATCTGAACGCAGTTGTCAATAATCTTTTTGTAAAGTTTGGCATCTGTAGGGAAGGTGGTATTGTTGCCCTGGACGGTAGTATCTGAGGCTACTGTTTTTTCTGTTGCCTGTTTACCATGAATCAGGACGCTTTGTCTAAAAATAGCATTTATCCCTTCCTCTCCTATGCGATGGCGAAAATGAACGAAGTCGCTTGGGTCAAATGGAAAGCGATACTGAAAATAAGCTTCCCCACAGAAATACTGCATGTAGGGATTCATCACCCAGGCTTTTGCCAAAGTCTCATCCCCGTAATTGTAGAGCTGTTTAAGCAACAGGCATCCGACCATCATCCGAATCGGAATCGAGGGTTGACCAACTTTACTGTAAAACACGCCAAGTTCCGATTCCAATGAACCCCAATCCATTTTTTGTGCCAACTGAACCAACTCATGATTCATATCTATGAAGTCTGTCAGGAGTGGTCGAAACAAGTCGCCCTGACTTTGATCCGGTGATTTTCCTATCATTTTTTGCAAGCTTTTAGGACTTCAAGATACGAAATTCTGCAATATTAAGCAAATAATTTAAGAGATAATTTGTTGGTAAATAACTTATTATATACTTTTTAAGGAGCGACTAATTATGAGAAAAGAAGTTCTAAAAAAAATGACGGCAAAACCCGGGGAGAAACATAGTGTCTCCGAGTTTTCAACGGACTTTACAGCTGGTTTGACCAAGCCGGATGGCGAAAAACTGCTAGACGAGAACATTGAGAAACTGGCAAAGTTACAGGATAAGCTTTACGCGCATGATAAGTACTCCATCCTGATTATATTCCAAGCAATGGATGCTGCGGGAAAGGACGGGACAATCAAGCATGTGATGTCGGGTATCAACCCTCAGGGATGCCAGGTCTTCTCTTTCAAACAGCCATCATCGGAAGAACTCGACCACGACTATATGTGGCGTATCTACAAAAGCCTGCCGGAACGCGGACGCATCGGTATCTTCAACAGGTCGCACTATGAGGACGTACTTGTGGCTAAAGTGCATCCGGCCATCGTATTGAACGGGAAACTGCCTGATGTGACCAAAGTAGAAGATGTAGACGATAAATTCTGGAAAAAACGTTACAGGCAGATAAACGATATGGAGAAGCACCTGACTGAAAACGGGACGATTATCCTTAAATTCTTCCTTAATGTATCGCACGACGAACAGGAAAAACGCTTCCTTGCCAGACTGGATGACGAATCGAAAAACTGGAAATTCTCAGCATCCGACCTTAAAGAGCGTGCCTATTGGGACGACTATATGCAGGCCTACTCCGATATGCTTACCCATACCTCTACCGACGAAGCGCCCTGGTATGTGATACCTGCCGACAATAAATGGTTTATGCGCTATGCTGTAGGACAGATTATTTGCGACAGGATGGAAAAACTGAACCTGCACTATCCGGAACTTACCGAAGTAGCCAAAATGGATTTGGAAAACGCCAGAAAGGTACTGACAGCGTCAAGAGAAGATAAGACGGGTACGGATGCAAAAGAGAAAAAGGAGAAAAAATCAAAGGATAAGAAACCGGGTAAAGGAAAGAAGAAATGAATGATGAATGATGAGTTATAAGTTATGAATAACGGGTTATTCTGACTATTCAAATTCATAACTTATAACTCATAACTTCCTCACAGCCACTTCTTCCGCTTAAAATAGAACAGGATAATCCCTACTGCCGCTACCATCAGTCCGATAGAAAAGGCATAGCCATATTTCCATTTCAGCTCCGGCATATCGCCAAAATTCATACCGTAAATACTGGCGATCAGCGTAGGTGGCATAAATATTACCGAAATTACGGTAAACATCTTTATAATCTTATTCTGTTCGATATTTACAAATCCGAGGAAAGTATCCTGTAAGTAGTCGAGGCGGTCGAAACTGAAACGTATATGTTCCAGCAGGGAGTTTATATCTTTTACCAGGATTGTAATTCTGCCGTGTAATTCTCTCGAAATCAGCTCGCTCTTAAGCATGCTTGATACAACACGCTGCTTGTCGATAATATTCTCACGGAGCATCATCGTTTTTTCCTGCAGGTCTTTGATTTCCATCAGCAATTCCTCATCAGCTTCTTTTATACTGATGCTGTTACTCAGGGTTGTGATCTGCTGTGTCATCCGCTCAATCATATCGGCATCCAGTTCTACCCGCGTTTCCAGTATAGCCACAAGTACATGATAGCCAGTTGGATACATCTTGGGATTTGCGGATATCTTCTTTATCGTTTCGTGGAAAGAAGACAGGTCTTCGCTACGGACTGTGATAAGTATATTGTTTTTGAGGATAAACGAAACTGGCTCGCGCTCGTAGTTTCCGAGCAGGAAGTTTGAGTTGACAACCAAGGAATCCGCCGTTTCCATATACCGGGACGACATCTCGATTTCAACCATTTCTTCCTCTTCCTGAATATAGATTTTCAGGTAGTCCTCCAGTTCACTCTCTATTTCTTCATCTACATTGTTAAGGTCAATCCAGAGGAAGTTCTTTATAGGTGTAGTTTTCAAAAATTCAATGCTACGGCTCATTCGTATAACATTGTCTTTATGATAGAATAGCTTAACTTCTGACATGAGCTCTTACTTTAAGTGTTCGTACTGTATTACTTATCACTCTTCCTCCCGGGCAGAAATTCCGACACGATATTAGTCAGCCTTTCAAAATCTGCAACCGAGAGCCGCTCGGGTCGTTCATCGAAGATAGGATCCCTATATGCTTCACACTCTTTGCCTAACAATGGTTTTATAGAGTTTCTCAGTGTTTTACGTCTTTGGTTAAAGCCTGTTTTCACTACAGTCTTAAAGAGTTTCTCATCGCAACTCAATTGCGTCCTGCCGTTACGGACAAGTTTTACCACCGCCGATTTCACTCTTGGCGGCGGGTCAAATACCTTCTCGCTCACCGTAAAGAGGTATTCTATATCGTACCATGCCTGTAACAATACGCTCAGTATGCCGTATGTCTTACCTCCCGGCTTTGCGGCAATGCGTTCTGCTACCTCTTTTTGGAGCATACCGGAGCAGCATGGCACACTGTCTTTATATTTCAGTACCTTAAAGAAGATTTGTGACGAAATGTTATAAGGATAGTTCCCTATTACGCAAAACTGAGAAGCACAGATAGCAGATAAATCAAGTGTGAGGAAGTCGGCTTCTACAACATGTCCGCGCAGCGCCGGATAATGTTCGTTAAGGTAAGGTACCGAATCCCTGTCAAGCTCTACAACAGTCAGGTCTTTCCCTTTTTCTATAAGAAATTGGGTCAACACTCCCATCCCCGGGCCAACCTCTATTACCGGTACATCCGGAAAATCATCCAGTGTATCGGCTATCCGGCGTGCAATATCCAGATCTTTCAGAAAGTGCTGCCCTAAGAATTTCTTTGGCTTAACTGCTGCCATACTTTATAATTATGATTATATTTGCAGCGGCAAAGGTAGTACTTTATTACCGAAAACAGGTCTTACTGATTGACCTTTATTCCAAAATTATGACATTACGATAGAGGATGGAAGAAACACAAGAAGTTGCAACACCGAAAAAAAGTTCATTAATAAACAATTTAATAAAAGTCGTATTGCCATTGGCTTTAGGCATCGCGATAGTATATTACCTGATCAGCAAAATAGATCCTAAAGAACTCTGGGAAGTACTCAAAGACGCCAATTGGGGAATACTGCTATTCTCGCTCCTCTTCGGGCTTCTGGGCAATACCATCCGGGGATACCGCTGGTCGCTGTTTATTACTCCGTTGGGGTATTCCCCCAAAATATCGAATCTTAATTACGCCATATATGGCGGCTATGCCGTAAACTTCGCTCTACCACGCGCAGGCGAGATATGGAGATGCGGTATAATAGCTAAAGAGGACAAAGTACCTTTTACCAAATTGTTCGGCACGATGATTCTTGACCGTATATTCGATACGATTACAGTAGCGGCTATTTCCCTGATCGCGTTCTTGTGCAATATGCAATTCTTCATGTCGCAACTGGAACAGAACCAAGGCACATTTGATACTATAATAGCTATCTTAAAATCCCCGCTCCTGTATTTTGCCATCGGGACAGCGATAGTTACTACATACATTGTCTTCAAATACTTCAAAGAGAACTTTATTGTACGAAAAATCAAAGGTTTCCTGTCAGGTATGGCCAAAGACATGAAAGCTATCTGGCAAATGAAAACCAAAGGACGCCTCTTCCTGTACACTATAGGAATATGGGGCTCTTACTTTTGCTATTTCTACATCACATTCTTTGCCTTCGACTTTACGGATGATTTAGGAATAACAGCCGGGCTAATCGCTTTCGCCTTGAGTAGTATCAGTATGGGCGTCCCGTCCAACGGTGGATTAGGCCCGTGGCAAATAGCCGTTATAGCGTCCCTGAGCCTGTATGGAGTGGATAAGCTGCACGCTACCGCGTTCGCCACAGGTGTATTTGCCGTACAGTCTATATGGGTTATCCTTTGCGGATTATTCGGAATAGCGATGTTAGCTTTGAAAAGGAAGAAGGAATAAGCGGACAGGATGTTTCGGAAGAATAAGGATTGCCTGATTAGATTTTTAGTTAGGCAATTTCTGATTATGCAAAGACATAAACAACACAGATATGAAAAACATCAAACTTACACTTACCATACTTATAATATTATTCTCTACCAATAATATCTGTGCCCAATACAGGAAGTTTATAGGCGAAACAGCCCTGTCAGACAATTTATTCCTGCAATTACAGACCGGAGGTTCATATATTGCAGGTAGTCGTAGTCTTCCGTTTTTTGAAGGGATATCGCCACATATAAGTATTTCGGCCGGAAAACATTTCTCGCCCATACTCGGAGTGCGGCTACAGGTATCGGGCTGGCAAAACAAAAAGCGATTACCGGACAGCCATTATTCCGCAAAATACCTGCATACCGGAATAGATGCTTTATTCAGCCTGACAAATATATTCAGGTACTATGTCCCTTCCAGAAAATTCAATCTTTTCTTTATAGGAGGAATCGGCTACGTGCATAGCTTTTCCGATAAAGCACACGAGCAGCCGCACACCAACAACATAGTACCCCGCATCGGTTTTCAGGCAGACTGGAAAGTAAGTGAACGCATAAGCCTCAATATAGAAACGAACGGAAACCTGTACCCAAACGGATTCAACGGACGGGTAAACAATTATAAGAATGACTATTCCGCCAACCTGTTACTAGGTATTACCTATAAGATTACCTATAATCGCAGCGGTATAGACTTCCCCCACATGTACGATCCCGGAGATGTAATAGACACAAGGAATGAGGAAATAAACCGGCTGAGGCAAGAATTACATGCAAAAGAAACAGAGCTGAAACGCCTAAAAGAAGAATGATGAATCAACCCTCATTTAGCGCAAGTATAACAAAACGCTACTTATGCCGGAAATACCGGAATCAGATTGTCAGGTAAATATTCGGAAATAATCTAAAAATATACCGTTCGTCAGTTATTTTAATATACAAATTCCTATCTTTGTTACTATTCGTAAATTTTTAAAACATAATTTTTATGTCAAAAGAGATACTTAAACTAAAACCGACACAATTGTGGAAACATTTCTACGATTTGACGCAAATTCCCCGTCCTACAGGACAGATGGAGGAAGTAACAAAGTTCGTTATCGATTTCGGTAAATCCCTCGGATTAGAGGTAAAACAAGATAAAACAGGCAATGTGCTTATCACTAAGCCTGCAACCAAAGGTATGGAAAATGCTCCGGTAGTGATACTGCAATCGCATCTGGATATGGTTCCTCAAAAGAATTCCAATGTAAAACATGATTTTACGAAAGACCCGATAGAAACACAGATAGACGGCGATAAGGTAAAAGCCAAATCTACAACTTTGGGTGCTGACAACGGAATAGGTGCTGCCGCCATGATGGCTGTACTGGAAGACAAGAACCTGAAACACGGAAAACTAGAAGTACTGTTCACAGTAGACGAAGAAGTAGGGATGGTTGGAGCCACAGGCCTGAAGAAAGGATTCCTTTCGGGTAATGTACTGTTGAATCTGGATACGGAGGAGATAGGCGAACTTTGCGTAGGTTGTGCCGGAGGCGCCGATGTAAATGCCGACTGGGAATTTAAAGACGCGGAAGTGCCAAAAGGAGACATCGCTTACAAGGTATCCCTCTCCGGACTCAGAGGCGGGCATTCGGGTACAGAAATACACATGGGAAGGGCCAATGCCAATAAGCTGATGTTCTATTTCCTCAAAGAAGCCGTTAGCAACTACGAAGTACGCCTGTCGGCAATAGACGGAGGTTCGTTGCGTAATGCTATCCCTCGCGAAGCTGTCGCTGTGGTTACTTTACCGGAGGAAGATGAAAAAGACTTCCAGAAACTGGTAAAGAAATACGAGAAGATATTTAAGGAAGAATATAAGGCTGTGGAAACGAACCTTTCATTCAAAGCTGCTAAAGCAGATTTACCGAAAACACTTATCCCGGAAGAGATACAGGATAGCCTTATCAATGCCGTTATCGGTTGCCAAAACGGTGTCATCAGCATGCTGACCGACTTTGAAGGAATAGTAGAAACTTCTACGAATCTGGCATCTGTAAAGTCCGAACCCGGACGTATATCTGCAAAAATGCTTGCTCGCAGTTCGTCTGAAACCCGAAAAGACGAGATTTGCTCAAGCCTCGAAAGCGTATTTGCTCTTGCAGGGGCCAAAGTGTCTATCGAAAACGGGTATCCGGGATGGCAGCCAAACGCGCAATCGGATACGTTGAATATGATGGCTAAGCTATATAAGGAAATGTATAAAGAAGAGGCGCATGTAGTAGTTGTGCATGCCGGACTGGAATGTGGTATCATTCTGGGCAGCACTCCGGGACTGGACATCGTATCCTTCGGCCCTACTATCCTGAACGCCCACTCTCCAGACGAGTTTGTAGAAATAGATACAGTAGGCAAATTCTACGACTATCTGGTAAAAACCCTGGAAAGGATTAAATGATAAATAAAAAGACGGCTGGAATCCCAGCCGTTTTCTGTTTTTTATCTAAGTACATGACAAAACTTTATATCCTGCTGTAGGGGCATCCCCTTGTGGGTGCCCGTAAACGATGACAAGCGGGCAGGGACAAGCCACTGCCCCTACATCGTCTCCAAATCGTGTTTGAATAATTTTTGTCATGTACTGTGGTTTTTTATACAAAACTTATTCAGTGTAATACTTCGCCCGGATTAACTTCAAACTGGACTGGCTCTCCATCATCCCCCAGGTTACCGGCCAATGTAATATATTCTCCGTTTTCGATATTTCCGGTATATATAACCTTCTCTCCCAGTATGGTTGCCGACTCGGTCTGGCTGTGTTTTATAAATACCAGTTTAAAAACTGCGTCCTGAGATTTAGACGCTACAATATCCAATATCGCTTTATCTTCCCTGAATTCTCCAACTGAGACAAGAAAACCGGTATTAGTCAGGGTAGCTGACTGCTCATAATAGGAAACAGGCTTTTTGTCTTTTATACTAAAGCCATAATAGTATGGATTTATGACACATTGTACATGTGTGGTACCTTCGGGCAGCGTGCATACATCTGCGTCCTTCACTCTTACCGAAACATAAGACCAAGCCGGTTTAAGCTGCAGATCGGCAATATCTGCCGACACCTGTTGGTCGAAATTGAAACTTAATGTTTCAAAATAAATATTCCGGTTGTCCCTGCCTTTTGCAGCCCAATGGTTTCCGTTGCAGTAGTCGGTATCGTACTTAGAGGGTTCGAAAGCAAGGTTGCCATTTGCTGTTTTCTTAGCCGATATCACGGCAATATGGTAGTTGCCGTAAGGGATCTCTTCAACTATACGGATATTATCGGCATCCAGAGTTCCGGCCTCCATTACTTTTGTCGTATACACATCTCCATTCTCTTTATAGATAACATACTGGCAGTAGTTACCCACAGGCCACTTAGTACCAGATTCGACTCCGAACTCAGTATCAGAAAGAGACACCTTAAATGTTACTTTGTACTTTTTGTTATCATCTATCGGATTATTATCATCACACGAAACCAGCAACAAGGTAGTTGCGAAAAGCATAAATAATAGTTTTTTCATTATCATGAACAGTTTGGTTAATAGTATTTTGTATAGCTTGTTGGCTATCCGGGCATCTAGGCATTCATCTTACAAAGGTATATACAAATATAATATTATTGTGTTAAACGTACATTTTTAACGTTATTAATTAACACGGGAGCATAAGGACTAAAAAGAAATTATTGTAATATTTCATAGTAAGTACAGAACACGAATTAGTTTATATTCTGTACTTAGTACTTAAAGATTTTAGTAAAATGTTATAATTATTAGAGTTTATATTCAATAAGATTATATATGGTTTATTCTCTGTGATTTAATTGCCTCCTGCTTTAGCAGGAGGATAATAGTCTAATCAGATAATGGCTTTAGCCAAAATGTTTTGACTAAAGTCGTTTTCTATCTGTATTATTATCCACGACTTGAAAGTCGTGGCAACTAAAACTCCTAAAAATATGCATCTTACTCTTTTATTGAATATAAACTCTATTAATAAAATATTTTTCTGACGGAATTCCACTCTCAAAAGAAGATATAGACACTGCTACTAATGCGAAAAAGCAACTTAGTGGCGGAGCTGTTGACGAGCAATCTATAGAAAAATTAGAGGAGTTAGCGGTAAAATGGGTTTTGGCAAATCCAGAAGTAATAAAATGTAAAGAATAAAAAAGTGTAAAAAAGATAGCCGGTATCGAGGGTGTGTTAAAAGTCAAAAAAAAGTAATTGTCATTGCTGGCTTGACCCGCAATCCCCTCATAAATAAGATTTTAAGATTTAAAAATTTCAAGATCAACCATTATTTTTAAATCATTCATTCTTAATTACTTAACGGATCCGTATCAGGCACGAAATGACAGGCTTTTGACACACTTTCCTACAAATACGGTATTTACATGGACTTTTTATTGTACTTACTCAATATTGCCAAAACCTCATCCGTAACATCTCCAAAAATGGACACGCCTGACGCACCGTTCTCCAAGGCATATTTAATTCCGGCATCAAGTTCTTCATTATTTTTGAAATCGGGAAGGAATAAACCTGCATACAGAGGGAAACGCCCGTCTATCCCCCGCATTCCCTGCTTAACGGCATCCCCTATCCAGGGCACATCTTCTTTGTAGAAACCGTGGTAAATCATTGGGTAAACAGCATCCAGAGGCCAGTTAGTCCAATCCTGCCTAACCAGTCGCTTTGCCACATCAGGAGTAGGGAAAACGGCAGCCGTAAGAGGTTTATCATGGGCTTTGGCTACTTTGCCTATCTGGTTCACAATATCGGTCACTGCGTCATACCTGAACGATTTCCATGACAGGTTTTCCTGCGGATATTGTATACTGTCTATATCCTTATGGTATTTTTCTTTAAACTTAGCCTTACATATATCACAATAGCAGAAATCATATTCCGGCAATTCCTGAGTTTGCACAATGCCGTATGTACTCCACAGGTTTACAGCCAATATCACATCACTATAGCGAACATAATCCATGTGAATACCATCCACATAATCTTTCGAGAGTGTATTCTCCACATCCTTTGCCAGAAATTCAGCTACCTCGGGCCGCGAAGGGCACATCCAGCGATAATAATCGACATAGGGCGGTTTCTCCGCGCACGACACCCCGCTCCTGCTCACGGCAGCCCATTCAGGATGAGCCTTCAACGCGTCGCTCCTGTTCATGATCCACATCCAGCGATGCGCTTCCAGTCCCTGCGACTTTGCCGCGCGATAATGCTTCTCACTATCTGCTTCGAAGAAGATGCCAACAATGCCCGCATCATGGTATTTCTTATACCGGGCTGCCAGTTCAGCTTCCGTATCGCTGTCCTGCGGATTGATCCATACCCAGTGTCTGTAAGATGTATCCGCCAGCTTCGAATCCGCATTTTTTACACAGTTCGAAAAAAGAAAAGGCAGTATCAACAAGGCTAACCAGTAAATATTAAAATGTCTTTGCATAGCTTTTATAGATTATTTAGATTTAAGAATATTACGGAGTTCGGCCACCCCTTCCGAAGCGCCTTTCTTTATAAAACAAACATCCGGCTGATGCACGCTGACATCGTTCGGGTCGATCAGATAAACCGGAGTACCCGACCGTACGTAATTCAGCAAGCCCGCTGCCGGATACACATTCAGCGAAGTACCTATTACCACCAGAATATCTGCGGTATGCACTATCTCCACCGCCTTTTCTATCATCGGGACAGCCTCGCCAAACCAGACAATGTGCGGACGGAGCTGTGAGCCTTTTTCGCACTTATCGCCCAGTTTAATCTCCCAGTTGTCGCGAGTGAGCGTGTATATCAGTGACGGATCGGCAGTAGAACGCACTTTGCTCAATTCTCCGTGAAGATGCAATACACTGGTGCTGCCGGCACGTTCGTGCAGGTCGTCCACATTCTGGGTTATGACAGAAACCTTATAACCGGCTTCCATTTCAGCAAGGCCGACATGCCCCTTGTTTGGTTTCGCATCGAAAGCCGCCTTGCGCCTTGCGTTATAAAAATCCAATACCAACTGCGGGTTGCGCCTGTACCCCTCGGGAGTGGCTACATCTTCAATGGCATATTGCTCCCATAAGCCTCCCGAATCCCTGAAAGTGGCAATTCCACTCTCTGCGCTCATCCCCGCACCTGTTAAAACAACAATATGTTTCATAAACTATTAAAAAATGTAAGTATCGTACACAAATATAGTTTTTTTCGGGGGTAAACTTTATTAAAGTATCATGAAAAGAATTACTTTTGTTGGCAAATTAAAACAATCAGTCCGATTTAGCGTTGCCGATGGTATCGGTTTGATTTACAAGGCTGATAAAAAAACAAAAGAATATATGGATAAAATTAGTTACGCTCTAGGTTTAAGCATCGGGAACAATTTCATTAGCTCAGGTATCAAAAACGTGGATTTCGAATCTTTCCTGAAAGGGATGAAGGATGTAATCAACGAAAACACCCTCGACATGAGCTACGACGAAGCTAAACAGGTTATGAACGACTATTTCACCAAACTACAAGACGAAAGACTGGAAATCAACCAGAAAGCCGGCGAAGAATTTCTGGCTATCAATAAAAACAAACCGGGAGTGGTAACGCTTCCAAGCGGCCTGCAATACGAAGTACTGAAAAAAGGAGACGGCCCGATACCTACACTTACCGATCAGGTACAATGCCATTACCACGGTACGCTTATCGACGGTACTGTGTTCGACAGTTCGATAGAACGGGGGCAACCTGCCACATTTGGAGTAAACCAGGTAATTCCGGGATGGGTAGAAGCCCTTCAGCTGATGCCTGTAGGCTCTAAGTGGAAATTGTTTATCCCTGCCAACCTGGCTTACGGAAAAGCCGGCGCGGGACAGATGATCGAGCCGAATTCGGCATTGGTATTCGAAGTAGAAATTTTAGATATTGTTAAATAATAACCCAGTAAAAAAATGAAAAAAATTCAAGTTGTTGCTCTTTCGGCTATTGTAGCTTTCGGAGCTTTATTTACATCTTGTGGTGGAAATGTTTCTACAAACGTTCCTTTGAAAACAGATCTTGATACTATTTCTTATGCTTTTGGGGCCAGCCTGTATGAGCAAGGCTTGTCTATGCACCTTCAGCAACAACTAGGCCTGATCACTGACACCATGAATGTCAAAGCCAGTTATATGGGCAAGATCAACGCTGAAACTGACGCTCAGAAAAAAGCCGCGTTGGAAAAAGAATTGAAAGTAAAAATAGACTCTGTAACCAAAGCTAATAATAGAAATATATCGGAATTCCTTAGCGGATTGAAAGATGCGTTGAACTCTCCGGAATCTAAATCGGCTTATATGGCCGGTATATCGGTTGGCGGACAGATTTCAAAACAAATGATGCCGGGGCTTATACAACAGATCTACGGTAACAATTCGAAAGAAAAACTGAATACCGATGCTTTCCTTGCTGCTATGGCTACTGCTATGAAGAAAGGTAAATTCGAAGTGAACGACCCTTCTACTGTATTTAATACAAAAATGCAGGATATACAGGCTAAAGCCCAGGCAAGACAAGAAGAAGAGTTGAAGAAAGAAAACGCGGGAATAATTGCTGAAGGAGAAAAATTCCTTGCAGAAAACAAGGCTAAAGAAGGTGTTGTAACACTACCTGACGGATTGCAGTACAAAGTCATCAAAGCAGGAAACGGCCCTAAACCGGCTGCTACAGATGTTGTTAAAGTACACTATCATGGTACTCTTCTCGATGGAACTGTATTCGACAGCTCGGTGGAAAGAAAAGAACCTGCTACATTCAACGTAAACCGTGTGATCAAAGGCTGGACAGAGGCATTACAGTTGATGCCTGCCGGTTCTAAATGGATGCTTTACATCCCTTACGACCTGGCTTACGGTTCGCGTGGCAGCGGAGAGAAAATCAAACCGTTTTCTACCCTTATTTTCGAAGTGGAACTAATAGAAGTTAATCCGAAGCCTGCCGGAAAATAAGTTAAAAAGACAGGCTTAGATAATAATTTGGCACAAGTTTCGCAAATTATAGAGCAAAAAGCATATTTATTGCAAAAAATATCATATATTTGAGATGCAATAACGATAAAAAGCTCATATTATGCAAAAGATTGATAAACTTGATAAGAAGATTTTAGAGATTATATCCCAGAACGCGAGAATTCCGTTCAAAGATGTCGCTCTCGAATGTGGTGTTTCCCGTGCTGCTATCCACCAACGTGTACAACGTATGATAGAAATGGATGTGATAGTAGGTTCCGGCTACTTTGTCAACCCTAAGGTTCTCGGATATAACACATGTACATACATCGGGGTAAAACTGGAAAGAGGCTCCATGTATAAAACGGTGATACCCGAACTGGACAAAATACCGGAAATAGTAGAATCGCATTTTACCACAGGGCCATACACCATCCTTATCAAACTATATGCCAGAGACAACGAGCATCTGATGGATTTGCTTAACAATAAAATACAGGACATACCGGGAGTTGTAGCTACAGAAACTATGATCTCGTTAAGCCAGGGAGTAAAACGCCAGATACCTATATCTAAATCTGAATAATCAAGGCTTATTATATCATTCTATACGGAAAGGATAGCATCGGAAAGGATGCTATCCTTTTTCTTTTATCGGATAAGGAACGGTTGTTTAACCCGACGATTTCTCGTTGGGGATTTAAAATCCGCTGTTAAAAACTATCGGATTACAAATCGGGTAGGACGAGGTATTTGCAAATCCGACAGGACGAGTTCAGTCCCCTCGGGACAATTTTACGTAATTAGTAATTGTTTAAATTTTATACGAATATTTTATTATATCTTTTTCTTCGTTCATTTTTAGTCTGTTTTCGGCTGTTTTTTCCTTTCTCTCAACTCAACCAGCGGTCACAGGAGCGAAGCGTATGTAAATAGCCCGCTATTATCGTTTCAAGAAAGAAAAAAACATCTCTAAAACATCTCTAAAAATTTGAACGAATAAAATTTAAACAGTTTCTTACGTCCCAAAAAGTTATAGAGACCTAATATTTCAGGTATAGTAGCGGATATTCATTAATTTTTTAATATTTTTGTACCTTCATTCGATTAGAATAGCCATACATGAAAAAAGAAAATATCATACAAAGGTTATTGAAAAATATCTACGTGAAGAACATACTGCTAATGGTCGCAGCATTTGTAGGCTGTGTACTCATTGTGTTGCTTCTCCTTAACTTTTACACAAAACATAACGAATCGATAGAGGTTCCTACCGTCAAAGGATTGCAGGTGCAAGACGCCGCAGGCATCCTGGCTTCCAGCGATCTCAGATACGAAGTCAGCGATTCGGTTTATCAGTCCGACGGCGCACCGGGATCCATTATAGAGCAAATACCGAAAGAACTATCGAAAGTAAAAAAAGGCCGTACCGTATTTTTGACTATAAAGGCCAAAGGCGCACAAATGGTAGCGATCCCTGAGCTTAAAGACTATTCGCGCAGACAGGCGGAGGCTCAGCTTATTTCATTGGGATTCAGCAAAATCACCATACAAGAAGTACCGGCTGCATATAAAGGACTGGTTATATCCGTCTCCTATAAGGGAAAACAACTGACACCCAATCAAAAGATACCGATGGGCTCTCCTCTGACAATGACCGTTGGGGCGGGAGGCGAAAGCAGTAGTGACGAGGATGACAGTATTTCTGGCCAAACAACGGATTCTCCTGATATTGATAAATCTTTTTTTGAATAATGACAGACAACTCATTTGACGAAATCGACGATTTTTCGGAAGATGACTTTGCTGAAGAACAAAATTCCGAATTATTCGAACATTACCGTTTTGTAGCTGATAAGGGTCAGGGACAAATACGTGTGGATAAATACCTGGCCATGCACATAGTCGGGGTATCGCGCAACCGCATACAACAAGCTGCGGAAGCCAACTGCATATTGGTAAACGACACGCCTGTCAAATCCAATTATAAGATAAAGCCACTCGATGTGATCTCGGTAGTGATGAACCGCCCGCCACGAGAGCTGGAAATAGTACCGGAGAATATACCTTTAGATGTGGTGTATGAAGATGAAGACCTGATGGTAATTAACAAACCGCCGGGACTGGTAGTGCATCCGGGCTTTGGCAACTATCAGGGTACAATGGTAAACGCAATAGCTTACAGATTGAAGGATTCGCCGGAATATGACCCGAAAGACCCGCGGCTGGGAATCGTCCACCGCATCGATAAAGATACATCGGGACTGATACTAGTAGCGAAAAACGCCAATGCTAAAACGCATCTTTCGGCACAGTTTTTTAACAAAACAACCAAACGCCAATATGTAGCCCTCGTATGGGGCACTATCAACGAAGACAAAGGGCGTATAGAAGGTAATATCGGGCGCAGCCTCAAAGACCGTATGCTGATGACCGTTTTCCCCAACGGGGACTACGGAAAGCCGGCTGTTACACATTTCGAGATTTTGGAGCGCCTGGGCTATGTCACTTTTATCAAGTGCAGGCTGGAAACCGGACGCACTCATCAGATACGTGTACACATGAAATATATAGGGCATACGTTGTTCAATGATGAGCGCTATGGGGGAAATGAGATACTGAAAGGGACCAACTTCGCTAAATATAAGCAGTTTGTTCAGAACTGTTTCAGCATTTGTCCCCGTCAGGCATTACATGCCCAAACATTAGGCTTTATTCACCCGCGTACGGGAGAGGAAATGATGTTTGAAGCCCCGTTGCCGGATGACATAAACCTATTGTTGGAAAAATGGCGCGGATATATAGCGCACAGGGAGTTGTAGAAATGCACCCCTCCCAACCTCCCCAAGAGTGAGGAGTGGATAAATACTGTAAGGATGTATGTACCGGAAAAAAATTTATCTTATAAGGAGCAACAAGCGTGTTGCAGACGAAAAAAGGTAACAATAAAAGACGATAGAAAAAGTGTCACTTTTGTCACTTTTTTAATTTTCCACCTGTCTCTCATTCCGTTAGGGATGATGAGAAAGACCAGATTATTTTTAGATATTAATGCGAATCAGGGGTTGAAAGCAGCTCAACACCTGCCTGAAAGGCTGAATCTTCATATCCGTATGCAAGCGCAGCGTAGCTTACGGAGCAAGGGGCAATTACACTCCCCCTGCCCGAAGCGGCAGGACACACAGTATGTCCTGTCTTTCAGACAGCTGGTATTGCTCATCCTTTTTCCGCAGGTCGATGACCCGCGGTTATGAAAATTTGGCTTTTCAAGCCATTTTTCAAATCCTGCCTGGCATTATTAAGTAATGGAAAATATTTATTGCAACATTATTTTCGTTCCTGTTATGCTGACAACAGGAAGTATCTCTTGTCACTTTCTCCTTTGAGAAACGAGATCCTTCGTTCCTCAGGATGACAAAGAGAATATTGCTTTAGTAACTGTTTAAATTTTATACGAATATTTTATTATACCTTTTTCTTCGTTCATTTTTAGGCTGTTTTTGGCTGTTTTTTCCTTTCTCTCAACTCAAATAGCCCGCTATTATCGTTTCGAGGAAGAAAAAAACATCTCTAAAACATCTCTAAAAATTGGAACGAATAAAATTTAAACAGTTTCTTAATTATTATTGATTACTTACAGGACAAAAAATATTGACAACAGAAAGATGTAACAGATGTTTACTGTTTACTGATAAAAAAACTATTCATTAGCAAATGAAACGAAATATTGCGATAGTATGGGGAGGATATTCCTCCGAAATCGTTGTTTCAGCCAAAAGTATGGCCGGCGTATATTCTTTTCTGGATAAAGGGAAGTACGAGATTTATAAAGTAAAAATCGTAAAAGAAGGCTGGACTGTGGAAATTGATGGCGAAACATATCCCGTGGATAAAAACGACTTCACTTTCTTATGCCCGCAGCAAAAAGAAAAAGTGCGGTTCGACTTTGCCTTTATCATCATACACGGCTCTCCCGGAGAGGACGGGCACTTGCAATCGTACTTCGATATGCTGGATATTCCTTATTCTACATGTGGAATGATGGCCTCGGCTTTAACAATGAATAAGTTTGTATGCAATAATTTCCTTAAAAACTTTGGGATAACAGTTGCTAATTCTTTATATTTGAATAAAGATTCAAAATATGGCATAAATGACATTGCCAACAAATTGGGTTTACCGATGTTTGTTAAACCAAATACGGGAGGTTCGAGCTTTGCAACAACAAAAGTAAAATCCATAGACCAGATACAAAAAGCGATAGATGATGCATTTGGCGAAACGCCGGATGTAATTATCGAAAGCTTTATCGAAGGCCGGGAAGTTACATGCGGTTGCTACAAGATAAAGGGTAAAGAAGTAGTTTTTCCCTTGACGGAAGTTGTCACTTCAAACGATTTTTTCGACTACAACGCCAAATATGAAGGTCAGGTAGAAGAAATAACCCCGGCGCGCATAGCAAAGGATATGACAGATGAAATACAACGGCTGACCCGTAAAGTATATGATTTGGTAGGAGCCAAAGGTATAATCCGGGTCGACTTCATTATTTGCGGAGATATACCATACTTGTTGGAAGTAAATACCGTTCCGGGTATGACACAGACTAGTTTCATCCCTCAACAGGTAGCCGCTGCAGGACTGAATATAACTGAAGTCTTAACAGAGATTATAGAGAACGAATTTAATGGAAATTGATACCATGAGTAACAAATTTGATGATATAGCGCCTCTTTACGACCACGAGGTAAAACAAGCCATACAGGACATATTAGTTGATCCCGGATTTCAGCATGCTGTAAAATATATTATGCCGGATATAGACTGGGATGAATTTTCGGCCGAGATGTCTCAATATGAGAATAAGGAGCAATTTCAGTCGCGGATGATATATCCCGTGATAAAGGCTTTGGGTATGCGTGTTTCTACAAGCATGCTCCTTGACAAATGGGAAACCATAGACCGGTCTGTAGAGCACCTGTTCTTGTCCAACCACAGGGATATAGTACTCGATGCGGGCCTGTTGAACATCCTCCGGCACGAGAAAGGATTTGCCACCACGGAAATAGCCATCGGCGACAACCTGCTTATCCATCCTTGGATAGACAAGCTGGTACGCCTCAACAAAAGCTTCATCGTGAGGCGCGGGCTATCTATCAAAGAAAGGCTGATCGCCTCTAAGCACATGTCGGAATATATACACTATGCCATATCGGACAAAAAAGAGTCGGTATGGATAGCCCAACGCGAAGGTCGCGCTAAAAATTCGGATGACCGCACACAGGACAGCCTGTTGAAGATGCTGGCATTGTATCCGGAGGACAAATCGTTTATCGAAAGCCTTAAAGAACTGAACCTGATACCATTATCCATATCATACGAGTATGACCCATGTGATTACCTGAAAGCGAAAGAGTTTCAGCAAAAACGTGACAACCCCGACTTTAAGAAAACCCAGCGGGACGATCTGTTGAACATGGAAATAGGCATACTGGGCAAAAAGGGGAATGTGGTGTTCCGCTTCGGCAATTGCATCAATCCCGAACTGGATAAGATAACTGAGCCGGATAAGCGTATCCAGCCTGAAATAGCCGCAAAGATAATAGATAATGAGATCCATCGCAATTATGAGATATTCCCTTGCAACTACATGGCTCACGACCTATTCTATAAAGAGACACGCTTCGGTGACAAATACACGTCGCAACAGCTGGATGAATTTAAAGATTATCTTGACAAACAAATAAAGAAAATAGACCTGGATTATATCGATTACGATTTTGTATGGGACAAAATGCTGGAAATGTATTCTAATACATTGAAAAACTATCTGGCAGCTACACAATTGTAAGATACACACAATTATTAAAAAAAAGTTTTTGTAAAAGAAATATTCCTATATTTGTACAACTTAAACAAGCTTTATCTATGAAAAAAATTCTGATTTGTATTATATGCAGTCTTCTTTCTATCCCAAGCTTTGCTCAAATTGTAAAACAAGGGGAGAAGTTTAAAACAGTCCCTTTATATGAGGGGAAAGTAACTTTCATAAAAGAAATTCCGATCAAACCGCATCTCTCTATTGACGACAACTACAAAATACTGAAATCGTGGGCGGGAACACATTACGGGAAAGATCCTTTCGTTTCCACTATAAGTTACAGAAACAAGAAACATAGATTTGTAGCTAAATCGCGAATAGAGTTGCTATTACCGCCAAATTCGAAAGGAGTACGGGAAAGAATGTCTATGCGTTATCGCATAAAGGGTCTCTTCTATCAGAACAAATGCATATTGGAGATCACGGATATCACTTATGTATACGAATCCGGTCAAAACAGTTTATTGTCGCGTACTACAATAATGGCAGAAGATTTTATAACCAAAGATGCCCTGAGTCCAAATGACGGTTTCATTGAACTAAAAACCAATACACGTAAGAGTACTTTGTATTTCTTTAACGAATTGGCAGCTAATTTAGAAGACCAGTTCAGAGACTAGTGGAGGCTCACTATACAAAAGGGGGCTGTTCCGGGAGTAAAAAAAGTATAATTGTCATTGCAGGCCTGACACGTAATCCGCTGATAATGAGTATTCTTTTATCATGAGATTCCGTGCCAGGCACACAATGACAGGCTCTTTGCAACTGTTAGCGCAGTTGCTTTTATATAGAGAGATGCCTTATTTCTTTTGCCAATACGAAAACCGTCCCGAGAAAACGATTTCCACCTTTGTGTCAGATGTTATCCGTTCTGTAGGAGTGAATGTTACGCTGGTTTTCAGCTCCCGCCTATTACTATTGACCATAGATTCGAAAACCTTTTTGAAGTACGAACCGTTACCTGTATATAGGTTGGCATAAGTGATGTCGATATTTCCAAAATCTTTTTTCAGTCCGTTGATTTCCATACTAAAATTCTTCAGTACGACACCATCGGGTAAACCAATAACTTTCACGGCTGTATTTTCCCCATTCTCGTGGAATTCTCCCGAAACGACAGGGTATCCATAGCCTGTGGCATATTGTAGCATGTCATCCAGTTTAGAAGTAACGGGAGAGGTAATTACTGTATTTCCGGCGACCCCTGATTCTAATGAAATGGTTTGTCTACAGTCTCCATTGAAATATTTACGTTCCTTCTCATCATCGCTTCCACAAGATGAAAATGCAGATACAACAACCAATGCAAATAGAATATGAAATAACTTTTCCATAGCTCAATTATTTTAAATACGTATTCAAAGATTGTGTATTTGAGAGTCTTGTCAATGCTTCTGACACAAAAATAGCATTTTTTTAAAGAAAAATATATTAATTTATTTTAAGATAACAATTACTTGTTCTAAACCCCGCCCACTTTTATTTTAATTCACTACCTTTAGACGACTGATAATCTTTTGCTTACTATGATAAATAACAAAGAATTTGAAATTAGGCAGGAAATAGCAAACGACTATCCTGCTGTTTATGCCCTCAATTCCGCTGCATTTGGCAGAAAAGATGAAGCCCGCCTTACAGACAGATTACGATCCAGTGATGCCTTTATACCTGAATTATCTTTAGTAGCAACCATCGACAATAAGGTGGTAGGTTATATCTTATTCACAAAGATAAATATTGTAGAGGGGAATATAACCGTATCCGGCCTTGCGCTAGCGCCAATGGCTGTCAGTCCCGACATGCAGAAACAAGGCATCGGCAGTCAGCTTATATATTCGGGGCTGGACAAGGCAAAAATGTTAGGCTATAAGTCAGTAGTTGTATTGGGACACGAGAGCTATTATCCCCGCTTTGGTTTCGTACCTACAACTAAATGGGGTATCAAAGCTCCTTTCAACGTCCCTACTAACGTGTTTATGGGATTAGAATTGGTCGAAGACGGACTAAAAGGTATTACCGGCACTGTAATATTCGCAAAGGAATTCGGCGACATATAAATGATAAACGAATGTGATCTAGCCGGTCTGAATAATAGAGTTTATATCGAATAACGGTATAAACTCTATTTTCAGAGTAATAATTCCTCCAGCCTACACAAAACATAACAACCTGTATACAAATAAATTAAGCAAAAACAGATCAACTCTGTATCGTTAATTAAAGTTAAACAGCATATTCCCGATTAATCCTTTCATGAGTTATTATATCAAAGATACAAAGAGATGAAAATAAGTATTCACATTTAATACTTAAAGTTATGAAAAAGTATATATTAATATTCGCATTATTATTTGGTGTAACATCATATTATAATACAGCAGAAGCTCAGAGTGTAAATATCAGCATCAATATAGGAAACCAGCCAGCATGGGGACCGGTAGGTTACGACTATGTAGACTACTATTATATGCCCGACATCAACTGTTACTTCAACGTAAATCTGGGTTTATTCTATTACCTCGACCGTGGCAGATGGATATCGGCACGTTACCTGCCTTACGCATACCGCGGCTATGACCTTTACGGAATGTATAAAGTAGTACTGGTAAACGTAGCTAATCCCTGGAGATACAACAGTGTACACTACAGAGACTATGGCCACTACAGAGGACACCGGAACCAGATAGTTATCCGCGACAGCCGTGACCACCGCTACAGAGACAGCCGTAATAATAAAGTGGCATGGTACTCTGGTAATAAGAGCAACAACTACCGTGTAAAGGAAAGTAATAATAACAGATATAATTACAATCAGAAGCAAAACAAAAACAACAACCGGAATAATCAAAGCTATAACAATAGTCGCCCTAATCACCGGAATAACGATAAAAATTATAACAGCAGCAGTAACAAGAATAACAACAAACAAAATTATAATAACGGAAACAGACAATCCGACAGAAACAATAAAAGTAATTTAAGCAGGGGTTCGTCTTCTGAAAGACACAGCAAAGGTAGTATGAATGAAAGATCTTCATCTGGCAGAAGCAGCAAAACAGAATCAAAAGCAACCCGTTCGACTGAAAAAGGGAATTACAAATTAGCATCTAACAGTGCAAGAAACACAAGAAATAGGTAAAACGGTAAATGTTTTTTAGTAGGTCAGTAAATAAAGATGGCGAGGATAATTCGTGATTGAATTTTCCTCGCCTTATGTTATAGATAAAGTAATCAGGCTTTTATTTCATCCAAAAATCGAGATACTTTTTAGAGACGGTCAGATAGGCATGGTTCTTTTCTACAAATTCCCTGCTTTTGCGTGAAATTTCGGGGATCTGCTTTTTGTTCAGTACAACCCATTCCAATTTATCGAACACATCGTCTTCGGTAGGATGTACATTTATAATAGGACGGTTGTCATATTCGCCATACAAATCGTAAATATAAGGTTCACCCCCACCTATCAGCACTTTGCCCTGAGCCATAGCCAGCAAGGCATTCATCGCCGGGGTGTGGGAATACAACTGGTCGAGCACGACATGTGCCTGCGACATCAGTTGCTGATATACATCATAGCTTACCGACTCTACACGTGTAACGATTACCTTATCTGGATATTTGTCTTTAATCCTTGCCAAAGCGCGTTCCATCACATCCGTACCCTTAAACTTTTCCCTTACCTTGTTTATCCCTATAAAGAAATTCACTTTTTCAGGCTCTTCGGGGATAGGCTGAAATTCTATTTCGGAGGTATTCAGAGGTAGCGGTATATATCTTACTTTATCTTTGAAGAATGGCTCGTAAGCTACATAGTATTCATACAAGCACGCTACAATACCATTCGAAGCCTCCGCCATCATCTTATTTGCCGCTTCTAATGGGGTATCTATCCACTTATCGATAAACCGCTGGTTAAAATCTACATTGATAGCTTTTCCGTCAACAAAAAACTCGGAATAATCAAATATTTCGTTCCCCAAGCAAGCCCTTACCCAATACGAATCGTCTCCAAAAGCGCCTAAAAACACCTTTTTGTTATTCTTTTTCAGGTTCTTATACAGATAATTATTTACTCTTACATTCTGAGTAGTAAAACAAGGGTTTATAAGCTGTACAACATCATAACCTTTAAAGTGCTTGAACTTACCGAGAACAGACATCAGGCTGGAAAAGGTATCTACCAGTCCCGAACTTTTACGCGACAAATCGATATCGCGGGGATAATTCTTAAACCCGTCGCCATCCGAAGCTACTACAACTTCGTGTCCCATACTTCTTAAACTTTCAGCCAGAGTGAGGTGTACACGGCTGTACTCACCTATCAAAAGAATCTTCATATTTTATTTTCGTATTTGCAGATTAAAGCAGCATGCCCTTATCTTATATACATGCTCGTCTCCTATAGTTTGCATTAAAGTACAAATATAGTACTTTAATTCGCGATTTCATATATCAATAAGCGCCGAAAAATCTGACAGAATCAACGCTCTCATTTTAGCAGCCCTAGTACATACTCTTTCAACTCAGGAAAGAACGCATCATAACTCTCCTGTATCTCATCATAATGATTTTCAAAATCGGCGAATACAGGCGCGTTATCATCCAGATAATTAGCCCGGTTTTTCAACCGTTCGAAACTTCGCTCTATAAGCCAGTTGAAACGATAATTATAGAACCAGTCTTCCTTCTTCATATACATAAACATCGTGCAAAATTTAGACGGTAATACCTTCGCATGGTCTTCTATCTGGGAATAGCACTTCCGGGCAAACGCCTCCCACCCTTCAGCCGGTTCATTCTGGACGTCTAAAGCCAAAAAATGGTCGTAAGAAACATCGAGGAAAGCGCCAGCATATTTTCCGACCGAAGCCCTAAAGATATCCATTGTACGCAGGGTAACGGGATGACTGTCTGTAAAGGCATCTATCTGCCGGTGTATGTGTATACCATGCTGTATGCTTTCGGGGAAATTTTCTATCTGCTTGCCCTTTACCATATCGGCAATCATATTTCCTACTAATATTTCAGGGTCTCCAAACGAAAGGTAAGCATGTGCCAGGAAGTTCATCTTTTTTCTATTTTTCTGAGACACAAAGATACTGTATTTTATTTATCCACAAGCCGGTATAAATCCGTTAACTACGGAACAACATATGTAGCATTTCTTGCGTAGGGGCGAACCTGTGTGTTCGCCCGATTTATTAAGGCAGACACATAGGTCTGCCCCTGCCGGTATTACCGGCAGATACGATTCAAACCCCAATCCGACAGCTTATTCGTATTTCTTCTTCAACTTATTCACTGCCGATTCGAGCGATTCGGTAGGTTCTATAATATTATAATCTTCCCAGAAATATTCATCCGAAAAATTACCGACCTTATCCGACAATGACTGATTTTGCTTGAATGCCGCTTTACGGGAGATGGCGGCCACATCCTCTTCCTGCCTGTCGGTAACTACCATTTCGGATACAACCTCATAATTAGTGGAGAAAAAGAAGAACTTCTTCTTCCAGTCGCATTTGAAGCGGATATCATTCCGTATATAGTTCAGGTAACTACGCCCGTTATGTTGCTTATAAGTAATTTCGAACGATACTTCTTCCGGCTTGAAATGCAGTTTTGGAGGTTTCTTTATCAACACGGCCTGCGTAGCCTTGTTGCGGTCGCTCATATCGAGGTTAAACTCAGTCCTCGACAACGTCAGGTTTTGCTTATCGATATAATACCTGCCTTCGTACAAGGCGTATGGCAATATTACCCTGGGAGTAAAACCTATCACATAATGAGGCCGCTCGTCTATCATTATCGTTCCTTCGTCTTTATATGCAAAATGCCGTATAGTTTCCATATCGAACAAGACAGCATCCCTGCTTTTCACTATATCGAGAGAAACCGACTGTGTTGGCCCTCCTATCAGTTTCACAATCAGCGTATCGCTCACTTTTGGGCTCAAGAGTTTCCGACCTTTGTATATCTGTACCCTATCCCCTGCAATGTCGTCTTTATAAGGTGTTTTATAAATATTGATTATAGCTTCGGTAATATTTATATACCCCCTGCCCTTCTTCACCGTTTCCCTGTAGAAGCCTGTCAGCAGGTTAGCCTTATCGCTATAGTTTGTTTCTATTTTGCTTATCGCGCTTTCTACAATCTGGTAAACGTCGGCCTGCTCTATAACAACCTCCGAGAGTGCCTTATCATTCGCCGTCAGGTAAACGGTTACATCCGGCTGATCCTTGCCCGAAAGCGACAGGTGGTAATTCAGGTAGCCTATACGGGACAGGTCTATCCCTCTGGTCTGCAAAGAGTCTTTTATTTTAATAGAAAACTCCCCATCCACATTGGTTATAGTACCTACATTGGTTCCCGGAACAGATATACTGACATACTCCAGTTTCTTTTTTGTTTTTTTGTCCTTTACCACACCACTGACAGTGATATAGTCAATATTCATTTGCGCCCTTAGAGGAGTAAAAGGAAAGAGGAAGAATATGAGAAGGGCGAAGATTGCGATTTGACACCAGTTCGTTTTCATAGCCGTACTCTTTAAATTTTGATCTGATATAAATAAACGGTCAATTTCATTAGTCGTTTTCTCGCAATGGCATAATTAACTGCGTTGACCCCTGGTTCAAGCAAACTTAATTCTGCTCTCGCGAATTTGCTATAAAATTTAAACAGACTCTTAAAACGTTCAGTTTACAAGAGACTATTCCATCAACATCACAACGAAAAGTTAAGAAAAAAAACTGAAATATAAAAGGATAGTGCCGATATTAACAGAATATGATTATCCGTCTCAATACCTAACCCCTCCCTACCTCCGGTGGTACTCCCCTTCTACGAGGGGAGAGTTCTGTTTTTTCATCCTTAGCTAAAATCCCTAGCAAACGATGGAAAGCCAGCGATTGTCCCCTTTTAATAAAGGGGGACGAGCGAAGCGGAGGGGTTAGACAAGATACGCATTAGGTATAAATACAGATATTCATTTAACAAAAAAAGCACCAGTGACTAAAAGCGCTGGTGCCACATTACAAATCAATTTGGCATTTATTGTCCTGTTGCAATTTGTCAGGTTCTTTTTATTGTAAGAGTTACCATAGCGGTATACTCATCTCAGTCTGCATCATCAGCATATCCCTGCGTGGATTAAAGGCAGCCTTCGTCAAAATTCAAATCTGAGGCCCGCGCTAAGCCCGAATACATGAGAGTTGTCGGTACGGATACTAAATGGCTGATCATTGTCGAAGAAATAAGAATAACGGGGCTCGAAATACAATCCCCACTTATCGTAAAATTTATACGTCACCCCCACAGACGCGTTCAAAGACCACTGCAACCCTTTTACGGTCTCCTTCACCGAGAATTTAGACAGATTGTCATCGCCCTGCTGGAGTACACTCTGTGTATAGTTCAGCCTTAAGCCCTTCTCTGCCATTGCGCCCGCAGACGCGTATATATTCCATCTCGGATTGTTCCATAGATACACAACCATGTTGACAGGGACACCCAGATAGTGTAGCTCCTGTTTGGCGTTTTGATATGATGAGCCGTCCATATTGAATTTCGAAGACAGATAAGTATATACCAGCCCTGTTTCCAACGCTATACGGTCGTTTATATCTTTGCGTACAGTAATCCCAAAGGATAACGGCATCGAATGGCTTACATTCGTAAAATCGTTGTAAGCCGCAAATGTTTCGGCTTCTTTACTTGCCAGAAGATGTTCAGCGGCATCATTCATGGCCGGAGGCTGGAAGCTACTAAATAAATAATTGGATTCTTTCATAGCTCCCGCTCCGAGTGAAGCACTTCCTCCTGACGAGAAAGAAGCTGCTAATAACCATTTGTCTTGCTTTTCCTTTTTCGCGACAAGGATTTTAGTTGGTTCATAATTCTTTTTTATTCCTTTTTGCTCTTGAGAAGGGACTGAATCTGCTACCGGTAGCCCAGATTCTTTATCAGGATCTGCAATTACTAACGAATTGCCTACATCTGCAAGTTGTACAGTATCGATCTGTAACAGAGAATTTTCAACGGTTTTCGTTGTGCCGGACGAACCATTATTATCTGATACTGCACCACTTACTTGTTGGGAAACCAACCGGACGCTTCCGGTAGATTTCTTAGTGGTTGTATATTGCTTTCTTTTACTTTCTTCTTTTTTACTTTCTTTCGCAGGCTCCGCTACTTCCGCCAGCGTTTTATCCTCCAGCCTGATAGCAGACGCCGGAATAGAATCTGCAACTATATCTGTATTTGCCGTAGCATCCGGTTCTCCCCCCTTGAAGGGCAAGAGCAACAGAAGCGCCAAAACAGCCGCTACAGCGGCAGAACTCACAGCCCACCACATGACGCGCCGTTTTTTCGCTGGCTTCAGTCCTTGTTCTATGGCATCCCAGCAGTCGTCATCAACAGACATCCTGTGATCTTCCAGCTTTTGTTTCAGCAGTTTACTGAAATCGTCAAGCTGATCTTTATATCTTTCTTTGTCTTTCTGCATTTTCATGCATTATTAAAGATTCCACACTTTTTTGTAAAGCCTTCCTAGCCCTTATAAACTGGGAACGGGAAGTACTTTCATTTATATTCAATATGCCGGCTATTTCGCTATGTGAATATCCCTCTATAGCAAAAAGGTTGAAAACGGTACGGTATCCGTATGGTAATTCAGCAATACAAGCCAGCAGTTCGTCAGCAGAGATTTGCTCCAACGCCGAAGCTTCCACGTTCTCCATAGCGTCATCATATTCATCTATGTTTGAGCTTACCTTGAGAGCATCGTTACGACGCAGATATTCCAGAGCCGTTGTCACAAAAACACGGCGCATCCATCCCTTGAACGAACCTGTGCCTGAATAGGTATGTATTTTTGTAAATACCTTTATAAATCCATCCTGCAACAAATCTTTTGCTGTTTCTTTGTTGCTAACATACCGCATGCAAACACTCATCATGGCAGGAGCATGCAACTCATAAAGTTCTTTACGAGCCCATGATTCGCCACGTTTACATCCGGCAATTAGTACTAGTTCGTCCATTTGCGATTTCTCTCTATTTAGTATGATGCAAATCGGATTTAAAAAGTTGCACCACCCGATAAATATAAGTATTTTTTCAGAGAAGTTGTCTCCACTTTTTATTTAACCTCGGAGCTATGGAGTTTGACTCTGTGGTCGAGTAAAAGTCGAAATTACTTCATAATAATGCGAATCAAGGGTTGAAAAACACAGTAACTTATTGTCCCGAAGAGACTGAAGGTGGATAACCACGGACAAAACCCGTGACAGGAACTGACAGAAGAATATGTCTCCATAGGAGGCAAATAGCAAAAACAAATGCCATTCGCCTCCTACGGAGACGGCCTCTCCCTATCCGCTTTTGCCACGGGTTTTACCCGTAGTTATCCATATTAGCCCACTTCGTGGACTTAGAACCCTGACTACAAAACAGAAGATTGATTTATAATAGTATACTGCAACCCTAAGCAACTCCTGATTCACATTATTAATGTGAATCAAGGGTTAAATGTGCCGTTAGGCACATCATATTGGTAGAAACATGAATGAAATTCGTTTTTTGTGCCGTCAGGTACAAAATGTGAATTGTTCTGTAGATATTGCGTACCTGACGGCACGCAATTAACCGGTTAAAGCTTCTTTCTACCAACATTCAGTCCCTAAAGGGACAAAAAATAGCACATTTAACCCTTGATTCGCATTTATAAGTAATCAGTAAAAATCAAAGCAATATTTTCAGATGATAATTTGTAGAAACAAAACAGTGCGCTGAATGCCATTAGGCATTATCGCTTGGTAGAAAATAGTTTGCATTTTAAGAAGTTTTTGAATTTAGTAGTTAAAAACCAACAGATAAAAAATAATACTTCCGTTGATTTAACTATCTTTGCACCCAAATATATAAAAAGCAACGTTTTTAAGTAGCGAGGGCAGAACTTAATTAATAAATTTAGTTATGCCGAGTCACCAAAAACGACTAATGTAATTGAACTGTTTAATCCTACAGTATATCATTCAACACCTGTTCATTATGAAGAAATACAATCTGATAAACAATATCTTCGGCTGGTTTAGTTTTGCCATAGCTGCTATTGTTTACTTAATGACTATTGAACCTACAGCCAGTTTCTGGGATTGTGGAGAATTTATTACTTCGGCCTACAAACTGGAAGTCGGACACCCGCCCGGAGCGCCTTTCTTCATGCTTACAGGAAAACTCTTCTCCCTGTTTGCCTCCGACCCAAGCCAGGTAGCTGCAATGATAAACAGCATGTCGGCACTATTAAGCGCCCTCACCATATTGTTCCTCTTCTGGACTATTACGCACCTTGTGAAAAAGCTCATATATACCGACAAAGAGAAAGAAATGACAGCAGGCCAGCTAATCGCTATCATCGGTAGCGGACTGGTAGGAGCCCTTACATATACATTTACCGATACATTCTGGTTCTCTGCCGTAGAAGGCGAAGTTTACGCCTACTCATCCATGTTCACAGCTTTGGTGTTCTGGCTGATACTGAAATGGGAAAACCGCGCAGACCAGCCCGGAGCCGACAAGTGGCTCGTAATCATAGCATACGCCATGGGGCTGTCCATAGGTGTCCACTTATTGAACCTGCTTTGTATTCCGGCCATTGTACTGGTTTATTATTTCAAGAAAGCGAAGGACATAGATGTGAAAGGTACATTATTCGCTTTAGCTGGCTCATTATTACTGATCGTAATATTGATGTACGGTATTATCCCGGGCTTTACCAAAGTAGGCGCATGGTTCGAAATGTTGTTTGTAAACAGCCTCGGATTCTCTTATAATTCCGGCGCCCTTACTTATATCTTATTCACAGTAATCTCCATCATATGGGCACTGTATGAAACACTTTCTCCAAAAGGAAGCCTCAAGAGAGCCAAGATAGCTACACTGATCACAATGGCTCTGAGTGGCGTCACATTTATCGGCTCAAACACGCTTCTATGGATAATCCTGATTGCCGCAGCCGCAGCGTTCCTGTTCATTTATAAAGGAATTAACGCCCGCCTGCTGAATACTACAGTACTGTGCCTGATGGTTATACTGGTCGGATATTCTTCTTTCGCGCTGATTCCTATCCGTTCTATAGCGAATACGCCGATGGATCAGAACTCTCCTGAAAACGTATTTACGCTGGCAAGTTACCTCAACCGTGAACAGTATGGCGACAGGCCTCTGTTTTACGGCAAAACATACGCTTCTACAGAAAAGCGTGACGCTTCGTCTGGCAGGATAGCTCCTCCCGAAACCGAAAAGAAAACATACGATAAGGTGGTAAAGAAATCGCCTGATCAAAAAGACGAATATGTAGTAACAGGCACTATCCCTACATACGGTACAACAAACAATATGTTGCTGCCACGCATGTACTCTACCGAAGACAGGCATGTGCTGGGTTACCAGATATGGGCGGACATAAAAGATACGTCTGTGCCTCCTACCATGTTCGAAAATCTGAAATTCTTCTTTAGTTACCAGCTCGACTTTATGTATTTCCGCTACTTTATGTGGAATTTCTCCGGCCGCCAGAATGACATTCAGTCGGTAGGCAATATGAGCAACGGTAACTGGATCACAGGTATCGGCTTCGTTGACGAGTTGTTAGGCCGTGGGCCACAGGACAACCTGCCTCCCGATATCGTAGAAAACAAAGGGCATAACAAATATTATATGCTACCGCTGATTCTGGGTATCCTGGGTATTGTATTCCAGTTGACCAGAGGACGCAGGGGCGAACAACAGTTCCTTGTAACGTTTATGTTGTTCTTTATGACAGGTATTGCCATTATCATCTATCTCAATCAGCAGCCATTCGAACCGCGTGAACGTGACTACGCGTATGCGGGCTCGTTCTATGCCTTCTGTATATGGATAGGTTTTGGAGTGGCATTCGTATGGAAGATGTTGAACAAATGGCTTCCGAGCACAGTATCGGCTGGCATAGCTACTGCACTGTGCCTTATCATCCCGATACAGATGGCCGGACAAAACTGGGACGACCATGACCGTTCGGACAGATATACGATGCGCGACTTCGGGATGAATTATCTGCGTGGCTGCCCTCCTAACAGTATATTATTCTCTATGGGAGATAACGATACATTCCCGTTGTGGTATGCGCAGGAAGTAGAAGGATTCCGTACCGATGTGCGTGTATGCAACCTGAGTTACCTGCAAACAGACTGGTATGTAGACCAAATGCGCCGTCAGGCTTACGATTCGTCACCTCTGCCTATCAACTGGGATGAGGACAGGTATCAGGGCTCGAAAGGACAATCGGCTTACGTATTATCCCGTAAAGACATTGAAAGCGTGCTTACCCGCGAACTGAAAGGCTCGCAGGACGGAGTATGGCTGGGACGGATCAACTTCAATGATTATTACGATACCTCCGCTTACAAAGATACCATGATGGTAGACGAGGTACTGGATATATTGAAAACAAAAGACAATTATGCTCCAAAGAATCCATTCGGTATCGACAAGGGTATAATCGTACCAAGCAGCATATTCAAGATGCCTGTGGACAACTCGAAAATCAACTGGGAAGAACTGGGAGCCACACCAAGTGCCAAGAGTGAATTCGTATTCAATCTGGGAGACAATAAAGGCGGCTTATACAGGCAGGAAATAATGATACTGGAAATGTTGAACAATATCAACAAGGACGACTGGAAACGTGGTATCTACTATGCGATGACAATAGGCGAACCACCGTTGAAACTGGCTGACAAATCGATAAAAGAAGGCATCACTTGCCGCATTATACCGGGAACACCGGACAGTACGGGTGTAAACACCGATGTGATGTTCGACAATATGGTCAACAAGTACAAATGGGGCGGTATAGAGAACCCGAAAGTATATCTGGACGAAAACAACCAGAGAATGGCACGTACCTTCCGCATCTTGTTTGGCGACCTTATTTCGGCATTGCTCGAAAAAGGCGATGACGAAAAAGCATTACAGGCACTTGACGCCTGTATAGCAAAAATCCCGGGTAATACAGTACCGCGCAGTGGCGAATCTATCCTATTTGCCGACGCATATTACCAACTGGGACACCCTGAAAAGGCTGAGAAAATAATAGAAGAAATATTGTACAGAGCCGATGCTTCACTCAACTGGTACTCCGGCATGAAGCCTATAGATATGATTTCATGCAGCTCGGATATACGCGACTATATGAACACGGAGATTCAGATACTGGACGTCTATCAGCGTTACGACAGGGCTAAATACAAAACCATGCTCGAAAAACTGATGTCGATGACTGACATGTTCCTCAACAATGGAGTAAGTTTCAGCGAAAACAGGCATCCGCTCGATTACCTGATGCGTGTCACAATGAGAGGATTCTACCTGTCAGGAGATGACACTGTAGCAGAAAAAGAAGAACATGCTATGGCTGAACGTATTGGCGGCATGATGCAAAAATATAATCCGCGACTTTTACAAAAATACAGATCCAACTAAGACAAATAAATAAACACGGATTTTCATGTACATTCATGAAAATCCGCTTGTTTATGACCTCTAGTTATGTTTATAGAACAACCCCCAAGAATATATAGGATGCTCTTTCCCGGAGCATTTTGGCGGAAACCGGTAAAAAGCGAAAAGACTATCTATCTGACTTTCGATGATGGCCCTATACCCGACATTACCCCTTGGGTACTGGATTTGCTGGATAAGTATGACATTAAGGCCACGTTTTTCTGTGTGGGCGATAATGTACGTAAGCATCCCGACATTTACAAAATGGTACTCGACAGAGGGCACCGTGTGGGAAACCATACGTTCAACCATGTACAGGGAATCAGGAAATTTTCGAAACGCTATCTGGAAAATACCCGGCTGGCATCGGAATATATCGACTCGGATTTGTTTCGACCTCCACACGGACACATGCGCATACCCCAGTTTTTTACCTTAAGGCGGTATTACAAAATCATTATGTGGGATGTGGTAACCCGCGACTACAGTAAGCTGATGACTCCCGAAAAAGTGTTTGAGAACGTAAAAAAATACGCCCGTGACGGGTCTATTATTGTTTTCCATGATTCGATAAAGGCAGAAAAGAATATGAAACAAGCCTTACCTCAAAGTATAGAGTGGCTTAAAGAACAGGGATATACGTTTAAGAAGTTATAAGTTATAAGTTATGAGTTAAATCATAATATTACCCTGCTAAGGAAAGACCACGCTTATATTCTTCATTTCCTCATATTTGCAATACTGTGAAGAATGTTAAGTTACCCTTTACTTCCTCTTAGCTTTCCAGGGCTTTTCCACCGATATTACGATAGCGAATATGAGCAGGCCACCCTGAACCAAAGCGCCTAGGGCGGATATGCGCGAACCTCTCAGGACTTCCGGATTATTTAAGGCCGCATCCCTTGTTGTGTTTGCTATCTCAAGGCTGTTGTCAAGCAAGGGGCTAAAATAGAATGTACCTGCTATAATAATCAGAAGGGACAGCACCCATTTTACGATCATCCATTTATGCTTGAAAAAGCCCCAATTGGTAAATACGCCATACACTATCGCCGTTATCACGGTACTAACCGCACCCGGAATAACCAAGGTATCATCGATAACCCGTGATATGCGGAGTATCATATACAATTCGTCCCCCGACTGTGCTTTCTGCAATGAAATCACAGCCATAGCCATTACCCCTACAACCCACATCATAGAAAATATCAGGTGAAATATCTTCAGTATTTTTACGCCGCTCGTATCCAGTTTTTCCATATTCAATCTATTTACTCCGGCAAATATATTCCAATTATCTGATATAACCACGCTATAGATGTATGTCAAAAATCTGTTATTCCGCCGCCGCAGGGGATTGCAAATAAGAAAGGACGGAGACCTCGTAGGGGCGAACCAGTGTGTTCGTCCCATTTATCCAGGCAGACACACAGGTCTGCCCCTACAACGCCGTTTATCCTCTGCCTACTTATTATTATTTTCCGAATAAAGAGAATCCAAATACATCTGCCATATTGCTTTCCTTAATATCATTTTTTCAAGTTGATTTTGCAGTTCATCGCACCTTCTTAGAAACACCTGACGTCGCCTGTCACTTTCCTTATCGTCAAGCCATCCCCACCAAAACAGTTGTATAAGGAAGGCAAAAAGTAAAATAAAGATAACAGTATAGGACAACATGAATATATCGAACACAGGATAAAAAAGCAGAGATACAAGGCATAGCAGCAGCAATACAAGCGTAATTACCATTGATAAGGATAAAATGCGAAGTGTTTGTTTTGTTTTCATAAGGTATTAAACAAAAGAACGTGGGACATACGTGTTGACATCCGAGGGACTGGCTACCCAACTAAGAACAACAACGACATGCCCACGCCTTTTAAAGCGTCAGCTATAATCGTTTTGTGCTGTTCTTATAAGAATTTGAAAATTGCCAGTTTTCGGATATCAGCGACAAAATTTATAGATAACGTAAATATTTTCGGCAACCCTTTGCCGTTATGTTATTACAAAGTTAACATATTTTTTAATTCCAAATTACAGGTTCTTTGTTTTTTATCCTTTTACAGGGTATTTACAGTAAGTAAGGAAGGACAGAATATAAAAAAGAACGTGGAACATGTTTTATCCCGTAATTAGAGGCTCTGGTAGACCCAAAGAGACGAGATTTACATGCCCACACCTTTATATTATTACAAAGTTAACTAATTTTCAATTCCCTCTTTGGCGCAAGTTTAACGAAGTGTAACTTGCGCCATAAGAAAACCAAAAGAAAGATAGGTTGTAAAATGGTTTTGCGATATGTAGGGGCGAACCTATGTGTTCGTCCCTTTTATCCGGGCAGACACACAGGTCTGCCCCTACATAATCGCCTCCTACTTTTATCATTTTCCCGCAAATTTATCTAGTATATATGCCCCTTACCGGGGAGATGTATACAATTTGTAACTCATAATTTATAATTCTTATAAACATGGCTAAGTACACCGAAGAACTGACCGAAAAAATAGTATCGCTTATAGAAGAAGATACATACACCGTTACCGAAATATGTAACCATCTGGGAATAACACGAAAATCATTCTATGAATGGAAAGAGAAGAAACCGGAGTTCAGAGAAGCAGTAAACAAAGCTATCGAGCGCCGTAACGAAACATTGGGCATTATAGCCCGCAACTCCCTCAGACGTAAACTCGAAGGCTATACCCTGACGGAAGTACGGACTACATATATCCCCGACAAGGATAACCCCGACAAACTGGTACTAAAGTCGCGGGTGGTAAAAGAAAAGGAATACGCACCCGATACCCATGCCATACGGCTGACCCTTACGCCAAGTGATACAAAGTCAATCGGGGTAAATGAAGAACCTGCCGCCCTGACAATCATTGTACGCGATACAAAGACTGCCGAACAGTTGAACCTGTTGCAAAACAATCTGATGCACCCTGGGCAAGAAGGAGAGCCCTGTCGTCCCGTGCCTGACACAGGATTTCCCTCGTCTCAGGGGATTTGAAACTCCCCCTGCACGTAGTATCAGGGTTTGCAATCCAGATTTTCCCTGAATGAATACCGGATTGCAAATCCTGAGAGTAAAGACTTTCGGATTGCAAATCCGAAAAAACGGGAGAGCGAGAGTATTTATTGCAACATTAGTTGTCCAACCCTTCCCCCTTCGGGTACTTCAATTCATTAGTCGTTTTTACCATAGTACATGACAAAAAAGATATACTATCATTCTAACCCTTCCCCCTTCGGGTACTTCCCTTTATCAAAAGGGAAGAATGCCTGACGGATCAAAAGGCATCTGTCTTTGCTTTGCGACTCTCCCCTAGCTTCTCCCTCTCCTTTTGGGGAGAGCCGGGGTAGGGGCATCCCTACCCGACAAACGGGTAACCACAAGGGTTACCCCTACGGTCATGTCGTAATAAATATTTTCGATTACTTATTACTAATGTGAATCAGTATTTCGTTTTGTTTAAATTATGTGTTCTTTAATTTTCTGCACAAAAACCATCAAGGTTTAAACTTTTTAGCATTGGCTCATACTGCCGCGCCCTCCCGGGCTTATCCTTCCTTTTGGCATTGCCCAAAAGGAAGCAAAAGGCTAGTGCTTTGTCCCTCGGCGACCCACCAACGGCTGGCCGGCGAAGCGGGGCGCAATGCTTTTTTGCTTACTTTTGGAGCTTTGGCCAAAAGTAAGGCAAGCAATCTGTGATTGCGCGCAGAATAAAAAATAAAAGAACATTTAACTTATCAACTACTGATTCGCATTACTAAAAAAAGTAACGATTGAAAACGATATGATAACCGTCACTTTTGTCACTTTTTAACGTGTAGCTTACAACTTGTAACTCATAACTATCTCTGTGCCTCATAAAAAATCGTATTTTTGTACCTTGATAATTTTTACGTGCATGATATTAGAACGTTTATCCATACTTAACTATAAGAATATCGAGCAAACCGAACTGAGTTTGTCTCCTAAAATCAATTGCTTCCTTGGAAGTAACGGTATGGGTAAAACGAACCTGCTGGACGCTATCTATTACCTCTCTTTCTGCAAGAGCCACAGTAACCCGATAGACAGCCAGAATATCCGGCACGAAGCCGACTTTGCCGTTATACAAGGATGGTATCAACTGAATGACAAGCAGGAAGAATTTTTCTGTAGCCTGAGGCGTAAACAGAAAAAGCAGTTCAAACGGAACAAGAAAGAATATGAGCGCCTCTCAGACCATATAGGCATGTTGCCGTTGGTTATGGTTTCGCCTTCCGATACGGAACTGATAAACGGGGGCAGCGATGAACGGCGCAAATTCATGGACCTGTTCCTTTCGCAGTTCGACAAAGAATACCTGCATTCGCTTATCCGTTACAACAAGGCTTTGCAGCAACGCAACGCACTGCTCAAGACGGATACACATATCGACGAAACCCTGCTCGAACTTTGGGATGAACAACTGATCGAAGAAGGAAAAGTCATTTACACGAAAAGGAAAGACTTTATAGATAAGTTTATCCCTACGTTCCAAAAATTCTATGATTTCATTTGCCTGTCGAACGAAAAAGTGGAACTGAAATACGAATCGCATTTCGACAATCAGGATTTTGCCTCATTGCTAAGACAACGGAGAGAAAGGGATAAAATACTGGGATATACCACCGTGGGAATCCACAAAGATGATCTGGATATGCAAATGGACGGATATTCGATAAAGCGGGTAGGATCGCAGGGGCAGAACAAAACTTATGTAGTAGCCCTCAAATTCGCCCAGTTCGACTTCCTCCGCAAAGCGACCGATACCACTCCGGTGCTGCTACTGGACGACATATTCGACAAACTGGATTCAGCCCGCGTGGAGCAGATTATAAAACTGGTGCTGGATAAGGACTTCGGACAGATATTTGTGACCGACACCAACCGTGAGCATCTGGACGATATTCTCTCCCAGACCAACAGCAGTTACCACCTTTACGAAGTAGATAAAGGGGAAGTCGCAGTAAAGAATAAAGCGCTATGAGAAAGCGGAATACGGAAAGCATAGGCGAGGTGCTCAGGCAATTCTTTGAAGAGAACCCGTTCTTCAAAAGGAAGTTTGCAGAAAGCAGGGCGGTCACAGGCTGGTCTCAGTTGCTGGGATCAATGATTGCCTCTTATACAACAAATATCTACCTGAGAAATGGGGTACTGTATGTATCATTGAGTTCATCCGTATTACGTTCGGAGCTGATAATGGCAAAAGACAGACTAATTACTAAATTGAACGAACACGCAGGCATGCCTGTCGTGAACGATATAATATTCAGATAAAAAACAAATAAATGGAAATCAAACCAGAGACATTTAAAGCTACACTTCCGGTTCAAATCCGGTTCAACGATATTGATGCCTTAGGACATATTAATAATAACATCTATTTCAGCTTTTTCGACTTAGGAAAAACCAACTATTTTGATGTAATCAAACCCACTACCGTAAGCTGGACTGAGGGATTGATCGTAGTAGCTCATATAAGCGTAGACTTCTTCTCCCCCATTTACTATAAGGAGAGCATTGCCGTAGATACCAAAGTTATAAAACTGGGAGACAAAAGCGGTGTATTCCTGCAACAGATACGGAATATAAAGAACGATGAAGTAAAGTGCCGTTGCGAGTCTACTTTTGTCACTTATAATGCAGATACGCAGTCGTCGATGCATATACCTGAGGTATGGCGCAAAGCCATCTCTGAATATGAAGGGCTGGAATTGTAAAGAGACCGCTTTACCAGCCTCTTTACATATATGATATTATTCCGCTTTTTTAGCGAATGTGTCGGGATAGGTAACCGGGTACAGCTTTTCGCCTCCTAGCAGCCTGATGTAGGTGGAGAAAGTACGCTGTCCTTCCTGAAGTTCGATTACGCGGCAACCATTCTTACCCAGATTGTTATATTCGGTATTTCCTCCCGAGAAACGGCCGTAAGCAAGGTATATGTTATAGTAGTCGCCAATGTAGTCATTGTCGTGGTCGTGCCCTGCAAAGGTACCCATCACATCCCCGGCCTCACGCATGGCAGCAAACATACCTGTATTCAGCTTACCATTGCATTCGGTTTCGTCCTTGCTGCCTATCAGCTGGTCATACTTTTCAGCTTTCATCCGGGCATATTCGGCCAAAGGTATATGGAAGAAAGCCAGAGCCGGGAGCGGGTTGCCTCCATTCTCTTTTGTATAGGCCGCGCTTTCCTTATTATACCATTCTATCTGATTGAAAGAGAGCCAGTCGTAAGTACCAAGCCCTTTTATAGGAGTATAGGCTCCCGAATCGAAAAAGTATAGTACAGACATTGTCTTATCATCAAGGCCTTTTACTTCAAGTATATAGTTACCAATGCCTTTCAACGATTTATCTCCGGCCTGTGCCAGGCAATATGGTTTCTGAACAACAAAGTCCATTAGCTCCTGCCTGCTCATCCCATGTTCATCATCATGGTTACCAAAGACATAAGCCCAGGGTATCAACCTGTCTATTACAGGGTTAAACACATCATCCAAGCCATCCTTTACAGGTTTGGCATAGATGACGTCCCCGGTGAAAACGACAAGGTCGGGCTGTTCTGCATCAAGCACTTCATTGATTAACTTAATGGCTACAGCAGACTCGGGGTTCTCTTTCTGATAATGAACATCTGTAAACTGGATAATCTTGAACTTGCCATCAGCATTAAATTGCAATGGTTTTTTCTGGGCAATCATAGAGATAGAGAACAGGGCAAATAATGTAATAATAATGTAACGCATGTTTTATGTATTTAGATAAATTATGTTCTAACAAGAGTATTACAAAGGTATAATCTTTTAAACTCACAGACAATCATAGTTTGAATAAAAGACAATCATTAATCAAAATAAAAAAATCGCAAGGAATATTTGTTACTTTCATTTTTTTTATATCTTTGCAGAAACAAAAAGTAAGAAGAATGGATTTTCTATTAACAAATACATTTTGGTGGTGGCGCTCTCAACTCAAAAAGTCGTGAGCCAAATTGGTATGTATTTATAAATAGAAAGTTTATATCAAAAATACAAAGCCTGTCGTAACTCACGATAGGCTTTTTTTATGACAATAAAATAAACACAAATATAAAATGGAAAAGTTTGCAGTTGATACAAACGGTTTTTACGGAGAATTTGGAGGAGCATATATCCCCGAGATTCTATACGACAATGTGGAGACATTAAAAAACTCATATCTCAGGATTATAAATGATCCCGGCTTTCAGAAAGAATACAATGATTTGCTAAGAGACTATGCAGGACGGCCTTCACCTCTCTATCTGGCAAATCGTTTGTCCGAGAAATACGGATGTAAAATATACCTCAAACGTGAAGACCTCAACCATACCGGTTCGCATAAAATAAACAATGCACTGGGGCAAGTACTGATTGCACGCCGTATGGGAAAGACCCGTATTCTGGCAGAGACAGGTGCAGGTCAGCATGGCGTGGCAACCGCTACAGTTTGTGCCCTGATGAATATGGAATGCATTGTTTACATGGGTGCTACGGATGTTGCCCGCCAAAAACTCAATGTACAGAAAATGGAAATGCTGGGAGCGACAGTAGTACCGGTAACCAGTGGTAATATGACGCTGAAAGATGCTACCAACGAAGCTATACGCGACTGGTGTAGCCATCCATCCGATACATATTACGTGATTGGTTCTACTATAGGTCCTCATCCCTATCCTGATATGGTGGCTCGCCTACAGTCTGTTATCAGCCAGGAAATTCGCAAACAACTGAAAGAAAAAGAAGGACGTGAAACCCCTGACTGTCTTATTGCTTGTGTAGGTGGAGGAAGTAATGCTGCGGGAACAATCTATCATTTTATAGACGAACCGCAGACTAAGATCGTGTTGGCTGAAGCTGCCGGTAAAGGAATAGATACCGGAGAATCTGCTGCAACCATCCATCTGGGCAGACGGGGTATTATACATGGCTGCAAAACCCTGATTATGCAATCGGAAGACGGACAAATAGAAGAGCCGTATTCCATCTCTGCCGGGCTCGATTATCCGGGTATCGGCCCAATGCATGCTCATCTTTCACAAATAGGACGTTCAGAGGTGCTTGCAGTAACTGATGATGAGGCAATGCAGGCCGCATTTGAACTGACAAAACTGGAAGGGATTATCCCTGCTATTGAATCTGCACATGCTTTGGGAGCGTTGGAGAAAAAGAAGTTCGAAGCTGATGATGTGGTTGTACTTTGCCTCTCCGGCCGTGGAGATAAAGATATGGAGACGTATATTAATTATAAGAGCCGTTAGCCATTAGCTGTTAGCCGTTAGCCGTTAGCTGTTAGCTGTTAGCTGTTAGCAACCTAAATATTGAAGATATGAAGAATTATAAGCAATTAATTGTTTGGCAAAAAAGTGTTGATTTAGTAAAACAGGCATATTTACTAACAAAGCAATTACCACAAGAAGAAAAATTCGGAATCATCAGCCAAATTAATAGAGCTTCGGTTTCTATTCCTGCGAATATAGCAGAAGGAAGTAGCCGAGATAGCGATAAAGATTATTGCCGTTTTCTTCAAATTGCATTAGGTTCAGCTTTCGAATTACAAACATATTCTATTCTCATAAGAAAATTGGAATGGAAGCCTTCGAATCTTGACGATTTCGAATACTTACTTGAAGAGATTATAAAAATGTTGCATAGTTTTATCAGACAGATAAAGAATTAATCATAAAAAAAGCTAATGGCCAACAGCTATTAGCTAACAGCTAAAAAGATGAAATACAATATACAAGTAAAAACAAAAAATCTTCTTGCCGACCTTCAAACTCCGGTTGGCATCTACCTAAAAGTGAGGGATGTATATCCCGAATCGGCTTTGCTCGAAAGTTCGGATTATCACGGAGGGGAGAATAGTTATTCATTTATAGGAATAAGCCCTATCGCCAGATTTAAAGTTGAAAACGATGAGATAACCACTACTTATCCCGATAATACAACCAGGCAGGAAACACTCTTAGGTCATCAGAAATTGACTGATAAATTTAATAGTTTCATCAAGCAATTTAATGTACAGGGGGAGAATAAAACAAATATAAATGGCTTCTTCGGTTATACTTCTTATGATGCTATACGCTACTTCGAAGCAGTTGACCCTGTGAATACAAAACTAAAAAATGCCGACCTTCCCGAGTTCTATTATATATTATACCGCTTCATTCTGGTAATCAATCATCTGAAAAATGAGCTAACCATAGTTGAAAATATCGTGGACGGTACACAAGAGAAAACGCCTGAACTTGAAGCAATTCTCACAAACAATAATATTGCATCTTATAACTTCGAAGCTATCGGAAATGAACAATCCATGATTACGGATGATGAGCATCAGGAAATGATAAAAAAAGGAATCGCTCATTGCAAACGTGGAGATGTATTTCAGATTGTACTGTCCCGCTGCTTTACACAAAAATTTGCGGGTGACGACTTCAAGGTATACCGTTCGCTCCGTTCTATAAATCCTTCCCCTTATCTATTCTATTTTGATTTTGGTTCTTACCGTATTTTCGGTTCATCGCCCGAAACACACTGTAAAATAACAAAAGGGAAAGCATATATAGACCCTATCGCTGGAACTTACTTCCGCACAGGAGATGATGAAAAAGACCGCATCCTGTCCGAAAACCTGTTGAATGACGAAAAAGAAAATGCCGAACATGTTATGCTTGTCGATTTAGCCAGAAATGACCTCAGCCGCAATTGTCACGATGTACAAGTTGAATTTTATAAGAATATACAATTTTATTCACATGTTATCCATCTGGTTTCTCGTGTCAGTGGCATTGTAAATGAAGGAAATAATAATATTTCGGTATTTGCGGATACATTTCCGGCAGGCACATTGTCCGGAGCGCCCAAAGTAAGGGCTATGCAATTGATACGCGATATTGAGAAACAAATGCGTGGCGTATATGGCGGGTGTATCGGCTATATTGGTTTCAACGGAGACTTGAATCAGGCGATTACCATCCGTACATTCCTCAGCCGCAATAATACACTTTATTATCAGGCCGGAGGAGGTATTGTCTCTAAATCTAACCCCGAAACTGAAGTGATGGAAGTAAAGAACAAATTGGGTGCTTTGACTAAGGCCGTTAAGTTTGCAGAAGAATTAAGAAATTAAGCCCCCTAAATCCCCCGAAGGGGACTTAAACGACAAGAAGATGAATAAAATAATAAATACAACAAATCTAGCGAGCCAATTCCTCCCCTCCGGGGAGGCAAGGAGGGGCCGGATCCTCATATTCGACAATTACGACTCTTTCACATACAATCTGGTGCATCTGGTCAAAGAACTCGGATATACAGATGTGGATGTATATAGAAATGACAAAATAGCACTCGAAGATATCGCTAAATATGATAAAATAATCCTTTCACCGGGTCCGGGTATCCCTTCCGAAGCGGGTTTGCTCCTACCTCTGATAAAAGAATATGCAGGAAAGAAACCTATGCTGGGTGTATGCTTGGGACATCAGGCAATAGGAGAAGCTTTCGGTGCAAAACTAAGAAATCTGGAAGACGTCTATCACGGTGTAGCCACACAGATAATGATAAACGAAACGGATTACATCTTCGATGGATTAGATAATTGCATGGAAGCAGGCCGCTATCATTCATGGATAGTAGATACAGAAAATTTACCCGATTGTCTTGAGGTAACAGCCACAGATAGGAACGGACAGATAATGGCTTTGCGACATAAGGAATATGACATCCATGGAGTTCAATTTCATCCTGAGTCCGTTTTAACTCCTGCCGGAGAAACAATCGTAAAGAATTTTTTAAAAGCGACCCCTCCAACCTCCCCAAAGGGGAGGCTTAGAGCAAAGCCATGAATATAAAGAAAACAATTATTAACCAATACCCTCTTTGTAAGTCCCCCTCCGGGGGATTGAGGGGGCCAAGCTAAATATAAAAATCATGAACAAGAAAATTTTATTAAGCGAAAACGACATCCCAAGAAGCTGGTATAACATTGTGGCGGATATGAAAAACAAACCGCTGCCCCCTCTTCATCCGGCGACAAAGAAACCATTGGAAGTAAGCGATCTGGAGCCAATATTTGCAACAGAGCTTGCCAAACAAGAATTGAATAGTACCGACCGTTGGATAGAAATCCCTGAACCGATAAGGGAACTATACAAAAATTACCGTCCTACTCCACTTGTACGGGCTTATGGGCTAGAAAAAGCGCTGGACACTCCTGCTCATATCTATTTCAAGAATGAAAGCGTAAGCCCTGTAGGCTCGCACAAACTGAACTCGGCCATAGCACAGGCGTATTACTGTAAAGAGCAGGGGATAACTAATATTACCACCGAAACCGGTGCAGGACAATGGGGAGCAGCCTTATCATATGCGGCGAATCACTTTGGTTTGGATTTGGCGGTTTATATGGTAAAGATAAGCTATCATCAAAAACCTTACCGCCGTTCTATCATGCAGACATACGGCGCAGAGGTTATAGCTTCGCCAAGTATGAGTACCAAAGCCGGACGTAAAATTATTACAGATAATCCTACCTATCAGGGAAGCCTCGGAACAGCCATTTCGGAAGCTATAGAACTGGCACTGAATACACCAAACTGTAAATATACCTTAGGCAGCGTATTGAATCATGTGTCGCTTCACCAAACCATCATCGGGCTGGAAGCAGAGAAGCAGATGGAGATAGCCGGAGAATATCCGGATGTAGTAATCGGCTGCTTCGGCGGAGGTTCCAATTTTTCGGGTATTACGTTCCCGTTCCTGCGTCATAAGCTGACCGAAGGTAAAGATGTGCGCCTCGTTGCGGCAGAACCGGCATCATGCCCTAAACTAACACGAGGTAAATTTGAGTACGACTACGGCGACGAAGCCGGATATACGCCACTACTTCCGATGTACACGCTGGGTCACAATTTTGCACCGGCAAATATTCATGCAGGAGGACTTCGCTATCATGGTGCGGGAACCATTGTCAGCCAACTGAAAAAAGACGGATATATTGAGGCCGTAGATGTGAAACAACTCGATACATTCGAAGCAGCGTTACTATTCGCCAAGGCAGAAGGTATAATTCCGGCGCCCGAATCATCACATGCTATATATGCAGCTATCCAGGAAGCATTGAAGGCAAAAGAAGAAGGCAGGCAAAAAACAATCCTGTTCAACCTCTCCGGGCATGGGCTTATAGATATGGCAGCTTATGACCGTTATTTCGATGGCGAACTGTCTAATCATGCACTATCGGATGAAGAAATAGCCAAAACAACTGAAACATTGGAGAAATTGGCACCCTAATCCCCCGAAGGGGGACTTTTGTCACCATTAATATAGATTTAAAACATAGAATAATTTAAAATACCCTCACATAAGCCTCCCCCTGGGGAGGTTGGAGGGGCTGCTTATGAAACAAATACTAAACAGGCTTTTTGAACATCAACACCTCAACCGTGACGAAGCAAAAGAAATACTGACAACAATGGCTGCCGGAGAATATAACGATTCTGAGATAGCGGCATTTATCAGTGTTTTCCTGATGCGGAGTATCAGTGTTGATGAGTTTCTGGGATTCTCAGATGCCTTGCTCGATTTGCGGGCAAATGTAGACGCGCTTGCTGCCTACAACCCTATCGATATAGTAGGAACAGGTGGAGATAACAAAAATACATTCAATATTTCTACACTGGCGTGCTTTGTAGTAGCAGCATCGGGCTATAAAGTAGCCAAACATGGGAATTATGGGGCTACCTCTGTCAGTGGTGCATCCAATGTGATGGAGCAACATGGAGTGAAGTTCACGTCGGATGTAAGCAAGTTGGAAGAATCTTTGGATAAAACCAATATTGCATATATGCATGCTCCCTTGTTCAACAATGCGTTGAAAGTGGTTGCACCTGTCCGTAAAGCATTAGGAGTGCGTACATTCTTTAATATGCTGGGGCCTGTGGTAAATCCGATAAGGCCAAAACGCACTGTTCTGGGTGTTTTCAACCTGAAAATGGCTCGTCTGTATTTCTATATGTATCAGCAGACCGACGTAGATTATTCGATTGTACACAGTCTGGATGGATACGATGAGATATCTTTAACCAGCGAATTCAAAATAATTAATAAATTTGAAGAAAAGATATACAGTCCCGAACAGGTTGGATTAGAACGCTGCACCGAAATAGAACTGGACGGAGGAACTACGCCTGAAGATGCCTCAAAGATATTTGATAACGTAATCAGCAATACAGCCTCCAAAGCTCAGAAGAATGCAGTAATAGCAAATGCTGCGGCAGCTATTCAGACCATCAATCCCGCTATGTCATTCGAGGATAGCATAATACAGGCACGCGAAACAATTGAAAGCGGACGGCTGAAAGAGACATTTTTGAAGTTTCTGGAATTGAATACATAGAGCCCGTTTAAATTTTAGCGAAAATTTTTATTACAGGTTCGGAGCAATAGTTCTTAGCATTTTTTTAGCTTACTTTTGTCTTGTTAAAATAAAGTCGTCTCGACTTTTTATTTTTTACCACAGAGTAAAAGGAGTTTCTTGTCTTTTAAAGCGAAATTGAATACTCTTTTTACCCCGTGGTAAAAAAATCAAGATGAGTTCAATAATTATTAGAGTTTATATTCAATAAAAGAGTAAGATGCATATTTTTAGGAGTTTTAGTTGCCACGACTTTCAAGTCGTGGATAATAATACAGATAGAAAACGACTTTAGTCAAAACATTTTGGCTAAAGCCATTATCTGATTAGACTATTATCCTCCAGCTAAAGCAGGAGGCAATTAAATCACAGAGAATAAACCATATATAATCTTATTGAATATAAACTCTATTCTTTTTAGGCACAGCATTTTCGTTATTTTAATTTATGACATTGGAACAGACTTATTTATCTAAGGCATCTAATAGCCGTATCAGGCTGGCAATCTTTTGCCTGTACTTCTGCACAGGTATATGTTTTTCGAGTTGGGCAAGCCGTATTCCCGATATCAAGACCACATTGGGACTAGGCGATGCTGCATGGGGAACCATACTGTTGATGATTCCTATCGGGCAGATATGCGGAATGACAATCTCCGGGCTGGTCATATCGAAAGTCGGCAGCAAAAAGATTTTGCCCTTCGCCCTGTTGGGTTATGTCATTGCTTTATTGTTCATCGGATTATCCTCTACAGAATATGCCCTGATTATAAGCCTGATTGTATTCGGATTCTTTGGTAACTTCTGTAATATATCCATCAATACACAGGCAGTCAGTCTGGAAGCAGCTTATAACAAACCCATTATGGCATCTTTTCACGGCGGATGGAGCCTTGCCGGGTTAGCTGGGGCTTCCGTGGGATTGTTAATGGCATCACTACATCTTTTGCCCATCTATCATTTTTGCATTATTGGGTCAGTGGTTATTATCACACTCATTATAAACAAACAGTATCTTCAGCCTGATGTAAAAAAGGAAAAAGACCCTACAGATATTGCCGCTAAAAAGAAAAACAAGCCTGAAACATTTTTATTCCTGCTGGGTATTGTCGCATTCTGCGGAATGGCCGCCGAAGGTGCAATGGCCGACTGGAGCGGGTTGTACCTGATAGATGTGGTAGGCACACCGAAGCATTTAGCACCAATAGGATTGGCCGCCTATATGGTAACAATGGCATCGGGACGGTTCCTGATAGACAAAGCAACGCAAAAATGGGGAAGACGGCGTGTTGTGCAGGCGGGAGGAATTCTGATAGCAACCGGATTGTTTGCGGCGGTGGCATTCCCTCATTTTATTACGGTTATTATCGCCTTTATGATTATTGGATTCGGCACTGCCGGCATTGTACCTACAATATATAGCATTGCCGGGCAAAGAACTAGAATATCTACAAGTATTGCGCTTACTATCGTATCCAGCGTGAGCTTCCTCGGATTCCTGATGGGGCCGCCACTGATCGGTTATATTGCCAGTGCGACTAATCTGCGGTATTCTTACGCGCTTATCGGATTGTTCGGCATTTGCATAGTAGTACTTGCTTCTATGATAAAAGTGTTTAGGAAAGAATAAATATCAAACAGAATATGACTAACATCTTAGATAAAATCGTTGCCAACAAAAAGCTGGAAATAGAAAAGCAAAAAGGTATCATCCCTCTTGCTGAATTAGAAAAACAGATAACGAATGTGCCAAAAACTCTTTCTTTCAGGGATGCTCTGAAAAATTCCAAAACTGGTATTATTGCCGAGTTTAAGCGCCGCTCACCTTCCCGCGACTGGATATTTAAAGATGCCCGTGTTGAGGATGTTATTCCTCTCTATTCAGTGAATGGAGCCAGCGCTATATCTGTACTTACCGATATGGACTTCTTTGGGGGTGAACTGGCGGATCTGGAATTAGCCCGCAGCCTTACAAAAACACCTCTGCTACGAAAAGATTTCGTCATAGATGAATACCAGCTTTATCAGGCTAAAGTATCGGGAGCCAGTGCTATATTACTTATAGCATCGGCGCTGACTGTAGCCGAAACGAGGCAACTGGCACAAAAAGCAAAAGAACTGAATCTTGACGTCCTGCTCGAAATACATAACGAACGGGAGTCTGGCCATATCAATGATAATGTAGACGTTGTAGGCGTGAATAACCGCAATCTGGGTACATTCGTTACCGATGTCCAAATATCATTTGATTTAGTAGATAAGATACCCTCCGATTTTGTAAAAATATCAGAAAGCGGTATTTCGCAACCTCAGACAGTTATCGACCTTCAACAAGCAGGATACCAGGGATTCCTGATGGGGGAAAACTTTATGAAGACAAATAATCCGGGCAAAGCCTTGGAGGATTTTATAAAGCAATTACTGATATGATATACGCAGCAGATAACATAGAAAAAACAACAAAGAAACTACATAAGTCTTTCAAGGCAAACTCTTCTTATGAAGGTATGAACGAGGATATTGATTTTATCTTTAGTTGCGCTTTACATAAGAAACAGAGTGTCTGGTATACGGCTGTGGATGAGTTGTTTTGGCTGGCTACAGTTTCTGTTGGTATACAAAGCAGAATGCTGGATGTTATGAAAAGAGGTAAGGCTCATGAAAAATTTAATATAACATGCTCTGCTTTGCTAAAATACAAAGGCGTACCCATCGACCGGGATTTTATCAAACAAATATTGGAACTAGCCATTATAGATAAAAGCAAAAGGGTTAAAATATTCGGAGCACAGGTTGCTGACAAACTGAATTTCTATGAGTTGGCAGATCTGATAAAAACCGAAATGGAAAATGCCACTGATGAGGAAGTAAAAGAATGCTTGTCGCAGGATTACATTTTTCTTACCAAAGGATATTATATTGAAAAAAAAGGTGACAGGAGAAGTCTGCATTATCGGACAGGATTTCGCAGCATTGATGAAAATATAGAAGAATCCCGTCTGCATGAGTGGGTATTGGAAGAATTGAAGGATTATGACAGAATGAAGGACTTATATTTTAATAAATAGATGAAAATCAAAGTCTGTGGGATGAAATATCCCGATAATATAAAAGAATTAAATAAGCTTCCTGTCGATTTTGCTGGGATGATTTTTTATGAAAAATCTCCCCGCTATGCGGCTAAACTGAATCCTGAGGATATCCGCGATTTATTTCGAGGAGGAAGGAAAAGGGTTGGCGTGTTTGTGAATGCCGATATGGATTATATCATACAGATGGCTGATAAGTTCAGTCTTGACCTAATTCAGCTACATGGAGATGAATCACCTGATTTTTGTAAAGAGCTGAATAAAAGAATGCCTGTCATCAAGGCTTTCAGTATTTCAGAAAGTTCGGATTTTGAAAAGACAAAAGCATACGATGGTTTATGCGGCTATTTTTTATTCGACACTAAGACACCTCAATATGGAGGTTCAGGAAGGAAGTTCGATTGGAATATATTGGATGAATATAAAGGCAATACTCCATTTATATTAAGCGGAGGAATATCTGTCGATGATGCGGAAACGATAAAGAATATAAAACATCCTCAGTTCTTCGGGATAGACCTAAACAGCAGGTTTGAAACAGAACCGGGACGAAAGGATATAATACTATTACAACAATTTATAAAACGATTGAAAGATGAATAGAATAAAACAACTGTTTGAAAAAAAGCAAAAGAATATACTTTCCATTTATTTTACTGCCGGATTCCCCAATCTGAATGATACCTGCAACGTTATCCGCGAACTGGAAGCAAACGGCATCGACCTGATAGAGATCGGCATTCCTTTTTCGGACCCAATGGCAGACGGCCCCACTATTCAGGACAGCGGAACGATTGCCCTGCGCAACGGTATGACTCTCAGGATTTTGCTCGAACAGCTGAAAGATATACGCAAAGACGTAACCATCCCTCTGATTATGATGGGTTATCTGAATCCAATCATGCAATACGGGTTTGACAACTTCTGCAAAAAATGTGTCGAGATTGGGCTAGATGGTGCCATTATCCCTGATTTGCCTTTTGATGATTATATAAATGAATATAAACCCATAGCTGATAAGTATGGCATAAAAGTAGTTATGCTGATAACTCCCGAAACATCGGACGAACGTATCCGACTGATTGACGAACATACCGATGGCTTTATCTATATGGTTTCTTCGGCTGCCACCACCGGAGCACAGAGCAGCTTTGACGACAAAAAACAGGACTACTTCCGCAAAATAAACGGTATGAACCTGCGCAATCCCCGTCTGATAGGATTCGGCATATCCAATAAAGCGACATTGGACGCAGCACAGGAGAATGCGAGTGGAGCTATTATCGGCAGCAAGTTTATTACCCTGCTCAAGGAAAAAGGAAACGCAAAAGATGCGGTAACGGCACTAAAAGAAGTATTGAGTAACTCAAATACTACGGAACAAGTTCCGTAGGTTGAAAGGTAAAAGGATAAATCCTTTTGCGTTGATGCCTGTTTAAAAACAGGGGTTTTCTTTTCCCACCCTTCCAGGGTTTGGGAAAATTCATCCGATGGCTTGAAAAATAAAGTAAAGGGGAATAAATATTGCATGCAAAGATTGTATCTTTGCCCACTGACTTACAACACAACTCTTTATTTACAAGAATGTCAAAGTTTAAAGGATATATAAAACAGTTTGGCCGGTTTATCTACCAGTATAAATTTACCTTATTGACGCTGATATACATCGGGCTGATCGCCTTCCTGCCTATCAAGATGGCGCCGAGCATACCAATGGCTCTGCATGTTCTGTCGTTCCTTTTCCTGCTGATTATTCTCGCCAAAACCCGGTACACATTTATATTTACCTTCATCCTTGCATTTGTACTTACCTTCAATGCTTATTTCGCATTTGTGCTGGGTAGTGATGTGTCGCTGGACATTATGGCATCCATATTTGAGACGCACATGGCCGAAGCCGTGAGTATGCTGAAAGGCAGCACATTGGCAGGAAGTATCGCCGGGTTGGCATTCACAATCCTGCTGTTGTATCTCTCCGAAAGAGAATTGAAAAAGGTTAAACTCTCCCTGAAATGGCCCGTCTTCGGATTATTGGTTTATCTGCTGCTGTTTTTACCGTTCGTTTGCTACAAACGTATTGTGTACGAATATGAAGAAAACCTGTTTATCGAGTTCCCCATCCGCGTAGGACAAGACAAAGTGAATATGTACGCACCCATCCTCTATGGTAATACAGCTACCATTATGGCTTATCAGGAGGAAATGTCGCAACTACGTAAATTCTCGGAGAGCGAAAAGATGCTTCCCGAAGGAATTGTGCACGACGATACAATACAGACCCCTGAAAAAATTTATCTCGTTATAGGCGAAAGCGCTTACCGCAAGCATCTGTCACTGTATGGCTATCCGGTACAGACAACGCCTTTTCTGGATAGCCTTGCTAAAGTTGTACCTCCCCGGATGAGTTTTTATGACGGTATAGCGTCTGCTCCTTTCACGCGCAACGCGCTGCGCATGGCCTTATCATTTGCCTCTCCTACAGATATGCAGCCGTTCTATGAAGAGAAAACCCTTGTAAATCTTGCACACGATGCCGGATATGAGACATTTTGGTTATCTAATCAGGGCGCATCGGGTATTCAGGATTCGTATCTGGGGTATCTGGCCGCGGGGACTGACAAAGCTGTATTCACACAGGGGGGCTATCTGGCAAATGATGATTTCGACCTGATACCTATATTAACAAAGGAACATAAACCGCGACAAAAGCAATTCTTCGTCATACATCTTGTCGGCAGTCATAATAACTATTCGGACAGGTATGACAAAGCTGACGCAGAAGCAATACCGAGTTTGGGGTCGTCTTTACAAACAGATTATGACAGGTCGATACACCACACCGACAGGGTACTGCACAAAATATATAATGTAATGCAGCAAGACTCAACCGCCGTATTCCTCCACTTTTCCGATCATGGGGAAATATTGGGAAAAGGACACGGCCCGTGGAAAAATGGCATTGCGCAATACGACATTCCGTTTATCACTATCAATAAGAATGAAAGCAAGATAGATACAGTGATGGGGAAATATCTTGAACCGGGTACAAGGCTTATCAATAACTCAAGTACAATATATATACTAGCCGAAATGATGGGCTACATTATCCCGCAAAAGCATATAGACAAATCGATATCAGACGGACGCTATGTACGCCATGCCGACCAGACTTACTCGCCATATTCCGGTATAAAGGAAGAACCGGAATATATTAAGTTTAAGTATTAGTCCTTAGCAGATAGCTATTAGCAGGAAGTTAACAGTAATTTTTCAGAAACTGTTTAAATTTTATTCGTTCAAATTTTTAGAGATGTTTTAGAGATGCTTTTTTTACATACGCTTCGCTCCTGTGACCGTTGGTTCTTCCTCGAAACGATAATAGCGGGCTATTTGGCTCCGCCGATTTAACAATTGAGTTGAGTGAAAGGAAAAAACAACCTAAAACAGCCTAAAAATGAACGAAGAAATAGGTATAATAAAAAATTCGTATAAAATTTAAACAGTTTCTCAATATCTTTGCAAAAAACAAATCAGTAGTAAATGGTTATAGTGCTATTATCGGGAGGATTAGGAAACCAGATGTTTCAGTATGCGGCCGCTAAATCTTTGGCAATGCGCCTAAACACCTCTGTTTCCATCGACTTATACGCTTTCAGTAAAAAAACGCAAGCAACTATCCGCCCTTACGAACTGAACATTTTCAACATCGAAAATACGACTCAATCATCTTCCATAAAAGCAAAACTGGTAACAAAAGGCAGGCCTTTTATCCAAAAGCACAGGGCATTTTTTCAGAAATGCGGCGTTTTTACAGATACTTATGCAATTCTGTACCAATCAGCTTTTGAGAAAATGAACGGAAACATTATAATGTCCGGATATTTTCAGAATGAAAAGTATTTTAAAAATATAAAGGAAGAGCTGCGAAAAGATTTCTCATTTAAAAACCCTTTGTCGGACAAAAATCTGGAAACGGCAAATCAAATAAGTGACAGGCAGTCTGTAGCCGTACATATACGCAGGGGCGACTATCTGAATAAAAGTACCCAATCTAATTTCATTATTCTGGATAAGGCTTATTATGAGAATGCGATCAGCCATATAAGCGAACGAATAGAAAACCCCGAATTTTTTATTTTCTCCGAAGATTTCGAATGGATCAAAGAAAATCTTAATTTTGGGAATTATCCCGTTAACTTTATTGACTGGAATAAAGGACAAGACAGCTATATAGATATGCAGCTGATGAGCCTGTGCAAACACAATATCATTGCAAACAGCAGTTTTAGCTGGTGGGCGGCATGGCTAAACAATAATACGGCTAAAATAGTTGTTGCTCCTGAACGGTGGTTCAGCGATGATCAAAAAAACAGGCTGCTTGATAATTTTTATCCCGAAGGGTGGATATATAAGCTGTGAGCCTGCGTTTTTTTGAAGAAAATTTGTCTTATTGTATATGAGCAATGAAAAGAAAGTAACAACCAAAAACAAATAAAAAAGTGTCACTTTTGTCACTTTTTATAGATTAAAAAACTGTTTAAATTTTATTCGTTCAAATTTTTAGAGATGTTTTAGAGATGCTTTTTTTCTTTCTCGAAACGATAATAGCGGGCTATTTGAGTTGAGAAAAAGGAAAAAACAGCCGAAAACAGACTAAAAATGAACGAAGAAAAAGGTATTATAAAATATTCGTATAAAATTTAAACAGTTTCTAATATAAAAGCACATATTCTATGCCTAAAGTTTCCATATTAATGCCAGTCTATAACGCGGGACAATACCTGTCTCAGGCGTTGGACAGTATTATATCCCAGCGTTTCAGGGATTGGGAACTTATACTTATCAATGATGGTTCGACAGACGACAGCGAATCCATTATCCGCCAGCATGAAGACGAAAGGATATATTACATAAAGAATCCTGTTAATCTGAAACTGATAAAGACCCTCAACAAAGGTATTGACTACTGTGGAGGCCAGTATATCGCGCGCATGGACGCTGATGACATCTGCTATGCAGACAGGCTGGGGCATCAGGTGGCTTTTATGGACTCACACCCCGAATGCCTTATGTGTGGGACAAGCGCTACGGTGATAGATGGTAATGGGAAAAAGACGGGGAAAATACACAATTTGGCGGATAATGACTATTTGCAAATCAACCTGATGTTCTCCCCTCCGTTTATCCATCCCTCTGTGATGATCCGGCGCGAAGTGCTGCAACAAAACAGGTACGATGAGGCATATAAGCATGCCGAAGATTATGAATTGTGGTGCAGAATAGCCAAACAAGGGAAAATAGCCAATATCGGTTCCGAGTTGCTCCAGTACCGTTGGCACGAAAGCAATGTTTCCGTGATACATAACGATGCTCAGGAGGAACTGAAAAATAAGATAATAAAGGATGAACTGAGCAGGCTGGATATAACACCTACAGAAGATGAACTGTATTATCACAGAATAACATTCCAATTGTATAACCTGGGGAATAAACAGGATATGTCTGTTGACTTGTTTAAGGAAGTATCCGCCTGGTTTGCAAAGCTGGTAAAACAAAACAGCATAAAGCAGGTTTATAATCAACCCGCGCTGATCGCTTTCCTCTGGGCTCGCTGGATCGTACTCTGTATCTCTCAGAAGAAGTATACTAAAATCATGTCCCCGGCTTTTGCCAAATACAGTCCCGATATACTAACGAGGCTGGTAAAACTAATCCTCTTTTTAAGAAAGAAACAATGACCGACACCGAAGAATTAAGAGAAATATATAACCCCGATGGTTCCGAATTAAGGACTTTACAGTTGAAAATGCTGGACATATTGTCTACTGTGGCCGCCATTTGCGACAGGCACAATATCCCATACTGGATAAGCGGGGGGACGTTACTCGGGGCCATGCGTCATGGCGGCTTTATTCCCTGGGATGATGACATCGATATCGAACTGCTTCTGCCGGATTATAAGAGACTGCTCAAAATACTTCCCGGAGAATTGCCTGACGACCTCTACCTGCAAACTCCCAAAGAGAAAAGTTACAGGCTATTATTCTCTAAGGTAAGGGACAGGCACTCAATAGTGCACTCTGAGGAAGAAGATATGGCCGGATATAAGGAGAAGGGCGTATTTATCGACATCTTCCCCGAAGAAAGGAGTTACAGGTGGATGAAAAACATCGTGGATTTCTTTTATGGAAGGGCTTTCAGACGGCTAAAGAGAGGACGGCCGTTCCACTCTCTAAAGTATTTCTATGAATATACGGTATCGTTGCTGCTATACCCTATAGGAGGGGTACTAAAATATACAGCCAGAGGCCTCTGCGCCATCACAAAACCGGATAACATATTGCATAGCTATGGTATAGGAAACTCCACGAACCATAATGCAGCCTATATGTTTCCTGTAAGCAAAGTGTTTTTTGAAGGGAAAGAGTTCTCCGCCCCTAAGGAACCGGATACTTACCTGAAAAAGCAATATGGGGACTATACGCTTATCCCGCCAAAAGAGAAAAGGGCAAGCCACTTCCTCAAAGTGGAATACTTATAGACCCATTTCCCTGTAAAGTTTACTCTCTTTTTCCTTGGCTTTTTCTATGGAACTCCTATCCTGCGCATTTATGCCATATTTGGCAGGTGCAGGGACAACAAGTTTAGTACCCAGAGGTATGTTATTGATATTCTTTATCTTAGCCTTATTTTCTTCATAAATATAGATACAGAACGACTTATGGCCATAGTATTTCAATGCTATATTGCGCAGGGTACTGCCAGACTCGATCTTTACAGTTGCCAACGGTGTATTGACATTAGGGGTTGGCGTTGCATCTGCTTTCGGCTGTTCAGGGAGCTTATCCTTTTCCTGAACCGGAGATCCCAGAGAAGTGGATGCCGGAATAGAATCCTGAGCCTGTACTGCTGACAAGGAATCTGCGGGTATAACATCCGTACTCGGCTTTATGTCCTGCTTACCTTCAACAACGGCAACCGGTCTATTGTTATCAGGCCCATTTGTCAAGTACTTGGCTATCTCCTGAAAATAGAGTCCTCCAATCAAAAAGCCTGCCAGTATAAGGAAAATAAAGAAGCCAAGCGAAATAAGCCGCCTTCTCCTTTTCAACGCCTCTTTCCGTTCCGCCACTTTCCTCTCATACTCAAGGTCTCCCTCATCAGGTATATCAGCTAATGGCTGCGGAGTAGTTACAACGTCCTCTTCCGCACCAACGATATCTTCTTCTGGTTGTATATCCTCTTGGTAGTCAATCACTGTAGAAGATTCAGGAACCGATATATATTCTGTAATCTCTTCCTCTACTACCTCCTCTTCCGAAGCCTCAATCTCATGTATCTCCTCTTGCACAGCAGGTGTATCTTCAACAGCTGCGATATTGCTATCCTCTGTTATCTCTTCCCGAGACACAGATTCGGCGCCTTCTGGCATATCCAGAGAAACTACTGGGGTAATGACGGCTGCATCCTCATTCGATTCATCATCTACAGATACATCTTCCTCATCTGCTTCGACAATCACCTCTTCTGCTTTCGCAATATTTTCGAATGAAACGCCTTCTTCCAGAACCACGCTCTCGAAATGGGCAAATGGACGGTTTATGGCTTCCTTTAGCGATTTGTCCGGAACGAAGCTAAGCTTATAATGCGCGGCTATTTCAATAGCCTCTCCGGTATTGACATCCACGCTTCTGCGCGCATTGACCTTTACCAGTTTGAAAGTTCCGAAGTCCTTTATTTTCACAGGCTCATTACTCTCAATATTCTCGGATATTACAGTAATTAGTTCCCTGAGGAAAGTTTCTGCATCTTTCTTTGTAATCTCCTGCTTCTTAGCCAGAAGATCAATCAAATCCTGTAGACTAAGACGTTCATTCATTTATTTCAAGTTTTTTGAGGTTTTCTTTTATTGTCTGACCCGGACGAAATGCCAATGAGATTTTAGGAGGGACCAGAAAGCGCTGCTTCGAAACAGGATTAACTGAAACACGCTCGGCTTTCTTCTTTGTTTCAAAGAGTCCAAACCCCTGGATATTAACAGAGTTACTCTCTTCCAGATTCGAATTGATGATAGATATCGTAGCCTCCAACATTTCGGAAGTCTGGCGTTGTGTCCAACCCAAACGTTTTGCTAAAGCTGCTATTAATTCCTGATTCGTCATGGCTTTTACTTTAAGGTTAAATTACTTCCCCATACAGGTCAAAAGACTGTGTATCTGTTATCTTAACATTGTAAAACTCCCCAATATTAAGCATTTTATTTTTCTTTATCAAGACTTCCGGGTCTACTTCGGGCGAATCGTACTCTGTACGCCCTATATAATAATCACTTTCCTCTTTATCCACAATAACCTTTAGGGTTCTGTCCACTTTCTCCGCATTTGTTTCAAAAGCTATCTTTTCCTGCACCGACATCAGCTGGTCCATACGCTCCTGTTTTACGGCGTCAGAGATACTATCTTTGTAATGTTCGTATGCGTAAGTGCCATCTTCGTGTGAATATGGGAACGCCCCCATCCTTTCGAAACGCATATCGCTGACAAACTGCAACAGTTCCTCAAAATCTTTTTTAGCCTCTCCGGGATGCCCGACCATTAACGTAGTACGCAGATGTATTCCGGGAACTTCTTCCCTGATACGCTTTATCAGGTTATATGTTTCATCTTTGGATATATTGCGCCGCATCTTCGAAAGCATATTATCGCTTACATGCTGCAATGCGATATCCAGATACTTACACACGTTATCATTTTCGCGCATTACCCTTAGCAAGTCGTAAGGGAAGTTGGCCGGATATGCATAATGAAGGCGTATCCATTCTACTCCTTCTATCTTTGCTACACGTTCAATCAGCTCAGGAAGCTTGGCCTGTTTGTAATTATCATATCCATAGAAAGACAGATCCTGCGCTATTACCTGAAACTCCTTCACTCCTTCAGCAACCAGACGTTTCACTTCTTCTTCAATCTCCTCCATTGGACGCGACTGGTGTTTTCCTGTCATAATGGGGATAGAGCAATAAGAGCATGTTCTGTTACACCCCTCCGAAATTTTCAGGTAAGCATAATGCTTTGGTGTAGTAATACTCCTTTCCAACGCAATATCCTGATTGAATGACTTGCCTAAATCGGAGATAAGGGCTTTCCAATTGAACTTTCCATAGAAGTTGTCAACCTCCGGAATCTCTGCTCTCAGCTCATCCATATACCTCTCTGTAAGGCATCCCATTACAAAAAGTTTGTTTAGCTTCCTCTCTTTCTTTGCTTCAGCAAATTCAAGAATCATATTAATAGACTCTTCTTTTGCATCGCCTATAAATCCGCAGGTATTGATTACAACAATTTCCCCTTCCGATTTATCTGGGTCATGTTTTACTGTGTAGCCATTTGCCAGAAGCTGCTTCATCAGCAACTCTGAGTCTACCAGATTTTTAGAACAACCCAGCGTTATGACGTCAATTCTGTTTTTCTTCATTCTTTATGCTCCAAAAAGGCTATCGACAAACTCTTTACGCCTAAAGACCTGCAAATCGTCAATACCTTCTCCTAGTCCAATATATTTTACCGGAATCTTAAACTGATCCGAGATTCCTATTACAACACCACCTTTTGCCGTTCCATCCAGTTTGGTAATAGCCAACGCCGTAACATCGGTAGCCGCCGTAAATTGGGTAGCCTGCTCAAAGGCATTCTGCCCTGTGGAGCCATCCAGCACGAGTAAAACCTCATGTGGCGCTCCGGGAACAATCTTATCCATTACTTTTTTAATCTTGGTAAGTTCGTTCATCAGCCCAATCTTATTGTGCAGACGGCCTGCGGTATCTATAATGACTACATCGGCATTATTTGCTTTTGCCGAACTCAATGTATCAAACGCAACGGAAGCAGGATCAGACCCCATCGACTGTTTTACGACCGGCACTCCTACCCTCTCGCCCCAGATAACCAATTGCTCTACAGCAGCGGCACGAAAGGTATCGGCGGCTCCAAGATAAACAGACTTCCCTGCCTTCTTAAACTGGTTTGCAAGTTTACCTATAGTAGTTGTTTTCCCTACACCATTTACACCTACAACCATTATCACATAGGGTTTATGGCCTTCGGCGATAGAGAAATCATCCGAATCTGTCGTATTATTCTCTGTCAGCAAGTCTGCTATTTCATCTCTGAGTATAGAATTGAGTTCATCTGTATTGACGTACTTATCTTTAGCAACACGATTCTCTATCCGTCCTATAATTTTCAATGTTGTATTTACGCCCACATCGGAAGCGATCAATACTTCCTCCAAATCATCCAGTACATCTTCATCTACTTTCGATTTTCCGGCGACAACACGAGACAACTTGGAGAACATTGACTCTTTGGTCTTTTCCAGGCCTTTATCTAGCGTTTCTTTTTTCTGTTTTGAAAAGAAATCAAATAATCCCATAGATTTTATTCTTTTTGAATTTCAAGCATCGTCTGACACTAGTTGTTATCGAACATATATAGCCTTGTATCATGCTAATACAAAGCTACAAAATGGATAATAAAAAACCTCCCTACATGAGAATGAAGGAGGCTTTTTAAATATTTTTAACAAAATTATTTCGTAAAATAATCCTTTACTGATTCGTTCGGAACCATTTCTTCTTTAAATGTATAAGCACCTGTTTTCGGCGACTTTACCATTTTTATTACTTTCGCATAGTTACGACCATCTTTAGAAGATGCATCACGATAACCCGCTACTGCTTTCTTTGCCATGGTTTATATTGTTTTACTTGATTTCTTTATGAACAGTCATTTTCCTAAGAACCGGGTTGTATTTCTTCAACTCAAGTCTTTCTGTTGTATTCTTTCTGTTTTTAGTAGTGATGTAACGTGATGTGCCTGGCATACCACTGGCTTTGTGCTCTGTGCACTCCAATATCACTTGAATTCTGTTTCCTTTTGCTTTCTTAGCCATTTCTTCGGTCTCCTTTTATTAAGCGTTCAAGTACCCGTCTGTAGCCGCTTTTTTCAGTGCAGCATCCAAACCAATTTTATTAATTGTACGAAGACCGGCAGCAGAAACATTCAGGCTGATCCAACAATCTTCTTCTACCCAGTAGAATTTTTTTCTGAAAAGATTGACATTAAACTTTCTCTTTGTCTTTCTGTTAGAGTGAGAAACATTATTGCCAACCATAGCTTTTTTTCCTGTAATTTGACAAATTTTGGACATCGCTATCGTTATTTTTATATTCGTTTTTTATTATTCCGCGTGCAATTTCGGGTTGCAAATTTAGTTATATTTTTCAAACTTACAAATATTTAAAAGGTTAAAGTTCTTCTTTTTTTTGACAAATAAATTTCTTCGTATTAAAATACAGGCAATACAATATATATTGTAAATTTGCACATGAGATGGGAACAAAGAAAATATTAATAACCGGAGCCAGTGGATTTATAGGCAGCTTCCTCGTAGAGAAAGCGCTAGAAAAGGGTTATCAGGTTTGGGCAGGCATACGCAAAAGCAGCAGCCGCGAATACCTGCAGGATCAGCGTATTCAGTTTCTCGATCTAGAATTCAATAATAAAGAGAGACTGATTGCGCAGCTATTAGAATTCAAGGAGAAGCATGGCAAGCTGGATTATATTATACACAATGCAGGAGTGACAAAGTGCTTAAATCCTGACGACTTTGACAAAGTCAATTTTCGGAATACGGCAAACTTTATAGATGCCTTAAAAGAAGCAGATACGGTTCCCGAAAAATTCGTATTAATGAGTAGCCTGAGCGCATTCGGCCTTGGGGACGAAATAAACTATACCCCCCTAAAAATAACAGACACCCCAAATCCGAATACGGCTTATGGGATAAGCAAACTGAAGGCCGAAAAATACCTTCAGGCGACAAGCGGCTTCCCATATCTGATATTCCGTCCGACAGGAGTATACGGCCCACGGGAGAAGGATTACTTCCTGATGATAAAGACCGTAAAGGCAGGACTGGATGTCGGAGCAGGCTTTAAGCCCCAGCATCTGACATTCATATATGTAAAAGACCTTGTAGACATCATATTTACTGGACTTGAGAGCCATGTACAAAACAAAGACTATTTTGTCGCAGACGGAGACGTATATACAGATAAAGAATATACACAACTGGTAAAGGAGGTAATAGGGAGAAAGCATGTACTCAGCCTGAAAGTACCTCTTTGGCTGCTAAAAGGAATATCGGTAATAGCAGAAGACATATCCAAACTGACAAAGAAACCTTCGACACTCAACAGGGATAAATATAAAATAATGAAGCAACGCAACTGGGAGTGTGATATTACTCCACTGGTAAACGACCTTGGCTTCTCCCCCAAATATAACTTAAGAAGAGGATTGGAAGAATCGGTAAAATGGTATAAAGACAATAACTGGCTATAGGTTAATATGCCGATTAGCAAACCAGCCATTGGTGCAAAGCGGCAAAGTTATTTGCCAATCAACTTATAACTCATAACTGCCCAAAGGGCAAAGCAACTTGTAACTGAATTATGCGTATAAATAAATACATAAGCGATAGTGGCTATTGCTCACGTCGCGAAGCAGATAAGCTTATCGAACAGGGGAGTGTAACCATAAACGGGAAGAGAGCTACCATTGGCAGCCAGGTTCTCGATGGGCAGGAGGTGAAAATATATGGGGAAACAATCATTAACAATAACCGCCCCATCTTCATAGCTTATAATAAACCTCTGGGGATTGTCAGCACCACAGACCCCGGTGAACATAACAATATACTTGATGCAGTAGGACATGAAGAACGGATTTTCCCGATAGGGCGGCTCGATAAAGACTCGCAAGGCCTGATTATATTGACCAATGAAGGAGACATTGTAAATAAAATGCTGAGGGCTGACAACAACCATGAAAAGGAATATTCCGTTATAGTGGACAAGCTCATAAATGAGGATTTTGTAAATAAAATGCAAAACGGCATACCAATACTGGGTATCGTTACCCGCAAATGCGAAGTCGTAAAAACCGGAACCCATTCATTCAACATCGTACTGCGACAAGGGCTGAACAGGCAAATACGACGCATGTGTGAATATCTGGGATATAAAGTACTCAGGCTGGAGCGTGTACGCATCATGCACATTAAACTGGGTAATATAAAAACAGGCAAATGGCGCAATCTCACACAAGAGGAGGTGGAAATACTGCGAAAAAAGACAGCATCATCTGTAAAAACAGAAAGTTCACCCAAAAAGAAAGTGAAACCACAACAACCTGTGAAAACATCCCAACCTAAAAAGAAACCGGCCAACAACACAAATAAAGAGTGGAATAAATCAACAAGTTATAAAGAGAATAAACCGTCAGGTCAACGGAATGGTAAAACAAAGGCGACGCCGCGACGCCGACCTTAAAATAATTAATGAGAAGCATTCAATTTAACTAAAGACATTGGATCGCAACCTCGACTTTACAAAATAGCTAAAAATGTGATTACCACTACAAAGAACGAGCTTTTCAATCTTAAAAATAAGTAAACTATAAACCATTTAATAAATATTTTTACTATCTTTGTACAGCCTTTAGAAAAGCATGTTTTATAACATAAATCTTTATCTGATTCTAAAGCGTTTATATAGGATATACTCGATTTTTTAACTATAAAAATTAAAACAAAATGATTAAAGTAGGTATTAACGGTTTTGGACGTATCGGTCGTCTTGTATTCCGTGCTGCACAAAGCAGAAATGACATTCAAGTTGTTGGTATCAACGACCTTATCGACGTTGAATACATGGCATATATGCTGAAATACGACACAATTCACGGCAAATTCAACGGTACAGTTGAAGTTAAAGACGGTAAATTGGTTGTAAACGGGAACGCTATCCGCGTAACAGCTGAAAGAAATCCTGCTGATTTGAAATGGAACGAAGTAGGTGCAGAATATATCGTTGAATCAACTGGTCTTTTCCTTGAAAAAGAAAAAGCTCAATTACATATCGATGCAGGTGCAAAATACGTAGTAATGTCGGGTCCTTCAAAAGACGACACTCGTATGTTCGTTTGCGGTGTGAACGAAAAGACTTACCAAAAAGGTGAACAATTCGTTTCTAACGCTTCTTGTACTACTAACTGCCTTGCTCCTATCGCTAAAGTATTGAATGACAAATTCGGTATCGTAGAAGCTTTGATGACTACAGTACACGCTACTACTGCTACTCAGAAAACAGTAGACGGACCTTCAGCTAAAGACTGGAGAGGCGGACGTGCTGCTGCCGGCAACATCATCCCTTCATCAACAGGTGCTGCTAAGGCTGTAGGTAAAGTTATCCCTGAACTGAACGGAAAACTTACCGGTATGTCAATGCGTGTTCCTACTCTTGACGTTTCTGTTGTTGACTTGACTGCTCGTCTTGCTAAAGAAACTTCTTACGAAGAAATCTGTAAAGCTATGAAAGAAGCTTCGGAAGGCGAATTGAAAGGTGTTCTTGGATATACTGAAGATGCTGTTGTTTCTTCTGACTTTATCGGCGACCCTCGCACTTCTATCTTCGACGCTAAAGCCGGTATCCAATTGAGCCCGACTTTCGTAAAAGTTGTTAGCTGGTATGACAACGAGTGGGGATTCTCTACTAAGATGCTTGAACTTATCGCTCACATGGCTAAAGTTAACGCATAATAGCTATTATCTCAATATAGAAAGAGCTGCTCAAATGGGTAGCTCTTTTTTATTTCAAAGATCTCTGTCCCAAACGGATGTATCCCATATTGTCGTTCAGGGCTGAAAGCCTGCCTTAGTTCAGCCCAATGGCAAACGAAGTGCCTCCTTGGGTAAATAAGACAAAGTGGAAACAGCGCGCTGAAAGCGCAGGTTAAATCCAATATACAGAGTACTATAACCTGCGCTTTCAGCGCGTCTCTTAATCCTTGCGCATTTCTGCCCCCAACGCTTTACATTGGGCTGAAGTAACCTGCCACTTCGTGGCGTTAATTCTTACAATCAGCGACAATTCCCATTCCTTACTCTTATTTATCAATCCCTTCCAGTGTGAACAGGAATGCATATTCCAATGCCACATCTTTCAGATAATCGAACCGTCCGCTGGCACCTCCATGCCCGAACTCCATATTGGTTTTCAGTATCAGTACATTATTATCGGTCTTCATCTCACGAAGTTTAGCTACCCACTTGGCCGGTTCAAAATATTGTACCTGACTGTCGTGCAAACCTGTTGTAACCAGAATATTCGGATAATTCTTCTTCTCTACATTCTCGTAAGGGCTGTAACTCTTCATATAATCATAGGCTTCCTTGTCCTTCGGATTGCCCCATTCGTCAAACTCATTGGTAGTAAGGGGAATACTCTCATCCAGCATCGTGTTTACCACATCTACGAAAGGCACGTCTGCAACCACCCCATGCCACAGGTCGGGCTGCATATTGATAACCGCCCCTACCAGCAGGCCTCCGGCACTGCCTCCGGATGCATACAGATGTCCTTTTCCTGTATATTTCTCAGAAACGAGGTATTCGCCACAGTCGATAAAGTCGGTAAATGTATTTATCTTCTTTTGCAATTTACCGTCTTCGTACCACTGGCGTCCCATTTCCTGGCCGCCACGGATATGGGCAATCGCATAAATGAAACCTCTGTTAAGCAGGCTCAACCGTGTACTGCTGAACGACGCATCCATACTGCTGCCATAGCTACCGTAGCCATAGAGTAACAAAGGGGTAGAACTGCTTTTCTGCGTTGTCTTTTTATACACAAGCGAGATAGGCACTTTGGTACCATCCTTGGCTGTCGCGTACAGCCTTTCGGTCTGGTAATCGCCTACATTGTAACCGCCTACAACTTCCTGCTGCTTCATCAATGTCTTTTTATGGCTAACCATGTCGTAGTCGTAGGTAGAGCTTGGTGTAGTCAGTGATGTATAGCGATAACGCAACACGGTGGTATTATACTCCGGATTGGAAGATGTATATGCAGTGTAAGCCGGCTCCCCGAAATCGATATAATGCTCACCGCCGTCCTTCAGGTTGCGTACGCAGAGCTGAACCAACCCGTTTTTACGTTCTTCTATAACAATAAAATCCTCAAATTCATCAATTCCTTCCAACAAGACATCTGCACGATGGGGAATATATTCTTTCCAGTTTTCAACTCCGGTCTTATCCAACGGGCATTCCATCACTTTAAAGTTCCTGGCATCCTTATTGGTATAGATGAGGAACTTATCAGCCAATGGTGTTACAAAATAGATGACATCTTTCATTCTCGGCTGAAAAGATTTGAAAGCAGATGCCGGCTTACTGGCCTCGATATAGAAGGTTTCGGAAGACATCGTTGCCTGTGACTGGATATAGATATATTTCCGGTTCTTGCTTTTGCCTACTCCGATATAGTTACTCTTATCTTTTTCTTCGTAAACGACAACATCTGATGAGACATCTGTACCTAAGATATGACGTTTGATTTTCTCAGTCAACAGTGTTACCGGATTCTTTGACACATAGAAGACTGTTTTATTGTCACCCGCCCATGTAGCGCCGCCACCGGTGTTAGGAATCGTTTCTTTATACACTTCTCCTGTCTCCAGGTTTTTAAAATAGATGGTGTATTGCCTGCGGCTCACTTCGTCCACACCGTAAGCCATCAGCTTGTTGTCATCGCTGATAGAAATACCACCCACTGCATAATATGAATGCCCTTCTGCCATTTTATCCACATCCAGCAAAATCTCTTCAGGAGCAGCGAGGCTGCCTTTTTTCCTGCAATATTTGAAGTATTGCTTCCCTTCTTCTGTACGGCTATAGTAATAGTATCCGTTCCTAAGTACAGGGACACTCTCGTCAGTCTCCTTTATACGGCCTTTCATTTCGTTATACAAAGCATCCTGAAATTGCACCGTTCCGCTCATCACGGTATCCAGATAGGCATTCTCTGCTTTCAGGTAATCTACAACAAGTGTGCTGTCTGGCCCTTTTCCGAAATAATCGTACATCCAGTAATAATTATCAACTACCGTATCGCCATGTATGATACGGACATGCTCTTTCTTTTCTGCAACGGGAGCAGCGGCTTGCTTAAAGCCCCCTTTGTCATTTGTTGTACACGACATAAGAATAAATAATGTAAGACTACAAAATATTATTTTCTTCATACGAATTAAATGCAAGATTAAGTTATTATTCAAACTGTATTGACGTTATTATATAGTTATGCGAATCAAGGGTTAAATGTGCCGTCAGGCACATCATATTGGTAAAAACATGAATGAAATTCGTTTTTTTGTGCCGTCAGGTACAAAACGTGAATTGTTATGCACATATTGCGTACCTGACGGCACGTAATAGACAGGTTAAAGCATCTTTCTACCAACATTCAGTCCCTAAAGGGACAAGAATAGCATATTTAACCCTTGATTCGCATTAGTTATAATTTTTTAAACTTCTTATTTTTGACAACCTACCCAAAAAAGTGACACTTCTTTCATCGCACTTCTTTATTCTTTTCCATTGTTATCTTTTTTCTCTGAGCAATTTGCTTTTTACCACGGAGTACACAAAGTGAACTTCAGAGTTTTAGCCCCAAAGACTCTTCAAAGCCTCCTTTTTCGGCGCAAAAGTTACAGTCTCTTTCTGAAAAAGTGACAAAGGTGACACTTCTTTTATTGTTTCGGATTGTCACTTCTTCTTCAACCTAATTACGGGAAAGAGCTTTAGAGTCTGTTTAAATTTTATTCGTTCAAATTTTTAGTACTATTTTTGAGATAGTTTTTTACATACGCTTCGCTCCTGTGAACGTTGTTTGTCGTGACTCGGCATAACATGAATTTTTAATTCAGTTCTGCTCTCGCTACTTAAAACGTTCAATTTCATTAGTCGTTTTGCGTGACTCGGCATAACATGAATTTTTAATTCAGTTCTGCTCTCGCTACTTAAAACGTTCTTTTATTTTTTATCCTGCGCGCAATCGCAGATTGCTTACCTTACTTTTGGCCGAAGCTCCAAAAGTAAGCAAAAAAGCATTGCGCCCCGCTTCGCTGTACGACCCACCATCGGCTTGTCGGCTGAATGAAGTGATGAAAATCTCATCTTTGCGATGATTGGCAGACGATGCTTAAAAGCGCCCGCACTTCATTCTACGCCGCCTGCACCGGGTGGGTATCCCGTACGCTTGCTAACGGCGCTGGCTGACGCCTGACGAGAATAGCCGTTTTCGAAATACTTGTCATCGCATTGCGGCTCCGTGCATAAGTTCCGCAGGCGGGGTACCCACCCGGTGCAGACGGCGTGAAACGGGATGTTGTCCGAGCCGAAGGCGAGTTTCGTCCCGTTTAGCCGGCAAGCCGTTGGTGGGTCGCCGAGGGACGAAGCACTAGCCTTTTGCTTCCTTTTGGGCAATGCCAAAAGGAAGGGCAAGCCCGGGAGGGCGCGGCAGCAGGAAGCTAATGATAAAAGCTTTAAACCAAGATGGCTTTTATGCAAAAAATGAAAGAACACATAATTTAAACAAAACGAAATACTGATTCACATTAATAATAAAATATTTTGGTAAAATTTAAACAGACTCTATATAAGATAATTTTTTCCGACCAAAATAAGTAGTTGTTTAAATTTTACCGAAAATATTTCATATAACTGTTTTTGATTGCTCTTTGGCTCTTATTTTTATTCTTCTTTCTCTATTTTCTACTTTTTACCACAGTACATGACAAAAATTATTCAAACACGATTTGGAGACGATGTAGGGGCAGTGGCTTGTCCCTGCCCGCTTGTCATCGTTTACGGGCACCCACAAGGGGATGCCCCTACAACAGGATATAAAATTTTGTCATGTACTTAGACTTTTTACTCTTGGTTTAGCCCGCTAAACCTGCGGATAAAAAGAAAAAAATATATTTGAAATAATGCCAATCAAATTTAAACAGTTACTAAAGACCCCGGAGAATTCTCACCCGGGGTCTCCTACCGTTTAGGTTTCAATACGCATCAAGAGTTAGAAAAATGGCTTGAAAAGCCTGGTCATCGGGACATGCTGAGGAACGAAACACCGCGTGACTCTTTTAGGGTCGGAATCCTTTCCTGCGGTCAGGATGACATGCGACAGCAAACGTTCCAGCTTCTTAATATCCAACCTTTTAGTCATTGGCGCTATTCACAACCTTTTGCAGATCTTCCATAGTAAAGTTACCTACGATGCGGATAACCGTACATTCGCTCTCTTCATTCACAAACATTATCAGGTCTTTGAATTTGCCATTCCCGTCTCTCTGCGCATAAAAATTGACTACCTGATCTTTATCTTTGACTGACATCAGCGTTTCGTACGCTTTATTCTTTTTCATGGCATCTGCCTCAGAGAGCATTTCCTTGAACGCCTTTTTGCTATCACTTGTATATATTTCGAGTTGCTCCAGTTTATTTGCTAACGATTTCACATTCACTCCGCCCATATCCGCACCTGCCATATTAGGTACCATAGAGAGTAATGCTTTTGAAATATACACAGTAGTAATATCCTTGTTATTGGAAAATCGCTCAAACATCTTATCTTGTGCCTGTACAGCTATAAAGCTGAACATAAACACCAACATCAATAATAATCCTTTTAGTTTCATGATTCTTTATCTTTTTTACGGTTGAAAGTTTTGTTTAATATTTCGTTTGTCTTATCCATATTTTCCGACGCTACAGCCAACTGATCCAATCCTTTGTTAAATTTGGATGATAATAAGATCAATGCTTCCTGCGCCTCTTTTATTTTCTGTTCATCCTCTTTGCTCATCGTTCCGCTCTGTCCTTCCGCTATAGGAGGGGTCGTATCCGCTTTGCTATTGAAGTAAACTCCGGCTGAGACAAGGATGGCTATCCCGGCTGCTATACTGCCTGCCTTCAACCATAACGACCGCCTGCGTGCTGTATTTTCCAGAGGTGCTTCGGTAGTTTCCTGCGATGCCAGACCGTCAATCAGATTGTTCAACTTCGATTCTAATCCTGCCGGAACATCAATAGTTTCGGATTTATACATAGCAAGAAAGACCTCTTTTTCGTCAAGCAGCTCATCTGCTACATCCTCTCCCTGAAAATAGCTCAACAGTCGCAGTTCTTCTTCCGCTGTAGTCTCGCCGAGGTAGAAAGCCTCTATCAATTTCTTTATATCGTATGTATTCATCGCTGTTCTATTTTAGTATATTGTTCCCTGATGGTTTTACGTGCCCTCGACAGTATAACCCGTATATTGCCCGGGCTGATCCCCGTCATGTTCTCTATCTCCTCATCCGTGTATCCGTCCCAGTGCTTTAGCATCATTACCTGCCGTTGCTGTTCAGGTAATTTATTTATCAATGACTTCACATATTTGGCATCATCCTGTATTTCTATCTGCGTGGACAATGATGTCGTTTCCGGTATATCCGCATCATAAGATGTATGGTAGTCATTCTTTGTTTTTCTCAGGTAATCGAGGCATGTATTGCGAAGGATGATAATGGCGAAAGCCTCCGTATTATCTATATTCCCCAGCTCATCCCGTTTGTTCCAGAGTTTTATAAATGATTCCTGAACTATATCTTCGGCGTTTGCCGCATCCTGCACTATCCGGTATGCTATCCTGTATAATTTCTGATGGTATGGGAGAAACACTTTCTTGAAAGTTTCCGCATCCATCCTATTTGTTTTTACCCTGTTCTTTAATTATTTCTTCCAGATCCGATTCATCGAGTTCGCCCGACATTTTTACGACTACAGCATCTTCTTCGTCCAGCACCAGTATAAAAACTCCTTTAGGGCGGTCTCCTTCTTTGTAAGAAATGATGCGTACATTATCACTACCGTCTTTCACTGTCAGTAGTGTTGTATAGCCGTTGCCGTCTTTGAAATTTTGAAGTTCGCTTTCGAACCTCGTTTTTACCTCCGGACTATAATTTTCTATAGCAACTACGACCACCGAATCGAGTTTTTCCATAAAGGCCGGCATATTCGATTTTAGTTCTCCTGTCGAATCAGTTTCTAAAGCAGCTTTTATTGACATATCCAACATAGCCCTGTCTACTACCTGATGTTGCACTCCTTCTACTTTAGACATGTCTTGCATCAAAGCGTTTAAATCCTGTGCCGAAATAAATTGAGTGGCGATTAAAGCTACTACCAAAGAGAACAGATACTTTTTCATAATTTTTACTTTTAATTGTGTTTACGTTATATCTTATAGGATACTATTTATCATACTTCTTAATCAATTCGGCGATGTCGCCTTCTTTTATTTTACCCGAAAATTTTACAATGGCAGGGTCGTCATCGCCAAGGCAAAGGATTATCATATCTTTGATTATATTTTTATCTTTCTTCATCATGATACGCACATTGTTTTCTTTGTCATTTACTGTCATCAATGTCTCATACCCGTCTCCGTCCTTCAATGTGTACATTTGCTCCTGCAGGTTTTGCTTAAAAGCGGCGTCGCACCCCGACAAATCGTATACTTCCAGTGAGTGTATCCCTCTGGCTACCGGCATGTTGCCTACTCCGCCGAAAGTTTTCCCCAGGCTCATCATAAAACGCCCTATCTTTACCTTATCCACATTCTCCGCTTTCGATACGCTGTTCATCAGGTTGCCCAAACTTTGGCTATATGATAATTGACTTAGTGAAAGAACTAAAACCAGACAAAATATATACTTTTTCATAATCGTTTTTTTTAATTGTTGCTGTTATACATTCTATAATAATAAAAAACTTATCCGATGTGCGCTATCATCTGTTTTCAATTATTAAGACGGAGCAGTATATAAATTTGTTACAGCAAAAGTGAAAAAAAAATCGCATAAAACAAAAAAGGCTGTATTTCAATAAAATACAGCCTGTAAAAAAATATATATCCTTTATATTATTCCGCTACCCGTGCAAATGTAAGAACCTCATTCCCTTCTTGCATAAGTACGAGCCCATTTTCATTTAAACTTACCTGTAGCGGTGTTGCCAGTTTAGATAAGAATGTAGTTTCTCCTTTCAGTGCAGGACAAGCCATTTTGGTTGCCATAGCAGGGCCAAACGTGATTACATTATCTTGCAACTTAAACGTACAGCGATAGTTATTACATCCTGCATTGCCGGATACTTTACCATCCGCTATCTCCATTGTAGGCACTTTGTCAGGGAACAGCGCAGCCATATCTTCTCCTGCGATGGAAGTCAGGTTCCATTTCCCCGACAGGTTTTCGGGAGAGACATCAAGGCCTTTAGAGATTACAGGAGATGTAAAAGATACGACAGGCTGGAATTCGAGGACAACTTTATCCCCTTGCGAAAAAGTGAGCAGGCTATCTTCGGTCAGGTTTACCTCCAGATCAGGGGTAGAGAGTAATTTGAAAAATTCCGGCTCTTTATTTGCGTCCATGCAGGCCATCATTGTAGATACCAGATTAGGCGCGGAAAATACATTCTGTTCGTTCAGTGTAAAGTCGCCGCCATATCCGTTACAGCCGCCGTTTCCCGACACGGTATTCTTTGAGAAATCAAATTTCAGATCAGGTATTTTACCTGTAAATGACAGTTTTGCATCTTCGCCGTTAAGCGTTTTCAACGCCCATGTCTGATTTTCCAACTGAGCTTTATCCAAAGGCTTTACAGAGCTACAACTTTGTGTAGCAAAAGTAAATGTAAGTACTGCAAGCATAGTAGCAGCAGTTTTAAAAAAACATTTCATAGTCAATCTTATTTTTAAATTTTAATATCAAACCTATCGGCATCTTTCCAAACAGGAAATTTTGCCCTGAAGTGCTCCAGTTCATCCTTCGATATGGAGACAGTCTTTGTTTGTTCTGTATCCGGTTCTATCGATAACATATCCTCGCCACGGGCGTTTATCATCTTAGAAAGTCCGCTATGCGACAAGCCGTTACCATCAACACCTATCCGGTTTACGCCGCATACATAAGCCATATTCTCCAAGGCTCGTGCTGTCAGCAATGCGTCCCATACCTTCCGGCGCGAGGCCGGCCAATTAGCGGTATAGATAAGCAGATCGTACTCGTTGTCGACATTGCGCGCCCATACCGGGAACCGAAGGTCGTAACATATAAGCAAACAGATATTGAAGCCATTATGTTCAACGATCAATCGTTTTTCTCCGGCAGAAAACGATTGAGGCTCGCTTCCCATGCGGAACAAATGGCGTTTGTCATAATAGTATTCTTTCTGTGGGGTAATAAAAAATCCACGGTTGTAATAGCTATCTCCGTCTTTGGCAATATAACTCCCGCAGATAGCTACATCATATTGTCGGGCACATTCTTTCAGACGGGAGATAGTTTCTCCATCAACAGGTTCCGCCATATTATGGCTGTTCATCGTAAATCCTGTAGAAAACATTTCGGGCAGTACGATGAGGTCTGTAGTTCCTGCAAGTTCTTTAATTGCATTCTCTACATAGTCCAGATTAGCCTTCTTGTCTTCCCAGACAATATCATATTGTACGAGGCTCACTCTAAGCACAATATCTCCCATATTTTTATTAATTACAAACCTCAAGCCTCCCTTCGGGGAGGTTGGAGGGGCTTACATCGAAAAATATTCGGGATGACGGGCTGTCACACCTTTATAATAAGTTTTTATCTTAGATATATCATCTTCCACGTTGCCTGTAGGCATCACAATAGCCTTAAAGTCGGCCTCTTTCTTCCCATAGTCGAGGGCGGCAACTACAATAGCTACTTCGGCTTCCATGGCTATAAAGTAGAATCCTTTTTTCCATTCGGCATTTGCCTTACGCGTAGCTTCGGGGGTTATCGCTAACTGGAAGTTGTCTTTGCGCGCATATATCTCCGCCATCTGTTCGGTCAGTGACGATTTTCTGGAACGGTCTACGGGGATTCCGCCCAATGCCCTGAACAAAATATTCATCGGGAAAAAGAACCATTCTTTTTTTATAAGGAATGAGGCTTTCCTTCCCATCGATTTATAAACGATCAGTCCCAGCGGCAAATCCCAGTTACTTGTATGAGGGGCTACACAAATAACGCATTTATCGGGCAATGCGGTCTGCCCAGTTATTTTCCATCCTATAAGACGGAGTATAAAGTTACATAAACTCTTCATCAACCGAGTGCTTCTATTTCTTTAGCAATAGCATTAACCTGCTCCTTAAAATCAGCCTGCACTTTTTTGAAGTAAGCTTTAACTCTTCCTTTCACATCCTTGCCCTCATTCACATTTACCCGTTTCAGGAATTCGGACTGAGTTTCAGCTATGCGGTTTATTACTTTATCTGCCGCCGCCTGATCGGCATCCACGACAAAAACTTTGTAAAATATGCAATCGATATAGAGCAAGTCCATCGCTGCATTTATACTTTTTTTAAGCATTCTTCTACTACTCACAGTCAAATTATATTTAATATGTTATTATCTTTGCTATCTTTGGCGTCCGTAAAAACCGTGGCAAAGGTACTAAAAAAAGATACTTGTCACCCTATTTAATAGTTTTTAAGTTTAAACAAAAAGGCAGTAGCTAATATCAAATATGGCAAAGCGAATCAATAATCCCGATTATATTTTTGAGACCAGTTGGGAGGTATGCAACAAAGTAGGAGGAATTTACACCGTTCTTTCCACCAAGGCAAAAACGATGCAAGACCAACATAAGGACAAAGCTATATTTATCGGTCCTGATATTTGGAAAGATAAAGAAAATCCCTGGTTTGAAGAAGATAAGGATTTATTCGCAGATTGGGTGGAAACAGCCAGAGCGTACGACAGGCTGGATGTAAGGGTCGGCAGATGGCTGGTTCCCGGCAAACCGATTGTCATATTAACCGGATTCGAAAAAATGTATCCACACAAGGATGCCATCTACGGATACATGTGGAACAAATTCGGAGTGGATTCCCTCCATGCTTACGGCGACTATGATGAAGCCTGCATGTTTGCTTACACCACAGGCACCGTTATCGAAAGCTTCTACAAATTCTACCACCTGGAAAAGAAAAAGGTGATAGCCCACTTCAACGAATGGATGCTGGGAATGGGCGCATTATATATAAAAGACCGTTTGCCGAAGGTAGGTACTATATTTACTACACATGCCACATCTATAGGGCGCTCTATAGCCGGAAACGGCAAACCGTTATATAATTATTTATCGGTATACGACAGCGACCAGATGGCACGCGAGCTGAATATGGAGTCGAAACATTCGGTAGAAAAGATCGCCGCCCAACAAGTCGATTGCTTCACTACAGTTAGCGACATTACGGCAAAAGAATGCCGCCAGTTGTTGCACCGCGACCCATTGGTAACACCTAACGGGTTTGAGAAAGACTTTATCCCTGTGGATAAAGCACATGAGACAAAGCGCCTGGCAGCCCGCAAAATGCTGATAAACGTAAGCGAGAAACTATTGGGGTATGACATCCAGGAAGATGCGCTTCTGGTAGCTACCAGCGGCCGGTACGAATACAGGAACAAAGGTATAGACGTATTCATTGACGCGATGAACCGCTTGGAACACATCAAACAGCTTGAAAAAGATGTCATAGCCTTCATAATGGTTCCCGCATGGATCGATTCTCCACGCTCCGATCTGCAGGAACGGCTGAAAGGAAAGAAGACTCCCGACTCATCATTGAGTTACCCCCATATTACCCACTGGATCAAGAATATGAATAACGATTCGATATTGAATCAGATTTCATACCTGCGTATGCAGAACGGAAAAGAAGACCGGGTAAAGATCATTTTCGTTCCGTCGTACCTGAATGGCAATGACGGCATTTTCAATGTTCCTTATTACGACCTGCTCATTGGTATGGATGTGACGGTTTTCCCGTCATACTATGAGCCGTGGGGATATACTCCACACGAAAGCATCGCCTTTTCTGTTCCTACCATCACTACTTCACTCGCCGGATTCGGTCTCTGGATGCGTAAGATGGGAGATGAAAGGGGTATGGATGACGGAGCGGAAGTCGTTACACGCGACGATTACAACTTCATCGAGGTTTCGGAAGATATCTGCAACAGGGTATTTGAGATGACCACCAAAAGTGCCGAACAGGAACGCATCCTGCGCCAAGCGGCACTGGACAGGGCGGCACTGGCCGACTGGGCTCATTTTTTCAAATATTACGAAGAAGCCTACGATATCGCATTGAACGCGGCAGCCGGCAGAAAGTAAGCTGTCCTCTGCAAACGTTTGCAACTTTTATGATAACTATATTCACAAATTACAAACATAAGGGGCTGCAAATATGTTATATTTGTACCTTGTGACGTATACACAAACAGTTTTTTATTCGATTTAGGGAATAATCTATACAAGTTTAAATATATTAACATTTATGAGAATTAAAGCAAGTTATTCGAACGCTCCTACATGGAGAAGTGCGCATACACAAGTAAATCTGCCAAAGGAGCTATTACCGCTGGAGAAAATTTCACGCAACCTATGGTGGGTATGGAACAACGATGCAACCGACCTGTTTGCAGAATTCGATCCGAAACTATGGAAAGAATCAGACAACAATCCTGTTATCTTACTACAAAAGCTATCTTATGAAAGAATAGACGAAATTCTGAAAGACGCGACTTTAATGAGCAAAGTCAAAAACGTCATCAAGAAATTCGACACATATATGTCTCAAAAGTACGATACATCAAAACCATCAATCGCATATTTCAGTATGGAATATGGTTTTTCGCATGTATTGAAAATATACTCAGGGGGGTTAGGCGTACTTGCCGGCGACTACCTGAAAGAGGCTAGCGACAGTCATGTAGACCTTACCGGAGTCGGGTTCTTGTATCGTTACGGTTATTTTACCCAATCGATCTCTCCCGACGGCCAACAAGTAGCAAACTATGAGTCGCAAAACTTCGCCGACCTGCCTCTTGAACCGGTATTGAATGAGGACGGAAATCAAATGATCCTTGCCGTACCTTATCCCGACAGAGATATATACGCAAATGTATGGAGAGTAAATGTAGGCCGTATCAGCCTTTACTTACTTGATACCGATATAGATCCAAACAGTGAATACGACAAGCCGATCACACACCAGTTATATGGCGGGGACTGGGAAAACCGCCTGAAACAGGAATACCTGTTAGGTATCGGTGGTATCCTCTTACTTAACAAGCTGGGTATCAAAAAAGAAGTCTATCACTGTAACGAAGGACATGCAGCCCTGATCAATGTTCAGCGCCTGCTTGACCTCATCGAAGGAGAAGGCTTGACATTCAATCAGGCACTTGAAGTTGTACGTGCTTCGGGCTTATATACAGTGCATACGCCTGTGCCTGCAGGACACGACTATTTCGACGAAGGCCTTCTGGGTAAATACCTTGGAAGCTACCCTGCAAGATTAGGTATTTCGTGGCAGGAGTTTGTAGATATGGGCCGCGAGCATCCGGGAAGCGGAGAGAAATTCAGCATGAGTGTATTCGCGCTGAATACTTGCCTCGAAGCAAATGGTGTAAGTTACCTGCACGGAATAGTATCGCGCCACATGTTCCAGCCTGTATGGCCGGCTTACTTCCCCGAAGAACTGCATGTAGGACATGTTACCAATGGCGTTCACTTGCCAACATGGACAGCAAAGGAAATGAAGGTATTGTATGAAAAGACCTTCGATAAGAACTTCTATGAAGACCAGTCTAACCACGAGATATGGGATAACATTTACAGCGTAAAAGACGAAGACCTGTGGAATGTACGTCTTATCCTGAAAAAACGCCTTATCAACTATGTTCAGGAACAGATGAAAGAAGGCTGGATAAAGAGCCAGAAAGCCCCTTCGGCAATATTCAACATTGTAGACAAAATCAATCCGGATGCACTGTTAGTAGGTTTTGGACGCCGTTTTGCTACATATAAGCGTGCGCATCTGTTGTTTACCGATCTTGACCGTTTGGCTAAGCTGGTTAACAACGAGAAATATCCGATACAGTTCTTATATACAGGCAAAGCACATCCTGCCGATGGTGCCGGACAAGGTTTGATCAAACAAATAGTGGAAATATCCCGCCGCCCTGAATTCCTTGGCAAGATTATCTTCCTTGAGAATTACGATATGCGTTTAGCGAAGCGCCTTATATCAGGTGTGGATATCTGGTTGAATACACCTACCCGTCCGTTGGAGGCTTCGGGTACATCCGGCGAAAAAGCCGAAATGAACGGTGTACTTAACTTCTCTGTACTCGATGGCTGGTGGTACGAAGGATACCGCAAGGATGCAGGCTGGTGCCTGACCGACAAGCGTACATATTCTAATCAGGCATATCAGGACGAACTGGATGCGGCAGAGATCTATTCTACTTTCGAAAACGAAATACTGCCTCTTTATTATGCCCGCAATTCTAAGGGTTATTCTCCTGAGTGGGTACAATATATTAAGAACTCTATCGCCCATATCGCGCCTGAGTATACTACAAAGCGCATGATAGACGATTATATCAAGAACTTCTATAAGCCTGAGCAAGCCCGTGTAAAACTGGTGACAGCTAACAACTATGCCAAAGCGAAAGAGCTGGCTGCATGGAAAGAAAATACGGCTGCCAACTGGGATAAATTCACTGTTGAGAAACTGACGTTCAACGGTCAGGATATAAAAGACGGAAACGCTTTCCCATCCACAAGCTTTACCGAAGGAGAGAAAATGAAGGTGGAAGTAATCATCGACAGAAAAGACATGACCGGAGATCTGGGTGTTGACGGCGTTCTTACTGAATATGATGCAGAAAAGAAAGTTGACAAGTTCCTGTCTTCCGAAGAGTTCAAGCTGGTTAAGACAGAAGGCTCTAAATTATACTTTGAATTGAACGCCGTAGCTAAGATTCCGGGTATATGCAACTTCGCTTACCGTGTATATCCTAAACATCCGGATATGGCACACCGTCAGGACTTTGCTTTTGTACGCTGGATTTAAACGACAAGCACTATTATAGAAAAAGCTGCATTACATGGTAATGCAGCTTTTTTGTTTCTCAACAAAAGAAAGCCGGAAGCCTATTCCTTCCCCTTAGCCTCATCCCACAGGATGTCCATCTCGGCAAGGGTCATATCCTTGAGGTTCTTATTCTGCTTCTTTGCTTCCTGTTCTATATAATTGAAGCGGCGGATAAACTTCTGGTTTGTACGTTCCAATGCATTATCAGGGTTGACCTTATACAAGCGTGCCGCATTGATAAGGCTAAAGAATACATCCCCGAACTCAGCTTCCACTTTATCTTCATCCATGCCGGATATTTCCGCTTTCAGTTCCTGAAACTCTTCCGACACCTTATCCCACACGTCCTCTTTCTTCTCCCAGTCAAAACCGGCGTTACGGGCCTTGTCTTGTATACGGTGAGCTTTAGCGATGGATGGCAGTGAAGCCGGAACCCCCTCAAGGATAGTCTTGTTCCCCCCTTTTTCCTTCAATTTTATCTGCTCCCACGATTTCTCCACCTCTCCGGCTGTCTTGGCCGCATCGTCGCCAAAAACATGAGGATGACGGAATATAAGCTTATCACAAAGTGCATTGCATACATCAGCGACATCGTACGCTCCCTTTTCTTCTCCTATCTTCGAATAAAAGATGACATGAAGCAGAACATCTCCCAATTCTTTCTTTATGGCTTCGTCACTGTTCTGTATAATGGCCTCGCACAGTTCATATACTTCTTCTATTGTATTTGTACGCAGGCTCTCGTTTGTTTGTTTGGCGTCCCACGGGCACTTTACCCGCAATTCGTCCATGATGTCCAGAAGCCTTCCGAAGGCTTCCATCTTCTGCTCTCTTGTATGCATTTGTAATATAAGTAAATGATAGAACTTAATTTAGAAAAGAAAGCTTTCTACCTGCTTCCATTTTATTTTACCTCTTCTTTCTTCTTCTTAAAGTTATCCAGGCCTTTCTTCAGGAATTCGATATATTTATCGATATCTTCATCGTAGGCATAAGACGGGCCTATCGGTTTTCCGTTATAATCGAGAAGGACATAATATGGCTGTGAGATAAAGCCGAATTTATGACTTTGGAGATAACTCCACTTATCGCCTATCGTTTTCAGCTTTGTCTTTTTCCCGTTAAGTTCTACCTCTTTCTCTTCCTTAAGCTTCGTCTTATCGTCTACCATAAGGGTAATCAGCACATATTCTTCATCGAGCAGTTGCTTTACCCGCGGGTCTGTCCACACAGATGCTTCCATCTTACGGCAATTGACACAACCATAACCCGAGAAATCAATCATAACAGGCTTGTTCTTTTCCTGCGCATATTTCATACCTGCTTCGTAGTCTTCAAACTTGGCATGGACGACTCCGTCGTATAAACTGAAATCCTGTGTATACAAAGGCGGAGCAAACGCACTAATCGCTTTCAGTGGCGCACCCCATAACCCGGGCACCATATATATGGCAAACGCGAATGAAATGATAGCCATAAACAAACGAGGCACCGAAACATGCTTCAGGTCGCTGTCGTGAGGCAGTTTCAATTTGCCCAGCAAGTATACGCCAAGCAGTACGAATATCACAATCCATAATACAAGGAATATTTCGCGGTCAAGGATTCCCCATTTATATGCCAAATCGGCTACCGATAAGAACTTAAGCGCTAAAGCCAGTTCGAGGAATCCCAACACTACCTTCACCGAATTCAACCATCCGCCCGACTTCGGCATACTCTCAAGCCATGACGGAAAAATGGCAAACAACGAAAATGGTATAGCCAGTGCCACGGCAAAGCCAAACATTCCTATAGCCGGCGCCACAATACTGCCCGAACCGGCGGCCTGTACCAGTAATGTCCCAATAATAGGCCCGGTACAAGAGAATGAAACCAGCGCCAATGTAAACGCCATAAAGAATATGCTGATAATACCTGTGGTAGAATCGGCTTTCTGATCCATCTTGTTTGTCCACGAAGAAGGCAGAACCATCTCAAAAGCTCCGAAGAACGATATGGCAAATACCACCAGCAGGGCAAAGAATATAAGGTTGAATATAGCACTGGTAGCCAGGTCATTCAGCGCGCTGGCACCGAATATACCTGTAATCAACAGCCCAAGGGTCACATAGATGAGAATGATGCCTATGCCATAAGTTACCGCGTCTTTTATCGCCTTTCCCCTGCTTTTCTTATTGCGTTTGAGGAAGAAGCTGACGGTCATCGGGATCATAGGCCATACACACGGGGTAAGCAAGGCAATCAGCCCCCCGCCAAAACCTCCGAGAAAAATCCAAAACAGAGACTGGTCGGATGTATCGCCCGCAGCACCATACGCTTTCAGTTCATCTGTCACAGGAGCCCAAAGTTCGTCACTGGTTGCATTTACGGTTGTACTGGCAGAAGACAGTGATAAGCTATCAACCGGAACCAACGCTACCGTCTCCCCTCCCGATGGAGCCTCACCCGTAGGGCTGCCCGTACTACTATCCGCAGCGGCTACCACTGAGGCAGGAAGGTCTTTAGGCTTAAAGTCCAAATCGATCTTTATCGGGATACACTGACCGTCTATTTCGCTACAGACCTGACCGCGAAAATCTCCTTCGAGCAAGAAAGCGGCCTTATCTGTTATCTTAAGAGTTTGAACAAATGTAGCCTGATTCTCATAATAGCCGTATTCCATCTGGAATATATCGTCATATTTCCGCTTCAACTTGGAATTGACGGCTTTTAGGTTACCTACTTTCGTTGCGCCTTTCAGCTTATCTATTGATATGGTTGTAGGCATTGGCCCGTTCTCGGGTATAGTAATATCAAATATATGCCATGTAGGATCGATACGGAATGTGGTTGTCAACTCTACTTCCCCGTTTCCTTTATCTATAAGCTTAGTTGTCCACGAAGCCGGTTGCTGCGCATGAGCCGAAATGGCTGCAACAATCGACAGAATCAGTAATACTACTATTTTTTTCATAAAGAATATCTATATAAGTGATTATATAATAGGGTTTATATTCAATAAAAGAGTAAGATGCATATTTTTAGGAGTTTTTGTTGCCACGACTTTCAAGTCGTGGATAATAATACAGATAGAAAACGACTTTAGTCAAAACATTTTGGCTAAAGCCATTATCTGATTAGACTATTATCCTCCTGCTAAAGCAGGAGGCAATTAAATCACAGAGAATAAACCATATATAATCTTATTGAATATAAACTCTAATAAACGACAATAAAAATCGAACTCTTCAATTTCCCAAGGTAACTATCTGTTACTGTTGTGTATATAAAACAATACACAGGCACAAGGCCTCAAGGGACGCAAAGTTAAGAAAAAGAGTGTATATTAGGGAAATAACAGCATTCCTTTTTCATTTTATTTAGTAACTGTTTAAATTTTATTCGTTCAAATTTTTAGAGATGTTTTAGAGATGTTTTTTTCTTCCTCGAAACGATAATAGCGGGCTATTTGAGTTGAGAGAAAGAAAAAAACAGCCGAAAACAGACTAAAAATGAACGAAGAAAAAGATATAATAAAATATTCGTATAAAATTTAAACAGTTACTTAGGAATCCAAAATTGGAAATATCTGATTCTAATACTACTTTTGACAATCATAAAACATACATTTATGGACAAGACAATTATCATTGATGGCAGCAGGATACATAATATACCTTCTTTCTACGAAGAAATAAACCGCGTATTTATGCCGGACGAAGACTGGAAACTCGGTGCTAGCCTGGATGCGCTCAACGACATGTTTTATGGTGGTTACGGCCAAATAAAAGGGAATGAAAAGATTTGCCTGATCTGGAAAGATTTTGAGCAAAACAGAAAGGATTTAGGGCTTGAACTTACCAGAGCTTATTATCAAAACAAATTAACATCCCCTTCAGTATTTAATCAGGAATTTATACTTGAAAAGCTTGCCGAATTAGAGAACGGTACAGGAAAAACCTATTTCGAAATCATTCTGGAAATCATAAGTGAGCATCCTAATATAAAACTGATCGCCCAATAAATAAACATCATTAGAAAGACGCTGCAAAAAGTGACACTATCCACCTTGGCACTTTATCCCATAACATGCTAATTATAAACAAATAAGACCGCCGGCAATAAATAAAAAAGTGACAAAAGTTACAACTATTCCACAGTTTGTTATTGTTACCTTTTTCATCTGTTAAAGACTAAAATTATTATTTCAAAGACCGTTCTATAATAAGATAAATTTCACGCTAAAAGTAGACAAACTCTCGCAGGGATGACCTGTGGCAACGAACATAAGAAAAAGAAGATGCTCAAACACACGATGAATTTCGATGGTATGGCCGCTTCCTTTTCCAGAGTTCACAGCGAAGAAAATATGTGGCGGAATCCCTGGCTCTTCCTAAAATGTGCTGAATCACTTCAAGCTCTCTCTTCAAACTCTCTTTTTTATTTTGGAAATACTTTTTTCAAAATATGTTTTACAACATAACAAAAATAAGTGTAGAATCAAACACTTATTATTAATATTGCAAGTGTAAAGAGTACACTTATTTAATAAAACTTGCAACATCATGTTGGAATCACTCAAAAAAGAAGTATTTGAAGCAAATCTAGATTTGGTAAAGCATGGCCTTGTGATATTTACATGGGGCAATGTTAGCGCGATAGACAGGGAAAAGGGGTTGGTTGTCATAAAGCCATCCGGAGTATCTTATGATACCATGAAGGCCGATGATATGGTAGTGCTCGACCTGGATGGAAACATCGTGGAAGGAAAGCTGAAACCGTCATCCGACACACCTACACACCTTGTACTATATAAGGCTTTTCCGAATGTGGGTGGTATCGTGCATACACATTCAACGTATGCTACGGCTTGGGCACAGGCAGGTTGCGATATTCCGAATATTGGGACTACACATGCCGATTATTTCAAAGATGAGATTCCCTGCACAAGACAAATGACAAAAGCTGAGATTGAAGGGAAGTATGAACTTGAGACAGGCAATGTCATTGTTGAACGTTTTTCGGAACTAAACGCAGACTATACACCCGGCGTATTAGTAAACAACCACGGGCCTTTCTCGTGGGGGAAAGACGCGCACACAGCGGTTCACAATGCAGTAGTACTGGAGCAGGTGGCCAAAATGGCATTTATTTCATTCAACGTTAATCCTCAACTGAAGATGAATGACGAGCTTATTAAAAAGCACTTTTTCAGAAAACATGGTCCGGGTGCCTATTACGGACAGTGAAACAGTAAACAGTTAGCAGTCAACAGTCAACAGTAAGAAATTTAGTAAAACACTTATTTATAACTCATAATTCATCGCTTGCGTCATTGGCATATTGGCATATTTGCAAATTGGCACATTAATTCATAACTCATAATTTATAATTTAAAAACATAATATCATGGATTTCAAAGATTTAGAAGTTTGGTTTGTAACCGGAGCACAATTACTTTATGGTGGCGACGCTGTGGTTCAGGTTGATGCACATTCAACTGAAATGGTGAAAGGATTAAACGATTCAGGCATCCTGCCTATCAAAGTGGTCTATAAAGGTACAGCCAACTCGTCAGCAGAAATATCCGCTATAATGCGCGCCGCTAATGGCGATACCAAATGTGTGGGTATGATAACATGGATGCACACATTCTCTCCTGCTAAGATGTGGATACATGGCTTACTGGATTATAAGAAACCGTTGCTCCACTTCCATACCCAGTACAATAAAGAAATTCCGTGGAATGAAATCGATATGGATTTCATGAACCTGAACCAGTCGGCTCACGGCGACCGCGAATTCGGACATATTACAAGCCGTCTGCGCAAGCCTCGTAAGGTTGTAGTAGGTTACTGGAAAGATAAAGATACACAAAGCAAGATAGCATCATGGATGCGTGTGTGTGCAGGATGGGCAGATTCACAGGATATGCTTATCGTTCGTTTCGGGGATAATATGAACAACGTAGCCGTAACAGACGGCGATAAAGTGGAAGCCGAAATTCGTTTGGGTTATCATGTTGACAATGCTCCTATTGCAACTCTGGTTCCCTATATAGAGGCCGTAACTGATGCTGAAATAGATGCGCTTGTTGCAGAATATGAAAAGATATATGACTTTGCAGACGACTGCAAAAAAGGTGCGGAAAAACACCAGTTTGTACGCGATGCAGCAGCTCAGGAAATAGGACTTCGCCGCTTCTTGCAGGACAAGGGGGCTAAGGGTTTCACTACCAGCTTCAACGAACTGGAAGGTATGAAACAATTGATGGGATTCGCTTCTCAGCGCCTGATGGCAGAAGGATACGGATTTGGAGCCGAAGGAGACTGGAAATCTGCTGCCCTTGTACGCACAATGTGGGTAATGGGACAAGGCCTTCCGGGTGGACAATCGTTCCTTGAAGACTACACATTGAACTTCGATGGAGAAAACAGCACTATCCTTCAATCGCATATGCTGGAAATCAATCCGGATATTACAGGCACAAAACCCCGTATCGAAGTACACTTCCTTGGAATTGGCGATGCACGTACTTGCGCCCGTCTGGTATTCCAGGCTCACAAGGGAGAAGGTGTTGCTGCTACCATCGTAGATATGGGTAACCGCTTCCGCATGATAGTAAACGAAGTAGAGGTACAAGAACCAAAACCGCTTCCTAAACTTCCGGTTGCATGCGCATTGTGGAAACCAATGCCTAACTTTGAGATAGGTGCAGGCGCTTGGATCATAGCTGGTGGAACTCACCATTCAAGCTTCTCATTCTCTGTTACAACGGAAATGCTCGAAGATTATGCCGAAATAGCAAATATCGAATTGGTTACAATTGATAAGAACACTACTATAAATAACTTCAAGTTTGAACTAAAAGTCAATGAAGTATACTACTTATTAAATAAAGCGTTAAGCTAAAAGATTGTTTTTTTGAGTATCGGGAGTAGTGATACTCCCTTTACTTACTTTAAGCCTCCTGTCCCCCGGAGGGGGAATCAGCAAAAAGGGGGTAAATTTGCAAATACAAAACGATAGCCTCTCTGGCTTCCCCCTCTGGGGGATTGAGGGGGCCTAAACTAATATAAACATGAAATATACTATCGGACTTGATTACGGTTCAGACTCCTGTCGGGCGGTAATCATTGAAGCACAAACCGGAAAAGAGGTTGCTTCATCAGTAAAATATTACAAGCGTTGGGTGCAGGGTAAATACTGCGATCCTGCTAATAACCAGTACAGGCAACATCCTCTGGATTATATAGAAGCACTGGAAGAATCTGTAAAAGAGGCTCTGAGCAAATCCCCGTCAGGCACTGCCGAGGCTGTGGTTGGTATGTCTTTCGACACTACAGGTTCTACACCGGCATTGATAGATAAAGACGGGCAAATACTGGCTTTGCGTCCTGAATTTGCAGAGAATCCGAATGCGATGTTTATCCTCTGGAAAGATCATACAGCCATTAAGGAAGCTGCCAGAATAAACGAAATAGCAAAGAAATGGCCGATTGACTATACAGCCTACGAAGGTGGAATCTACTCCAGCGAATGGGTATGGGCTAAGGTTGCACATGTATTGAAAGCTGATAAGTCGATTGTGAATGACGCATATAGCTGGGTGGAACATTGCGACTGGATGCCTGCCCTTATCACAGGAAAGACCAAACCGGCCGAAATAGTTCGCGGGCGTTGTGCTGCCGGACATAAGGCGATGTGGCTGAAAGAATGGGACGGACTGCCAACAGAAGACTTCTTGGTAGAGATTGCTCCCGAACTGAAAGGATTTAGAGAACACTTGTTCCACGAAACATATACCAGCGATGTGAAGGTAGGTAACCTTACTCAGGAATGGGCTGACAGGCTTGGACTGACCACGGATGTGGCCGTTGGGGTTGGTGCTTTCGACTGCCACATGGGTGCAGTAGGAGCCGAGATAGAACCAAAGACATTTGTGCGTGTTATCGGTACTTCCACCTGCGATATTATGGTAGCTTCGTATGAAGATATGCATGGCAAGCTTGTTCCGGGTATTTGCGGGCAGGTAGATGGTTCGGTTATTCCGGGCATGATAGGTCTTGAAGCCGGACAGTCGGGATTCGGGGACATCTACGCATGGTTCAAGTCGGTTCTGGCATGGCCATTCGAAAAGATATTGAAAGAATCGTCACTTGTAGATGAAGCTACAAAGGCTAAATTGATAGAAGAAGCTTTAGACAAAATGATTCCTGAACTATCGAAGGAAGCTGCGAAAATACCGACCACAGAAAGTTCCGCATTAGCTATCGACTGGATGAACGGACGCCGTACACCGGATGCCAATCAGATGGTAAAAGGAACGATCACAGGACTTAACCTGGCTAGTTCGGCTCCGCTTATTTTCAAAGCATTGGTGGAGGCTACTGCTTTTGGTTCTAAGGCCATTGTCGACCGTTTCCTGGAAAATGGAATTGAAATAGAAAGCGTTATCGGTATCGGTGGCATTTCCCTGAAATCGCCATTGGTGATGCAAACACTTGCTGACGTGCTAGGTATGCCTATCAAGGTTGCCAAATCTGAGCAGGCCTGTGCATTCGGTGCAGCCATGTTTGCTTCGGTGGCGGCAGGAATCCATCCGGATATCAAAGCTGCGCAGAAAGCAATGGGACAGGGCTTTGCATTCGAATATAAGCCTGATATGGAAAAACATGAGGTATATATGAAAATATATGCTAAATACCAGAAACTAGGTCAGTTTACAGAAAAAGAATTATTTCAATAAATTAAAAATTAGAAATGAAGAATTAAGAATCGCGCAAAACGGTGATAATCAAATTCTTCATTTTTAATTCTTCATTTTTAATTAAATATACTATGAATTGGAATTCGCATGAATTTATTTGGCTCGACTGGGTGATTATCGTAGTTGGGATATTGGGCGTATCGTGGGCTGTGTGGCGTTCGATACAAAAAGACAAGCGTTTGCAGCAGGGCGCCGACAGCGAAGATTACCTCTTTGGTAAAGGTGAACCGTGGTATATCATCGGTGCGGCTATCTTTGCAGCAAACATCGGTTCGGAGCACCTTGTAGGGCTTGCCGGAACGGGTGCCAAATCGGGAGTAGGTATGGCGCACTGGGAGATGCAAGGATGGATGATACTTATTCTGGGATGGCTTTTTGTGCCGTTTTACCAGCTTATGAACAATAAGATGGGGAAAATCATCACAATGCCGGACTTCCTCAAATACCGCTATACTCCTAAGACTGGTTCGTGGCTGTCTATCATCACTCTTATCGCATACGTGTTGACTAAAGTGAGTGTAACAGCATTCACCGGAGGTATCTTTATGGAAAGTCTTCTTGGCTTGCCGTTTTGGTATGGAGCAATTGGCCTGATAGTTCTGACAGGTATCTTTACAGTTCTGGGAGGTATGAAAGGGGTAATGACTCTTTCTGCTATCCAGACTCCTATCCTTATACTTGGTTCCTTCCTTGTGCTTTTCTTAGGATTAGCAGCCCTCGGGGGTGGTAGTATTACCGAAGGCTGGACTGCAATGATGGAATTTTCCAGGACACAGAATATAGGAGCAGACGGCGTTGCATATGGTACGAACCACATGTTCCACTTCAATACGGGCGACCCGTTGTATGACGACTATCCCGGCTTTTGGGTATTTATCGGAGCATCTATTATCGGTTTCTGGTATTGGTGTACCGACCAGCACATCGTTCAGCGTGTACTTGGACAACGCAAAGGCGAATCTAATGAAGAAGTAATGAAACGTGCGCGCAGAGGTACTATCGCTGCCGGTTATTTCAAATTGCTGCCTGTGTTTATGTTCCTTATACCAGGTATGATAGCTGCGGCACTGGCTGCGCGTCCCGACAGTGGCTTCACGCTCAACGACCCAGATACCGCATTCGGTTCGATGGTTAAGTTTGTATTGCCAGCAGGAGTGAAAGGTATTGTAACCATTGGCTTTATATCGGCATTGGTTGCGTCTTTGGCGGCATTCTTCAACTCTTGCGCTACACTGTTTACAGAAGACTTCTATAAGCCAATGTTCAAAGGAAAGAGCGAAACTACATACGTAATGGTAGGCCGTGTTGCAACTATGGTTGTAGTGGTACTTGGTATCGTATGGATTCCTATCATGATGAGCCTGGGCAGCCTTTACGACTATCTGCAAGGTATCCAGTCACTGCTTGCTCCGGCAATGGTAGCTGTATTTGCATTGGGTATATTCTCCAAGCGAATTACACCTAAGGCTGGTGAAGTGGGTATGATAGTAGGTTTTATCATTGGTATGGTGCGCTTGCTGACCAATATCTTTACCGATACAGGTAAAGCTGTGATGACAGGCGGATTCTGGGAAAGTACAACATGGTTTTGGCAGACTAACTGGCTTATCTTCGAGATATGGCTGCTTGTCTTCATCATGTTGCTGATGGTTGTAGTGTCGTTCTTTACACCGAAACCTACTGCTCAGCAGATAGAAGCTATCACGTTTACAGATGATTATAAAAAACAGATCGGAAAGAGCTGGAACAAGTGGGATGTTATCGCATCGCTCGGTGTTGTTGCTCTATGTGGATTGTTCTATTGGTATTTCTGGTAAGAAATAGATAAACCGAAATACAAAAGGCCATTTACTTTTCCAGTAAATGGCCTTTTATTTTTTTTGACCTTTAATGATATCATCTGAATTAGGTGTATCTGTTTCAACCCGAAGGACTTAATCTTCATAACCGCCTTAAAAGACGCTAAAAAGAGCATAAAAAATTGCTAAGAACTATTGGCCAGAACCTGTAATAAAAATTTTCGCTAAAATTTAAACAGGCTCTTAAGTGCTAACTTAAAATTAGTTTTTCTATCAATAATGTGAATCAAGATCACAGGCGCGAAGCGTATGTGAAGAATGACTTGAAAAAACCAGACCTTCATAACCGCAGGCGAGCGAAGCGTTGCCTGTGGTTATGAAGGTCTGGTTCTGTTGGCTGAAAGGCAGGACAAAGTTAAGACCGACTTCCTTATATTATTTCTTCTTTCCCCAATATGTTTTTGAAGGAGTGTATCCGGCATACACAATGGTCGCTTTACGCGGACTGGCTTCCCAATCTACTTCGCGTTGCAGGTATAGTTCTACGCCATTCGCCGTAAGTATCTGGTTCGTTTCATCATAACTCCAGGTGCCTCCTTTCCATGTACCGGCTGTAATCTTATGGTCGGCACTCAGGGTCATCATATTCGCAGGTCTCTGCTCTCCATAACGATAAGAAAGGTCGATGTGTTCCCAATTGCCCACAAGCTCACTCTCTTTTATTTCGACCTTCGGAACATTCCCGTAACGTTCTGGCATTACCAACGGCCAGCCATCTGAAGTCCAGCGGATACTGCGCACATGCCCCATCATAATGGCGTTACTTGCATTTATACCCGAAACATTATTCGGAAAACGACCTTGTGAAGCATAGAACCAGTTACCGGCGCCATCGTCGAACACGGCGCAATGTGAAATCCCTACCCAGCCATGACCTTCCGAGAATTTGTACGGATGAGTAACGACAGGTAAGATATCCCCTCCTTCGGTAACGTTTTTACCATCGATGCCTATATATGGGCCATTGATATTGGCAGAACGCGCCACACGGGTATTGTAAGCTACCGAAAGTTCATCGTAGGCAACGAACAGATAGTAATAGCCTGTTTTGGCATTATATATTATTTCCGGAGCTTCCGAACCTTGCCAGCGGCCATTGTCTCTTGTTTCTATCAAAGAGCCATAGCCCGAAGCATCGGTAATATCCCACGGCGCAGCCAACCGGGTAAGCGGCAACCCTGTTTGAGCATCAACCTGCAAGGTAACGATGCCGCTGTGCCACGAACCGTATGTAAGCCAATGCTGCCCTTCCTTCGTAACAGTATAGGTAGGGTCGATCGCGTTGTATTTAAAATAAGCGAACCAATCGGAAGTAGAAGTGCGCGCCCATCCATCCATCGCCTTATCAGAAGACGAGCAGATTATAAAGCCTTTATCTTCCCATGTATTACTTGCAGGGTCTGATGTTTCCATCATACCTATAAAGGCGCGTTCTGTCCACGAATTATCAAAGTTGGCTGCCGTATTGGCCGCGCCTGTCTTGATGTAGTTGTCTACCACTATACTGTAATACATGCGGTACTTGCCATTGCCCAGATTGCGGGCTACAGGAGCCCAATAGCCGTAGCTGGGATTGTCTATAGCGGCAAGTCCCTGTGTAGCACGGTACTCGTTGAGCTTGGTTTTTACCCAAGCGGGTGCGGCGGACATTGTAGCGCCAAGGTATTCCCAGTTGACAAGATCTTTGGAACGGCGGGCATGAAAATGTCCGTGTCCGTCATGCGCGTTGCCATACGACGCATCGGTCTGATACATGTAGTAATAGCCATCATTGGCCTTCATTACAGTAGGGTCATGTACATTGGCCAGATTCCACTGGCTACGTTGTGCCCAACCGGCTATTCCTGTATAATTGTCAACATACTCGGGAGCCTTATAGTTAGCCAGTTCGTCATTTTCGGTAAGGCCGGGAGTAGTGAACGATGTTTCCGCCGAGTAAACAGTAGATTCATTATGTACCATAGCGAATGCCTTTACATAATAGGTCGTACCTGCCGACAGGTTGGTCAATTCTCCCCGAATATCCATACCGCTGCCGCTAACTTCGAGTATTTGCTTAAAAACATCTACATTCGGTTCGGTGGAGTAACAGAATCCCTTCTTTGTAACATTTTGGTTTTCTCCTTTGTAAGAAGAAGACAATGTGACACTGTTATATGTGAGGTTAGCATAACTAACACTCATAACAGAAACAGGGGTACTTCCCCCGTCACTATTGTCGTCGCTGCATGCCCAACCGAGCATGCAGAACAACAATATAATTATTTTTATTTTATTCATGATGTAAAGATATCCATATTTCTTTATTCCGAACCAGTATCGTCCGTTTCCGCATCATCCGTTCCGCTAGTTTCCCATCCCGGATTTTGTCCAAGGTTAGGAGCCCGCTTCACTTCGTCGGCAGGAATAGGGAAATGATAATTCTTCGGATTGTTAAACACCCTCGAATTTACTGTTTCCGCCAAGCCAAATGTATACACCGGAGCACTTTCCGTACCGGTAATATGTACGCCATACAGGTTTAATAATTGGTTGTAATATGGTTTTGATTTCTCATTGGCAAGAGTTACACCTTCAAACAGTTTCCAGCGACGTGAGTCTACAAAGCGATGGTCTTCGAAACCGAGTTCGATACGGCGCTCGTTGCGGATACGTTCGCGAAGCTGATCCTGAGTCATACCGGAGTAAGCAGGCATCCCCGCACGCGCACGCAACTCATTCACATACTGGCGGGCATTGTCAGCGCCTTCCGCTTCATTAACAGCTTCCGCCGCGTTCAACAAGATTTCTCCATAACGGAATATAATCCATGAATGAGGGAAAGTCGCAGGTTCTTTACACGAAATATTATTTACATATTTCTTCAGGTAATAACCGGTGTACGTACCACCCATAGATGAAGAATAATCAATACCCTTGTCGGTCTCGGATGTATAGCGCATATCTATAGCCCGTTGTTCTTCCTTGTCGGCGCGCCCCCACACCATTCCCTGATAAAAGATGGTCTGTGCCAGACGCGGGTCGCGGTCTTTATACGGATTGGAAGCATCGTATCCTGAACCTGCTTCATCTATACGCTTACCATTCTTCATCTCATAAGCATCTACGAAATTCTGGGTAGGATTGGTACGCCCGGCAGCGGAGAAGCTACCTGTAAAGCCTACAGGCATGAATACATGTTCTATCTGATTGGTATTCCATACCGAACGCGCTAAAATAAGTTCGTTATTATAGACCGGATTCGCAGTAAAGCATTCATAATAGTCGTTAGCCGTATTGCCTGTACTATACAGTTTGTAAGGGCTGCTTTGCTGTTGATTTCTCGAAATAAAATCTTTAGCCGCCTGTGCCGCGCTGGCCCACAACGCTTTGTCGCCCGAAGAATTGTACAGAGGCGATGCGCGGTACAACAATGCTCTCGACTTCAGGGCATAAGCTACGGCTCCGTTTACACGTCCCCAGTTACTTGTTTCGTTGGAGTAACGGAAAGGCAGAACATCTTTTACCTTGTCACACTCGGCAGCCACCCATGCCAGTACTTCAGCGGCCTTAGTACGCGGCTGATTCATTGCCGCAGGATCTGAAAGATCGAAAACGACAGGAACGCCATTTTCGTCATCGCCAATAAGCGGAGCATCGCCAAACCAACATACGAGATCGAAATGGAAAAGCGCACGCAACAGCCGTGCCTCAGCACAATAGCGGTCGTAGAGCTTATTATCATCCCCATCCCTTTCATAATTGCCAACAACTGACACTTTCGCGTTTTTCAGAAATTGGTTACACTTACGGATACCATAGGTATTTGTATTCCAGAATCCTAACAATGGATGGTTAGCCGCAGTATAGCCATCACTACCAATCTTGGTATAATAATGCAACCCCCATGAAGTAACGGCATTATCAGTCATACAGTCGCGTGAGGCTCCTGTAAACTGGGTGTCGCCCAAAGGAGCAAATCCATCCGGTAAGTTGGTATATATATTCGCCAAAAAACCGCGGGTAAGAGCTTCGTTCCCGAAAGTCTTTTCTTCGGATAATGAAGAGTCGAACTCCTTATCCAGATAATCGCTGCAGGCGAATCCTCCCAGAAGGAGAATCGCTGCTGCAATATATATTGATATTTTTTTCATACTTGTTATTGTTTTTCAGGTTAAAATTCAATATTTACACCCACTGAAAACGATTTGGTCTTAGGATACGCCCAAATGTAGTTTGTAGGGTTTTCAGGATCGAACCCTTTAGGCAGATGGCTCCATGTATGCAAATTGTATCCGCTGAAGTATACACGGCACTTGGTCATGCTCAATTTGGATATCAACTTCAACGGAAGTGAATAACCTATTTCTACATTACGCAGCGACAGGAAATCTCCGTTTACTACCCATATATCAGATTCATTGTACGGATAGTTGCGGTCTATGTCACTAAATGAAGTAGACAGGCGAGGATATTTCGCATTTATGTTTCGCGGATCGGTAGGATCGTCAGTGTAATAACCCCATGTATTGGTTACTGCATGCGTACTTGTTCCGCCCCAGCCAAAGCCGTAGTCCATATTCTCACGGGTAGGCACACTTCTGTTCAGGTAAGCCGTCAGTATAACACGGGCATCGATACCTTTCCACGAAACGCCTAAACGTACACTAGGTATCAGTTCGGGAACAGCTATGCCATATCTGTCGGCAGCCGCATCCAGTGCCGTAGCCGCATATCCTGTGGCTACCTTATCATAATCATTGATGATACGGTCGCCATTGGTATCCTGAAATATTGCATTACCCAACTTATACTGTCCGGCAGCGCTATATGGATATTTCCACGGATTATCTATCGCATCCTGATGGCTTGTAGGAATCCTGGACTCATCGCTTGCCCATTCTTTAAATCTCAAAAGGAATGACTGGTCGATACGTTGTCCGGTGCGCGCCTGATAATCATAGTCTGGGGGTAGTTCATCCATTTCGGTAATCTTATTGGTGTTGTAAGTCAACATACCATCGATGAAATATTCAAAGTTTCCAACCTTATTCTGGTGCCCGAGTGTAATTTCAGTACCTTTTGTTTCTACTTTCCCGTATGAGTCCCGTGGAGCTGCAATACCAAACATGGTAGGAATGGTAGAGCGGTTTACCAATATATTAGAACGCCATTCTTTAAAGACATCTACCGAACCATAGATTTTCTTGTTCCATATATCAAAGTCAACCCCCAAGTTGAGCATATCTGACAGCTCCCATTTTATATTGCTGTTTCCGGCAGTAGACTCATAGGCTCCCGAGACAACCGATTGCGATGTACCGAAATTGTATCCTCCTCCTTCAGCAAAGCTGCTCTGGTATGGATACCGGCTTCCACCGATCACCGCCTGACCTGCCCGGCCGTAAGACGCGCGGAGTTTCAGTAATTTTACCGGAGAATCTTTCAGCCACGATTCTTCAGACATTACCCAACCCGCCGAAACTCCGGGGAATGTACCATAACGCTCGCCTTCGGCAAAGTTGTCGCTACCCATGTGCGAAATATTACCGGAAAGGATATATCGGTTATCATAGATATATGACGCCATACCATTGAAGGACAGGTAACGGTTCGATGAGTTCTGCCCGCGAACTACATTCTGGTACGAGCGGATAAAGGCCTGCGCATTTACGGCATGTTTACCGAAAGTGCGGCTATATTCAAGACCTCCGTTCATATTGATATTGTAATAATAATCGCGCGGCGAAGTCGTAGCATTCGGCAATGCCATATAGGTACGCATACGCTGATATGTATAGTCCGATACATCGTTTACGTTGTCCATGAAATTATAGTAATATACATTGACGTCGGCCACCTGTGTTTTCTGGAATGTTTCATACGAGTCGAAGCTGAATGTCATTTTAGCTTTCAATCCCGGAACCAAACTGCCCAAATCTCCGGTAGCAGTAATAGTGGAATACAAGTTACGACGTCGATTTTGAGTAATACCGCGTCCGGCTATCTGAGCCGCGCCGTTCTTGCTGTCACTACTGGTTGGCATGAAAAATTCTCCGTTAGGTGTGAATACCGGATAAATCGGTAAGTTTTCGCCTGCTCCCCATGTGAATATATTCCACATATCGATACCCGGCTGGGTGATATTGTCGATACGTCCACCCAAATCCAGTGATACATTCAGAAACTTGTTTACATCTATATCCACATTAGAACGCAGGTTGAAACGGTTCAGCTTCATCTGTGTGCTGTATCCTTCATCGTTCCACTCTGTCCACTTAGAATCGAAAAGACCTTCCTGACGGAGATAAGAAAATGAAACAAAGTATCTGGCACGGTCATTGCCGCCACTTACCGAAAAGTTGGTACGCATCTGCGGAGCTAAATCGCGCAACATAACATCATGCCAGTTGGTGTTGAAATATTTATACTTTGCCATTCCTTCCAGTGTCTCCCCATTGGATACCCTGCGGTAATATTCCAAATCGGTAGCCGAGAATTCAGGGGAGCGTCCATCCAGATAAGCCGCCTGGTTACGGGTCAAGGCATAGTTGTATGAGTTTTGAGACTCCGGAATGCCGGCAGATGTCTGATAGCCAAACTCCTGAGTAAAGCTGATTTTTGTTTTTCCGGCTTTACCGCGCTTTGTAGTAACCAAGATAGCCCCATTGGCACCACGCATACCATATATGGCTGTAGCCGCAGCGTCTTTCACTATGGTGATAGATTCTATCGGATAAGCATCGAGGAATGAGAGGTCGCGTTCCACGTTATCTACAATAACAAGCGGGCTGCGCGCATTCAGGGAGTAATTCATCGTTCTAGGTCCACGGATATACATGTATGTCTCACTCCATCCCGGTTCCGACTGGGCCTCATAGGTTTGCACCCCGGTCACAGTGGAAGTAAAAGCATTCTGTAATACAGTTATCGGATGTTTTTCAAGTTCTTCTCCCGTAACTACCGAAGTAGACGCGGTTACAAACTTTTTCGGCAACTGAGTGAACGGCAGCGGCGCCATTGCAGCATACGGGTCATTATCCGCCGACAATACGATTTTAAAATCCTGATCGAAATCGGCAGGTATCGTCTCCGATTTATAACCTATACAGGCTGCATATATATCGTCAGTGCTTATTACATTCTTCAACGTGAAGTTACCCTCATTATCTGTGATAACGATACGGCTCTCTTCTACCACGTTAACAATAGCCCCGACTATAGGTTTACCCTCTGAATCGACAACGCGTCCCTGCAACGTTCTTCCATCTTGCGCCCATGCAGTACCAGTCAGTATCAGGGCTGCTACCAGCAGGAAGTGTTTAAATCCTGCCCCTATATTTTTACGTTTTATTTTCATAATGCGTTCAATGATTTATTCCCAACCCGGGTTATTTTCTATGTTTGTTTTCCATACTTCAGTTTCAGGGATAGGATAGAGATACATCTTTGTATCGAACACCCTGTTCTGTACCACCTTGCGGGTATAGGTAAGTTGATTACCGTCTCTAGCTATATCCATCCCGTATATTGGCCGTGCCAATGCTTCTACAGCCACATTCCAGCGCCGTACGTCCCAGGCGCGATGGTCTTCGAAGGCCAGTTCGATAGTACGTTCCTTGCGGATAAAGTTGCGTAATGCCTCTTTATTCTGTAAGTCGGCACGGTCGGCCAGCTTAGCTGTCATCCCTACACGGTCGCGTATTTGCTGCAATGCGTCGAACACCTCAGGGCCGGGGCCATTCGCTTCATTCATTGCTTCGGCATAGTTCAGCAGTATTTCAGCATAACGGATGAATATCCAGTTGCGATAGCTGCTACCTGTATGATTGTTGTTCAGGACTTGCTCGGGCATATATTTGCGCATATAATAGCCTGTAGGCGTAGCGTTTGCGTTACCTACCGGGTTGTCCCTTTGTCCCTTTATCACATTGATAACCCCATTGCCCCAGCTAGACCCGTTGAAGAGGACAGACGCCGCCAAACGAGGGTCACGGTTGCTATACGGATCGCTGTCGCTATATCCGCTGGCAGAATTGATAGCAGGAACAGCAGTGCCATTATACACAGGCGCGCCCGTTTTGTCGTATGTAGTAAATGGAGATAAGCCATTGGCCATATCGTACATATCCACCAGATTCTGTGACGGGCAGCAACCGCCCATACCTCCTTCGCCTACCGGAGTATCATAATAAACTGTAGACCATGATATTTTAAGGTCATTGCGCCAGAAGATTACTTCGTTGTTGCTTTCATCGTGCGCATTTTTCAGAATAGCGTTTGCATAACATGCTTTCGGGTCTGCGTCTCCTACATAAAGGCCATACCCGCTCCCATAATCAGCGATGAAGCTACCCGCAGCATCGGCCGCAGCCTGCCATGTAATACCCGACTGGGCGCTAAAACGGTCACTTGCCATATATAGTTTGATGCGTGAAGCCAAGGCTCTTGCCATCGCTTTGCAAATACGTCCTTTCTGGTCTATAGCAAGCGGATTATCCATCAGATTAGGCTCACATTCGGCAAGTTCCTGCAACACCCAGTCTATATATGTTTTCAGGTCGGGGCGCGTAGTATATCCGCTCAACAGGTCTCCATCCGGATCGAGAACTTCTTTTACCAATGGAACAGTACCATATCGCAGGAACATTTCCCAATAGAAGAAAGCCCTCATAAAACGTGATTCTGCCATGTAGTTTGCTTTATCAATGGCGAACTGCTCGTTAGAAAGGTCAGTCGCTTTAGGCACATCTTCGATACGTTCGAGAAGCATGTTACACTTGCGTATCCCTCTGTAATAATGTTCCCATGTGCCGGTTAGCTCGTTGGAAGCGGAAGTCGCGTAATAGTTACCAATATTGAAACTGGTGCGCGTACCGTAGGCAAAACTCGTATGAGCCAGATCGGTAGCGGCATCCATCCATGTATAGTTTACACGTCCGGCTCCGTTCCGTAAAAAGTTATATGTATCGTAGTGGAATGCCTTGAGGGTAGTCCAATCACTGAATACCTCTTCTTCGGTAAGTTCATTGCTCGGATCTTTTTCGAGAAAGTCGCCAAATGCATCCTCACACGATGTTACTGCCGTTCCCATCAATATAAGAACTAAAGCATATATTATTGTCTTTTTCATATTTTATCTATTAGAATTTGACGTTTACACCAAAGTTTACAGTTTTCATGATCGGATAGCGGTTCGAACCCTGGCTTTCAGGGTCGGTAAGACCATCCAGCTTGTCCCAGGTAACGAGGTTGTTCGCGTTGATATACAAGCGGCACTCATTCATGTAAAACTTCTTGATAAACTGAAGAGGAAGAGAGTAACTCAATTCGATATTCTTCAAACGGATGAACTTTCCGTTTTTGAGGAAGAATGAGTTAGCACGCTGATTGTGGTCGCCATTGCTATCGTAGTGAAGCAACGGATAGGTTGCCGTACGCAGGTTCTGATCTTCGGAAAGAGCCGGATCCCAGCGTCCAAGATGGTGTTCTTTTACTTTACCGCCATTTACAAAGGCGAATTGTGCTTCCGCATCATAATAACGGGATACATGATCTACCCCCTGAAACATCACACTAAGGCCAATACCCTTGTATTCAAGGCCTAAAGAAAGTGAATACGTGTTTTCAGGAATATTGCTATATCCGATGAAAGTCATATCCCTGTCGTCAATAAAGCCATCTCCATTCATATCCTTGTATTTCAGGTCACCCACCTGCACATTTCCATAAGTTGAAACCGGGAAATTAGGGTCAGCCAGATCGGCGGAGGTAACAAAGCCATCACTTATCAGCCCGAAGTATTGTTCGATCGGATGCCCTTCCTGTTTACGGTATGCAGGTGTTCCGTCCGGTTCGTCGCGGCTGATGATTTCGTTACGCGCATGGGAGAAATTGAATCCGACATTATAGAACAGGTCTTTCCCTATTTTGTGATTATGCTTCAATTCTATTTCATAACCCGCATTCTTAGTCTTACCCAGATTTCCGGCAGCCATATTTACCCCTACCCATTGCGGACGGGTAAGATATTGCGTAAGGATGTCTTTGCGGCTTTCGTGGAAAATATCGACATTACCGCTCAGTAATCCGTTCCATAGACCAAATTCAAGACCTAGATTGTATTTTTTTGCACGTTCCCATGTCACAGCATAGTTCGGATACTGGCTTTCGTATATACCTGTATTGCCCGTGGTACCAAAATAATAGTCGTTGCTAACCTGTGTCCATACAGCCTGATATAAGAAACGTTGTTGTATATTATTTACCTTGTAGATATCATTACCCACTTCCCCGTACGATCCACGTATCTTAAGGTTGGTCAGCCAATCCTGCGTCTTTTCCATAAACTTCTCGTTGGTAACACGCCATCCGAGAGAGAAGGCAGGGAAAAATCCGAAACGGTTACCTTTCTTAAAGTTTTCCGAACCATTGTATCCGATATTTACCTCAGCGAGATAACGGTCGTCATATCCATAAGTTCCACGGGCGGCAATACCCTGATAACGTTTTGCCAGATCGGCCTGATAACGGTAATCATTCTGGCTATAGATCAGCATACCTGTAACATCGTGCTTACCGAACTTGCGGGCATAATTTAACTGAGCCTCCATATAGAGTTTATACGTAGTAGTTTGGTTATCACCCGCATAAGCTAATTCAGTATCAGTATTAAATTTATTATAAGCATCTATAGACTGATAATTGTTACGGTCATTCAATTCGTAAGTAGCAAAACCGGATCTGAATAATCGCATGTAATACGCATCGTAGTCAAACGAGACCATCGCTCTGGCCGAAAGGCCTTTAGTCAACCAGTCCATTTTGTAGTTAGCGATAAAGTTGGTTTCGTTTATTGTATTAGTCGCACGGTAGAAACCACCTTTGGCTAGCCGTCCTACAATATTGTTCTGATACTGTGAGCTACCTCCATAAAGCGTTTGACGCTCTTCGCCCTCTCCTACACTGTACGAGGTAGGGAATATCCATCCCGGAGTATGGTTGAGTTCGTAATACACTTCGCTGAAAGCCCCGTCACGCCTTTCATCTGTGTTAGGCCCGTTACGCTCTTCGAAACGTGTACCGAAATTAACCGACAGTGTCAGATCTCGTGTCATGATAAAGTCCAGATTGGCACGGAACGCGTAACGGTTGTAACTCGAATTCGATTTGTTTCCGTACTGGTCTAGGCTAAAGTTGCGGAACAGTCCATCCTGATGATAATATTCTGCCGAAGCAAAATAGTTCAGACGTTTGGTACCTCCCTGTATATTTACGTTGTATCGCTGCGCGGGAGCTGTATTTTTCAATACTGTATCGTACCAGTCAACATTCGGATACAACATTGCATCGAGTCCGCTCAACTGTCCGGCAGACGATTTCCTGTACATCTCCAGATCAGCGGCCGAGTACTGCGAAGCGAGCCCGTCATTGGCCAAAGCTTCTTCGAGTAATGAAACCGAGTTGTAGGAATTCAGGTATGTATTTTTCCTTGTAGGCGACTGGTACTGCCAGTTAGCAGTCAGGCTCACCACAGGCTTTTGTTCCATCCGGCCACGTTTTGTAGTAATCAATATAACACCGTTGGCTCCACGCACACCATACACCGCAGTAGCAGAAGCATCTTTCAGGGTATTGATACTTTCGATATCATCGGGGGCAATCTGCGAAAAAGCACGTTCAACCCCGTCTACCATAATCAGTGGCTGGTTATCTCCGGCAAAAGAAGCCCTACCACGAATAAATATCTGCACATCGTCAGCACCCGGAGCACCGGATGTCTGAGAAGTAATAACTCCCGGAATTTTTCCGGCTATAGCCTGAGAAATATTAGCGGCAGGCGATTTCAATAACTCTTTAGACGAGAGTGTAGAAATGGCACCGATCACACTTTCTTTCTTCTGCTCACCGTAGCCTACCACAACTACCTCGCCGAGCATTTCCGAGTCTTCTTCGAGAATAACACGGAAGCGGGTTTCGCTACCTACCGGAATTTCCTGCGTCTGGAAACCTAAATAACGTATTATCAAGACGGCGTTGGCAGGGACAGAGAGCTGGAAGTCTCCGTTCTCATCTGTTATAGTGCCCACTGTAGGAGCATCTTTCACTACTACACTGGCTCCGATAATTTCTTCCCCTTTACTATCTGACACGTGTCCCGAAACCTGCTTGGATTGCGCCCACGCGCTTTGTCCGGCGAATATCAAGGCAACCACCAGCAGCAATCGCAGGAGCAAATTGCTCCGCGAGGCTTTTTCTTTTGTTCGTTTATTTTTCATACGATACTAATTTATTTTTTGGACTGTATGAAACCCGCATGTCTTTTGTCCCTCATATTTGTCATACATACATCAAAAGACATGCGTTGTTTCATCAGAAGTGTTTAATTATTCGATAGCAGACCAGAACGGATAGTAACCTACCGCACGCATATCCAAGCTAGCTAACTCTACAGTGAGGAACATACCGATTTCGGAAGTTGTAATCCCCTGATAGTAGAATGTATAATCTTCCAGTTCTTCGCCTTCGGCGGTAGTAACCTTAGCCGTCATATCCAGACGGTCGCCGCTACGTGTCAGTATTATCTTACAGGTTGCACCTTTCATCTGTCCCACATAGGTATCCCAGTTATAGCTTGCAGAGATATTGTCTCCTGTATAGCTGCCATCTCCCCATCCGAAGGCATCGGCACGCAATACGAAATATTCGGCATAGCCTACTTCGTCCCTGTTCTTACCATTGGTAAGGACTAATAACCAGTTGTTCCAGTTGGCGCCATTGTTATTGTTGTTGATGAAGGTGTATACAAACGGATAAGTGGTGTAAGCATCCGATATTTTCGAGAAATCGGAGAAGGATGACCACCATCCGGCACTACAGTCTGCAGGACCCACCAGATAAGAACCGGGCGTATATGATTCTCCGATAAACACAGCTTCCGGATCGATTTTCAGGTAAGAACCCTCGCAAGTAAGGAATGTACCGATAGATTCGGCCACATCGCCCTCATAGTAGTATGTGTATGTGTAAACTGTACCATTAGTTGCGGTTACTACAGCTTTCATATCTATACGGTTATCTGTACGTTTCACAGTTAAGTCAACATAAGCGCCTTGCATATCGGTAGTAAAGCTGCCATCGTCGAAGTTGAAGTTGTGAGAGATATTGTCTCCGTTATAGTTGCCATCTCCCCATCCGAAAGCATCGGCACGCATTACGAAGTATTCGGCATAGCCTGCTTCGTTCCTATCTTTACCATTGGTAGCTACCAATAGCCAGTTGTTCCAGTTGGCATTGCCATTGGTGTAGTTATAGAAACCGTAATGTGTAGTATTGTTGCCTTTCATCCTTACCAGATCGGAGAAAGCAGACCACCAACCGGTAGAGAAATCTTCATTACCTACGATAATATAATTCTTATTATCTACTTCGCCACCACCGTTATCGGGAACTCGTATCTGGGCATCGGTAATCTCATTACGATAAATGGTCAAGTCGTCGATCCACATCTCACTTGTCTGTACATCCGAGCCATAGCCAATATACAAATAAGGCAGAGACGCCATAGATTGTACGATTTTTGAACAATCGAAGCCAGTCTCGTTCCTGTCTATTTTTCTTTCCCCGTCTACATATACATAATATCCGCTATTCGTTACAGAAATCGCTACATAATGCCATTCGCCCGGTGTTATCATTCCGGTTTTTACAGATGCAGGATCATTGTAGCTATAAGTTCCATCCACGCCTTTGTAATTCAACCAGCCGTTGGCCGTAAAGAACATCCGTTGCGAAATATCCTCGTTACCGAAAGAGAAAATAGCCCCTTGCAAATCTTGTGACCCATCTTCAGCAACAGCCTGTTTATACCAGAATGTGAGCGAAACAGCACTCTGTACTTCCACGCTATTCAGCGGGTTGGCAATTCTTACATAGCCCCCATTAAGATGAAGCACGGTATCGCGCTCATTGTCTTCGATGAGTTCCGGTTTATTACCATCCGGATAAAGTAGATGTTCAAAGGTTTCGAATTCAAGTTCTTCGTCGAATGCATAAGTAGCCAGTTTTTCCAATGTCGGATATACCTGGTTACCGGCGGGCTCGTCCCACTCTCCCCATTCCTGACAAGAAGAAAAACAAATAACAGTGAATACAGTCAACAGTTTAAAAATGTTTTTCATTGTTAATATCCATTTAGTTAAACAATAATTTTTCAAAAAATATATATTAGAAAAAGGTATAAATCCCTTTATTTTACTTTTTTACCCCACAACGAATAACCCTTCGGTGTAAGCCCCGAAAAGAGTATAGTTTGTGTTTGATTTTCCCAGTCCTGTCCCATAAAGAGATGTACATTGGTAACCGTATCAGCTATGGTAATCATAAGCGTATTGTCCTGATATGCCCAGTTTCCGGTGAGTTCTCCCGTCAGCGTGAAATCTTTGTTCAAGGTCACTACTTTCGACATATTCACTTCCTTGTCTTTCAACTTGTTTTCGCCCCATAGTATCTGGCCGGCTTCCAGATTACGCTCCGGCTCATCTCCATGTATTTCTATTAGTTCCCAGTCGCCAAGCAGATAACCTTCCGACATGTCCTTTCGAGGTGTATCCGCATATCTTTCGGGCGAAACTACAGGCCATCCGTCTGCTGTCCAGTACATATCCCTCACATGCAAGTCCATCATGTGGTTATCCGGTTGCAGGCGTGCCTGATGTGCCATGTAGAAGCTTCCTTTGGCATCCTTGAATACGCAGCAATGTGCTGTACCAGCCCATCCCTGATGCCCCTTGAACTGGTAAGGATAGGTCAGAATAGGGTAATTGTCGGCCTCTTCACGCATATCATTTCCAAAGAAATCAACGAACGGGCCTTCCGGTTTGTCCGATCTGCCTACACGCACATTGTAAGTTGTCATCAACGGGTCATAAGAAACGAACAGGAAATATTTTTTCAGATCCTGATTATAGATAATTTCGGGTGCTTCTATATTGTTCTTCTTCCCATTGAAGCGGCGTGCGGTCAAATGTCCCTGATCTCCTTCCTTCAATGCCAGTCCTGTTTCGGGATTCAACTGAACACAATGTAAGCCTCCGAAGTAAGACCCGTAATGCATCCATTGTTCGCCATTATCGGGATTGGTAACGATACTCGGATCGATCGCGTTCATCACGTCCCCGGTCTTTGTTTTCACAACACAGCCTTTAAGTTCCCAAGGCCCTTCAGGGGAATGCGATTCTGCCAGTCCGATATACGATGTTTGTTTTGCGAAAGCCGACACGCTGTAGTACAGGCGATATTTGCCCTTATACTCCTGTATATACGGCGCCCAGATGTTAGTGGCTCCTACCCCGCCGCTCTGTTGCAATACCCAGGCTTTGGCTTCCTGTGGAATTTCTTTGAATGCCCATCCGGCAAATTCCCAATGCACTAAATCTTTCGATTTGCGCATCTGGATATATCCGAACGGTAAGCTGTCATTTTTGATTGCCGCGCTATCTTCCCTGAATATAGCATCGGTAGAGTACATATAGTATGTATCGCCTATCAGCAAACATGATGGGTCGTGTACATTGTATGTCCCCCATTGCTTGTAGTCTTTCATCCCGGATATAGCTTTATAGTCGTCAACCCAGGGGTTTTTGTGCTGTACCGGTTCGAAAGGTTGCTGTGAACAAGAGACAAAGAGTGCACAGCACCCCATAAATAAGGTGTTTAATAATGTTTTCATAATATACCGCAAGTGTGTGTAGTAAACGCTTTCCTTAATTAAGTTCTAATGTTACCAAAGACTTGGCCGGAATCTTCACGGTCACTGTTCCGTTTTTGAAGCTTGCATCCTTAAAATCTTTTAATATTACCTCATTAGGATTATCAAATGTATTGTGAGAATCGGTCTGAGACGCAGTGATTATGTTTCCTGAAATAAGTTTTCCGTTTTTCAAGTCTTTAAGGTTACATGTTATTTCCACAGACTGGTTAGGGTCTATATTCACAAAAGATATATGTATCTTCCCGCTTGCATCTTTTGACGCGGAAGCCGATACGGATTTTATTTCTTTACCCAGACGGCTATATACCGGGCTTGCTACGTCCACCGGCAGCATAGTCGCATCCTGATGTACTTTGTACATATCGAACACATGGTATGTAGGGGTCAGTAACATTTTATCGCCTTCGGTAAGGAATAAAGCCTGCAACACGTTTACCAACTGAGCGATATTCGCTATCTGTACCCTGTCGCAATGCTTGTGGAATATATTCAATATCGTTCCGGCCAGCAAAGCATCCCTCAGTGTGTTTTGTTGGTAAAGGAAACCCGGATTTGTTCCCGGTTCTACGTTGTACCATGCGCCCCACTCATCTACTATCATAGCTATTTTCTTTTCAGGATCGTATTTGTCCATGATCGCGGCATGCTTTGTTACTATTTCGTCCATTCTCATACCATGTTCCAGCAGTGAGAAGTAGTCGTCTTCATTGAATCCCAGTGCATTCCCTTTATTTTCCCATGCGTAAGTAAACGAATAGTTATGTACAGATACCCCCTTCATCATGTGATGAGGTATATTCTTCATCATTATTTCCATCCAGTGATAATCATCTACATTTGGCCCTCCGGCTATTTTATACAGACTGTTTTCACCATAGTTGCGGCAGTACGTAGCATAACGGCGATAGTTTTCGGCATAACCTTCGGCGGTCATATTCCCACCGCAACCCCAGTTTTCGTTACCCACTCCCCACAGGGAAACCTTCCAGGGTGTTTCACGGCCGTTTTTCTTGCGCAGGTTCGACATCGGGCTTTCACCATCGAATGTAATATACTCTACCCATTTAGACATTTCTTCTACTGTGCCGCTACCCATATTACCACAGATATAGGCTTCGGTTTCCAGAGCTTCGCACAGGTTAAGGAATTCGTGTGTACCAAAACTATTGTCTTCCACTACCCCACCCCAGTGTGTATTTACCATCTTCGGGCGTTCTGCTCTGGGGCCAATACCATCCATCCAGTGATACTCATCGGCAAAACAGCCTCCCGGCCAACGCAGGTTCGGTATTTTTATATATTTTAACGCATCGATAATATCTTTTCTAACACCATTAACATTTGGGATACTAGACTTTTCGCCAACCCATAGGCCATCGTAGATACAACGTCCCAGATGCTCGGAAAAATGACCGTAAATATGCTTGTTAATCCGGTATTTTCCCTGATCATTGTTTACAACGACTTCAGCCTTCTGCTGAGAAAAAGCCGTTATACATACAAATAGAGATAAATAAATCAATAAGTTTTTTTTCATGATATTTTAAGTTATAAGTTAAGCCTCCTAAATCCCCCAAAGGGGGACTTGGCAAAGCCGTATAAATGTTATGCTTATAAGAAACTGTTTAAATTTTTAATCAATTACTCTCTTTGTAAGCTCCCCCTTCGGGGAATTTAGGGGACACACCCCTTCGGATGTCATCTGTATCCTTTTTATAGTATTATCCGCATTATAGTAGAGGCGGTCTATACAGACCGAACGGCGGAAACTGCCACCCTGTGTAGGAATAGCACCGTTGTGGTATATAAAATACCACTGCCCCTTAAATTCTATTATAGCCTGATGGTTTGTATTGGAGTTTCCGGCAATTTCATTCAATATGCCTTTATATTCCCAAGGCCCGTTGATATTGCGGCTCATGGAATAACCGATTTTTTCGGGGAAGAACTGGGCGTATGACAGATAGTACCAGCCATTATGCTTATGTATCCACGGAGCCTCTGTAAAGTTCGGCAAATCTACCGTCATAACAGGGCCATCCAGTTCGGTCATATTTTCTTTCAGCTTGGCGTAATAGCATTGCGTATTGCCCCAAAACAGGTATGCCTGCCCGTCATCGTCTATCCAAACAGTAGGGTCGATATCGTCCCAGCCGATTTTTGTATATTCGGTAGTCATATCATTTGTAATTAAAGCTGACCCTCTGGCGTCTTTAAAAGGTCCGAGCGGATTATCTGCGACAGCTACACCTATAGCCTTACCTTGAATTGTACCATGTTCAACCGTCACATACCAATAAAACCTGCCATTGCGTTCGATAACCTGAGAAGCCCACGCTTCTCCTTTAGCCCACTTGAATTCGTCCGGACGAAGAGGCACTGAATGTTCTGTCCAATTAACCAAATCTTCGGAAGAGAACACCAGCCATTCGTTCAATACATAATGATTGTGTGGTGGAGGACACTCATCGTGCCCTGCATACAGATACACCTTATCATTATAAACCAATGCAGCAGGGTCAGCTGTATATTTATGTTTTATTATAGGATTGCCTTGTGCATAGAATACGGTATCTTGTATTGCACTATATAATAGTGAAGGAATGATTACGGATATGGATAAAAAAATAGATTTATAGATTTTCATGGTTAAATAGTTTTGTGTATATTCAATGTCTACAAACTTACATATAGGTTCATTTGGTTATTTTGTTCTACCGGTTCAGTTCTTGATTCCTACGGCAAATATATAAATGTATAAAGAATACACAGGTGGACATTTGACCATTTAAGGTGGACAAATGTATTTTAAGTGTAAAAAATACATTTTTAACAAAATATTTATATCTTTATCCCCACTATAAGTCTGAAACCATGAGAAGCATCATCTATACAATTATTTTCATTCTCTCATTGCTCCTTTTTCCGGGCCAACGGATCAAGTCACAGAATAATATTGCCTCCAGATATATCTTCAGTGTTATATCAATCAATGAAGGGCTGCCGCTGAATTTTGTAGACGATATTTATAAGGACAATCACGGCTTTATATGGATATCTACACAGGGAGGAGGATTGAGCCGCTACGATGGGTATGAATTTGTATCCTTCAATGTGAACAGTTTCCCATTTTCCCTTAAAAGCAACTTTATAAGGCAAACATGCGAGGACAATTTCGACAGGTTGTGGGTCGTATCCAATAACGGAATCAATATTATCGACCTGCCTACAATGAGTGAAAGCAAGATATCTAAGCAAAATGATATATTAGCAAAGGTACTGGATACAGCACCAAACAGAATATATAAGGATCTGAAAGGCTCGATATGGCTATTGACCACAGGTAAGATATACAAAATAAGCTTTGATGGCAAAGGCGACATACAGCGCATATCCACAACGCCGGACTCTCCCGGCTTTTCATTTACTACGATCAACGCAGTAGATGGGGAAACATGGGTAAGCAACGGTGGTTCTATCTTTCATATCACAGATAACCAAACGGATAACCTAAGACTGCAACCGATACAGGAAATACCATCTTTAGGTATAAATACATTCATTTCTACTATATTAAAAGACCGGGATAATATATGGATAGGCGCTGACAACGGCTTATACAAATACAACACAAAGAACCAAAATATAAAGCTCTATACTCATAACCCGAAAGATGAGACATCGATATCACAAAACATGGTGACGGAACTATGCATGACAAATGATGGCATACTGGTGGCAGGCACCCTCATGGGGTTAAACTTTTATGATCCGTCGTCCGATAGCTTTGAGCATATATCGCACTGTACAGATGAAAGCACACTGAATAACGATTTTGTAAATTCTATGCTGCCGGATGGCAACAACCTGTGGATAGGCACCGAAGCAGGCGGAATCAACAAAATGACAATCCGGAAACTGGCCATACAGAACTATACAAACGACCCGAATAACAGTAACAGTATATCGCCCAATCCGGTCAATGCCATATATGAAGATTGGAAAGGAGATCTCTGGGTAGGTACGGTCGAAGGTGGGCTCAACCTGAAACGAAAAGGCGAAAACCGTTTTATACATTATACTTCCGGTAACGGATTCCTCAGCCATAATTCTGTAAGCGCCCTCGAACAGGACAAAGACGGTCATCTGTGGGTAGGCACATGGGGAGGCGGTATCACTGTATTGGATATAAACAAACTACCGAATATACACAATAAATATACCGATGTGGAATTCAGCTATATCGGATTCCTGAGGTATGACTCCATCAACCACGGGATGTGGATCGGCACCAACCGGCAGATTTTCTTTTACGACATTCAAACAAACTCTATAAGAAACCCATTGCCTGAAAATATAGCCCGGAACATATTGGGTACATTAGGCTCTATGACAGACAATGACGATAAACTATGGATAGGGACATCCGAAGGCTTAATTGTTGTCGATCTCAAATCCTATAATCACTCCGGCGCACAATATAAGGCAGAATACTTAAAGCTGGACAACCAGAATATAACGCCGCTTTTCACGAAGAATATTACCTGCCTGTATCAGGCTAAAGACGGCTCAATATGGATGGGCAGTAATGGCTACGGAATGTGCAGGCTAATTAAATATCAGGATAAATATACAGCGCAATCATATACTACAGCGCAAGGACTGGCTAATAATACGGTTTTTGGACTTCTGGAAGATGAGCAAGGCCTGATATGGGCGAGTACAGGCAAGGGAATATCGAGTTATAATCCACAAACGGAAAGGTTTGTAAATTACACCAAAAACGATGGATTGCTCAACGACCAGTTTTACTGGAACGCCAGCTACAAGTCGCCCCGCAACGGAGATTTGTATTTCGGCAGCCTTGCGGGGCTTACCCTGATAAAAAGCAACCCGCAGGATAAAGAGCAAGAGCAGAAGAAGGTTACATTTACCAAATTGCAGATCCTGAATGAAACCGTATGGTTCAACGGAAAAGATTATATCAACAAAGATATTGCCTATACAAACCGTATTGATCTACACGAAAGGGACAAATCATTTTCAATCGAATTCTCCGCTTTGGATTATGACAATCCCACTACCGTAGCCTACTCGTACCGCTTGGTCGGCTTTGACGAGAAATGGATAGATGTGGAAGCCAACCGGAGATTTATCAGCTATACGAATCTGCAGCCCGGCACATACACATTGCAGGTAAGATGCATGTCGAAAGCCTATGACTGGTCGAATGACATAGCGGAACTGGAGATAGTCGTTCATCCTTTTTTCTATAAGACCAGCTGGTTTATAGGTATCTGCATATTATTAATAGTTATCCTCGCCGTACAGTTTTACAGATGGAGAATCACTTCTCTGAAAAAACAACGCGAAACGCTGCATAAAAAAGTCGAAGAGCGAACAAAAGAACTGGAGAACCAAAAGAAATTGCTCGAAGAACAAGCAATGGAACTCAAGCTGCAAAACAATATCTTATTCACCCAAAACGAAAAGATAACATCGCAGCGTAAGCAATTGATGGACATGTCGAAAAAGGTACAGGAGGCAATGGCCGACAGGATGTCTTTTTTCACAAATATTACCCATGAATTCCGTACTCCTATTACCCTTATTATAGGTCCGATAGACCGCGCCTTAAAGTTGAGCACAAACCCTAAAGTAATAGAACAATTACAATACGTAGCGCGAAACTCTAAGCACTTGCTGTCGCTGGTCAACCAGCTGATGGACTTCAGAAAGGTGGAATCGGACAGGATGAAGATAAGCCTTGCCACCGGAAACATACTAAACCTGATAAAAGAAATACTCACTCCGTTCGAGTCCCACGCCAACGAGCGAAACATAAGGATAATAGAGAAATACAGGATGGCACATCTTTATATAATGTTCGATGAGGAAGCGATCAGGAAACTTATTACCAACCTATTGTCCAACGCGATAAAGTTTACCCCCGACAACGGTTCCGTTACGTTATATATTTGTTCTTTTACAGACAGAAAGACAAACAATGAGAAACTATATATATGTGTACAAGATACCGGTTCGGGAATAAAAAAAGAAGATCTCAACCGTGTATTCAACAAGTTCTATCAGTCGAAAGGGAACGACAAATATGCTATTTACGGGCAAAGCGGTACAGGTATAGGATTATACTTGTGCAAAAGCATAGTGGAAATGCTTGGCGGTAAAATATATGCCAAAAACAATCCTACAACAGGAGCTTCGCTAAGGGTTATCCTGCCCATAATACGCGAAAATGTTCCTGAAACTGCGGCTTTGGAAGAGGAGGCAAATATTACATATTCCATTCCGGGGGTTTCTCTGCAAGAAACCTCTATGGAAAAAGGACAGAAATTAGTAATTCTTGTGGTTGAAGACAATACCGACATGCGAAAATATATATGTTCGGTATTAACCGACTACTATAAAGTAGAAGAGGCTGAAAACGGACAGGAAGCCCTAAAAATACTGAAATCAAAGACGGTAGACTTTATCATCAGCGACCTGATGATGCCCGTGATGGATGGACTGGAACTATCGCAAAAGGTAAAAGCCGACCTTTCGATATCGCATATCCCATTCCTGATGCTTACAGCGAAAACCTCTCTGGAAACACAGATAAGCAGCTATAAAATAGGAGTGGATGAGTTCTTACCCAAGCCATTCGAAGAAGAACTGCTGCTTACCCGGATAAACAATATACTCGAATCGCGTAAAACATACCAACGCAAGTTCAGCCTGGAAATGAATGTTGATGAACTGAACATATCCGAAGAATCGAACGATGATAAGTTCCTGCGTAAAGCTGTGGAAACGGTCAAAGCCAATTATAAGAACACATATTATGAGGTTAGTGATTTTATCGATGAAATGGGTGTCAGCAAAAGCCTTCTGAATAAGAAAATGCAAACCCTGACCGGACAATCGGCAGGTAATTTCATTCGCAATTACCGACTGAATATTGCCAAAGAATTAATAATCAAAAGTCAGGGCAGCATGAATATTTCCGAAGTTGCTTACGAGGTAGGGTTTAACGATCCCAAGTATTTTACCCGATGCTTTACAAAGCACTTCGGAGTAAGCCCAAGCATGGTAAATAAAAGTGACAACAGGGATTAATCTTACTTATTCATGTCAATCTGTAGTTGGAAGATATGTTTCATATAAACGTTCTTTAATTTTCTGCACAAAAACCATCATGGTTTAAACTTTTTAGCATTGGCTCATACTGCCGCGCCCTCCCGGGCTTGCCCTTCCTTTTGGCATTGCCCAAAAGGAAGCAAAAGGCTAGTGCTTCGTCCCTCGGCGACCCACCAACGGAACTTATGCACGGAGTTGCAACGCAATGTCAAGACAGAGGATAGCCCTCAATGTCATTAAGTTAAGTTTTTTCCTCTTTGTCATGCTGAGTGCTCATTATTTACCAATAAACCAAACGATAATGACGATAAAAATCTTTTCTTTGAAAAAAACTCATGGCAGTGTAGCACCAGTTCAACTAATGTTAATATACTTGCTGTTGAGTCTTGCTTCAAAGAAAGGTAGACCAAATATTGGTGATTCTCTTGATAAAAAGAATAATTCCCGGATGGTAGCATACTTGCATTTTATGCCTGTTTACTTCTTTGAGCCATGAGTTT